>DASXDA010000099.1:0-45065 GCA_036490875.1 Solirubrobacteraceae bacterium
CTGACCTACGCTTTCGGGCCCGGTCAGCAGACGCTCGGCTCGGGCTCCAGCCAGCTGCCGTACGCGCCGCTGCCGGCGGACCTTCAGCAGAAGAACACCGCGCAGCTCGCGAAGCTGACCTGCAACGGGTCACCTGTCTCGTAGGGTGTAACCGGTGGAGGCAGGCGCGACCACCGCGCGTCCGGCCGGCCGCTCGCTGCTCGAGCGGTCGGCCGCCGGCCGCGTTCCGGACAGGATCCTGCGCTGGGGCCTGACAGCCCTCGCCGCGCTGATCCTGGCGCTACTCGCGTACTTCTTCATCCGCCTGATCGGCGAGTCGAACACTGCGCTGAGCAAGTTCGGCTTCAGCTTCGTGTTCGGGAACGACTGGGACGTCTCGCGCAACATCTACCGGGGCGCGGCGCTGGTGGTCGGCACGCTGATCACGTCCGGGATCGCGCTGATCATCGGGGTCCCGGTCGCGGTCGCGACGGCGTTATACGTCCAGGAGCTGTGCCCGAGGCGGCTCCGGACGCCGTTGTCGATCCTGATCGACCTGCTCGCCGCGGTCCCGTCCGTCGTCTACGGGCTGTGGGGCGTGTTCGTGCTGATCCCGAAGCTGCTGCCGATCGAGAAGTGGTTTGCGAGCACCTTCTCGTTCATCCCGTGGTTCGGGGGCGGCACGGTCACCGGGCCGAACTACTTCATCGCCGGCCTGATCCTGGCGATCATGATCCTGCCGATCGTCTCGGCGATCGCCCGCGAGGTGATCGCGACCGTCCCGCGGGAGAACAAGGAGGCGGCGCTCGCGCTCGGGGCGACCCGCTGGGAGATGATCCGGATGGCGGTGATCCCGTACTCGCGGCCGGGGATCACCGGCGGCGCGATGCTCGGCCTCGGCCGGGCACTCGGCGAGACGATTGCGGTCGTGCTGGTGATCGGGAACGCGCCGACGATCGGCCAGCACCTGTTCAACCAGGGCTACTCGCTGGCCGCCGTCATCGCCAATGAATTCGGCGAGGCCGCCAACAATCCACTGCACTCCTCGGCGCTGTTCGCGGCCGGGCTGGCGCTGTTCATCCTGACGCTGGTCGTCAACATCATCGCCCGGTACTTCGTGGTCCGTGGCCAGCGGGGACGCGGGCCGGGGAGCGGGATGACGGGGATGACGGTCGCGCCGGTGGGTGATGCCGAGTGAGCGCGCTCGGGCTTAAGGTCTCCACGCGGCGACGGGTTACCGACCGGGCCATGCGGGGATTGTTGCTGGCGGGGACGCTGCTCGCGCTCGTGCCGCTCGTGCTGATCATCTACTACCTCCTGTACAAGGGGCTCGGCGCGTTGAGCGGAAGCTTCTTCACGACAGACCCGAACGGCAACTTCTTCGGCGACCCCGGCGGGATCCGCTCGGCGCTGCTGGGGTCGCTCGAGATCGTCGGGCTGGCGACCGTGATCGCGGTGCCGATCGGGATCGCCGTCGCCCTGTACCTGAGCGAGTACGGCACGAACGGGCCGTTCGCCGGGGTCGTGCGCTACTTCATCGACGTGATGACGGGTGTCCCGTCGATCATGTTCGGGCTGTTCATCTACATCACGCTCGTGACCTCGCATGCGTTCGGGTCCGGCTACGCGGGATGGAAGGCGGCGGTCGCGCTGGCGCTGCTGATGCTCCCGATCGTCACCCGCTCGGCCGAGGTGGTGCTGCTGCTGGTACCCAGCGAGCTGCGCGAGGCCGCGCTCGCGCTCGGCGCGCCACGGTGGCGCGTCGTCACGAGGGTCGTGCTGCCGACGGCGGCGCCGGGGCTCGTGACCGGGTCGCTGCTCGCAGTCGCCCGCGGGATGGGCGAGACCGCGCCGCTCCTGTTCACCGCGTTCGGGACCTTCGTCCTGACCGGGAACCTCAACGGCCAGATGAACGCTCTGCCGCTGCAGATCTTCAACGACATCACCAGCCCGCGAGACATCGTCGTCCAGCGTGCCTGGGGCGCCGCGCTGACGCTCGTGGCGCTGGTCCTGGTCCTCAACCTGATCGCCCGATTCGTCGCTCGAAGGAGCCGCCTGGCATGATCCGACCTGAAACCTCTACGAAGGATTCGACGCAAGTGTCCACTCCAGCAGGGGGCCCGGCGGAGCAGATGGAAGCGGGAGCTACGACCTCTACTCGTAAGGCCTCCGGTCACTCGATCTCGATCAAGGACCTGAACGCCTACTACGGCCAGTACCACACGATCAAGAACCTGTCGATCGACTTCCCCGCCAACCAGGCGACCGCGCTGATCGGTCCCTCGGGCTCGGGCAAGTCGACCGTGGTGCGGTGCATCAACCGCATGCACGAGGAGATCCCCGGCGCGCGCGCCGAGGGCAGCGTGAAGCTCGACCAGACCGAGCTGTACGGCTCGGACGTCGAGGTCACCGCGGTCCGCCGGCTGATCGGGATGGTTTTCCAGAAGCCGAACCCGTTCCCGACGATGTCGATCTACGACAACGTCGCGGCTGGGCTGCGGCTGACCGGCACCCGCTCCAAGGAGCTGCGCGAGACCGTTCACGAGTCGCTGCGGTCCGTCGGGCTGTGGGAGGAGGTCAAGGACCGCCTGAACGAGCCGGGGATCGGGCTCTCCGGCGGCCAGCAGCAGCGGCTGTGCATCGCGCGGACGATCGCGATCCAGCCCGAGGTCGTGCTGATGGACGAGCCGGCCTCCGCGCTCGATCCCATGTCGACGCTGAAGATCGAGGAGCTGGTCGACGAGCTCAAGTCGCGGTACACGATCGTGATCGTCACGCACAACATGCAGCAGGCCGCGCGCGTGGCGGATACGACCGCGTTCCTGCTCGACGGCGAGCTGATCGAGCACGACGAGACCAATAAGATCTTCACGACGCCCACCGACGAACGCACGGAACGCTACGTCACCGGGAAGTTCGGGTAGGGAGGGCAACCGATGGAAGAGACGCGCCACAAGTTCCGTGCGGACCTCAAGGAGCTCGAGGAGCAGACGCTCGGAGGGCTCGACATGGTGATCTCCCAGCTCGATCGGGCGCTCGAGTCGGTCAGCTACCAGGACGTCGAGCTCGCCGGGATGGTCGTCGCCGACGACGACCGGATCGACGGCCGCTACCTCGAGGTGCACCAGGGGATCCTGTCGCTCCTTGCCCGCCAGGCGCCGGTCGCCGGTGACCTCCGGATCGTCGCCGCGCTGCTGCACGTCCTTCGTTGCATGGAGCGGATGGGCGACCAGTGCGTGAACATCGCCAAGCTCGTGCCGCTGTCGGGCTACGAGGCGCCGAAGGACAAGGACATCCTCGACGCGATCGAGCGGATGGGGCAGCTCGCTCGCTCGCAGGTCGCCGAGGCGCGGGACGCGTTCGCGAGGCGCAACGTCGACATCGCACGCGATCTGGTGCGCCAGGACAACGAGATCGACCGGCTGAACCGCCAGATCTTCAGGCGCGCGGTCGAGGTCGGCGACAACCTCGACCTCCGCGAGTGGGCGATGTTCATGATCCTCATCGCCCGGTGCCTGGAGCGGATCGGCGACAACACCGTCGACATCGCCGAGCAGGTGGTGTTCGTCGTCACGGGCCTGTTCCGGGAGTTCGAGGACGCCTCCTCGCCCGAGCGGGCGCCCGCGAGCTGAGCCCCCGCGCGCACCACTAAAACGACACACCGGGAGCGCTCCGCGCGCGTATCGTCGCGACAGTGGACGCGCTCGAATCTGCTGGCATGCACGGCCCGCTCGAGAGCCTCGGCGTGCCGGGGCACCGGCGGCTCGGGCTCGACGGCCCGCGCGGCTGGTGGCCGACCGCGCCGCGGCTGAAGTCCTACGAGGCTGCGGGCTTCGGATACGTGCAGCTGTGGATCCCCGACCGGGCGCTGCTCTCGCAGCCTGACGCGATCGGCGTGCACGGCACCGCGCTGTGGGAGACGCTGCGGCTGACCTCGCTGCGGTTGATCCTGCACGCGCCCGAGGAGCTGTTCGCGGGTACGGCTGAGCACGACCGGCAGCTCGACGGCGCGCTCAGCTACGCGGCGCTGACCGGCGCCGAGATGATGGTCTACCACGGGGCCCAGGTTCCGGTCGGTGCGCCCGGGGTGCACGAGCGGCTCGTCGAGGAGCGGCGCTCGCTGCGCCGCGCGCTCCGCCGCGCGTCGGCCCTCGGCGTCCGGATCGCGATCCAGAACCACGCGCCCCGCTACCCAGGGATCGAGGAACGGGTCGCCGAGAACCCGCTGGCGGTCGACGAGCTCGTTCGCTGGCTCGACTCCGACGCGGTCGGCATGTGCCTCGACCTCGGTCACGCGCACATCGTCGCCGGGCTGGCGGGGTGCGAGCTCGTAGAGCTGACCGAGCCGGTGCTCGACCGGGTGATCGTGTTCTGCGTGCACGACAACTTCGGCGCCGCCCCGGGCGCGCCGCGATCCGGCGGGATCGAGCCGCTGCGGCTCGATCTGCACATGCCGCCCGGCGCCGGCACGGTGCCGTGGGCGGGGCTCGCGCCGATGCTCGCGTCCCACGGCGCGCCGCTCCAGCTCGAGGTCCATCCGAACCTCCGCCCCGAGCCCGCGACGCTGGCGATCCTCGCGCGCGAGCTGCTCGGGCTGCGCGCGCCACTCCGGGTCGCCTGAATCCCGCGCTCCGCGGGGCGATTATCCTCCGGGGACGGTGGCAGCCTCGAAGTCCAAGCGCCGGTCGCGCAAACGGCGCAAGCCGGAGGCCGCGCCGCGGGCGGTGCAGTCGCAGCGGCGCGAGGCCGCCGCGGAGCGGAAGATCGCCGCCGAGCGCCAGCAACAGCGCGCCGACAGCCGCTTGGGGAAGTACGGGGACCCGCCGCCGAGCGCGTTCGGCGGCGTGCCGGTCTCGGAGATAGCGATCTTCGCGGGGCTGATCGGGACAGCGGTCGGCGCGCTGACGGCTTCGCCCGTGGCGCTGGCCGTGAGTGTCGTCGTGCTCACGCTCGGCGTCCTCGAGGTGACCGCGCGCGAGCACTTCTCCGGGTACCGCTCGCACGCGACGCTGCTCGCGGCGATCCCGTCGATCGCGATCGGGATCGCGATCGTGGCGATCATCGGCGACGGCTCGATCCGGCGGGGCCTGTCGGGGCCCAACCGGACGGTGCTGATCGTGATCGTGCCGGTGTTCGCGCTGCTGTTCTGGCTGCTAGGCAAGCGCTTCCGGACCGCGCGCCAGGCTCGGGTCGTCAGGCCGCCCAGCTGACCCTATGTCGGCCGAGTCGTCGTGGGCGACGACCGGAAGCCGCAGCGTGAACACCGCGCCGCCGTCGGGTGCGTTCTCGACCTCGACCGAGCCTCGGTGCTGGTCGGCGACCTGGCGGACGATCGCGAGCCCGAGGCCGCTGCCCTGGCGCCCGCGGGAGCTCGCGCCGCGATAGAAGCGGTCGAACACGTACGGGAGGTCCTCGGGGTCGACTCCGTTCCCGTGGTCGCGGACCCGGACCCCGCGTGGCCCGGCGATGACCTCGACGAGCCCGGCGGGCGGCGAATGGCGGGCGGCGTTGTCGAGCAGGTTGTTGATCGCGCGCCCGAGTCGGTCGGGCACGCCCATCACGACCGCCGGCTCGAGCGATGCCTGGAATCGCACGTTCGGGAAGTTGCGGCGCGCCCGATCGAGCGAGCTCGCGACCACCTCGTCGAGCCTCACGTCCTCGACCTCGCCGGGCGGCAGGTCGCCGCGGGCGAGCTCGATCAGGTCGCCGATCAACGCGGTCAGCTCCTCGGTCTGCTCGAGCACGTCGGCGAGGATCCGCCGCCGCTCGTCCTTGGGCATGCCCGTGTCGGCGAGCAGCAGCTCGACGTTGGTGCGCATGCTCGTGACCGGGGTGCGCAGCTCGTGCGACGCGTCGGCGACGAGCTGGCGCTGGGCCCTGACGGATTCGTCCACCTGATCGCGCGATGTCTCGAGCCGGTCGAGCATCGTGTTGAAGCGGGTGGCGAGCTGGCCGACCTCGTCGTCGGCGTGGACGTGGATCCGGCTGGCGAGGTCCTCGGTCTCGCCGACATGCTGAGCGGTGTCCGCGACCTCCGCGAGCGGGGCCAGCACGCGGCGCGCGGCGAGTCTGCCGAGCACCAGCGCGAGCGCCATCCCGCCGACAATCACCAGCGCGAGCATCAACCGCAGCCGCGACAGCACATGGTCGACCGAGTTCAGCGGGCGAGCGAGCTGCACCACGACGGGCTCGCCGCGATACATGAGCGGGACCGGAATCGTGATCTCGCGCAGGTGGTTGTTGCCGATGCTCACGTCGGTCATGAAGCCGTGCGACTGACCTCCGGCGACCGCGAGCACGCGCTGGGTGACCGGCAGCACGACACCCCCCTGGCGGGGCAGCACGGTCCCGTCGGCCAGCACGGCCTGAACATAAGGCGCGGGGCCGCCCGCGCTCGGTGGGATTCCCGGCAACGGGCGGGCGAGCGTGTCGAAGTTGCCGTGCTGGATCACTGCGGCCTGCGCGCGCAGCGACGAATCGACCTGCCCTCGAAGCTGGTCGCGCACCACCAGGTATGCGACGCAGCACGCCAGGACGATCGCGATCCCAACGGCTGCCGCCGCGGCAAGTCCGACTCTCCGGCGCAGCGGCACGGAACCCTCAGTCTCGGAGGATGTACCCGACCCCGCGTACGGTGTGCAGCAGGCGCGGCTCGCCGTCGGTCTCGGTCTTGCGCCGCAGGTACCCGATGTACACCCCGAGCGCGTTCGAGGTCGGGCCGAAGTCGTATCCCCACACATGCTCGAAGATCTGAGAGCGCGTCAGCACCTGGCGCGGGTGGCGCAGGAACAGCTCGAGCAGCAGGAACTCGGTTTTGGTCAGCTCGATCGCCCGGTCGCTCCGGCGAACCTCGTGCGCGACCGGGTCGAGCACGAGGTCCTCGAACCGCAGCACCTCGCCGCGGCTGCCCTCGCCCGTCCGGCGCAGCAGCGCCCGAAGCCGGGCCTGGAGCTCCTTGAGCGCGAACGGCTTGACGAGGTAGTCGTCGGCGCCGACGTCGAGCCCCTCGACGCGGTCATCGATCGCGTCGCGGGCGGTCAGCATCAGGATCGGGGTGCGGTCGCCGGCCCGCCGCATCCGGCGCGCCACCTCGAGCCCGTCGACGCGCGGCATCGCGATGTCGAGCACGACCGCGTCGGCCGGCTCAGTCGAGAGCTGGTCGAGGGCCTCCTGACCGTCGGCCGCTAGCGCGACCTCGTACTCGTCGAGCTTCAGCGCACGCTCAAGCGCCCGCCGCACCGCGGGCTCGTCGTCGACCACCAGAACGCGCGCCATTACGGGACGAAATGATGCCGCTTTGGATTAAGAATCGGAGAAGAGACCGTTGCGGGGCTTCAAGTCGTCGCGCTCGAGCCGCCCGAGGCGCCGATCTGACCGGAGTTGATCATCTCGATCAGCTCCTTCGAATCCTTCTTGATCACGGTCCCGTCGTCGAGCACGATCGCCGGGTAGAGCTTCGTTCCCGTCAGCTGCTCGTACTCGGTGCGCTTCGAGCGCCGCACCGGTCCCTTGACCAGCTCGTACTCGATTCCGGCGTCGTCGAGCGCCTTCTGCACCTTCCAGCACGGGTGCGGGCCCTTGATCCACATCGTCGAGCAGCGGTATAGCTTCACCGCCATCAGCCTCACCTCCGGGGTCGTTGGGCTTAGCCTAACCCCGGAGATGGCGGCCGCGAGGAAAACACGGGACGGGAAAGAGCCGCTCGAGCGCTACCGCGCCAAGCGTGACCTCGACGCGACTCCGGAGCCCGCGGGTGGCGACGGAGCGGCTTCGCTGGAGGGGCTGCCCCGGTTCGTCGTCCAGGAGCACCACGCGACCCGACTGCACTGGGACCTGCGGCTCGAGCACGACGGGACGCTCGCGTCGTGGGCGGTCCCGAACGGGATCCCGCAGGACCCCAAGGAGAACCGTCTCGCGGTCCGCACCGAGGACCATCCGCTCGAGTACCTCGAGTTCTCTGGAGAAATTCCGAAGGGGCAGTACGGCGCCGGGACGATGTCGATCTGGGACACCGGGACCTACGAGCCGCTTAAGTGGGAGGAGCGCAAGGTCGAGGTGGTGTTCCACGGCGAGCGGCTCCGTGGCCGCTACGGGCTGTTTCCGATCGGCCGCGAGGACTCCGAGAGCGATTGGCTGATCCACCGGATGGACCCGCCCGACGATCCCGACCGGATGCCGATGCCCGAGCACGTCGTGCCGATGATGGCGCGCAGCTCGAAGGTGCTGCCGCCCCGGCAGCGCGATTGGTCGTTCGAGGTCAAGTGGGATGGAGTGCGGGCGATCGCGTATGCCCAGCCGGGGAGGCTGCGGCTCGAGAGCCGGAACCTCAACGACGTGACCGACGCGTATCCCGAGGTCCGCGGGATGCTCGAGGACCTGGGCATGCGCGAGGCCGTGCTCGACGGCGAGATCGTCGCGTTCGATTATTCGGATCCCGCCCACCCCAAGCCGAGCTTCGAGCGGCTGCAGCAGCGAATGCACGTGCGCTCCGCGAGCTCGGTGCGAAGGCTCGCCGCGAGCGTCCCGGTCGTGTACGCGATCTTCGACCTGCTGTATCTGGACGGCCACTCGCTGATGGAACTGCCGTACACCGAGCGGCGCGCGCGGCTGGAGCAGCTCGGGCTCGGCGGCCGCGCGTGGCGGGTCCCGGCGGCGCGCGTGGGGGAGGGGACGCCGCTGCTCGAGGCAACCCGCGAGCAGGGCCTCGAGGGGGTCGTCGCCAAGCGGCTGGACTCGCGGTACGAGCCGGGCCGGCGGTCGGGCGCGTGGCTGAAGGTCAAGAACACGACGCGCCAGGAGCTCGTGATCGGAGGCTGGATCCCGGGGGAGGGGAGGCGCTCGGAGCGGATCGGGGCGCTGCTGATGGGGTACTACCGCGGTGCGTCATTCGCCTACGCCGGCCGGGTGGGGACCGGCTTCACCGAGCGTACGCTCGACGAGCTGGCGCGGAGGCTCGAGCCGTTCCGGCGCCCGGACTCGCCGTTCGCCGCCGGTGCGGACGGTCCGCGATTCCCGCGCGAGGCGGTGTTCGTCGAGCCGTGCCTGGTGGCCGAGATCGAGTTCCGCGAGTGGACCGGCGAGGGCGTTATGCGGGCGCCGTCGTTCAAGGGCCTGCGCGAGGACAAGAGCCCGCGCGAGGTGGTGCGCGAGGGGTCCGCGGAGGACCGCGGGAGCGCCACCCCCGACCTCGACTCCGATTCGCCCGAGGCGCTGTTCGACGAGGTCGAGCGGACGGGAGAGGGGGCGCTGATGGTGCTCGTCGACGGCCGCAGGCTGCGGATCACCAACTGGGACAAGGTGCTCTACCCCAAGACCGGGTTCACCAAGGGCGACCTGGTCGCCTACTACACGCGGATCGCGCCGGCGGTGCTGCCGCATCTGCACGACCGCCCGCTGACGCTGAAGCGCTACCCGAACGGGGTCGATCAGCAGTACTTCTACGAGAAGCAGTCCCCGTCGCACCGCCCCGAGTGGGTGCAGACGGTCCGGATCAAGGATGTCGAGTACACGCTCGCGCAGGACCGGCCGACACTCGTGTGGCTCGCGAATCTGGCCGACATCGAGCTGCACACGTCGCTGGCGCTGGCGGCGCGGCCCGAGCAGCCGACGCTGCTCGCGTTCGACCTCGACCCCGGCGCCCCGGCGGGGCTCGTCGAGTGCTGCGAGGTCGGGCGGGTGCTCCACGGGCTGTTCGAGCAGCTCGGGGTCGAGAGCTTCGCGAAGACGTCGGGCTCGAAGGGGCTGCAGGTGTACGTGCCGCTCAACACCGACGTCGGCTACCGCCAGACGAAGGCGCTCGCGAAGCGGATCGCGGAGCTGCTCGAGCAGCGGATGCCCGAGCTCGTCGTCGCGCGGATGACCAAGCGGCTGCGCCCGGGAAGGGTGCTCGTCGACTGGAGCCAGAACGACGAGCACAAGACGACCGTGAACGTCTACTCCGCGCGCGCGCGCGAGCGGCCGACCGTGTCGACGCCGGTCCGCTGGGAGGAGGTCGCGCGCTGTCTGGAGGAGCGCGACGAGGCGGCCCTGACGTTCGAGGTCGCGGACGTCCTTGCGCGGGTCGCCGACCAGGGCGATGAGTTCGCGCCGGTCGTGACGTTGCGGCAGGAGCTGCCGGCGGCAAGCGGATAGGCTATTGCCGGCTTCCGAGGCGCCCCCAATTGGATCCGATCACCCTCCGAAATCGACTGCTGGTCGCCACTTCGATGTGGAAGGAAACGGTGGCCGAGCCGTTGCCGAAGATGCCGCCCGGCGATCCCGCCGAGCAGCTCCAGAGCTTCGAGCTGCGGCTCGTCGATCGCCTGTGGGAGAGCGCGACCGCGGAGAACGCCCGCGACATCGCCGACCGGACCTGGGACCTGGTCCACGACCGTCCCGACGACGACCCGGTCAAGCAGCGCGTGATCGCGTGTCACGAAGCGCTCGCGCGGCTGACACGGCTCGGGGACTAGTCGCACCCGCCGCGGTCTTCACGCCCGCGCGCGTAGCTGGTTAAGTTCCGGGCTGCTGTAAAGGCCGGAAGATCGCGCGTCGAAAGGACGTGTTCCGGATGAGGAGATCGGTGGCGCTGGGCTCGCTGTTGGCGTTGGTCGTGGCGGCCTCGGCGTTTGGCTTCCAGCAGCTGCCGACCGGCGGCCAGGTCAACGACGATCCCGCCGCCGGGATCGACCCCTCTCGCGGCGCCAGCGGCGAGCAGCCGGCGAATTCGGATCTCGTCGGTGGGGCGCTGACAGCGGGCAACGTCGCGGTCCCGTGGGCGATCCTCCGCCAGCAGACCTCGGCCCACGATCAGATCTTCGCCCGGTCGTTCGCCGATGGCCTGTGGACGACGCGCGGCAGCGGCACCGTCGGCGGCAGGTCGGATACCGCGCGGCCCTTCCCGGGCTCGCTCAACTTCGACCAGGGCGAGGACGGCGAGGCGCCGGCGATCGACTTCGCCGGGGCCGGGCGTACGGTCCCTTGGGCGACCTGGTACGAGGACACGGCGACGTTCGGCGGCGCGCCGAACATCTTCGCCAGCCGGTTCGACAACACCGGCGACTCGAACCAGGGCAAGTGGATCTTCGGCGGCCAGGCGCGCGACACCGCCGGCGGCGTGCTGATCCCGTCGCTCAACATCCACACCTCCGACGCCGCCGAGAACCCGGCGATCGCGGGGGGCTCCGCGACCGACGCGATCAAGCCGGGACCGTGGGTCACATGGCAGGAGACCGACGCCGCGCCGGTCAAAGGCAAGGACCAGATCTTCGCCGTCCGGCCGCTGGGCCCCGGGCAGGCGAACTGCGACGGAGTGACGCCAGCGGGCAAGAGTGTCAGCGGCCATGTCCCCAGCGTCGGCGGCTTCTGCTGGCAGCAGGTCGGCGTGCCTCGCGTCGGCACCGGGGCCACCGATCCGAGCCTCAACGTCGACCCCACGCGCGACGGCCTCGAGCCGGACATCGCATTCGCCGGCGCGAACGACGGCGTGCCGTGGATCGTGTGGTACGAGACGGGCCCGAGCAAGCTGGGACTTAGCACCAACGGGCTGGTGTTCGCCGCGCAGGGGGTCAGCGACGGCGTCGGCGCGAATGGCGGGTTTCACTGGGGCGCGGTCGGCAGCGCCGCGCAGGGCACGCTCGACACCAGCGACAGCTGCGCCGCATCGACGACCGCCGAGGCGGGTTGCTCGCTCAACAAGGACCCCTCGTCCGACGCGGAGGACCCGCGGGTCGCCGCCGGCACGATGGACCCGTCGACGCCCACCGTCCCGTGGGTCGCGTGGGACGAGCAGGTGGGCGGCGTCAAGCAGGTGTTCGTCTCGCGGCTCGTTGGCACCGGCAGCACCGCGCATTTCGAGCTCGCCAACGGCGGCGCTCCGATCTCCGGCGGCACGGGAGATTCCACCCGGCCCGAGATCACGTTCTCCGGCCACACCCCGTACATCTCCTGGCGCGAGGACTTCGGCGGCGTCACCGGCGAGCGGGCGCTCCTCGGCCACTTCACCGGCTCCCCCGCCGCGCCGACATTCGTGCTCGACGACGCCAGCGTGCCGCTGACGCCGCCGAGCCAGGCCGACGTGCGCGAGCCGATCTCGTCCTCGTGCACCGGCACGCCGTTCAACCAGGACGGCGCGAGCTGTCAGGGGGGCGCACTCGGGACGCCGTTCTTCCTGTTCACGAACGAGACGGGCCCGATCGGTCTGTTCGCGGGTACGTATCAGCCTGGTGTCGTCTCGACGGCCGTCGCCGGCGCGGTCACGACGTCTGGAGCGGTTCTCAACGGCACCGTCGATCCCGCCGGGGCATCCGTCAACGTCTTCTTCCAGTACGGCCCGACGACGGCCTACGGTCAGACGACGGGCGTGCAGAGCAGCGGTCTCCTTGACGGCTCCACGCGGTTCAGCGCGACCCTGAGCGGGCTCGCGCCCGCTACGACGATCCACTACCGGACGGTCGCCGTCAGCGACTTCGGCACCTTCACCGGCGCCGACCAAATGCTGACGACCGGGTCCCCGCCCCAACCGAAGCCGCGTCCGCCCCCGCCGGTGTTCCCCGGATCCGGGAAGCCGACCGTCACGCGCGCCAAGGTGTCGGGTGCCACCGCGAGCCTGAGCGCGTCGTGCGCCGGCCGCCCGCGCGACACGTGTGCTCTGAAGCTCCAGCTGAGCGTGGTCGAGACGTTCAGGGGCGACGAGCTGCTCGCGATCGCCGCCCGCCCCGCCCCCGGCAGCAACACCCGTCGCGTCGTATTCGCGCTCGGCAGCGCGAGCCGCACGCTCCACGGTGGAAGGACGAAGACGATTCGGGTGTCCCTCGGCCACACCGCCAAGCTGCTGCTCGCGGTTCACCACCCGCTGTTCGTCAAGCTGCTGGTGATCCAGAAGCTCGGCGGCCGCAGCACGAGGACGGTCTCGACCCAAACACTGAAGTTCAAGTTCGCGGCCATGCGCAATCGCCGGCTGCACGGGGCCGCGTTCGACTTCGCGCTCCGCTGGAGTTAGTGCCCTAGGGGCTGGGGGCCGGCAGCGAGCGGACCGGCGAGCCGACCGGCTGCGGCCGTGCCTCGGAGTTGCGTGGGAGCCCCGCCGCCTCGTACGCCTGCTCCTCTGAGAGCGTCTCGTGCTCGAGCAGCGCCGAGACGAGCGACTCGAGGCGGGGGCGCTGACTGCGCAGCAGCTTGCCGACGGCGGCATGGGCCGACTCGACGATCCGCCTGACCTCCTCGTCGACCAGCCGCTGCGTCGCCTCCGAGGTCTCGTGCACACCCGGGAAGAACGGGCTCGCGCCGTCCATCGGGATCACCGCGACCGGTCCGATCGCGGGGCTCATCCCCCAGCGGCCGACCATCTGCCGCGCGATCTGGGTCAGTTGCTGGATGTCCGACTCGGCGCCTGTCGTGACCTCGCCGAACACGATCTCCTCGGCCACCCGGCCACCGAGCGCGACCTTGATCTGCGCGAGTAGGTAGCGCTGCTCGAAGTTGAAGCGGTCGGCGTCGGGCGCCGAGAACGTGACGCCTAGCGACTGGCCGCGGGGGATGATCGAGACCTTGCGGACGGGGTCGGCGCCCGGCGTGATCATCCCCACGACCGCGTGCCCTGCCTCGTGGTAGGCGGTCCGCCGGCGGTCGTCCTCGGAGAGCATCACCTTGCGTTCGGCGCCGAGCACGATCCGCTCGAGCGCGGCGGAGAAGTCGTCGGAGGTGACGCGCTCGTGTTCGCGGCGTGCGGCGAGCAGCGCGGCCTCGTTGACGAGGTTCGCGAGGTCCGCCCCGACCATCCCCGGAGTGGATGCCGCCGTCTGTTCGATGTTCACCGATGGGTCGAGTGGCACGCCGCGCGTGTGCACATGCAGGATCGCCTCGCGGCCGACGCGGTCCGGCGGCTGGACGGAGACCCTGCGGTCGAACCGGCCCGGACGCAGCAGGGCCGGGTCGAGGATCTCCGGGCGGTTGGTCGCGCCGAGCACGATCACGCCCTGGCGCGGGTCGAATCCGTCCATCTCGGTGAGGATCTGGTTGAGGGTCTGCTCGCGCTCGTCGTGACCGCCGGAGATGTTCGCGCCGCCTGCGGCGCGGGAGCGGCCGATCGCGTCGAGCTCGTCGATGAAGATGATCGCGGGCGCGGCGTCCTTGGCCTGTTGGAAGAGGTCGCGTACCCGGGAGGCGCCGACGCCGACGATCATCTCGACGAACTCGGAGGCGCTCATGTGAAAGAACGGCACGCCGGCCTCGCCGGCGACCGCGCGGGCGAGCAGCGTCTTGCCGGTCCCGGGCGCCCCGCTGAGCAGCACGCCGCGCGGGATCTTGCCGCCGAGCCGCACGTACTTGTCCGGGTTCTTGAGGAAGTCGACGATCTCCGTCAGCTCCTCCTTGGCCTCGTCGATCCCGGCGACGTCCGAGAACGTGATCGGTTGCTCCTGGCCCTCGACCCGGCGGGCCCTCGACCGGCCGAAGCTCATCAGGCCGCCGGCGCCACCCGCGCCCGCCGCGCGGCGCATCAGCAGCACGAACAGCAGCACCAGCAGCAGCGTCGGGCCGAACCCGAAGAGCAGCTCGGCGATGAACGAGGGCCCGGCGTTCGCCGGATGTGCGTTGATCGTGACGTGGTGGTTCTGCAGCAGCTGCGACAACTGAGAGTTGTTGGCGAACGACGGGATCTGGGTCGAGAACAGCGTGTCCGGGTTGGCTGAGGAGTCGGGCGGGTACTTGACCCCGCTGCGGAACGTCCCCTCGATCGAATCTCCGGTCGAGGAGATCTGGCTGACGTTGCCCGACTCGACCTGCTGCAGGAACGTCGGGCTGTACGGGACCTGAACCCGCGAGGCCGGCTTCAGCGCCTGCGAGGAGATCCAGAAGTTGAGCGCGAGCACGCCGAGCACGAGCACGACGGCGAGCCATCTGATCGTTGCCCGGCTCGGCGGCCCCGGACCGCCGCTCCCCCGACCGCGCCCGTCGGGCGACGGAGTTACGCGCCAGCCGGGCAGGCGCGGGCGGCCGTCGGACGACTGGCCGCGCTCGGGCGCGTCGGGCCGCGGAGAGTCCTGCCGGGCGACGTCCGGTCTGGTGGCATCCGAAAGCGGCTCGGGGGCCATTGTCGGATTGTCACACCTCCTCGATCCGGGTCCGAAAGGAGTCGGCACCGACGACGGTCGCACCCGCGGCTCGCGCCCGGTCCGCGAGCCACCGGTCGGAGGTCACGACCAGCACGGCCGCGGGGTTGGGATCGTCGCGGAGCAGCCGGACGATCTCGTCGTCGGCGGCGTTCGCCTTCGGCCTCGGTGCGTGGAGCACGTCGATAACAGTCGAGCGGATCGGCGGCGAGGGTTTTCGCTCGAACACGACCGTCACGTCCTCGCCCGAGGCGGCGGCCCACCGCTCGAGCAGGTCGACGAGCCTCAGCATCGCGGCGTCGCGATCGCGCCACCACCCGTCCGGCCGCGTGCCGATCACGTTCATCCCGTCGACCAGCCAGCGCATCTAGTGCACACTAATCGTCGGCACTCGGGCGTCGGCGGGTGCGCTTGCGCTGTGAGTCGCGACGCTTGCGGTCCAGCCGCCGGCGGACCGACGCCTGTGTCGGCCTGGTCGCGTGACGGGGTCGCTGCGTCGCGAGCGCGCTCGTCAGCCGTCGTTGGAGCCGCTCGAGCGCGAGCTCGCGGTTGCGGGCCTGGCTGCGGGCGTCCTGGGCCACGGCGGTCACCCGCGGGCCGCACCGCGCGATCACCCGCTGCTTCTGCGCGTCGGTCAGCGCGGTGGACGCGGCGACGTCGAACGAGGCCTCGATGCGGGACGCGGTGACGTTCGCGTGCTGCCCGCCGGGCCCGGACGAGCGGGACGCTCGCAGGTTGATCTCGCGCAGCGGCAATCGGGCGTGTCGGCCTAGTGGCATCGGGTCCTCCATCACGTGCACGAAAGAGTGCCGCAAAGTGCCAACGGACGGCCGATTCCATGGGTTGCCTGACCAGTCGCCGTGCTACCTTGCGCGCAAGCAGGTACGCGCAGCAATCTCTCTCGAAAACAGCTCAAGTGCAGGCCCGGGGTAGGCGAGTAGTCCTCCGCGGCAGCAGCACGATACGCCCAAGGAGGAAACTTCATGCCCACTGGCACCGTGAAGTGGTTCAACGACGAGAAGGGCTTCGGCTTCATCGCGTCCGATGAGGGCGGCCGGGACCTCTTCGTCCACCACTCGAGCATCAACGCCGACGGCTACCGCTCGCTCGCCGAGGGCAGCCGGGTCTCCTACGAGGAGGAGGAGGGCCCCAAGGGCCCGAAGGCCATCAACGTGGCCAAGCTCTAACTAACGGGGCTCTGAGAAGGCACGCGAGCGGCGGCGCGACGGCCGCTTTGCCCCCGGCGGCGGGTACGACTGGGCGCCCGCGTACACTTGGTAAGCGGGTGACGCGCGCAACGGCCTGGAAGGCATGAGCAAGACGATCGAAGAACGCGAGCGGGTGGTGGTCCGCTTCGCAGGAGACTCCGGTGACGGAATGCAGCTTGCCGGCACGCGGTTCACCGACGCGACGGCCGTCCTCGGCAACGATCTGGCGACGCTGCCGAACTTCCCGGCCGAGATCCGCGCCCCCGCTGGAACGCTCGCGGGGGTGTCGGCGTTCCAGATCCATTTCGCCTCGCGCGACATCCTCACCCCCGGCGACCGGCCCAACGTGCTGGTCGCAATGAACCCGGCGGCGCTGCAGGCAAATCTTCTCGAAATTGAGCGCGGCGGCATGGTGATCCTCAACGAGGACGCCTTCTCCAAGCGCAACCTCGAGAAGGCCGGGTACGAGTCCAACCCGCTCGAGGACGGCTCGCTGGAGAGCTACCGCGTCCACCGGATCCCGATGACTGCGCTGACGACGGCCGCGGTCGAGCAGGTCGAGGACGCCTCGACGCGCGACGCCGGCCGCGCGAAGAACCTGTTCGCGCTCGGGGTGCTGTCGTGGCTCTACGGTCGGCCGACCGACGTCACCGAGAAGTGGATCGAGCAGAAGTTCAAGGCCAAGCCCGCGGTGATGAAGGCGAACCTGGCGGCGTTCAACGCCGGCTGGTCGTTCGGCGAGACGACCGAGCTGCTCGACGTCCAGTACCGCGTCAAGCCCGTCGCGGGCGTGCCGCCGGGCACCTACAAGAACGTCAACGGAACGACGGCGCTGTCGCTCGGGCTGGTCGCGGCGAGCGTCCGCAGCCGGCTGCCGCTGCTGCTCGCGAGCTATCCGATCACCCCCGCCTCCGAGCTCCTGCACGAGCTCTCGCGTCATCAGTCTTTCGGCGTCCGCACGATCCAGGCCGAGGACGAGATCGCGGCGGCGGGGATGGCGCTCGGCGCCGCGTTCGGCGGCCGCCTTGGCGTGACCGCGACGAGCGGCCCGGGAATGGACCTGAAGGCCGAGACCGTCGGCCTCGCGGTCATGCTCGAGCTGCCGATGATCGTGATCGACGTCCAGCGCGCCGGGCCGTCCACCGGGATGCCGACGAAGACCGAGCAGTCCGATCTGCTGATGGCGCTGTACGGGCGCCACGGCGAGTCGCCGCTGCCCGTGGTCGCGCCGAGCACTCCTGCCGGGTGCTTCGAGGCCGCGTTCGAGGCGGTGCAGATCGCGATCCGCTACCGGACGCCGGTGATCATCCTTGCGGACACGTTCCTCGCCTCCTCCACGGAGCCGTGGCGGATCCCGGATGTGGCCGACGTGCCGGGGATCGAGGCCGTGTTCGCGACCCCGCCCCCGCCAGGCGAGACGTTCCTCCCGTACGCGCGCGACGACCGGCTCGCGCGGCCCTGGGCGGTCCCCGGGACGCCCGGCCTCCAGCACCGGATTGGCGGGCTCGAGAAGGCCGACCGGACCGGCAACATCTCCTACGACGGCGCCAACCACGAGCGGATGACTGAGCTGCGGGCGGCGAAGGTCGCAGGGATCGCCGACGAGCTGCCGCCGCTCGAGGTCGACGACGAGGAGGGCGCGCGGCTGCTGGTGCTGGGGTGGGGCTCGAGTGAGGGCCCGATCCGCGCCGCGGTCAGGCGCGCCCGGCTGAACGGCCTCAAGGTCGCGTCCGCCCAGCTGCGTCACCTGAACCCGCTTCCGACGAACACCGGCGACGTACTGCGCGCCTACGACCGGGTGCTGATCCCCGAGATGAACACCGGGCAGCTGGCGCAGGTCCTGCGCGCTCGGTTCCTTCTCGACATCGAGTCGTTGACGAAGGTCCAGGGTGTGCCGCTGTTCACGGGCGAGATCGAGGCGGCGATCGAGGAGCGGCAGTGATGGCGGTGGCGGCGAACGGACACGGCAACGGCGGCGGCGGCGGCGAGGCGCTCACCAAGTCGGACTTCCAATCCGACCAGGAGACGCGCTGGTGCCCCGGATGCGGCGACTACGCGGTGCTCGCCGCAGTCCAGCAGTTCATGCCCGAGCTCGGGATCCCGCCCGAGCGGATCGTGTTCATCACCGGGATCGGCTGCGCCGGCCGGTTCTCCTACTACATGGACACGTACGGGATGCACGGGATCCACGGCCGCGCACCCGCACTGGCGACCGGCCTCGCCGCGACCCGCGAGGACCTATCGATCTGGGTCGTGACGGGCGACGGTGACTCGCTGTCGATCGGCGGCAACCACCTGATCCACGCCCTGCGGCGAAACGTCCCGGTCAAGATCCTGCTGTTCAACAACCAGATCTACGGGCTGACGAAGGGCCAGGCGTCGCCGACCTCAGAGCTCGGCAAGATCACCAAGTCGACGCCGTTCGGCGTTGCTGACCAGCCGTTCAATCCGGTGGCGCTGGCGCTCGGCGCCGAGGCGACGTTCGTCGCCCGGACGATCGACCGCGACAAGCGCCACCTCTCAGAGGTGCTGCGCGCCGCGGCCACCCACGAGGGGGCGTCGCTCGTCGAGATCTACCAGAACTGCCCGGTGTTCAACGACGGGGCGTTCTCGGCGCTGACCGACAAGGACGTCAAGGACGCCAACCAGATCAGGCTGATCGACGGCGAGCCGATCCGCTTCGGGGTCGAGCGCGAGCGCGGAGTCGCGCGGGGCGCCGACGGCGGCCTCGAGATCGTGAACGTCGCAGACGTCGGCGAGGACGCGCTGATCGTCCACGACCCCTCGCGGCTGGACCCGGGGGTCGCGTTCTCGCTCGCGAGGCTCGCCGAGGACCCGACCGGCCCGACGCCGATCGGCATCTTCCGCGACGTCCAGCGGGCGGTCTACGGCCGCGACGGCCGCGTCCCGCCGGAGCCGGCGGGCGAGGGCGAGCTCGCCGAGTTGCTCGTCTCCGGGGACACCTGGACGATCTCCTGAGCGCTCGTTAGTGGGGCGCTCGCGGCGGCGCGGTCAGTCGGCGACGTAGCCGCCGGCGGGCTCGAGCGGCAGGCCAGCTGCCTCCCAGTCGAGCAGGCCCCCGAGCATGTTGTGCGCGTCGAACCCGGCGCCGCGGAACGCCTCGGTCGCCATCGCCGAGCGGGCGCCGCTGCGGCAGTAGAAAACCACCGGCCGCTCGCGGTCGAGCGTCTCCACCTCGGCGGCCAGCCGGCCGAGCTCGATGTGGCGGTCGCCGGCGATCCGGCCGGCCTCGTGCTCGTAGGGCTGGCGCACGTCGACGAGCTGCACGTCCCCGCTCTCCATGAGAGTTGCGACCTGCTGGGCCGTGTAATCCGAGTCCATCTCTCGAGCCTAGTACAGCCACTCTGTTCTCTAGCGCGACATAAGTCCGAACAATGGTGTACTGTCGCGCCGCGAACACATAGGCCCAGCCGAATCCCGGGTCATCAGATGACCAGGGAACGGGGAACCCAAGGGAGCCACGGCTCCAGGGGCGAATCGCCGAAGTTCTTGGCGTAGCGCGACTCTTTCAGCGCGAGCCCGACAGCTAACCCCGTAGGCGCGAGAAAGAGAAGGGAACAACGTGTCAAACGTGCTCCTTCGCGTCGCGCGCTGCGCGGGCGCAGCCGCACTGGTGGGGGTGATCGGCATCAGCGGATCGGCGCTCGCAGCTACCAAGCATCCTGGCAGCGGTGGCGCAACCCCATTCGCCAGCTCGAGCGCAAGCAGCGCTCATCTGGGGGGCCGAGTCCTGTGGCCCGGAATGAACGGCCACGACGTCCGCGTCCTCCAGCAGTACCTGACCTTCGCGGGCTACTCGACGACGATCACGGGGACCTTCGACATGCCCACGCGCGACAGCGTGGTCGCGTTCGAGCGGGGCCACCACCTCGCCCCGACGGGCGTCGTCTCGGTGAAGGTCGAGAAGACGCTGCGGAAGTCGATCGCATCGCTCTTGACCCGGCCAAGCGGCCCGGCCCGGATCAACCCGGACGGAACGGCGACGGCGCCGCTCGGCGCCCCGTCTCAGGTCGTGACGATGATCAACGCCGGGAACCGGATCATCCACACGTCGTACTGCTACGCCGGGGGCCACGGCTCCTGGAACTCGAGCTGCTACGACTGCTCCGGCGCCGTCGGCTACGTGCTCCACGCGGCCGGGTTGCTGTCCTCGCCCGAGCCATCGGGTTCGATGGAGTCGGGATGGGAGCCGGGGCCGGGTAAGTGGGTCAGCATCTACGCCAACTCGGGCCACGTGTTCATCGCGATCGCCGGACGGTCGTTCGACACCGCCAACTTCGGCGGCCCGAACATCCCCAACGGGGACGGCCCGCGGTGGCGCTCGAATCCGACCGGCAACCTGCAGGACGGCGGCGGCTACGTCGTTCGGCACCCGTCGGGTCTGTAGGAGCCCCCTCTGAAGTAGCGACGAGATCACGCACCCCTTGCTCAGGCGGGGGGTGCGTCGTCGTTTCGCGACCGCGGCTCGCACGACACACTCCTCGCGTCGGTCCGAGGTGCGTCGCCTGAACCGCGGATGGCGCGGCTGAGGGAACAGCCTCACGGCGGAGGCGGGAATGTGTTGTTCTGACCGCGACGAGAGGACCGGAGCGGTCGGCCCACCGACGCCCGCACGCCACACCCCCCGCCCGGCGCCGAGGTGTGTCGTCTGACCCCCGGATAACGACGCCCGCATGACACACGTCCGGCCCATGCGGAGGTGTGTCATCGCAGCGTCGCCGCCCACCGCCGACCGCCCGCGCCATCGAGCGCCGGGAGCCACCCGCGCCTCAGTACGATCAGGGAGCATGTCCGCGCTGGCCGAGCTCTACACGATCCCCCAGGAGTACCTCGACTTCCGGGACACGATCCGGCAGATCGCGCAGGAGCGGGTCGCGCCGCGGGCGGCCGAGATCGACGAGAAGGCGGAGTACCCGTACGACCTGCGGGAGCTGCTGGCCGAGCACGACGTGCTCGGGCTGCCGTTCGAGACCGAGTACGGCGGCACCGGCACCGGCGCGCTGATGCTGAACATGGCGATCGAGGAGATCGCCAAGGCGTGCGCCTCGACTGCGCTGATCCTGATGGTGCACGAGCTCGGGACGCTGCCGATCAAGCTGTTCGGCACCGAGGACCAGAAGCAGCGGTACCTGCCGCGATGCGCGTCGGGCGAGTTCTCGCCGGCGTTCGCGCTGTCCGAGCCCGATGCCGGCTCGGACCCGGGTGGGATGCGCACCCGGGCAACGAGGGACGGCGACGAGTGGGTGATCGACGGCGCCAAGAACTGGATCACGAACCTCGGGATCGCCGACTTCTACGTCGTGTTCGCCGTGACCGAGCGTGAGGCAGGCCACTCACACGGGATCACGGCGTTGATCGTCGAGGCCGACCGGCCGGGCTTCAGCGTCGGCAAGCTCGAGCACAAGCTCGGGATCCGCGGGTCGCCGACCGGCCAGCCGGTATTCGACGGCGTCCGCGTGCCGAACGAGAACGTGCTCGGCGAACCGGGCGAGGGCTTCAAGGTCGCGATGGCGACGCTCGATCGCTCACGGCTCGGGGTCGCCGCGCAGGGGCTCGGCATCGCTCAGGGCGCGACCGACTACGCGGCCTCCTACGCGCGCGAGCGCCGTCAGTTCGGCAAGCCGATCAACTCGTTCCAAGCGATCCAGTTCAAGCTCGCGGACATGGAGACCCAGTGCGCCGCCGGGCGTGAGCTGCTCTACCAGGCGTGCTCGAAGGTCGACCGCGGTGACCAGGACATCGGTAAGTACTCGGCGATGGCGAAGCTGTTCTGCTCCGACGTCGCGATGAAGGTGACAGTCGAGGCGGTCCAGGTGCTCGGCGGCTACGGCTACGTCAAGGAGTACCCGGTCGAGCGGATGATGCGCGACGCGAAGATCACCCAGATCTACGAGGGCACGAACGAGATCCAGCGGCTCGTGATCGCGAGGACGATGAGGTAACCATGGGTTCCCAGCCGCCAACCCTGCGCCGGATCCTGTTCTCCGCGCTGGCGGCGCTCACGGTCGGACTGGGAGCAGCGAGCCTGATCGCGGGGTTCAGCGACTCGTTCCCGGTCAGGCTGCTGCAGGGGGTCGCGGTGTTCGGCGCCGGGGCGGTGATCATCGGCGGCGCGGTCGTGTTCGCGCTGGTCCGGCTCGCCGGTTGGAGCGACCCCGAGTCTGAGGAGGATTTCGACGCGATCGTCGAGCGGGCAGAGCGGCTCGCGGCGACCGACTCGTGGGGTGACAGCGAGGACTACGAGGCGAACTTCGAGGACGAGGACGAGGACCTGTTCGACCCGCATAGTGAGGAGGACTTCAACGCGCTCGTCCGCGCCGCGATCGACGACCTGCCGCTCGAGTTCCATCGGGCGCTCGAGCACGTCGCGGTCGTCGTCTCCGACGGCGGCCGCCGCCAGCGCGCCTACGGCCTCTATCAGGGCGACACGGTCGCGCACGACTACTTCCACGACCGGATTGTGATCTTCCGCGACACGCTGCTGCGCGACTTCGGCCGTGACCCGGACCTGCTCAAGGCCCAGGTCACGCGAACGCTTCGCCACGAACTCGCCCACCATCTCGGGTGGGATGAGAAGGGCGTCCGTGGCCTAGGGCTCTAGTGGCCCTCTAGCATCCCGGCCCCCCACCTAGGAGATGCTGATGCCAGAAGCAGTGATCGTCGACGCCATCCGCACGCCGATCGGCCGCGCGATGAAGGGGTCGCTGAAAACCGTCCGCGCCGACGAGCTCGCCGCGCTCCCGATCCGCACGCTGATCGAGCGCAACCCCGAGGTCAATTTCTCGGAGACCGTCGATGTGATGATGGGCGCCGCATCCTCGATCGGGGAGCAGGGCTACAACGTTGGGCGCAACGCGTCGCTGCTGGCCGGCCTGGACCATCACGTGCCCGGGTGCACCGTCAACCGCTTCTGCGCCTCCTCGCTGCAGACGATCAGGATGGCGTTCCACGCGATCAAGTCCGACGAGGGCGACCAGTACATCGCCGCCGGCGTCGAGGCCGTGTCGCGCGCGGGGCTGGGCGCCGGGATGCCCGACGAAGCCAAGAACACGAAGCTGAACGGGTCCGAGGGCTCGGCCTATGACGTCTACATCCCGATGGGGCTGACCGCCGAGAACGTCGCGGACCGCTGCAAGGTCACGCGCGAGCAGCAGGACGAGTGGGCCGTGATCTCCCAGAATCGCGCCGTCGCGGCGCGCGACTCCGGTCACTTCGACAAGGAGATCGTCGGCGTGCCGGTGGCCGCGCACAAGGACGTCGACAAGGAGGGCAACGAGATCGACGTCCCCGCGACGGTCGTAACCAAGGACGACGGCCCCCGAGCCGGCACGACGATGGAGATCCTGGGAAAGCTGAAGCCCGCGTTCAAGCCCGACGGCACCGTCACCGCCGGCAACGCCTGCCCGCTGAACGACGGCGCCGCCGCGGTGCTAATCATGTCCGAGGAGAAGGCCAAGAGCCTCGGGCTGAAGCCGAAGGCGCGGATCATCGGCTCGACCGTCGCGGCGATCCGGCCGGAGATCATGGGCCTTGGCCCGATCCCCGCGATCCAGGCGCTGCTGAAGGCGACCGGCTTCAAGATCGAGGACGTCGACATTGTCGAGATCAACGAGGCGTTCGCCGCGCAGATCGTCCCCTGCAAGGAGGAGCTCGGGATCCCCGACGACAAGCTCAACCCGTTCGGCGGCGCGATCGCGCTCGGGCATCCGTTCGGGATGACGGGCGCGCGGATCATGACCACGCTGCTGAACGGGCTTGACGCCGTCGACGGCAGGTACGGAATCGAGTCGATGTGCGTCGCCGGCGGCATGGGCCAGGCGATGCTCGTCGAGCGGCTCAACTGAATCGGCTCTTCGACCGCGTACCAGCCCCCGGGCTGGTACTGGTCGGAATCGCCTCGGTCCAGGTCGGGGCCGCGTTCGCGACGAAGCTGTTCGTGCATCTCGGCCCCGCCGGGACCGTGCTCGTGCGGGTGCTGTTCGCCGCGATCGTGCTGTGGGCGATCTGGCGGCCGCGGCCGCGCGAGCACGGCCCGCGCGACCTGCGGCTGGCGGCGCTGTTCGGGCTCGCGCTCGCGTTCATGAACCTGACCTTCTACGAGGCGCTCGACCGGATCCCGCTCGGGGTCGCCGTCACGCTCGAGTTCATCGGCCCGCTCGGCGTCGCGCTCGCGGGATCGCGTAGCCGGCTCGACGTCCTGTGGGCCCTGCTCGCGGCGGCCGGGGTCGCGCTGCTCGGCGGTTTCGGCGCCTCGGACGGGGTGGGGATCGCGCTCGCGCTCGCCGCCGGCGGCTTCTGGGCGGCGTACATCCTGCTCAACGCCCGCGTCGGCCGCGCGTTCCGCGGTGGCGACGGGCTCGCGATCGCGATGGCAATCGCGACGCTGCCGCTGATCCCGTTCGGGGTCGCGGACGCCGGCAGCCGGCTGCTGCACCCGTCGTGGCTCGCGGTCGGGCTCGGGGTGGCGCTGCTGAGCTCGGTGATCCCGTACTCGCTCGAGCTCGAGGCGCTGCGCCGGATGCGCCCGCAGCCGTTCGGAGTGCTGATGAGCCTCGAGCCGGCGATGGCGGCGCTCGCGGGATTGATCGTGATCAGCCAGAGCCTGAGCGCGGTCGAGCTCGTCGGGATCGCGCTGGTGATCGCCGCGAGCGCGGGCGCGACCGTCGGCACGCACGGGCCCGCGCCGGTCGACGCGTGAGGGCACCGCTCCGATCCGGTGAAGCTGGTGTTATAGGGCCCGTGGTACGGAGAATCGTGATGGGGCTGGGCGCCGCTGTGCTCGCGGCGCTCGCGACAACGGCTGTATTGATCTCGAGCGCGGGCGCGGCGACGCCGGCGAAGTCAGCGGCCGCCGGTAGGCCCGCCGCCGACTGCCAGCCGTTCGCACGGACCCCGTGCCTGTTGCCGTTCCCGAACAACCTGTACACGCGCCCGGACCGGACGAGCGCGACCGGGCTGCGCGTTGCGTTGCCTGCAGGCGCGATGCCGGTGAGCGCCCACGGGCAGCGGATCTCAGGCGCCGACTACAACCGCAACGACGGCTTCAGCCCGGGCAGCGCGATGCTCGTCCACGTTCCGGGGCTCGACAACCCGCGGGCGTTCCAGCGGACGGGCTCGGTCGGACTGCTGGACATGAGCAAGGCGTTCGCCAAGGACGCGCCGATCGTCGTGATCGACGAGACGACCGGCCAGCGCCAGCTGATCTACACCGAGCTCGACGCCAACGCGAACACGCCGCAGACGCGGAACCTGATGATCGTCCCCGGCAAGGAGCTGGCCGAGGGCCACACGTTCGTCGTCGCGCTCCGTCGGCTGCGCAACGCCGGCGGCAACGTCATCCCCCCGCCGCCGTGGTTCAAGAAGCTCCGCGACAACGGACCGCTGCGCTCGAACGAGCGCTCGCAGCGCGGCCGCTACTCGAAGATCTTCTCCGCGCTCACCCGCGCCGGGATCGAGCGCGGGTCGCTCTACGAGGCCTGGGACTTCACGGTTGGCTCGGAGAAGAGCCTGACCTCGCGACTGCTGTCGATCCGCAACAACGCGTTCGCGCAGCTCGGCGACCGCAACCTCGCCGACGGCAAGGTCGAGGGACGCGCGCCTGAGTTCGCGGTGACGAGCAACGCGCCGCTGCCGTCCGACCCGACGATTCGCGTCGTCAAGGGGAGCTTCCAGGCGCCGTGCTACCTGGTCACGTGCGGCGACTCCGCCACCACGGGCTTTCACTACAGCTCGACAAAGCCCGATGCGCTGCCCACGCAGATCCCCGGCAATGTCGCGACCGCGCCGTTCGAGTGCATCGTGCCGGCGTCCGCCTCGCCGTCGCATCCGGCACGGATCTCGCTGTACGGGCACGGGCTGCTCGGCAGTGATGACGAGGTGACGGACAGCTGGGTCACGGCCCTCGCCAACCGCTTCAACATCGTGGTCTGCGCGACCAACTGGTGGGGGCTCGCCGAGAACGACACGGCCCTCGCCGGCGAGGCGGTCACGAACCTGAATCTGTTCCCGGTGCTCGTCGACCGTCTCCAGCAGGGCGTGCTGAACACGCTGCTCCTCGGCCGCCTGGTGCTGAACCCGCAAGGCCTCGCGGCCAACCCCGCGTTCCAGTCGGGCGGACATTCGGTGCTCAACACCTCGCACCTTTACTACGACGGCAACAGCCAGGGCGGGATCGAAGGCGGGCTGGCGACCGCGGTCGCTCCTGACTGGCAACGCGCGGTGATCGGCGTCACCGGGATCGACTACGGCAACATGCTGATCCAGCGGAGCACCGATTTCGGCGGCCCGACGGCCATCTTCAAGAAGCTGCTCGACGTCAGCTATCCCGATCCGTCGCTGTACCCGGTGATCACCGATCTGCTGCAGCAGCTGTGGGACCGCGGCGACCCGGCCGGCTACGCGCAGCACATGACGACGAACCCGCTGCCCGACACCCCATCGCACACGGTGCTGATGCAGAACTCGTACGGCGACTTCCAGGTCAGCATCTATGCCGGCGCCGCCGAGGCGCGGACGATCGGCGCGTCTGCCTACGAGCCCGCGCTCGACTCGGATCGCTCACGGGATCGGAACCTGCTGTTCGGGATCCCCGCGATCGGCCAGCATGGGTCCAACGGGTCAGTGATCGAGATGTGGGATTCGGGCGCCGGACGAGTGCAGCCGCCGCCGGTCGGGAACATCCCGCCGGTCACGGCGCACAACAACATCGACCCGCACGAGGATCCGCGCAAGACGCCCTCGGCGCAGACGCAGATCTCAGACTTCCTCGAGCCGAACGGGAAGTTCGTCGACGTGTGCGGCGGGAAGCCGTGTCACACGTCGGTGTTCACGCCGTGAGCTGAGGGGTCGGCGCCGGGCGTCCCGCTCGGCTATTTGGGCGCCATCCGCAGCGCCCCGTCCAGGCGGATCGTCTCGCCGTTGAGCATCTGATTCTCGACGATCTGGGCCGCGAGCGTGGCGTATTCATCGGGGCGGCCGAGGCGCGGCGGGAACGGCATCGTCGCGGCGAGCGTCTGGCGGTGCTCCTCTGGCAGGCCGGCGAGCAGCGGCGTGTCGAACAGGCCGGGGGCGATCGTGCAGACGCGGATCCCGCTGCGCGCGAGGTCGCGCGCAGCGGGCAGCGTCATCCCGACGATGCCGCCCTTCGAGGCCGAGTACGAGATCTGGCCGATCTGGCCGTCGAACGCGGCGATCGAGGCGGTGTTGACGCAGACGCCGCGCTCGCCGGAGTCGAGCGGCTCGGTGTCGAGCATTGCGGCGGCGGCGATCCGCAGCACGTTGAAGGTGCCGATCAGGTTGACCCGGATCACGGTCTCGAACGGCTGCAGCGAATGCGGTCCGCGGGACGACGCGGTTCGCTCGGCCCAGCCGATTCCGGCGCAGCAGACGCTGATCCGCAGGCCGCCGGGTGCCGAGGCGGCCGCGGCGACCGCCTCCTGCACCTGCTCGGGGTCGGTCACGTCGGCGCGCACGAACCGCGCGCCGATCTCGTCGGCGAGGGCATTGCCCTTCTCCTCGTTGAGGTCCGCGATCACGACCTCGGCGCCGCGGCCCTGAAGCAGGCGAGCGGTCGCCTCCCCGAGCCCTGAGGCTCCGCCCGCGATCAACGTCCCGCCGCCTTCGATCTTCACCGCGGGAACCCTATCGACGTGCGGCGAGTGACAGCGCGAAGAGGGCGTCCGGATCGGTGAACCAGCGGTCCAGCCGGAGGCCGGCCGCGTGGAAGTCGTTCTCGAGCCGCGTCCGGGTGAACTTGGCGCTGATCTCGGTGCGGAGCTCCTCGCCCGCTTCGAACTCCACGTTGAGGCTGAGCGACCCGACCGTCACGGTCTGCGGGCTCCGCGCCCGCAGCCGCATCTCGACCCACTCGTGCTTGCGGTCGAAGAACGCGACGTGGTCGAAGTCGGCGGGGGTGAAGTCGGCGTCGAGCTCGCGGTTGATCACGTGCAGGACGTTGCGGTTGAACTCGGCGGTGATCCCGGCCGCGTCGTCGTACGCGGCCTCGATCACGGCCGGGTCCTTGACCAGGTCGGTCCCGAGCAGCAGCCGGTCCTCGGGGCCGAGCAGCCCGCCGACTCCCCGCAGCAGCCGGCGGCGGCTGCCGGGCGGGAAGTTGCCGATCGTGCCGCCCAGCAGGGCGACGATCCGCGGCCCGCCGTCGCGCTCCGGCACGCTTTCGAGGTGGCGCTCGAAGTCGCCGATCACGCCGTCGACCTGGAGCCCGTCGTACTCGGCCACGAGCTGCTCGGCGGCCTGCTGGAGCGCCTGCTCGGAGACGTCGAGCGGGATGTAGCGGCGGAGCGTCCCCGCCGCAGCCATCGCGTCGAGCAGGATCCGCGCCTTGTCGGCGGCGCCCGAGCCGAGCTCGACGAGCTCTCCGGCGCCGGTCAGCTCGACGATCTCGGCAGCGCGGTCGGTGAGGATCTGCACCTCGGTGCGGGTCGGGTAGTACTCGGGCAGCTCACAGATCTGCTCGAACAGCTCCGAGCCGCGGGCGTCGTAGAAGTGCTTCGGCGGAAGCTCCTTGAACGGCCGCGTGAGGCCGTCGAGCACGTCGTCGGCCAGGACCCGCTCCTGCTCATCGGACACGCACGAACGGATGCTGATACCGCCTTGGTCGAGAACGGGCTTCATCCGTCCCTCACGATCCGCAGACCCGAGAAGATCTGTCGCCGTTGTGGGTGATCCCAGTTGCGGAAGGTCGGCGTCGCGACTCGGGGCCGGGTGGCCCACGAGCCGCCGCGCAGAACCCTGTAGTCGGCTCCGAAGAACGGCATCGAGTACTCCCGGTACGGGTACGGCGTGAAGCCGTCGTAGCCGTCGAACACCGACGACGTCCACTCCCAGACGTCGCCGATCATCCCGAGGCACCCCACGGGTGAGCTGCCGGCGGAGTACACACCTACCGGCGCGGGGCCGCGTCCCAACTGGTCCACGTTCGCATGGACGCCGGGGACGGGCGCTTCGTTCCCCCAGGGATAGGGCACTGCGAGACCCTGCTCCTGGTCCCAGGTCGCCGCCTTCTCCCACTCGATCTCGGTGGGGAGGCGAGCCTCGTGAGCGCGAGCAAAGGCGTCGGCCTCGAACCAGGAAACGTGGACGACGGGCCGGTTGGGATCGAGCGGCTCGAGCCTGCCGAGGCGCCACTCGGCGCCCCGGTCCGCCGTCCAGCATGCAGGTCTGGTGATGTCGTACTCCTCCTTCCAGGCCCAGCCCTCGTCCGACCACCACTCGCGGCGCTCGTAGCCGCCGCCTTCGACGAAGTGGAGGTAGGTCGCGTTCGTGATCGGGGACTGCCCGATCAGGTACCGGCGGACGTCGGTGAGGTGCCGAGGGCGCTCGTTGTCGTACGCGAACCCCTCGGGGGGCGCGCCGACGATGCACTCGCCGGCTTCGATTTCGACCATTTCGAGACCGGTGAGGGCCGGCTCGGGCACCGGCGGGAGCCCGGGGCCGGCGGGCAGCTCGTAGTCCGCGAGCCGCGCGAGCTGGAGCGTCTGCAGCATCGTCTCGTTGTGCTGCTGCTCGTGGCGCAGCACCAGCTCGTGCAGGACGCCGTTGCCGATTCCGCGGCGCTCGACGAGCTCTAGCGCGCAGGCACGCACCTCCGCGAGATATTCGCGGGCCTCGAGAGGCCGCAGGAACGGCAGCTCACCGCGCCCGGCGCGCGGCGTCTCCATCGCGTCGTAGACGTCCACCAGCGCGGCCCGCAGCATCGGCCTGTCGCCGAAGCGGTGCACGAGCCACAGGTCCTCGAACGCCGCGATGTGCCCGAGGTCCCAGACCAGCGGGCTCATCAGCGTCGAGTGGACTCGCTCGAGATCGTGATCGGACACCGACGCCACCAGCGCGAACGTGCGCTCACGGGCCTCCGCGAGCGCCTCCAACACGTTGGTCTCGCTGCCCTGCGGTGGGTCTGCCCGGAGTGTGCTCGGGCCTGTCATCTGATTCATTCTCGCATCCCCGTCTGCCGGGCAATCGAAACCATCTGGTGAACAGCGCCTTAGCGCAGCCCGTAGCGCAGATACAGGGCGCCGTCGTTCTCGAGCGCCCAGACGAGCTCCATCGGCTGAAGCTCCATCAGCTCCGGGCCGTTCGAGATCGTCGGCGACGGCCCGCCGCCGACGAGCTTCGGCGCGAGCGTCAGGAAGAGCTCGTCGACGAGGCGCTCGTCCAGCAGCGACCCGAACACGGTCGGCCCGCCCTCGCACAGCAGCGAGCGGATCCCGAAATCCGAGCGGAGGTGCCTCATCACGGTCGTCATCGTGAGCTCGCCCGGGTCGAGCTCGACGAGATCGACCTGGGCGGTGGCCTCGGAGACGTCGACCGGCACGCAGCAGAACAGCGCGACGCGCGCCTCCGGCTCGTCGAACAGCGGGATGTCGAAGGGGACCTCGCCGCTGCGGCTGACGACCACGGCGAGCGGCTCCGGGGTGCGGTCCCTCAGCTCGCGCCGAAGGCGCGCTTCTGGATCCCGGATCATCCGCCCGTAGCGCTCGATCATCAGCGTCCGGGTACCGGCGAACACTGCGTCCACCTGCTGCCGCAGCCCGTGGAACAGGACCCGGTCGGCGGGGTCTCCCAGCGCTCCTGACTTGCCCCTGAACGTCGCTCTGCCGTCGGCGCTCGCGATGAAGTTCGCGACTATGTACGGACGCTCGGGGCCCGCGGCGACGGCCAGGTCGAGTGCAGCCAGAAGCGCACCGACGTCGACCTGATCCGGCTCTGGAAGCAGCTGGCGAAACTCCACCGGGCGGCCGAACCTAGCAGGGCAGCTTGATACCGACGGCCGCCAAACTGGCTAGGCTGGCCGCCGGATGGATCTGAAGGCGCTGCACCGAGGGGAGATCATCGCCTGTTTCGGGGGGCTGCTGCTCGGCATCGCGATTTTCCTGCCCTGGTACACGCTCGGCAACGTGTTCACCCACCTCAACAGCTGCAGGGGACCGAACACGACCTGCACCGGCTGGGAGAGCCTAACGGTGCTCCGGTATCTGTTCCTGCTGGGGGCGATTGCGCCGCTGATCCTCGCCTGGATCATCATCCGCGGGTACGCGCTGGCGTGGCCCCGGGGGGAGCTGACCGCCGTCGTAGCGGTGATCGCGATCGTCCTGACCCTGTTCCTCGGCGTGATCGACAGGCCCGGTGAGCCACCGTCCGAAATTGGCCTCTCGTGGGGCTGGTACGTCGCGCTGATCGGGGGGCTGTTGATGGTCGGCGGCTCGGCATGGCGCGCACGCGAGTCCGCACCGAAACGAAACCCTCCCGGGGTCCTGTGAGCGCCGCGCGTCCCGACCGCAACCTGGCGCTCGAGTTGGTGAGGGTGACCGAGGCGGCGGCGCTCGCCGCCGCGCGGATGGTCGGCCGCGGTGACAAGGAGGGCGCCGATCAGGCCGCCGTCGACGCGATGCGCACCGTGCTCGAGACGGTCTCGATGGACGGAGTCGTGGTGATCGGCGAGGGGGAGAAGGACGAGGCGCCGATGCTCTACAACGGCGAGCAGATCGGCGACGGAAGCCCGCCGGAAGTGGACATCGCGGTCGACCCGCTCGAGGGAACGCGGCTGACGGCGCTCGGGATGCCGAACGCGATCGCGGTGATCGCGCTCGCCGAGCGCGGCGCGATGTTCGACCCGGGCCCGATCGTGTACATGGAGAAGATCGCCGGCGGTCCCGAGATCGCCGACCTGCTCGACCTCGACCGCCCCCTCCCCGAGACGCTGCAGCTCGTCGCTGACCGCAAGGGGGTCGACATCCGGGACGTGATGGTCGTGATGCTCGACCGCGAGCGCCACCACGAGGCGATGCGCGAGGTGCGCGACGCCGGCGCGCGGGTCCGGCTGATCACCGACGGCGACGTCGCGGCCGCGATGCTCGCCGTCAGCGACAACACGCCGGTTGACCTGCTGTGGGGAATCGGGGGCACCCCGGAGGGCGTGATCTCGGCCTCCGCGATCAAGTGCATCGGCGGCGCCCAGCTCGGCCGCCTGTGGCCCCGCAACGACGAGGAACGCCAGGCGGCGCTCGACGCCGGCTACAACCTGACGCGAGTGCTGACGGCCGACGACCTCGTGAAGGGCGACGACGTGTTCTTCTCGGCGACCGGCGTGACCGACGGGGACGTGCTCCAGGGAGTCCGCTACCAGGGCGGCCGCGGCGCGACCACCGAGTCACTCGTGATGCGATCGCGCTCCGGCACGGTGCGGCGGGTCTCCGCCAGCCACGACCGCGCCAAGCTCCGCGCGCTGACCGGCGTCCGCTACGGCTAACTAGCCGCCCCGCCGCGCAGGCGGCCGACCTTCGAGCGGGCGAGGTCGAGCGTCGCCAGCGAGCGCAGGTATGCGTGCGTCACCAGCACGTGGAGCGAGGACTGCGTCGCCTCGTACACCGGGGTCGAGAAGCTCTCGGCGATCGCGGGGTAGAAGTTCGCGACTTCGACCTCGATCCGGACGCGCGCCCGCCCGTCGTCGACGCCGTCGTCCAGGCGGGTGACGTTGATCGCCAGGAATCCGCAGCCGCGGCCACCCCGCGAGACCAGCAGCCCGTCCCGGATCCGCCACTTGATCGTGCCGTGGTCTGACTCGAACGTGTACTCGGGAGCCTCGAACCGCAGCAGCGTGAACGGCCGCGCGAGGAATACAACGCGGCGCTCGTCGGCGCCGTAGCGGACGCGGATCAAACCGAGCGTCACCCGGGAGAGGAACCGCCAGTAGGTGCGGCCGAGGTTCTCGAGGTTCGGCGCGTTCCAGATCCGGTCGAGCTCGGCGCGGGGGAGAGTCAGCTCGGCGGACTGGGCCGACCGGACGGCGCCGTCCGATGCCATCACGGTCGAACGCGGCGGGGAGACGATCGCGGCCCGGGCGGGCAGCCGGCGCCGGCGGTGCCTGGCCGCCGCGACCAGCCCCACGAGCGCGACGATCGCAGCCACGAATCCGATCACGGCGCGGAGTCTGTCAGCGCGGTAGCGGAGCGAGCGCCACCACCGTCCCGGCGGGCAGCTCGCCGCGTCCCGCGGGAATCAGCGCCAGCGCGTCGGCGCCGAGCAGCGACGTGATCACGTGCGAGCCCTGCGGGCCGTTCGGCACGGCCACGACGGTCCCGTCGCGCGGCTCGAGCCGGACGCGGATCGCCTGCTCGCGGTCCGAGTTGGAGCGGACCGCGGAGCCCAGCGGAACGTGGCGCTCGGCCGACGCGTCCGCGGCGCCCTGGAGCGCGGAGAGCGCGGGCGCGGCGAACAGCGCGAACGTGACCGCCGCCGAGACCGGGTTTCCGGGCAGCCCGAACACGAGCCTGCCGTCCCGCGCTCCGAACCACGTCGGCTTGCCCGGCTGGAGCGCGACTCGCCAGAAGATCTCCCGGACGCCGAGCGCCGCGAGCGCCGGCTTGACGTGGTCGTGGGGTCCGACGGAGACCCCGCCCGAGACGATCACCACGTCGGCCGACTCGAGCGCGTCGCCGAGCCCCGCCTCCGTCGCGGCGCGGTCGTCTGCAAGCCGGCCCGCAGGAGCGGTGAGCGCCCCGGCATGCGCCGCGAGCGCGGTCAGCATCGGCGCGTTGGAGTTGTGAATTTCCCCCAGCCGGAGCGGCTCGCCGGCGTCGACGAGCTCGTCGCCGGTACTGAGCACCTTGACGCGCGGCCGGCGGCCAACGAGCACGGTGCCGACGCCGGCGGTCACGGCCGCGCCGAGCTCGGCTGCGCGGAGCGTCGTCCCGCTGCTCAGGACGGCCGTCCCGCGAGTCATCACCTCGCCCGCGGGTCGGATGTTCTCTCCGAGCTCGACGGCGGCCCGCACCAGCACGGTGTCGCCCCGCTCCTCGGTGTCCTCCTGGCGGATCACGGCGGTCACGCCGGCCGGCACCGCGGCGCCGGTCGAGATCCGGATGGCCTCGCCCGCCTTCGGGGCGCCGTCGGCCGGGGCGCCGGCGCGCGACTCGCCGACGAGCCGAAGCTCGCGATCGGCGGGTCCGGGCTCGAGCGCGTACCCATCCATCGCCGAGGACGGGAACGGCGGCACGTCGGTCGTGGCGACGACGTCCTCGGCGAGCACCCGGTCGAGCGCGGCGGTCACGGCGATGCGTTCCGGCTCGGGTGGCGTCACCGCCTCGAGCACCAGCGCCCGCGCCTCGGCGATCGGGATCATCGGACTGGCCACGGTGGACATTGTTCGAATGATTGTGGCGGGCGACGACCGGGGCGGTTGGTACAAGCCGTGGGGTGCAGCCTGCGACACCCCGGCGGCGACCCCCCAGGCCCGTCGCCGAGGCCCCGCTCGAGGAGCTCGCCGGCGACGCCGAGCGGCTCGCCAAGGGCTGGCTTGTCGCGGTGATCGAGGCGCAGCCGCTGTCGGAGGCGCCGGCGATCGCCGGCCGCGACTGGGCCCGCGAGGCGACACTCGTATGCGCCGCCGCCGTCCGCGCGCTCGGGTCCGACGAGCAGCTCTCGCGGCTCGGCTCGCCGTGGAGCGGGCTCGAGGGCTCGCTCGACGAGCTCCGGGCGGTGCTCTGGAGCGCGCTGCGCGCGGCGTGGCCGGAAGCGGCCCCGGATCAGGTGTGGGACCTCGGCGAGCGGCTGGCGCTCGTGATCGAGTCGGTGCAGGGGGCGCCGGCGCCCGCGTGGCCCGGCACGCTCGAGGACACGGTCGCGCGCGCCCGCGCGGCCGGCGAGCCGCTGGCGCTGCTGCTGGCGGAGCTGGTCGACGCCGGGCGGATCTCGATGGTCGAGGACGCCGAGTCGTTCGCGCGGCTGCTGAACGAGTTCCGGGCCGCGATCCGGACCGCCGCCGGGGCCGAGCGAGTCGTCGTCGACGACGGCGACGCCCGAGCGTGGGTGGTCGCTCCCGGGGCGGGCCGCGAGGCGGCCGATGCGCTCGGCGCGTCGGTGGACGCCGCGGTGCGGGCGGGGCCCGGGTGGCGCGGAGCGCCGCTAATCGCGAGCGTCGGCGTCGCGGTCCTGGGCGAGGACGGCGACGACGCGGAGGCGCTGCTCGAGACCGCCGAGCGGTCGATGCTCGCGGCGGCGGCGGGCGGGAGCGAGGTCTAGCTCCGGGTCGCCGCTAGGAGGAGGGCTGGCGCGGCAGCGAGACGGCGCCTACGGTGGCGACGCCGTCGATCTTCAGCAGCTTGGCGGCGGCCCGGGTCAGGTCCCAGTCGCGGCCGTTGACGTAGGGCCCGCGGTCGATTACCGGGACGGTGATCGACCTGCCCTGGTAGTAGAAGGCGACCTGCGTCCCGCACGGAAGCGTCTTGTTGGCGACGCCGAGCGTGTTCTTGTGGAGCACCTGGCCGCAGGCCGTGGTCGAGCCCGCGTCCCCGTACCAGCTGGCGACGGACGGCCGGTACACGATCACCGTCACGGTCGGCCAGTCGGAGGAGTCCGCGGAGGTGGTCGCGCCGCTGGGCTGACCGCTGGAGAGCACGGCGCGGATCGAGAACTTGCCGATGTGATTCGTGTTCCAGACCGCCGAGAAGCTCCCGTCGCTGGCGACCCGCGCCTGCACGGTCGGAGCCCAGGCCCAGTTGGTCTGGTGGCCCGAGCGCTCGATCACGATGGTCTTGCCGGCGTCCTGCGACGGCGCGGTCCCGGAGAACTTCAGCCCGTTCGCGAGGAGCGCGGAGGAGCGAGTGACGATGCTCATCCCGCCTGCGGTCGAGGTGACCGAGACGTTGCCGGGCTGGGTGCTGCCGGTGCTGCCGGAGTTGCCGGAGTTGCCCGCGGCGCCGCTGCCCGAGCTCGCGCTGCTCTGGGACCCGGCCGGGGCCAACAGGCCGCCGCCGCCCGAGCCGGCCAGCGCCAGCGCGGGCACGGCCAGCGCTGCGGCGCAGGCGCACACCATGGCTGCGAAATGTCTGTTCGCGCGACGACGAATCACGTTCGGTTCCGGTCCGTCTGTTGCCTGTGCCTACGGGGTGAGCTGACGGGCTCGCGCTTTTGGCGCTACGACCCCTGGTGGGCCGATTCGCCCCTGCGGCCCGATCGGACCGCAAGTGGTTCCCCCGCCGGCCTTTCGCGGACGAAAGACCGCTCGGCGTTGGACAGCGGCGCAGTATACGTAACGTCGGCGTAGGGGGAGACGGTGGCTACCGCGAGCCACCGGTTTGGGGGGTCCGGCCCGGGCTGGGTCCGGCCTAGGGCCGGGGGAGGCGGCCGAGCGCGTTGCGAAGCGCGCGGGCCCCGAGCGCCACTCCGATCTCGGCGAGCTCGCCGACGGCCTGGACCGCGGTGCCCACCAGCTCGGCGCCGGTCGCGGGCGCAGGCTTGCGTTTCGGGGCGCGACGGGCCGAGGGGATGCCGCGAGGCTGGGCGGGCTGGCGCATCGGCGTCTCAGCGGAGCGCCGCGCGGGCCCCCGCGCGGTCGTACGGGGCCGCGCGGGCGCCCGCTTCTCCTTGGGCTTCGGGGTCTCAGCGGGGCTCGGCTTCGCCCCGGAGGCCGTCGGCTCTGAAGCCGCCTTGCTTGCCGCGGGCTGCTTTGTGCCCCCGGCAGCGGTGCCGCGCTTGTCGCTCCGGCGGTGCGGGCGGGTGCGCGGAAGCCCGCTCAGAAGGTCGCTTGGGCGCTCCTCGTTCATCTGCGCTCAATCATCGCATGCGATCCGACTGGCGCCCTCAGGCGTTAAACAATTCGAACGCAAGTTGAAACGGTTTGGGCCGTTGTACGTAAAGAGTTTGAGCGGAATGCCGAAAACATCTCCTACCACCTCCTCGTCTCCTCGGAGAGACGTCTTGGCGGCCAAACATGCGTCGGACTCCGCGCCGTTCGATCCTTTGACTTCAAAAAAGATAGCCCTATACTCGCGTTTTACTGGCGGGCGTGCGCCCTTGAGGCTGCGGTCCGCCTTTTGACCTCATCGACCGGCCTGGCCCCCGACGCCGGCGTGAACGACTGGAAACGGAACTTCAGATGTCTGTAGCGGAACTCCAAGAACTCGAAGAGATCAAGGGACTCGTCAACCGCGGCCAGCAGCTCGGCGTGCTGACGTACGCCGAGATCTCCGGCGCGGTGTCCGAGCTCGATCTCGACGAGGCTGACGTCGAGGAGCTGCACGGCTTCCTCGAGCGGGCCGAGATCGAGCTCGTCGAAGAGCTCGACCCGGCGATTGGCGCGAACGAGCCCGAGCGTGCCCCGGACAAGCGCGGGCGGCGCAAGGCGAAGACGACGCTCGACCTCAAGCCGGACATGACCACCGATTCGCTTCAGCTGTTCCTAAAGGACATCGGCAAGGTCCGGCTGCTGACCGCCCAGGAGGAGGTCGACCTCGCCAAGCGGATCGAGCGCGGCGACCTCGACGCCAAGCAGAAGATGGTCGAGTCCAACCTTCGCCTGGTCGTCTCGATCGCGAAGAACTACCGCAACCAGGGCCTTCCGTTCCTCGACCTGATCCAGGAGGGAACGCTCGGGCTGGTGCGCGCGGCGGAGAAGTTCGACTACCGCAAGGGCTTCAAGTTCTCGACCTACGCGACCTGGTGGATCCGCCAGGCGATTGCTCGCGCGCTCGCGGACAAGGCCCGGACGATCCGGATCCCGGTCCACGTCGTCGAGAAGCTGAACAAGATCGGGCGGGCCGAGCGCAAGCTCGTCACCGAGCTCGGCCGCGAGCCGACCGCCGAGGAGATCGCCGAGGTCACCGGGATCGAGCCCGACGAGGTCGAGTCGATCAAGCGCTCCGCGCAGGCCCCGGTGTCGCTCGAGAAGCCGGTCGGCGACGAGGAGGAGTCCGAGTTCGGGCAGTTCATCGCCGACGAGCGGGCTGAGTCGCCGTACGAGCGCGCCGCTGAGATCCTCACCAAGGAGGCCTTGCGTGAGGCGCTCGAGAACCTGTCCTACCGCGAGCGCCGCGTGCTCGAGCTTCGCTACGGGCTCGGCGGGGAGCACCCGCGGACGCTGGACGAGGTTGGGCGGACGTTCAACGTCACCCGTGAGCGGATTCGCCAGATCGAGAACCAGTCGTTGAAGAAGCTGCAGTCGCTGGCCGAGGCGCAGAAGCTCCGCGACGTCGCGTAGGGCGACGGCGGCGCCAGACACTCTGAGCGAAACCGCCTGCAAACTCTGGGGTACTCCTCCAGGGCGGATTACGAGCGCCTCGGCCCCGAGGACACCGAAGGCGTACTCCGAGAGATGCTTCGCGAGCAGCCGGCCAAGCTTGAGGAATTCGATCCTCCGGGGAGGTGGACTTCTCCTACGCGGTCGAGGGACTCGCCCGGTTCCGGGTGAACGCGTTCCGCCAGCGGGGATCGATCTCGATCGCCGCCCGGGTGATCCCGTTCGCCGTCCGGACACTCACCGAGCTCGGGCTGCCGCCGGTGATCGAGCGGCGATCGCAACTCGATCGTCTCGCAGCGCGAGGTCGGGATGGATACCGCCTCGTTCGCGCGGGCGATGCGCCGGGTGCTGCGCCAGGATCCGGACGTGATCCTGATCGGGGAGATGCGCGACGAGGAGACCGTCCGCACGGCGCTGTCGGCGGCGGAGACCGGCCACCTGGTGCTCTCGACCGTCCACACGCTCGACGCGTCCGAGAGCGTCAAACCGGATCATCGACTTCTTCCCGCCGCACGAGCAGAGCCAGGCGCGCGCGATGCTTGCAGGGACGCATGATCATCGACCCGGAGCAGACGGGGCGGCTGCGCGAGGTGATCGCCGAGGGCGAGTACTACGGGATGCAGACGTTCGACCAGGCGCTGCTCCGCCACTACCAGGCCGGCCGCGTGTCGATCGAGGACGCGATGCGGTGTGCCTCGATCCCGCACGACTTCAAGCTCCTGGTCGCAGCCGAGGGGCGGACGGCCACGAGGATGGACGATCTTGGGGGCGGCCAGCGCGCCGCGGAGCCCGGCGAGGTCGCCGCGGAGCCCGTCGAGCTCGCGCCGGAGCCCGGGCCGATCGAGCACCCGGCCTCCGCGCCCCCGCCCGGCATCGCCGCGTAAGACCCGAATCCGCTGCAGCGCCCCACGCTTCACCAACTGAAGCGTCCGCTAGAATCGGAGGTCGGATGGCTACAAAGGACACTTGTCCCGTGTGTGCGACGGCCGAGATCGTATGCGGGAAGTGGACGCTGCTCGTGATCCGCGACCTGGCCGAAGGCCGCTCGCGCTTCTGCGAGCTCGAGCGCTCGCTCCAGGGCATCAGCCCGCGGACCCTGTCGCTGCGCCTCCGGGCGCTCGAGGAAGAGGGGGTCGTGAAACGCCAGACCTACCCCGAGGTTCCGCCGCGCGTTGAGTACGCGCTGACGGAGAAGGGCCGGGCGCTGGTCCCGATGATCGAGAACATGCGCACGTACGGACGCCAGTGGTTGGGATGCGAGGACGTGGACGAGAGCATCCCCGACAGCGACGCGCCCGAGCGCGAGCCGGCGGTCGCAGCGGCCTGAGCGCAGGTCGATGCGGATCTCCGTCTCCGCGGATGAGCTGACGGGGGTCGCCGAGGCGCTTCCCGACGAGCTGCGCCGCCGCGGCCATCAGCCGATCCTCCACGGCGCCTACGTCGACGGCGAGCGTCCGGACTGGGCCTGGGCCAGCGAGTCGGCCGCCCGTGACGTCGCCGAGGGGCGCGCCGAGCAGGGGATCGTCGCGTGCTGGACCGGCACCGGAGCATCGATCGCGGCCAACAAGGTCACCGGGATCCGTGCCGCGCTGTGCGGCGACGCCCTGACCGCGGAGGGCGCGCGCCGGTGGAACGACGCCAACGTGCTGGCGCTGAGCCTCCGACTGACCTCGCCCGCCCAGCTCGAGGAGATCCTCGACGCGTGGTTCTCGGGGGATCCGAGCACGATGCCCGACGACACGCAGAACGTCGCACACGTGCAGGAGATCGAGCGGCCGCGCTGAAATCGCGGTCCGTGCGCGATCGCACCCTCCACTCGATTCTCGAAGCATTCACCGCCGACGCGGCAGCGCAGCTGAGCGCGGAGACCGCGGACGGCGCCGAGATCGAGTTCGAGGTGATCGACACGCAGGGCCGGCCAGGCAGCGTGCCGCTGTACTGCTACCGGCCGCTGACCACGGACTTCATCGGCGAGCGGCTGGGGATGCTGTCGGCGCTGCCGACCTACGCGCCGGCGGCGCGGGGGCTCGAGAGCCTCGGGCGACTCGTCGAGTACCTGACCCAGCGCGGCGAGCCGCGGATCCCGAGCGAGCCCCGCGAGCGCGCCGACGCCGCACTGCTGGCGTTCCTCGGCCGCGTGTTCTCGGATCGCAGCGACTTCGGCTTCGACCCGGTCCGGTTCGAGCTGGCGTACTCCGAGCTCGAGCGGGCGCTGTACGACGGCCGCGCGGTCGCGGTCGTGATCGCGCCGCTGCTCGGGATCGCGCTGGACCACGGCACCGCGGAGCTCGCGCTCGGCGACGGCCTCTCGCTCGTTCGCGGCGACTCGCTCTCCGACGCGCCATCTGAGGCGGTGTGGGGCGAGACCGAGGAGCCGCAGGTGCTCGCGATGCTCACGACCAGCCAGGAGCGCTCGACGCGGCCGCCCGTCTCCGCCGCGCGGACCCGGTTCCGGCGGGTGCTGACGGCGCTGAGGCTGTTCGAACGTGGCGGCTACGCGCTCGGCCCGCTCGCGTGGACGCGGACCGACACCGGACCCTGGCGGCCGGTGCCATTCGGGGGCAGCGGCCGGCCGAGGCTGCTGACGCTGATCCGCGGCGACCAGGAGGACGAGCTCCGCGCGTTCACCAACCTCGTGACCCGGCGGCGGCCGCGAAGCGGCGAGCTCGCATGGGCGCTCGCCCGGTTCGAGATGGGATGCGAGCGGCTCGCGCCGTTCGAGACGCTGACCGATCATCTGATGGCGCTGCGGGCGCTGCTCGAGCCGGAGGGACCGCAGAGCGGGAGGCTGTCTCAGCGGCTCGCGGTGATCTGCGGGAAGCCAGCGGAGCGGGCCGCGCTCGCCGAGCGGACCGCGCGCACGATCTCGCTCGAGCGGGCGGTGATCGCCGGACTGGCGCCCGGCCAGGACGGCGGTGACGCGCTCGTGCACGAGCTCTCCGAGCACCTGCGGGCGCTCCTGCGCGACTCGCTCTGCGGCCATCTCGACCACGACCTCGTCCACGTCGCCGACGAACTGCTTGCCGAAGCGGTCACCGTCGGCTGAGCGGCGCTACCCTTCCGGTCGGACCGCTCCCTACTCGGTCCTCTCGGGGGCCGGGAGTGTCATGCCCACCAGGCACGACATGTAAGTCCTGGGGCTTCAATGCAGTCAGGGGGAGCGCGATTCATGAGAACGAGCGGGCATCGCCCGCTCGTTCCGTTTCTGGGGGGCGAGGGTAGGTAAGGCTCATGGCGACCGAGCCCCAGACGCCGACGCTCGCCCAGGTGGTACGCCGGGCGGTGGAGGTCTGCGACGACAGCTCGAGCGACGGGCTTCCGCGGCTGCTCGCGGGGTTCGGGGACGCGGACGAGCCGATCGCCGCCGTCGACGACGTCGGACAGCGGCTGAACGACGAGATCGGGCCGCCGGAGTCCGACACGGGCGACCCCGCGCTGGCGGTGGCACGGGCGCTCGTCTGCTACCTCGCACAGCGCCTGGACCAGCTGGGGGAGGACCCGGTCGAGCTGCTCGTGCTCGCCTCGCGCGCCGAGTTCGGACCGCACCCGCCGGAGCCCGTCTCCCGCTGGCTCGAGCTGCAGGGGATCGCCGTTTGAACGCCGCTCCGAAGCGGGGCTATCCTCCGCTCGTGCCGACACCGACGAAGCCGCGGTCGCCCGCCGTCGACCCGGCCTGCTGGAACGTCCCCGGTGTCGACGACGACGGCTTCGAGGAGCTGTGCCACCTCGTCGGCGAAGCCGACCCCGACACGGCGCTGTGCGGCAAGGACGTCACCGGCTATCCGTGGAACCCGCCGTGGCCGCTGTGCGAGGCGTGCCTCGCGGTCTCGCGCGGCGAGATGAACTAACGGACCCGTCCGCTTAGCGCTCAGCCACCCGGCAGCGGCCGCACGTGCATTGCCCCCCAGCACGCCTGGCTCCCGTGGCACTGCTCGAGCTTGCCGAGCTCGCGGTGGAGCAGCCGGCGCTGGCCCCGGGTCAGCTCGAAGGCGATGTTGTGCAGCTCGAACGGGTCGCGGCGGAGGTCGTAGAACTCCCGCTCGCCGTCCCGGTACTCGACGTACAGGAATCCGGGCGTGCGCATCGCCTCATACGTCGATGGGCTGCCGCTGGCCGGCTGCTGGAAGTCTGGATCCAGGTCCGAGAGCTTCGGACCGTGATGCTCGATCAGCACCGCGTCCCGCCATGCCCGCGCCGACTGGCCATGAAGCAGCGGGACGAGGCTCTGGCCGTCACCCGCGATTGAGGTGCCGGCGATCTGCGAGAACGTCTCCGCGAGATCGACGTTCTCGACCATCGCGCGGCTCTTGGCTCCGGCCGGCACGCCGGGACCCACGACCACCAGCGGCACGTGGACGTCGGTGTCGAATGCGGTGAGCTTGCCGGGCATCAGCCGGTACTCGCCGGTGTGCAGGCCGTTGTCGGAGCTGAACACGAGGTAGGTATTGCGCGCGATGCCGTCGTCTCGGAGCGCCGTCTGGATCCGGTCGATCATCCGGTCGACCGACTGGACGTCCTGAGCGCGGAGCCGGTAGACGCGGTTGATCCGCGCGAGCTGCTGGTTCGTCAACCGGGGGTGGCCGGCGAGCCACTTCGGAGCGCGCGTCGGCAGCTTGTCGAAGCTCGGCGGCTGCGGTGCCTTCAGCCCGGGGAAGTCGGAGGCGTCGCGGGGAGCCGGGGTGTACGGGCTGTGGGGTGCGAACGTCGAGAGCTCCAGGAAGAACGGCCGCCGCTCGGACGCGGCCCGGTCGATGAACCCGACCCCCCTGCGCGTGAGCACGTCGGTGAGGTAGTCGTCAGGCGAGCGCCCGTAATCCTGGATCGCGCCGTTCTCGTTCATCCGGTAGTTGAACTCGGGATAGCCCCAGCCGGCCACGTCCCACTCGCTCCAGCCCGGGGGCACGTACGTCGGCCGAACGATGCGGGCGCGGGACCCATCGGTGGCAACGCCGCCGAGGTCCAGGTAGCCGTTCAGGAACTTGCCCATCAGCCCGGTCACGTATCCGGCGTGCTGTAGCGACTGGGCGAACGTGTGCCGCTGGTCGCCGTGCGAGTAGAAGGCACGGAAGCCGCCGCCGGGTCCGAAGTTCGTGAACACATGCGTGTTGTGGGGGAACTCGCCGGTGAAGATCGACGAGCGCGACGGGCAGCAGAGGGAGTCCGAGACGAAGTAGTTCTGGAACGTCATCCCGCTGTGTTCCATGGCCTGGACGTGCGGCATGAACCGCAGCAGGTTCATCGACAGGTCGTCGGTGAGGATGAACACGACGTTCGGGTGGCCGGTGGCGAGCGGACGCTCCCCCGGTCCGAACGGGAGCAGGTGCCCGGGAAGGTTGGGGGTGTCGACCGTCCGCCCGTTGCTCGCGCCCATCGCGAACCCGGCGACCGCGCCTGCGAGCACCGCGCCCGCGATCAGCGCGCGCAGACCACGACTGGTCCGATTCAGCTTTCTGTGGCGCATGCGTATACGTGGATGTGCAGATGTGCTGTCGCTCGGCGGCAGCGACTCTTCCCCGGAGCCGGGGGCGACGAGATGCCACCGCTCGGAGCGCTTCCGCGCTCGAGCTGCGCTCATCGCCCTCGGCGAGAATAGCTGCACCGACAAATGCCCGCGCCGGATCCGGCCAGACGCTCGCAGAACGCTAACCGTGAAATCATGGGGTAATGGACGGAGCCGAGCTCAACTGCGTGGTCGAGATCCCGAAGGGGAGTCGCAACAAGTACGAGTACGATCCGGCGCTCGGCGGGATCAAGCTGGACCGGTTCATCTCGGCATCGGTCGTGTATCCGACCGACTACGGGTTCGTGCCCGAGACGCTCGCCCCCGATGGGGATCCGCTCGACGTGCTGGTGTGCGGCACCGAGCCGACGTTTCCGGGGTGCATCGTCCCGTCGAAGGTGGTCGGGCTGTTCAGGATGTCGGACGAGAAAGGCGACGACGACCACATCCTGTGTGTCCCGTGCAGCGATCCGGGGTGGAACCACTTCGACGACCTCGATGACCTCCCCAAGCAGCTGCGCGCCGAGATCGCCCACTTCTTCGACGTCTACAAGGACCTCGACGCCGACCGCCACTCCGAGGTCAGAGGCTGGGGCGACCGCGCCGCCGCGCTCGAGACGATCGAGCTCGCGCGCAAGCGTTACCTACAGGGCGACGACCCGGTTCCTACTCGAGCTTCCTGAGCGCCTCGGTCAGCTGCTCGCGCGTCGCGTCGAGCGCCTCCGGGATCACGTGCGTATCGGCGAGCAGCGGCATGAAGTTGAAGTCGCCCTCCCATCGCGGGACCACGTGCATGTGCAGGTGCTCGGCGATCCCGGCGCCGGCCACCTTGCCGAGGTTGAGCCCCGTGTTGAATCCAGCGGGGGCCATCGCCTGCTTGACCGCGAGCACCGCGCGGCGCGCCAGCCGCATCATGTCGAGCAGCTCGTCGTCGTCGAGCTCATCGAGCCCGGCCACGTGCCGATACGGCGCGACCATCACGTGACCGGGCGCGTACGGGTACGCGTTCAGCATCGTGAAGCAGTGCGTCCCGCGCTCGAGCGCGGCCCCGGGATGGCAGAAGACGCACTTGCCGCCCTTCGGACCGGTGATGTACTCGATCCGCCACGGAGCCCACAACGGCCGTTCGCTCATGACAGCGGTCAGGCTAGCCGCGCGCCCGACGCGGACGGCTCGAGGCCATGGGAGGCGGGGACGAGCTCGGAGGTCACGAGCCCGGCCTCGGCCGTCACCTC
>DASXDA010000100.1:0-24603 GCA_036490875.1 Solirubrobacteraceae bacterium
GCAAGCGCAGAGAGCTCGTGACCGCGTGCGTTCGGGAGTACCGCGAAGCGATGCGTGGATTCGCGAAGGCGAGCCATCTCGACGTCTGGTACGAGCGGATCAACGCGAGCGAGCTCGTCGACCGCTTCGGCGGCAGGCTGGGCAAGGAGGGCCGGATTCTGTTCAGCGCGCCGTTCGCGAAGGCTCGACGTAAGACCAGCATGCGCGCTGTCAGGAAGCTCACGAAGACCGTGCACGGGAAGCCCCAGTTCCGCAGCGTTCCGCCGCTGCTGGTCCCGTTCCGCGAGCTGTTCACCGAGGCCGACGAGATCGACGAGGCGGAGTTCGTCAAGGAGGTGCTGGAGGAGTACGCCGCCGGCCTCGACCCCGATCGGCGCTACCTGTTCGGGACCTACGAATTCGTCGACATGGCGCGCAAGGTGGTCGGCGTCGGCAGCGTGGGTACCCGCGCCTGGGTGTTCCTGTTCGCCGGCCGCGGAGGTCAAGATCCGCTCGTCCTGCAGGCCAAGGAGGCGCAGGCGTCGGTGCTCGAGCGGTATCTGGGCGCGAGTGAGTACGAGAACCACGGCGAGCGGGTGGTCCGCGGGCAGCGGATGGACCAGGCGGTCTTCGACGTGTTCCTCAGCTGGCAGCGCAGCGAGGGCCTCGACGGCAAGGAGCATGACTTCTACGTCCGCCAGCTGTGGGATTGGAAGGCGTCGATTGATCTATCGACGATGAGCTACGACGGCCTGCACGCCTACGTGCGGGCGTGCGGCTGGTCGCTCGCGCGCGCCCATGCCCGTTCGGGCGATCGGCTCGCGATCGCCGGCTACCTGGGTGGCGGGCCCAGCTTCGACAAGGCGATCGCGCAATTCTCGGCCACGTACGCGGATCAGAACGAGCTCGATCACCAGCGGCTGGCCGACGCCGTCGCCGCCGGCGAGGTCTCGGCGATGCGGGGGACCTGAGCGGCGATGAAATCGGCGGACGCCGCCCGCGCCGCCGCCGAGCGGACCCTCGCCCGGGCGAGCGAGAAGCGCGGGATCCGGGAGGCGCTCGAGTCGCTGCGCTCAGAGCAGCGAACGGGAGCGGCGCTCCTGTCGGGCGGGCTCGCGTACCGGTTGTTCCTGTGGCTCGTCCCGTTCGGACTGGTGATCGCCGCCATCCTCAGCTTCTGGGTCAAGGTGGATTCCACCGGCCTCGAGCGAACCGCAAGGAGCTTCGGCCTCACAGGCGTCGCGGCGCATTCCGCGACGAGCGCGGTCCACGACGGCTCCCGCGCGCGCTGGTACCTGTTGATCGCCGGGCTAGTACTGATGACGTGGGCCGGGCTCGGCGCGGTCCGCGCGCTTCGCGTTGCGGCCCGGCTCGCCTGGGGGATCGAGGCAGCCCGTCTGCGGCGGCCGCTCCGTTCGAGCGCGGCGTTCAGCGCCGTGTGCGTGCTGGGCCTCGCGGCCAGCGTCGCCGCATCGTGGACCCGCCACCACGTGGTGACCGTTGGGCTGTTGGTCACGCTCGCGACCGTGTTCGTCGACGGCGTGCTGGCGATGTTTGCGCTCAGCCACCTGCCGCGACCTGAGGGGATCACCTGGCGGGATTTGTGGCCCGGCGCGCTGCTCGTCGGGGTCGGCGTCACGGCCGTGCAACTGTTCCTTGCGTACTTCCTCGCGAGCAAGCTGGAGAGCTCACCCGACCTTTACGGCACGCTTGGCGCCGCGACCACCGTGCTGTTGGTCCTGTTCCTGATCGCCCGCCTGATCGTCGCGGGGATGTTTCTGAACGCGACGCTCCGGCGCGCACGCTTACCCGAGTTGGAGTGAGCCGCGCGCGACCGCGGCCTCGTGCTCGAGCAGGTGGCGCTTGCGCTCGAGCCCGCCGCCGAAACCGGTCAGTTCGCCGTCGTGGCCGACGAGCCGGTGACACGGCACGATGATCGGGATCGGGTTGCGGCCGTTGGCGGCGCCGACGGCCCTCGCGGCTCGGGGCCGGCCGAGCCTCGCGGCCTGCTCGCCGTAGCTCCGGGTGGTCCCGTAGGGGATCTCGGTGAGCGCGCGCCAAGCGGATTGCTGGAAGGCGGTTCCCGTTGGCCGCAGGAGGAGGTCGAAGCTTTGACGGGTGCCCTCGAAGTACTCGGCCAGCTGTGTGCGGGCCTCGGCGAAGGCGCCCCTGGAGCGCTTCGATGCGGGCGCGATCGCGCGCGCCGGCTCGGCTCCAGCGAATACGAGTCTCGACAGTTGCTCGCCGTCTCCGACCAGCAGCAGCTCGCCGACGGGGCTGTCGAGCAGCTCGTACACGGGTTGGGTCACGATCGGCAGCATGGCGCGTCGCCGCGTCGGTGGCTCGCCGGATCCGGACACGCCGCCAAGCGATGTCCGAATATGTCCGAAGGTCGGTGCCGCGAACGCGATACTGCGGCCATGACCGAGATCGCCGCAGTCCGCACAACGGGCATCTACTGCCGGCCGGGATGCTCCGGCCACCCCAAGCCGGAGAACGTCCGCGGGTTCGCGTTCGCGGCCGCCGCCGAGGCGTCTGGATATCGCGCCTGCCTGCGCTGCCGGCCCTACCGCTCGTCGCCGACGCTCGAATGGTCGACGGGTCCGGAGCTCGTCTGCCGAGCGGTCCACATGATCATCGACGGCGCGCTGGACCGGCGGAGCGAGGAGCAGCTTGCCGACTCGCTCGGCGTCTCCGTGCGCCACCTGCGCCGCCTATTTGTCGCCCACGTCGGCACGACGCCCGATCAGCTGGCGCGCTCCTCCCGCGCACACTTCGCTCGGCGGCTGCTCGACGACACCGACCTGTCGGTCACCGAGATCGCGTTCGCGTCGGGCTTCGGCAGCGCCCGTCAGCTCAACCGCACATGCCGGGAGCTGTTCAGGGCAGCACCGTTGGAGCTGCGCGCCCGGCGACGGCGCCGCGATCGCCTCGTCGCCGACGGCGGCCTGCTCTTGCGGCTCCCAGTCCGCGGGCCCCTCGACTGGGACGCGATGCTCGCCTACTTCCGCGCCAGGGCGATCCCCGGCGTCGAGCGCGTGGGCGACGGGGTCTACCGGCGGACGGTCGTGATCGACGGCGATCCCGGCGTGCTCGAACTCGCCCGCGGCGACGGCGACGCGCTGCGTTTCCGGGCACACCTCCCGCACTGGGAGGGGCTGATCCACGTCGTCCAGCGCGCCAGGCGGATCTTTTCGCTCGACGCCCCCGTCGACCAGGCGCTCGACCACCTGCTTCGCGATCCGGTGATCGCGCCGCTCGTCGCGCAGCGACCGGGCCTCAGAGTCCCCGGGACGTGGGACCCGTACGAGACGGGCGTCCGAGCGATCGTCGGCCAGCAGGTCACCGTCTCGGGCGCGAACACGGTCATCGGCAGGCTCGTCGAGCGGTTCGGGACCCCGGTGCCGGGCCTGGAGGCGCTCGGCCTGACCCATACGTTCCCGCCGCCGCACGTGCTGGCGGCAAGCGACGTTTCCAAGCTCGGGATGCCCGGCGCGCGAGCGGGAGCGATCCGGGCGTTCGCTCGGGCCGCCGATCGCGGCGAGCTCCCGCTCGATCGCAGCGCGACGCTCGAGGAGCTCGTGGCAGCGATCGGCGCGATCCGCGGCCTCGGCCCGTGGACGGCCCAGTACATCGCCCTGCGACTGGGCGAGCGCGACGCGTTCCCGGCCGACGACCTCGGCCTGCGTCGTGCGATCCAGCGCCTGGAGCCGACCCGCACGGGTTCGCTCGGAGCGCTCGCGGAGGCTTGGTCGCCGTGGCGCGCGACCGCCGCGATCCACCTGTGGCACGCGCAGTCTGCACCCGAGGAGACCTCACGGTCTTCACAGGTCTGCTTGGATGCCGCGTCCACGGGCGATGGCTGACCGCAAGGACATCGACTTCAGCTACACGCTGACCGACAAGGTGATCCGACTGAGCCTCGGCGACATGGCCGACTTCAGCGGAGCCAAGTACGACGGCGACTTCTCGATGACTCTCGAGCAGGCCCAGCGGCGCAAGCACGCCTACGTGACAGAGCAGCTGGGGCTCGAGTCGGGGCAGCGGGTGATCGATCTCGGGTGCGGCTGGGGCGCGCTGCTCAACCACTTCCGCAACGTCGGCGCCAACGGGCTGGGTGTGACGCTGTCCTCGGCGCAGCTCGAGGCCTGCAAGCGCCACGGCCTGGACGTCCGCCTCCAGGATGCGCGCGAGGTGACGCGCGACACCTTCGGTCCGTTCGACGCCGCCGCCAGCCTCGGCGCGTTCGAGCACTTCTGCTCGCCGGACGACTACGAGGCCGGGCGGCAGGATCAGATCTACAGCGGGCTGTTCGAGCACGTCGCCGGGCTGCTGCCGGAGAAGGGCCGGTTCTACCTGCAGACGATGGTGTTCGGGAAGAACATGATCCCGATCGAGGAGGTCAGCCGAGACGCCCCACGAGATTCAGACGCGTGGTATCTCGCGATGATGCAGGCGGCGTTCCCGGGGTCGTTCCTCCCGTTTGGCAAGGAGCAGGTCGTGAAGTGCGCCGAGCCGCACTTCAGTCTCGTCTCAGCGGTTAGCGGCCGGCTCGACTACATCGAGACGATCCGGCAGTGGGACACGCGCACCGAATCCTGGAACCCGCGGATGGCGCTGCTGAAGCTGCGGCTGCTCCCGCGCTGGCTGACCGACTCGAACTTTCGCTTCGCGTTCACCACGGGCGAGAGCTCCAACGGTGCCTGCTTCGAGCGCGAGCTGATGGATCACTACCGGCTGGTTTTCGAAAAGAATTAGCTTCCGGCGGCCGGTGATGCCGACAAGGTCGGTACGCTGGCGCCTCCGATCCACGGGTAGGGACAAACCGCGTGACCGACACCTCAGCCGTTCAACCATCCTTCTGGCGTGAGCGCTTGGCGCCCTACGCCCAGCCCTCCACGAGCCGAGGGATGCTCGACCTCGCCACGTCCGTGCTGCCGTATCTGCTGCTGACCGCGGCGATGTACGCGCTGCTCCAGGTCTCGGACTGGCTCGTGCTGCTGCTCGCGATCCCGGTGGCCGGTTTCACGCTCCGCACTTTCATCATCTTCCACGACTGCACCCACGGCTCGTTCTTCCCGAACCGCAGGCTGAACAACTGGACCGGCATCGTCTGCGGCCTGGTCGTCTACACGCCGTTTCACAGCTGGCGACACGAGCACGCCGTCCACCATGCCACCGCCGGGGATCTCGACAAACGCGGCATGGGCGACGTCGACACGATCACCCTGAGGGAGTACGTCGACGGGTCCTGGGGTCAGCGGCTCGGGTACCGGCTGATCCGCAATCCGTTCGTGATGCTGGGCCTCGGGCCGATCTGGGCGCTGCTGCTCGAGCCGAGGCTGGTGCCGGGGTGGGCTCGACGCCGCTTCTGGCGGCAGATCATCGCCACCGACCTCGCGCTGATCGCGCTGCTCGGGACGCTGTGCGTGTTCTTCCCGTGGCAGTCGGTGCTGCTCGTGCAGCTGCCCGGCGCGCTCCTCGCCGGCTCGGTCGGGATCTGGCTGTTCTACGTCCAGCACCAGTTCGAGGGCGTCTACTGGAAGCGCAACGACGACTGGAGCTACCGGGACTCGGCGCTGCGCGGGAGCTCCTACCTGAAGCTGCCGAAGGTCCTCCAGTTCTTCACCGGCAACATCGGGCTCCACCACGTCCACCACATGCTCCCGCGGATCCCGAACTACAACCTGCAGCGCGCGCACGATGACAACCCCGTGTTCCACAGCTGCCCGACACTCGGCTTCCGGGACGGAATCGGGACCCTGCGACTGAAGCTGTACGACGAGGAGCAGGGACGGCTGGTCGGCTTCTCGGCCGCCAGGGACCGTCGCCGAAGCGCAACGCCCGCGTTCGCCGCGGAGCGCTAGGCGCTCACTCGCACGCCACGTTGACGTAGCCGGACCGGAACGGTTGCGCGTCACCGGTCAGCTCGTCGTAGGTGTGCCGCCACACGCAGCCGGTGTCATTCGCGAGCAGGTGGATCGACACGGACGTCTCGTCCGACGTCGTGCGGACGCGATGGACGTCATCGCGGGGCGGGAGCAGCGCGTAGTAGTCGCCGGGGTTCAGCGGTCGCCTGCGCCCGGACTCGAGCCCGATGCCGGGCATGGGCCGGTAGAACTCCTCGTCCTGGGTTCCGCGGTAGATGCCGACAAGTCCCCAGGCGAGGTGATCGTGGACCGGGGTCATCGCGCCGGGCGGGACGACCAGGCTGAACAGCGATAGCGCCCGGTCGGCGGCGCGGAAGATCAGCCACTGCCCGATACCGCCGCCCATGCCGCTTTCGGGTGCGGGCTCCTGGTAGGAGGCCGGCAGCCACTCTCGGTCGGCCAGCATCGCTTCGAACTGAGGCGCGATCAGCTCGCAGGCCTGCTTGGGCGAGTCCGCCCGCTCGATCTCCTTGCGCACGTCGGCGACGAATCCGCGGACGCGAGGCGAGTCGAGCGTGTGCTCATCCTCCGGGAGCGGCGCCAGCGCCGAGTGGTCGGAGTGGAAATCGCACATCAGCGGCGGGAGGCGACCATCACCGTCGCGACGACCAGCGACACGGCGACGAGCACGGCGAGCCCGCTCAGCCAGTTGAGCCCGGCGGTGTTCCTGATCTCGGCGACGTACGCAAGGAACACGATCGGGATCGCCACGGATAGGAACAGCGCGACACCGCGGATCAGCTCGCGCTTGCTGTGCCCGCGGTCCTCGCGACGCGCCGCCGCCGCGATCGCCGCGTTGACGGAGTCCTCCTCGCCGTCGTAGAAGATCTGCGCCCGGCGGCCGAGCTGGCGGGCATGGCTCTCGCAACCCCATGCCATCGCGATCATGAACGTGAACGGCAACACCCAGGTGATCAGCCACACCGCCCCTGCGCCCAGCACGGCCAGGCCGTCCCTGACGAACTCGCGCAAGCCCCGGCGCTGCTTCGCCTGCGACGGCGACATGAAGCCGCCGAACACGAGCAGCGCGAAGCCGCTGTTGATCCAGTTCTTGAGCGGCCGCCGGTGCTCGGGCTTCTCCGGCAGCGGCGTGTCACGCGTGCGGATCAGCTCCTCCTCGGCCCGCTCGACGGTCGGATGCACGCCGCGCAGCGCGAGCATCTCGGCGGCCGTCCGCAGCGTGTGCGGATCTCGGTCGTACAGCGCGGCGGTCCTGAGCGTCATCCGCATCTCCTGCCACAGATAAGTCAGGTAACCGGGGATCAGCGCGAACATGAACGGGGTTCCCGCGATCGCTCCGTCGACCCGCGCGATCTGCGCTGTCTGAACCCGCAGCTCCTCGGCGATCACGGCACGATGGGTGTCCGAGCGCTCGTCGCGGACCGATTTGGCCCACTGCTGCGCCTCGTCCGCGAGTCGGTCGACGGTGTACAGCGTGATCCGCTCGCTGACGTGCTGCGGGTCGCGATACACCACGCGGAACAGGGCCTTGGTGGCGCCGGCGAGGCCCCGGACTCGGCTCAGTCGCCGCGCCTCGGCGGGCGGCGTCGGGGGGGCGTCCGTGTCCTCGGCCGAGCTCACTCGCCGACCGTATCGCTACGGCCGGGCCCGTGCGAGCCGAGCGGTCCCGCTCCGGCGCCGCTCAGGCGCGGTGGAACGCGCGCACTGCGAGCGGCACGAACACCAGCAGCAGCCCGGCGAGCCAGCCGAGCGTCGCCAGCGTGTGGCCGAGCGCGTCGCCGCTCCCGATCGTGAGCGCGCGCGCCGCGTCCACCACCTGGGTGACCGGGTTGATCTCGGCGAACCAGTGGACGGCGCCCGGCATCGTGTTGATCGGGACGAACGCGGAGGAGGCGAACACGAGCGGGAACACCCAGATGAACCCGACCGACTGGGCCGTCTCCGGGTTGCGGACCTTGATCCCGACGAACGCGCTGATCCACGAGAACACGTACGCGAACGCGAGCACCAGCGCGAACGCGAGCACGACCTCGTACACCGGCTCGGTCGGCCGGAAACCGACCGCGAAACCGATCAGCAGCATCACGATCAGCGTCAGGAAATTCGCGAACAGGTCGGCCGCGGTCCGCCCGAGCAGCACCGACGAACGCGCGATCGGCAGCGACCGGAAGCGATCGACCACTCCCCCGGCCATGTCCTCGGTCAACCCGAGCCCCGTCGTCAGCGCGCCGAAGATCGCCGTCATCACGATGATCCCTGGCATCAGGAAGTTGACGTAGCTGACGCGGCCGGTGTTGATCGCGCCGCCGAACACGTACCGGAACAGCAGCACGAAGATCACCGGCTGGATGAACAGATAGACGACGTACATCGGCCGCCGCAGGACCTTTCGCAGCTGCCTCGCCGCCATCACCTCGCTGTCGGCGAGCGTTTGCGCGAAGGTGGCGCGGCTGCGGGTTCTCGGGGTGAGTGTCGCGGTCGTCATGCGGCCCTCCGTTCGGTCTCCTCGGTCGTCTCTTCAGGCGTCACGTCCGTTTCCGCGGGGCGGCCGGTGAGCGCCATGAACACGTCGTCGAGGCTCGGTTGCTGAAGCTCGATCGCGGCGGTCTCGATCCCGTGCCCGTCGAGCCGCCGGAGCGCCTCGGCCGAGATCGCGGGATCGGCGACCCCGATCCGGATCTCCGCGGCGCCCGGATCGATCTGCGGTTGATCGCCGGCGCTCAGCGGCGCGAGCTCGGCGACGGCCTCGGCAAGGCGGTCGGGATCCGTGACGCGCACGCTGAGCACGCTGCCGCCGATCGCCCCCTTCAGCTCCGCCGGCGTCCCCTCCGCGGCGATCCGGCCGTGGTCCACGACGGCAATCCGTGCGGCCAGCCGATCGGCCTCATCGAGGTACTGGGTGGTCAGAAGCACCGTGGTTCCCTGGCGCCCGAGCGCCGCGACCATCGCCCACAGCTCCTGGCGCGAGCGTGGATCGAGCCCGGTCGTCGGCTCGTCGAGCAGCACGACCGGCGGTCGCCCGATCAGCCCCGCGGCCAGGTCGAGCCGCCGCCGCATCCCGCCCGAGTACGTCGACACGCGCCGGTCGGCCGCGTCGGCCAGGTCGAAGCGCTCGAGCAGCTCGGTCGCGCGACCGCGCGCTTCGCGCCGGGAGCAGCGATAGAGCCGCGCGACCATCTCGACGTTCTCGCGCCCGGTCAGCTCCGCGTCGACGGCCGCGAACTGCCCGGCCAGCCCGATCAGCCGCCGGACCGGCAGCGACTCGGCGACGACGTCGTGGCCGAGGACTGAGGCCCGGCCCGCGGTCGGCGGGAGCAGCGTCGCGAGGATCCGGACGAGCGTCGTCTTGCCGGCGCCGTTTGGGCCCAGCAGCCCGAACACCATCCCGGGCTCCACCGTGAGGTCCAGGCCGTCGAGCGCGATCACTTCGCCGAACGACTTCTTGAGGTCTCGAACCTCGATCGCCGATGCGTCAGTCATCGCCCCTCCTCTCGAGCTTGCTCTGCTTGTACTCCTGGAACTCGTCAACAAGGCTGAGAACCCTCGACTCCCACCACTCGTAAAACGTGTCGATCTCTTCGAGCCGCGTGCGGCGTTGGGCGGGCTCGCCGGCCAGCGCGTCTAGCCCCATCGCGATCACGGCTCGCGATTGCTCGAGCCCGGGGTCACGCAGCTGCTCCTCCCATGCCCCGGGCCGGAACCGGAATCGGTCCGCTCGCTCCCCCCGGATGTGCAGGCGATCGACGAGCCTGGAGCGGACCAGCATTCCCGTCGCGCCGCTGATAGCGCCCTTGCTCGCGTCGAGCGCCTCGGCGAGCTCCGCCGCCGTCTGCTCGGACGGATCGCAGACGAGCAGCCACGCCAGCACCCGCCCGGTCATCCGCGGCAGGCCATACGACTTCGACATCAGCTCGCCGTTCGCGTCGACGAATTGCCAGAGCTTGTCGTCCATTAAGTCCTCAGTCGTTGCTGGAGCGTCCCGTCCATTAGATTCAGACATTACTGAACTTTCAGGTTATTTGTGAATCCGAGGTTCTTAGTGCGTTGGCACGGCGTTCTTATGCGCCAGGTCGATCGTGTTCATCGGGAGCAACGCAGTCGACCGAAAGGACCAACCCATGTTCAAGTCCCCGAAGAAGCTGCTCGCCGCCGGCGGCGCGCTCGCAACGCTCGGCCTCGGAGGGGCGGCGATCGCCGATGCGGCGACCACCTCCACTCCGGCGACCACGACGACTCCTGGGTCCGGTGCCCGGCCCGGATTCCCGGCGCCCGGGAGCGCCACGCATGAGGGCGCCGAGAAAGCGGTGACGGGCGCGGCGGCATCCAAGGCGCAGGCCGCCGCGGTCAAGAGCGTGGGCAGCGGGACCGCGGGCGCCGTGACAACCGACTTCAACGGCAACGGCTACGAGGTGACCGTGACCAAGTCCGACGGCACCAAGGTCGAGGTCAACCTCGACAGCTCGTTCAACGTCGAGCGTGGCGGCCCCGGCCGCGGTTGCGCCGGCGGTCCGGGCGGACACCGCGGCCCGCCGCCGGCGGGCGCGGGCTCGGGCTCGCCGCCCTCGGGCTCGCCGTCCTCGGGCTACGGATCCCCGCCGTCGAGCTCCGGCGCGCCACCTTCGACATCCACCACCCCACCCTCGACCTCCACAACCCCGCCCTCCAGCTCCACCACCTAACCAACGTGCCGGGGAGGCGGGCGCGGCCGCCAGGTCCTCCCCGGTCGCCACTTCATGGCCGTCCCACGGCACACCCCGCAGTCGCGCGCGGGGTGTGTCACGGGCGCGCCAGGGCGGCATCCCGCCGCCTCCGAGACCGACGCTAATACGACACACCCCTCCCCGACCCCCGAGGTGTGTCGTGCCAACCCCCGAAATCCGACGCTCACACGACACACCTCCCGCCGCGGAGGGGGGTGTGTCATATCAGCCTCGCCCCGGGGGGTCGCGCGGCACTCGCGCCCGGGGCCCGCGCCCCGTGGGCCGCGCCCGCGCCCGCGCCCGGGGCCCGCCGGGCCGGCCGCCCGCGCCCGCGCCCCGCGCCCCGTGGGCCGCGGCCCCGGCCGCGCCCCGCGCCCCACCCCGACGCCTCACCCCGTGGGCCACGCCCCACCCCGCCCCGACCCCTCACCCTCCCCCGTGCGCCTTCAGATACGCCACGACGTCCCGCGCCAGGTTGTAGACGTCGGGGGACCCAAGACCCGTCGCGAAGTCCCACCCCTTCGTCGCCGGGTAGAAGCGATTCGACCCGACCGTCACGTCATGGAACGGCGGATACCTCTGGGGTGAAGACGCGAGCGCGTAGAGAACCGGGTCGATGAAGCCGAGCCGCCGGACACCCTGCTGGCGCGCGTACTGCTCGATCAGCGCCGTCGACGCGGCCCAGAACGGCGTCGACGCGCTGGTGCCGCCGATCTGGGTGAGCTGGCCGTCCGCGAACAGCGTCCAGCCCGACGCGGTATCTCCGTTCGCGGAGACGTCGGGCACCTGGCGCTTGCCGTCCGAGTACTGATTGTCGACCCCGAGGCCGCGCTGCCATGAGGGCCGCGGCAAGATCGCGCTCAGCCCGCCCCCGCCGCCCTGCTGGGTGAGTGTGCCCTCCCACGTGGTCTCGCCGGCATATCCACCGTTCGTGCCGATCGACAGCGAGGTCCCGCCGACGGCGACCACTCCGGGACTTGATGCGGGCCATTCGACCGACAGCCGGTGGTCGGCACGGTTGGTGCGCTGGCACTGGTAGGCGCCGGCATCCCCGGCCGACTTGAAGATCGAGATCCCGTGCGCCTCGGCGGCCTCGATCGCCTGCTCGTCGCGCCGCACGTCGCCGAGGTCCGTGCTCAGCTCGCACGACCCGTAGCTGTCGGAGACGATGTTGGCCTGACCGTCGGCGACGATCTTGTCGATCAGCGCGCCGAACGTCCCGGCCCCGGAGCCGTCGACGTAGGGCGCGTTGTAGTCGAGCAGCTGCGCGCGCGACGCGATCTCGTGGGCGATGTCGAAGTCGAGCTCGACCTCCTCCTGCACGTCGGCGCTGCTGTCGGTGGCGCCGCCGAGCGGCGGCGGCAGCGCCGCGTCGACCGGGAGCTGCACCGGGAGCCCGAACTGCCGGTCGAAGCCCGCGAGGTTCGACTGCCGGAAGGTCCCGAACGAGATCACCGCCACCTTCTCGCCCTGTCCGTCGATCCCCTGAGCATGGAGCGGCGCGAGGTCGTACGCGGCGCTCGCATCGGTCGGGTCGAGCCCGCTGCTCGGCACGTCGTCCGAGTACGTCCTGTCGCGACCGTCGAGACCCGAAACGGCGCTCACCGTGTCCGCGAGCCCCGCGGGAACCGACGGAGTGCCGACCGGCGCGTGGAGCCGGCGTCCACCGGGCCCGCGGTAATCCATCAGCCGCACCCCGAACAACCGCTCGACCACGCCAGCCGGAGCGCGTGCGTCGATCGCTGTGTGCTGCGGGTAGACGGTGGCGACCTGCACGCCGTCCCGCCGCAGCGAGCGGATCGCGTCCCGCAGCGCATCGCGCGACACGCCGAATCGCTCCCCGAACGCGCTCGCACTGGTGAAGTGATGAAACGCCCGCGAGCTCGGGTCGTACACCTGCTGCAGAAACCGCTCGAGGCGCCGCTGTCCCGGCAGTCGCAACACAAGCGAGAAGTGGACCACGGCGCTCGACGCGGTCCGCCCAACGGGGCGGGGACCGGGACTCCGAGGAGCGGCCACCCGCCCCGGCGCCCCGCCCGCCACGATCAGGCTCGCCGCGGCCAGGGCCGCGAGCACCGCCACGAACGCCGCCGCGGCCCACCGTCTCACGACGACGCCGTCCCCTCGGCCCATCGGACGCTGTTGATGATCTGGTCGGCGAGCGCGTACATATCGCTCTGCGGGCCGACGTGCTGGGCCGGCGCGAGCACGGTCGCGAGAAGCGTCCTGCGGCCGTTCGTCGCCGACTCGATCGCGATCTGTACCGACTGGCTGACCCCCTGTGGACCGGCGAGATCGCCGCGGAACACTGCGCCGCTGCCCGACCGTAGCCCGACCTCCGCGCCGAGCAGCTCGTCCGCCGGATCGTCGTCCCGGGCGAGCTGGGAGATCGAGCCTTGCAGCAACTTGACCCTTGCCGCGATCGCCGCCGAGGGCGAGATGCCCGGGGCAGCCTGGACGTTCATCGCGCCTGTCGTCCCGTCCTTGAACTGGACCCGGAGGGTGACTCCGGCCCCGTCCTGGTGCGCGATCGTCAGGAGGCTGCCGTCGTACTCGAGGCTGAATCCCGACTGCGCGCTCCTGAACACGCTCAGCGCGACGAGCGGCCTGACCGTCGGGGCGGGCACGCCGCAGGGCTGGAGCGGAGGGCACGCGGGGTGGCGCGTCGGAGCTTGGACGGAGGTGAGCGCCGCACCCACCCCGACGATCACAGCGAACGTCAGCACGAAGATCGCAAGCGTGCGTCTGATCCGAAGCCGGCCGTGGCTGCCGGCCCGGAAGTGGTGGCTGGGATGCTGGTGGGGGCTCCCCGGGGCTGCGGCTTCGGTGCTCATGCCGGCGGCTCGGACGCGGGCATCGCGACCGGCTCGGATCGCCGGGGGCGGGTCTTCGGCAGCGCCTGCAGCGAGATCCCGCAGTTGCCGCAGAACGTGTGCCGGGCGGTTTGCGCGCCGCAGTTCGGACAGGCGATCTCCGGGCCGATCGGGATCTCGAGCGCCTCCTCGAGCAGCCCGACATGGATCGCGCGCCGGAGCATGATGATCACGACGACGTCGAACGCGGCAAGCCACAGCAGCCATCCCCAAGGGGGGAGGAACGTCTCTCCGACGGCGGCGCCCATCACGAGCGCTGCGGCGAGCGGCAGCGCGACGACCGGGTGGCCGGCCGGCCCCAGCGCCTCGCAGTCGCGTGCGGGGGCCCGATACCGGAGCCACAGCGCGGCGCACGCCGCCGCGGCAGCGCCCATCGTCACGATCGGCATCCCCAGCCCGAGCGACAGCAGCCGCCAGATCCACGGTGCGATCGCCCCGGCCGGCCGCACGCCGGAGCCGAAGTAGTGGACTCCGTAGGTGATTGCCTGAGCCCCGCCAAACGCGGCCGCGGCGGCGGTACCGAACGTGACGCCGTCGAGGACGTCGTTGAAACGGTGGTACGGGAGCAGCAGCACCGGGCCGATCAGCAGCACGAGCAGACCGGCGAATGGCAGCAGCAGCCCTTGCTGGACCACGTTCTGCGAGTCCCCGTGCGCGATCACATCGACCGCCGAGGGCGCGACGTCGATGGCCAGCAGGCCGAAGCCGACGCCGGCGACGGCGCCCCACAGGATCACGAACGCCACCGCCCACGGCGGCTCGCCCTCGTACACGTCGACGTCGATCAGGTAGAGGACGACCAGCAGTGGCAGCAGCAGCGCGGCGGCGATCAACGCCATCGGGAACAGCCGCAGCGCCGCCAATCCGGCTACGACCGCGAGCCCGAACGCAAGCGCGAGCCGAAAGCCCGACTGCGAGGCGCGAGGGAGATGCGGGAACAGCGTCGAGATCAGCGCCGGGTGCGCGACGTGCTGATGGGACGCGGCCGCGAAGTGCGAGCGGGTACGCGACTTCCCCTCCCAGTCGTCCGCCAGCGGCGCCCCGCACCTGATGCAGAACCGGCCCTCCGGGGTCGTCTGCTCGCAACTCGGGCAGGTCATATCCCAGCGCCCGTCTCGTCGAAGTCGAAGCGCGGATCGAGCGGGCCGAACTCCGCGCTCGGAGGCGCGGCGGCGTGTGCGAGGGGCGCGTTGAACCAGTAGTCGAGCGCGGACGTGTTGCCCACCCAGTCCCACGCGTACACGGTCAGCCGGTAGCGGCCGTGGGGCAGGCTTCCGAGCGGCAGCCGCGGCGCCAGTCCACCGGCGAGCCAGTAGACCCAGTTCGGGATGCACCGGCGCTCCGTGAAGAAGCACTCGAACCCGGGATTCGCCGCCCCGGGCGCAAAGATCACCGATTTCAGCCCGGGCGAGTAGTTCTGCGAGCCGCGCATGGCCCACTCGAGCCCGGTCAGCGCGTGGCCGCGGGCGTCGTATAGCCGCCACGCGAGCGACGAGGGGGCGAGCACCGGCGTCTCGTACGAGAACCCGGTGGCGACGAGGCTCTGCGGCCCGAACGCGCCGACGATCACGCGCCCGTCGCTGAAGATCCGGGGCACGCCGATCACCGGCGGCTCGCTGTTGTGGTAGGGCTGCAGGCTGCCACCGGGTCGCAGCGGGTTCAGGTAATCGGAGGTCGTGCCCTCCGACAGCGCGACGTGCGTGAAGCCGTACAGCACATTCCCGATCACCGTCTTGTACGCGACCACGTACTGGCCGTCGGACACCGTCGGGTGGATGTGCCAGTAGTAGAAGCGCCCGACGTCGACGTTGACGTCGCCGGTCCCGGGATACCGGATCGACGCGTACCCCGACTGGATCGCGTAGACCGGCTCGAAGTTCCTCGCCTGGATGTCAACGGCGACGTGGAAGTTCGCCGGACGCAGCTCGTTGATGCCGGCTCGGATCGCGTGCTGCTCGTGAAACGGCTTGAGCGGCCAGCCGGGAACCGCGCCGGCCGCGGTGCAGCCGACCGAGCACGGAACCCCATCGGCCCAGAACGGGGGCAGGTCGTCCCCCGGCGCCGCCGGCCGCTGCAGCGGCGAGATCGAGAACGGCCAGATATCGAGCCGTAGCCCTCGCCCGTCGGCGATCGCCGTGTACGTGATCCGGCTGTTGATCCGCACTGACTCCTCGGACGCCTTCGCGACGATGATCGGCTTGCCGAGCGTCCACGCGTGCGTCGATCGCGAGTGCGGATCGCGGTCGACGACGAACCGGGTGCTGCGCGCAGTGGGGAACGCCAGCATCTCGCGAGTCAGCACCAGCGCGCGGGCGGCGTGCGGTCCGGAGCTCACCCGCAGACGGCCCGAGTGCAGCACGAGCGCCAGCGCGGACGTCAGCGGACCGTGCGGCCGGCGGTTCAGCTCCAACTTCAGGCACCGCAGCCGGAACTCCGCGTGCGCGACTCCGAAGCGATTCCCCGCGTACGAAAGCCTGAATCCCGGACGCGAGACGAACACCTCGTCGCCGGCCTCGAGGAACGGCTTCGGACGCGGCGCCGACTTCGCTCCCTTCAGATGCTTCGGCGGGCGGAGCCGCGTCCCGGCACGGAAGATCGCGATGTCTCTCGGGATTCGCGGGAGCGCGATGTGGGTCGCGCACGACGCCGGCGTCCGCTTCGAGGAGACGGGTACGGCCGGCCTCGGGAGCGCCACTGCGGAGCCGGAGCCGGCGATCGCGACCGACGCCGCGAGCAGCGCCCGCCGCGTCGGGCTCATCCCGAGCGCGACACGCTGATGTCGACCCCGCCCGCGAGCGTCTGGTAGACGACGCAGTAGCGTTCGGTCAGGAACATCAGGGTGTCGAGCTGCTCCTCGGTCGCCTCGCTCTCCAGGTTGAAGCGCAGCCGGATCGCGGTGAACCCGACCGGCACCTGGTCGTCGCTTGAGACACCGAGCGTGCCGCGGAAGTCGAGGTCGCCCTCCGCCGTGACGGTCCCCGACACGGGGATCTCGAGCGACGTGGCGACCGATCTAAGCGTGACTCCCGCGCAGGCGACGAGCGCCTGGAGCAGCATGTCCCCGGAGCACGCGAGCGTGCCCGAGCCCCCGGTGCCGGGATGGAGACCCGCGGTTACGAGCGCCCGCCCGGTCGCCACCGAGCAGGCGATCTGCTGATCGTCCAGCGTGGCGTCGGCGTGGAGCGTGATCAGAGCGGCCTCGGGCTCGTGCCGGTAGCGCTCCTTGATCGGGCCCTGCGTGGCTCGCAGCTCCTCGCGATCCATCGTCAGGATCGTAGTGATAACTGACCGATGCTCACAGTGTTCTAGCTGCGCTTCAGCTTCCGCCAGCCGCCCGCGCGGTTGTTGGCGATGATCTCTCTGAGCATCGCGATCAGCGCCACCGCGTTGACCTCCTCGCCGCGACCGACCGCGATCGTCCTCGCCGTCCGGTTTCCGTGCCCGCCGGTGATGATCCCCTCCGGGTCGGGGACGACCGCGCCGTCGTACAGGAACAGGTTCACGTGGTCCTTCGCCGCGAGCAGCGCGCACACGTTGCCCTCCAGCACGAAGTACGGCTGCACCGTGCGCTTGATCGTCTCGACAACCTCGGGATCGGCCGCGTGGATCAGCTCGCGGAGGCGGGCGCAGATCTCCTGCTGCCACTCCGGTAGCTTCGAGATGTAGTCGTCGACGCGCGGGTCGTAGCCGTAGAGCCGTGCCTTGGTCATCGCAGCAGTTAAGACCGCCGGGCGGCGTAGAGTCATCGGCCGTGCAACCCCGCCGTCCCTCGGACTCGATCTCGGTCCTTACTCGGTGGATGGGGATCGAGGACGCGAACACCGCCGGCTATGTCCACGGCGGGGTGATCATGCGCCTGTGCGACGAGGTCGCGGGAATCGCCGCGATCCGCCACTGCGGAGCGCGTGTGGTCACGGCCGGGATGGACCGGATGACGTTCATCGACCCCGTTCACGTCGGCCAGCTGGTCACGTTCCTGGCCACCGTCAACGCCGCCTGGCGGACTTCGATGGAGGTCGGGGTCCGGGTCGAGTCAGAGCACGTGCGGACGAGGGAGGTCGCGCACACCTCGAGCACGTACCTGACGATGGTCGCACTCGACGACCGCGGCCAGCCGATGCCGGTGCCGCCGCTCGCGCCCGAGACGCCCGATGAGCGCCGCCGCGAGCACGAGGCTCAGCTACGCCGCGACAACCGCCTCGCCGAGCGGGACGCGATTCTCCGCGTGCGGGGCGCCTAAGCGCCCGCGCGCATTGCCGTCCACTCGGCTTTGTGCGCCCGCTTCTTGGCCTGGTAGTCGGCGAGTGCCCCGGCCGAGTCGACGTCGCCGAGCGTCGGGTGCGGCGGCACCAGCTCGGCAGCGGTCGCGATGCCGAACCGCTTCGCGAGCACCGCGCCGAGCGCCTTGATCTTCATCTCGCCGAACCCGGGGAGCGCGGCCAGGTTCGCGCGCAGCTGGTCCGCGTCGGCGGCGTCGGTCCAGACGCGCTCGGCGTGGCCGTCGTAGTTGTCGCGCACGTGGACGGCTAGGTCGTGAACGCGCTTTGCCATCGAGCCCGGGAACCGGTGGACGGCCGGCCGCTCCCGGAACGCGGGATCGAGGTCGGCGGCCGCAAGCGCGGCGGGATCGAGCGAGCCGATCCGCTCCTGGATCGCCAGCGGCCCGTAGAACGCCTTCTGCACCTGCACCTGCTGATCGAGCGCGAACCCGATCAGCAGCGCCATCGGGTCTGTTGCGATCAGCCGGTTGGCTTCGTCGGAGTCGGTGAAGTAGAGGCGATCCGGCATGCGACGAATCGTAGCCCGGCTCAGGCCACGGTCAGCGCCCGGCGATCGCCGATCCAGTCGGCGCTCACGTCGTGCAGGACTTCGAGCATCGCCGACGCGCCGGGCGAGCGGTAGTCGGCCGGGACCGCCGCGCAGATCGGCCGAGGCGGCGGTGACGGCTCGAGTTCGCGCACGACCACGTCCTCGCGGATCCCGCGCGCGACCATGTCGGGGATCAGCGCCACGCCGACGCCGGCGGCGACGAACCCGACGATCGCCGGGTAGTCGTCGTTCTGGAAGGCGATCTCCGGCTCGAACCCCGCCTCGTGACACGCCCGCAGGAACAGACGCGAGTCCGGGCAGGTGTTAGTGGTCGCGAGCATCCACGGCTCCTGCGCGAAGCACTCGAGACCGAGCTTGCCGCCGTCGGCTAGCGGGTGGCCGAGCGGCATCACGACGTACATCGGATCGTCGAACAGCTCGACGAGCTCAATCCCGTCGGGATTCTGCATCGAGTCGTGCGAGAGCGCCAGATCGAGCCGGCCCGAGAGCAACAGTGGCACCGACTCGGCGGGGTCGGCCATCGTGATGTCGAGCTCCATCGCCCGGTGGCGCCGCCGGAACTCCGCGACCGCGATCGGCATGATCGACGCCGCGGCCGACGCGAACGTCGCGATCCTCAGGCGACCGCCTTCGAGGCCGGACAGCCGCCGCAGCTCCTCCTCGGCTCCGGCGAGGCTCGCCAGGATCGCTTCGCCACGATCGACCAGCAGCCGTCCGGCGTCGGTGAGTACCGCACCCTGCGGGACGCGTCGCACGAGTTGTGCCCCGACCTCGGCCTCGAGCGTTGCGATCTGGCGAGAGACCGCCGGCTGCGTGTACCCGAGCGACTCCGCCGCCGCCGAGAACGAGCCCTTGCGAGCGACCTCCACGAGCACGATCAGGCGCCGCGTATCGAGCATGACTTGAAGTTATACCTCATCAAGCAAACCCCTATTTGCATTTATGTGGGCCGAGAGCAATCCTGATGCCCTGATGACCACCACCACCGCCCCTCTCACCACCCCAATCACGATCCGCCTCGCGACGCCCGACGACCAGCTCGCGCTCTGCCGGCTCGCCGCCCTCGACAGCGCTCCGTCGCTGCCGGCCGGACGGCTGCTGCTTGCCGAGCTGGACGGCGAGCTGCGAGCGGCGCTCTCACTCGACGACGGCACGGCGATGGCCGACCCGTTCCACTACACGGGCCACATCGTCGAGCTGCTGAGGACGCACGCCGCAGCCGCCACTCGGGCCCCGCGTCCGCGCCGCCGGCTCAGGCTCGGCTACGCGCCCGCCTGGTAACGACCACGTCAGGCGGGCGCGGCGGCCGTGGCCTTCCACGCCTCGAGCCCGCCGACGAGGTCGGACACCTCGGCTCGGCCAGCTCGTCGCAGGAGGCTGGCCGCGATGCCCGAGCGGTATCCGCTGGCGCAATAGACGACGATCCGACGATCGGCGGGTAGCTCGTCGAGCTCGTCGGCGAGCCGCGACAGCGGCACGTTGACCGCGCCGTCGATGTGACCCGCCTCCCACTCTCCCGGCGCCCGCACGTCGATCACGAGCGGCGCGCCCGGGCCCGGGCTCGCCTCCGCCAGCGATCCGGCGGTGATCCGCTCCGTTCGGGCCACGCGCGCGCCCGACTCCTCGACGTGCTGCATCCCGCCGCTCAGATAGCCGGCGACGTTGTCGAAGCCGATCCGCCCGAGTCGCGTCGCAGCCTCCGCCTCCCTGCCCGGCTCGGCGATCACGACGATCGGACGGTCGTGGTCGAGCAGCGTGCCGCACCAGGTGGCGAAGCTGCCGCCGAGGCCGACGTTGAGGCTGCCGCCGAGGTGGGCGCCCTCGAACCGCGCCGCCTCGCGCGTGTCGAGCAGCTGCGCCCCCTCGCCAGCGAGCGCCAGAGCCTGCTCGAGCGTCAGCGGCGTCAGCTCGCGCTCGAGCGCCTGGTCGAGCGTCGGATGCTCGCTCGCGTTCAACACCGCGTCGTAGGTGAAATAGCCGGGCGCGTCGGGCTGATCGGCGGTGACGATCTCGACGAACCGCTCACGGCTCATCGGTTGCATCGCGTAGTTGTAGGACCGCTGCACGCCGATCGTCGAGACGGTGTCGGTCGACAGGTTCTTGCCGCACAGCGAGCCGGCGCCGTGCGCCGGGTACACGAGCGTGTCGTCGGGGAGCCCGGCGAGCTTGCGGTGGACCGAGTCGTACAGCATGCTCCCGAGGTCCTCGGCGCTCCACCCGAGCGACGCGCGCAGATCGGGACGCCCAACGTCGCCGATGAACAGCGTGTCGCCGGTCAGCACCGCGTACGGCTCGAGCTCTGAGTGCCTGGGGTCGAACACGAGGATCGAGATCGACTCGGGAGAATGGCCGGGCGTCTCGAGCACCTCGAGCCGGAGGCCGCCGAGCTTCAGGACGTCGCCGTCGCCCATCGGCTCAAACGCGTAGTCGGCCTTCGCGCGGGCCCCGAGATGGATCGTCGCGCCGACCCGCTCGCGCAGCTCGAGGTGGCCGGCGACGAAGTCCGCGTGGAAGTGGGTGAGGATCACGTGGCCGATCCGGCAGCCGAGCCGCTCGGCGTCCTCGAGGTACTGCTCGACGTCGCGCTGCGGGTCGACAACGGCGGCATCGCCGGAGCGCTCGTCTGCGACGAGATAGGAGGCGTGGGCCAGGCAGCCCAGGTAGTACTGCTCGAGAATCACAGCGCGCCCTGGCGACGCAGCGTACTCCGGTGTCGACTCAGGGCACTAGGCCGTTGTCTCCACGAACTGCTCGCGCAGCTGTGTCTTCTTGAACTTGCCGGTGGCGGTCCTCGGGATCGCCTCGACGAACTCGAACCGGTCGGGGAGCTGCCACTTCGCGAAGTGCTCTGACAGGTGGTCGCGCAGGTCGTCGGGCGTCGCCTCGGTGCCTTCGCGCAGTACGCACACCGCGAGCGGGCGCTCGCCCCAGCGAGGGTCGGGCATCGCGATCACCGCGGCCTCCGCGACGGACGGATGGGCCATCAGGTTGTTCTCGAGGTCGACCGAGGAGATCCACTCGCCGCCCGACTTCACGAGGTCCTTGGACCGGTCGCAGATCCGGATGCAGCCGGCGGCGTTGATCTTGACCACGTCGCCGGTCTGGAACCAGCCGTCTTCGGTGAACCTCTCCGCGCCGCGGCCCTTGAAGTACTCGGCGGCGACCCACGGCCCGCGGACCTCGAGCTCGCCCATCGCCTCGTCGTCCCACGGGATCAGCTCGCCGTCGTCACCTCGCGCTCGGATCTCGATGAACGGCTGCGGGACGCCGGCGCGCAGCCGGTACTCGTGTTGCTGTTCGGAGGAGGCGTCGTCGAGCTCGGCGGGCAGCCGGTTGACGGTGCCCATCGGCGACATCTCGGTCATACCCCACGCCTGGACGATCTCGATCCCGTGCCGCTCGAACCCCTCGAACAGGCTCAGCGGGACCGCGGAGCCGCCGCCGATGATCAGCCGCAGGTGCTCGAGGTTCCACCGGTCGGGCTCGGCGTCGAGCGCCGCGAGCATCGCCATCCAGACGGTCGGGACGCCGGCGGTGATGGTGACCTGCTCGTCCGCGAGCAGCTCGAGCACGCTCTCGGCGTCGAGCCGTGGTCCGGGAAGAACGAGGCCGGAGCCGGCAAACGCGGCGACGTACGGCAGGCCCCAAGCGTTCGCGTGGAACATCGGGACGACCGGCAGGATCGTGTCGCGTGCGGAGATCGCGTGAGCGTTGGGCAGCGCCGCGGCGAGCGAGTGCAGCACGAGCGCCCGATGCGAGTAGAGCACGCCCTTCGGGCGCCCGGTCGTGCCCGACGTGTAACACATGGCCGCGGCGCGACGCTCGTCGAGGTGCTGCCACTGCATCGGCTCGGAGTGGTCGAGCAGCGAGTCGTAGTCGATCGTGCCGTCGGGTACCGACCCCGATCTTGAGACCACGACCACGTGCTCGAAGTCGTGGGCCGACCGGAACGTCTCGAGCACCTCGAGCGTGGACTCGTCGACGATGATCACCCGGTCCTCGGCGTCGGACACGATGAACGAGAGCTCATCGACGCTGAGCCGCGGGTTGAGCGTGTGCAGCACCGCGCCCATCGCGGGGACGGCGAAGTACACGTCCAGGTGCTCCGGCTGGTTCCACATCAGCGTGGCGACCCGGTCGCCGTCCTCGACGCCGAGCTTCTTCAGACCCGTCGCGAGGTGGCGCGCACGCTCGGCGGCCTCGCCGAGCGTCGTTCGGTGGATCGAGCCGTCGGGTCGCCGTGAGACCACCTTCCTCGCGGGCGTGAGCTTCTCCGCCCGCTCGACCACCGTCGTCAGCGACAGTGGGAAGTCGTCCATCATCAGGCCGAAGGTGTTCTGGTCGGTCATGCTCTCACTCCGGGTTCGCTCTCCCTCTTCCTGAGCGGAGAGGATACGGTCCGGGCCGATGGCACCTGTCCGACCCTCTGAGAGCTACCCCGATCAGTCGTGGTCCGGCTGGGGCGATCCGTCGCTCGTGCCCGAGCTGCCCGAGCAGGTTCGGTCGTTGCTGGCCGCCGGCCTCGGTGTCACGCATACCCCCGGGACGCCGGGGCCGATCTCGTCCATCGGGTTGCCGGACGGCCGGCTGACGGACGACGCGGCGGACGCGCTGCGCGGGGTCGTCGACGCCGAGGGGGCGCTCGCCGACCACGACAGCAGGGTCCGCCACACCCGTGGCAAGTCGACCCCCGACCTGCTGCGGTTGCGGTCGGGCGACGCGAGCGCGGCGCCCGACCTGGTGCTGCTCCCGAGCTCGCACGAGCAGGTCGTCGAGCTCCTCGAGGTCTGCTCCGAGCGCCGGATCGCGGTCGTGCCGTTCGGCGGCGGTAGCTCGGTCGTCGGCGGGCTCGAGCCCGAGGCCGGCGGGTTCGCCGGCCTGGTCGCGCTCGACCTGAGGCGGATGAACGCAATGCTGGAGCTGGACGCCGTCTCTCGCGTAGCGGTGCTCGAGCCCGGCCTGCGCGGCCCTGAGGCCGAGGCGCTCCTGTCCGAGCGCGGCTACACGATCGGTCACTTCCCGCAGTCGTTCGAGTACGCGACGCTCGGCGGGTTCGCGGCGGCGCGCTCGAGCGGCCAGGCGTCGGCGGGGTACGGCCGGTTCGACGAGATGGTCGTCGAGCTACGGGTCGCGACGCCCGCGGGAACCCTGTCTATGGGCCGCGCCCCGAAGTCGGCGGCGGGCCCGGACCTGCGCCAGCTCGTGCTCGGCTCCGAGGGCGCGTTCGGCGTGATCACGTCGCTGTCGGTCGCGGTCCGGCCGGCGCCGGCCGTGCGCGTCTACGAGGGTTGGCGGTTCGGGTCGTTCGACGAGGGGGTGGCTGCGCTGCGCCGGCTGGCACAAGACGGCCCGCGGCCGACCGTTCTCCGGCTCTCGGACGAGACCGAGACGGCGCTGAACCTCGCCCGTCCCGCCGAGATCGGCGGAGACGGCGGCTCCGGCGGCTGTATTGCGATCATCGGCTACGAAGGAACGGCCGAGGACGTCGAGGTGCGGCGAACCGGCGCGACGCGCGTGTTGGCGGATGCCGGCGCGACCGAGGAAGCTGGGGCAGGGGAGACCTGGGAGCACGGCCGCTACCGCGGGCCGTACCTGCGCGACGCGCTGCTCGATGCCGGCGCGCTGGTCGAGACGCTCGAGACCGTGACGTTCTGGTCGCGCGTGCCGGACCTGTACGCCGCCGTCTCGAGCGCGCTGCAAGATTCGCTGACAGCCGCCGGCACCCCGCCGGTGATCCTGTGTCACGTCTCGCACGTGTATCCGGCGGGCGCGTCCCTGTACTTCACGGTCGCCGCAGCCCAGTCGGAAGATCCGATCGCCCAGTGGGTCGCGGCCAAGGCCGCGGCGAGCGACGCGATCCTCGCCGCCGGCGGCTCGATCACCCACCACCACGGGGTCGGGACCGACCATCGCGCCTGGTACGCGAGGGAGATCGGAGAGCTCGGAGTCGACGTGCTGAGCGCCGTCAAGGCGACGCTCGACCCGGCCGGGATCATGAACCCCGGCGTGCTGCTGCCGCTACCCTAGGCGCCCACCTGGAGAGGTGCCGGAGCGGTTGAACGGGCGCGACTGGAAATCGCGTAACGGGGGTGACCTCGTTCGGGGGTTCGAATCCCCCCCTCTCCGTTGCTGTCTGGGGTCACGACATATGTCCCAGGTGATAGGTCCCTCATGAGTCGGGACATAGGGCACACCCGGCGGAAGGGGTTGTGGCTGCCATTGATCGTGTTGTCGTCGCCGGGGCCGGCATCGATCACGCTCGGGCCGTTCCAGTCGTACCACGAGTCAGCGAGGTCGCCGAGGTTCGCGCGGACCAGCTGCGGCAGCTCG
>DASXDA010000101.1:0-99352 GCA_036490875.1 Solirubrobacteraceae bacterium
ATCTATCAGCAGCGGGTCGGGCGCGTTACGCGCCGCCACCCGGGCAAAGAGGCGGGCATCGTCGTCGACTTCGTCCACCCGGCGACCAAGCACGACGACCCCGTCGTCACCCTGCACTCCCTCCTGGATCGCGACGTCTACCGCGGCGGCGCGATCGTGGTCGGCCCTGTGCGCCGCGGGCGCGGCCGCCGCGTGCGCGTCGAGCGCCGGGTGCTTCCGGTCACGCCCGACCCCGAGCGCCGCGCGGAGGTCTTCGAGCGCGAGCTGTGGCGGATCGCGGTCGAGCACCTCGACTACGGCGAGCAGCACGTGTGGGCCGCGCTGGCCGGCGCGCGCGTCGCGCCCAACGGCTGGCGGCGCGCCAAGGCGATGCTGCACTTCGACCGCGGCGGCGAGCTCAAGCGCCGCTTCCTGCTGACCGCGGTGCAGAGAAACCGGAATTCCCAGCTGCGGCTGCGGGCCCTTCAGGAGATCGCCTCCTCGCGCGATGCCGAGGCGTTCGACACCGCGATCGACATCATGGCCGGCTGGCCGCGCGACGAGCGCCGCGAGGGGGTCAAGATCATGCTGCAGGCGCTCGCCGAGCGCCGCATCGGCCGCCGCGACCAGGCGAACGCGTGGATCTGGCGGATGGCCGAGTACACCCGCGAGGTGCACGAGGAGTACGCCGTCCAGCGCTGGCCCGAGACCAAGCGGCTGCTCGGCCTGCTCGTCAACTCGTCGGGATCCGCTCACGCCCGCAACGCGCGACGGCTGGTGCACGCCGCTCGCAAGGAGGACCGCCGGCTGTCGGCCGCTCTGCTCGCGGCGGCGCTCGCGCACACTCCCGAGGCCGAGGAAGCGCTCCGCGGCGCCCGCACGCGGATGGCCCGCAAGCCCGCCCCGCTCGCGCGGGAGCTGCTTCGGAACTTCCCCAAAGGCCGTCGCAGCAGCAAGCGCCGGCGCCGTGGCCGTGGCTCGAACAGTGACAACGGCGCCGCCGAGGCCGCGAGCGGCGCGGTCAAAGGGGCGGCGGTCGAGGCGGTCGACGACGAGCGGGACGAGGGGGCGGTCGAGACCGGCGAGGCCAAGCGCGACGCCGACTCCGACTCCGGCGCCGACGAGCTCGAGCTCGAGGAGCCCGCGGCCTAGACGCACCGCCAGTTTCGGGACACCGGGGCGTTGTGTCTCATATGCGCCTCTCGAAAACCGCTCCCCTAGCCGCGACTCTGTCCCTGGTCCTGTTCGCGAGCGCCGCCCAAGCGCGGACCGCCGCACCCGCGACGTGGACGCCACCCAAGCCGATCGCGAGCGCCGTCGTCAAGACCCCGAACGTGCCGGTGACGATGAGCGACGGTGTCGTCCTGTACGCCGATGTCGTCCAGCCGGCGGACTCGAGCGGCAAGGCGCTGCCGGGGCGCTACCCGGTGCTGCTGACGCAGACGCCGTACAACAAGAACACGCCGTCGCTGAACTTCGAGGACGACTACCTAGTCGAGCATGGGTTCGTCCAGGTGATCGCCGACGCCCGCGGGACCGGCTCCTCGGAGGGCTCGTGGGACTCGTTCGGCCCCCGCGAGCAGCTCGACGGCTACGAGCTGGCGCAGTGGACCCGCAAGCAGACGTGGAGCAACGGCTCGATCGGCCTGCACGGCACCTCGTACGGCGCGATCAACCAGCTGCTGACCGCCGAGGAGCAGCCGCCCGGCGTCAAGGCCGCTTTCCCGATCGTCCCGATGTCCGACGCGTACCGCGACGTGACGTTCGGCGGCGGCGCCGTCGACACGTCATTCATCCCCACGTGGCTGGGGTTGGTCACGGGGCTCGGGATGCTGCCGCCGACGTACACCCCGAACAACCCGACCGAGGCGGCCAAGGTGCTCGTCCAGCACACCGGCGGCGCGCTCTCGTTCCAGAGCACGCAGGTGGTCGACTCGACGACCGGCGGAAACGCGGCCTACGACGGCCCCTTCTACCAGGCGCGTTCGCCGATCGACCGGATCTCGAAGATCCGGATCCCAACGTTCATCGTCGGCGGCTGGTTCGACCTGTTCCAGCGCGCCGAGCCGCTGCTCTACCAGGCGCTGCGCCGGAACGGGGTTCACACCCGGCTGCTGATGGGGCCCTGGTACCACATCACCGCGGGCAGCGGGCTCCCCACCTCGGGGGTCCCGTCGCTCGACGACCTCGAGCTGCGGTGGATGGACCGCTACGTCAAGGGCATGCCCGACCCCGGTCTCGACAACACCAAGGGCGCGAAGGACACGATCGCGCCGGTCACCTACTACGAGAACGGATCGGGCAAGTGGCGCACCGCCGGCGGCTGGTATGCCCCGGACGTCGCGTTCAAGGCGCTCCACCTCGGCGGTCCCTCCGCGCCCCAGTCGCCGGGGGAGCTCGGCGCCGCGACGCCACCGGCGACCCAGGGAGCCGACACGCTGCTGCCGAACCCCGTGACCGGGGCGTGCAGCCGCTCGACCGTCCAGTGGACGGCGGGCGCCGGCTCGGGGACACCGTGCGAGACCGACAACCGTGCGGGCGACGCCACCAGCCTGTCCTACAACCTCCCACTGCGGCAGGACCTGCACCTGCTCGGCCCGATGACCGCCCGCCTGTGGGTCGGGAGCACGGGCGGCCGCGACGCGCTGCTGACCGCTCGCGTCGAGGACGTCGCGCCCGACGGCACCACCACGCAGATGACCGCCGGCTGGTGCACGATCTCGCTGCGGGCGCTCGACCGCTCGCGCACCGCCTACTCGGGCGCGCTGATGACGATGCCCTACCACCCGTTCACCCAGGCCTCGGCGCTGGCGGTGCCGAGCGACGGCTCGCCGGTCGAGGTCGACGTCGAGATCTTCCCGACCGGCTGGGACCTCGCCGCCGGCCACAAGCTCCAGCTCACGCTCCAGACCGCCGACGTCCCGCACCTGACGCCGTCGCTGCCGGCGACGCTCGCGAGCGCAGGGGCGACGCTGTCCGTCTACCACGACGCCAAGCACCCCTCGGAGCTCGTGATCCCGGTCCGGGCCTCCTAGCCCAGCGTCAGGCCGACCGGGGTCAGCGCCGCACGGCGAGCGTTCGGCCCCGGGAACTGGCGCGCGACGTGGAGGAACTCGTGAGGCGGTGGCGTCCGGCGCCGGCGCACGCTCCCGACGCCGCAGTCGGCCGCCTGTAGCACCGCCCGCGCTTGAGTGAGTGTCAGCCCGCGGATCGCCGGCACCAGGCACGGTACGATCGCAAACGCGCTCAGAGCGTCGTCGTCGACCTGGGTCGCGGTGGAAGAGGGCGACACCGTCCGCCGCGAGCGGCCGTCGAACACCCAGTAGGTCCGTGACGGCAGCCCCTCGACGATCGTCCCGTCGGCAGGCCGCACGGCCAGGTGCGCGTGCGGCGAGGCCGGGTGCGCGAGATCCCACGGATCGACTGCTACGGCCGAGGCGAGTTCCCCGAACAGCGCCGTGTTCGTGATCGGCAGCGCCGCGCCGCCCGCGACCCGGTAGGCGGCGCCCTCCGCGGTCTTCAGGAACGTGCCGGACGCCGGCACGGGATTGAGCGTGGCGAACTGGCGGCTCGAGATCACCTTGTACGCCTGCGGCGCCCCGAACGCCGTCCAGCTGTTGACGAGCAGCGGCGCGCCGCCGGCGACCCGGTAGATCGGCTTGCTCCCGGACACCTGCACGAACGTGCCCTCCGGATACGGGCTCGCGATCCGCGCGATCCCGCCCGCCGCCGCGGTCGCGCCATCGAGCTCGTTGCCGTCGATGTTGATCGTGACGCCGCCGTACGTCGCGTTCTCGCCGCCGTTGTACTGGTGCAGGCGGCGACCGACCCAGAACCCGGACGGGATGTACGAGCTGCTCACGATGTGGGCGCCGTTCCATTCCGCGAACCAGATGTCGTCGGGCTCCGGGTACCCGGTCCCCTGGCGGGTCAGGAGGTCGGCGATCACCGAGTCCGCGTTGCCGTACACGCCGGAGCGGTATCCGGCGACGTGGAGCTGGGCAGTCCAGCCCGACAGAAACGCGAGCACCGCCGGGGTGTTGCCGCCACCGCGGTCGTAGTACTCCATATCGTCGTAGATGGGGTTGCCCGGCCCAAGGCCCAGCGCCCGGGCCCGCGCGGCCGCGTCGTTCGCGGCGGCGACGCCCTGCGCCGTTGCCTGCCGCGGGCTGATGCCCGAGCAGCTACAGCTGTTGGACGGCGCTTGTAGGCCGACGTAGGTCGGGATCAGGTGCCATCCGGCGGCAGACTCCTGGCTGACCCATGACGCCGACAGGTTCGGCTGGGCGCACCCCATGTTCGTCCCGCCGACGTAGATCCCGACGGCGTGGTAGGGCGACGCCGTCCACGCCGCCATCTGCGTGATGCTCGGGGCGCTGCACGCGTCGAACCCGGGGCCGGTGTAGATCGCGCCGGCGACCGAGCCGCCGCCGGGGGCGGGTGCTGGTCCCCGCTGTGGAGACGGCGAGGGAGGCACGGTCCCGAGCCCGCCGCCGCCGGTCGGGGACACGGCCCGCGCGCCGTGGAGCACGACCGCGTGTGAGCCCCGCGGCTCGACGACGATCGCCCGGCTCCGCCCGACCGCGTGGGCCGGGCACCGCTGCGACGAGCTCGGCGTCCCGAGGTAGACCGCCGGGCGGTCGAGGCGGACGCAGGTCTCGGGCTGCCGCGCCAGGTCGTACACCCGCCACCCGCGCGGCACGGCGACCGCGCGGCCGCCGTAGTCGATCACACCCGGGGAAGCGGCGGCCGCGGCCGGCACGATGGCCACAAGCAGCGCGAAAAGCGCGACGATCGCTCGTGTCGGTTTACCCATTCCCCTACAGGCGCACTGCGACCATCCCGGCCGCCAGCAGCACCAGCGCGACCCACAATACCGACAGCGCCCCCTCGAGCGGGGCCGCGAGTCGCGCCTCGTCGAGCGGCACCACCCGGCCGTCGGTCATCCGCTGCTCGCCTACGACCTCGGCGGTTGCGCGCCTGAGCGCGCGGGCGGGGGTACTCAGCCGCCGCTGCGCAAGGCTCACGAACACGCACGCCGCTGTCACGAGCAGTCCCGCCGGCCGGATCTCGAGCGCGTTGACGAAATAGCCGGTGAACGCCGGGAACCCGCCCCACGCGAGTGCGAACCAGAGGTCGGAATGAAATCGCCCGCCAGCCAGCTCGAGGTTGTACGCCGGAACAAGCAGCCCGCCCACCACCACCACCGGCACCAGCAGCGGCGAGACCACGATTGCTCCGACGACGCCAATCGCGAGCGCGCCGGCGAGCCCGCCGACCGCAAGCGCGATCAGCGTCCGCCGGCCAAGGCGCGTGTCGAGCGGCCGCCCGTGGAGCTCGTCGAGCGCGTGGGCGCTGATCCCGACCGCCAGGAAGAACGCCCCGAGCGCGGCCGCGAGCCGGTCGGCGTAGATGACGGGTGCAGCCGCGGCGCCCAGCGCCACGTAGCTCAGGTGCCACGCGGTGTACGGCGGGTGCAGGATCGTGACCAGGTCGCGCCAGCCGCCCGGCCGCAGCGCGTAGAACGCGGGTCGCCGCTGCCGGACGATCGTCACGGCTTCGTTCCCGACATCACCAGCCCCGCGCCGAAGCTCATCGGCCGCACCGCGACCCCGCCGATGCCGGCGTTCGCCCACAGCCCGGCCAGATCGGGGTACGTCGCGTGGAACGTCTCGATGTTCGGCCCCAGGAACCTGCCGACCTCGAGCCACGCAGGGGACGCGAGCCGCCCGATCAGCGGCAGCCCGACGCGCGTGTAAAGCTGCCATAGCGCCCGGAGCGGCGGCGAGGAGGGCACGCCGAACTCGACCATCCCGATCCTCCCGCCCGGCTTCACCACACGAGCGAGCTCTGCGATCGTCGCCGCGGGATCGTCGACGTAGCGAAGCAGGTAGGTGAACGTCAGCCCGTCGAACTCGTGATCGGCGAACGGGAGCCGCTCGGCCTCGCCGCGGACGAGCATCACCCGCGCCGACAGCCCCGGATCGCGCGCGAGCCGCGCCCGTGCGCCCGCGAGCATCTGCTCGCTCTGGTCGAGCGCGACGACCTCGCTCGCGCCGGCTCGGACGAGCTCGGCGGCGACCATCCCGGTGCCGGTCGCGACGTCGAGCAGGCGGTGGCCGGGCCGCGGTGCGACCGCGTCGACCATCGCGCGGCGCCAGCGCGGATCCTGACCGAAGCTCATCACCGCGCCGATCCGGTCATAGCGGCCCGGGAGGCCCTCGAACAGCTGGAGCGCGTGACGCTTACGAGCCGACAAGGTGGACCTCCCCCGCCTCGAGCGCGGTCGGGCCCTCAGCGGTGTTCACGATCAGCCGCCCCTCGCCGTCGATCCCGGCCCCCTCGCCCTCCCCGCCTGCCCACCGCACGGGCCGGCCGGCGAGCGCGTCCCGATCGCGCAAGGCCTCCAGCACGTCCTCCGTCGGCGCCTCAAGCCACTGCTCGAGCCGCGCGAGCAGCCGCGAGAGCGTCGGCTCGACCGCGTCGAGTCCGAGCCCCATCGTCCCCGCGCGGTCGCGCAGCTCCGGCGGGAACTCGTCCTCGGAGACGGCGACGTTCAAGCCGACCCCGAGTACCGCCCACCGCTCCTGGGGCCGACCCTCGACGAGGATCCCCGCGAGCTTGCGGCCGTCGACGAGCACGTCGTTGGGCCACTTGACTCGTGCCTCCGGCCCCACCACCTCGGCGACCGCGACGCCGGCCGCGAGCGGCAGCAGCCGTGGCGGGTCCCAGACGACGAGCGACGCGAGGATCGAGCTGCCGGGTGGGGCCGTCCACGTCCGGCCCTGGCGTCCGCGGCCTGCGGTCTGCTCGGCGGCCGTCACGAGCGTCCCGTGCGGCGCCCCGCTCCAGGCAAGCTCGCGAGCCCGCTCGTTGGTCGAGCCGGTCCGCCGGTGGTGGATGCGGGGGGTGCCGAGGGGCGGCATCAGCGCCATGCTCACGACGCCACGAGCCGGAGCTCTTCGCCGACGCCGATCCCGAGCAGCCCGGCGGCGTCACCATGGCTGACCGCCAGCGCCAGCCGCCGGTAGGCGTCCTCGTACAGAAGCAGCGCGCCCCGCTCGACCTCCGCGAACGTCCGCGCGAACTGGGCCGGCCTCGGATCTCTGCCATCGCGGCGAAGCTCGACGGGCCGCCCGAGCTTCAGCCCGGCGGCGGCAACGTCGTCGTGGCCGGCATCGAGCTGGACGTTGCCGAACCGGTCGACGTAGACCGCGTGGACGACCAGCGTGTCGCCCTCGAGCCGCGGCTCCGGCAACTCGAGCGCCACCAGCTCGTCGGGATCGCAAGGCGACCCGGCCTCGCCGAGCGCCGCGCCCGCGGCGAGTCTGGCCGCGACCGGCGCGAAGATGTCGCGTCCGTGGAAAGTCGCCGAGACCGGCTTCAGCCGGAACCGCGAGTGGGCGATGTCGACCGCCTCGACGACGCCGCCGGCGAGCTCGGCGGCGAGCGCCAGCAGCCCGTTGTCGGGGCCGACGAGCACGCGGTCGTCCGCCAGCCGCAGCGCGACCGCCCGGCGTTCGGCGCCCACGTCTGGGTCGACGACAGCGAGATGGACCCCGACCGGGAGGTACGGGAGCGCCTCGCGCAGCATCAGCCCGCCGGCGCGGACGTCGTGGCGCGGGACGCCGTGCGAGAGGTCGATGATGCGACACTCAGGGCACAGCCCCGCAATCACGGCGTGGCAAACGCCCACAAAGTCGTCCACCAGTCCGTAGTCGGACAGGAATGTGAGAACGGGCGGCGGCACTCGGGCATCTTCGCGCAACCATGCGCCGCGCGACGTGTTTGCAAAGCATCCAGGAAAAGGAGAGCTGAAATGAGAACCAGCGCATTTCGAACAGTTCGGCGGGCGGGCGTCATCGCAGGGTTGCTCGCCCTGATGCTCGCGACGGTGGCCAGCGCGACCGCCGGCACGTCCGTGGGCACGCACAGCACCAAGCGGGGCAAGGTCCTCGCGAGCGTGCACGGCTTCTCGCTGTACATGTTCCAGAAGGACAAGAAGGGCAACGGCAAGAGCACCTGCTACGGCCAGTGCGCCAAGGTCTGGCCGCCGCTTCTGAGCACGGGAAGGCCGAGCGCGATGAGGGGCTCCGGGCTGAATAAGAGGATGCTCGGCACGATCAGGCGCACCGACGGCAAGACTCAGGTCTCGTACAACGGGTACCCCCTTTACCGCTGGGCAGGCGACAGCAAGCCGGGCGACATCACCGGCGAGGGCATCACGCAGTCCGGCGGGAAGTGGTACCTCCTCAACACCGCCGGCAACATCGTCAAGCCGAAGAGCGGCGGGGGAGTCTGCAACCCGCTGTGCCCCGGCTATTAGTTGCACTAGTCGCGCCGCTCGCGGTCGCGCTCGCGCTTGCGGGCGCGACCGCGGCTAGGGCGGCGTCTCCCGCGGTCTCGGTCTACCCCAGCCCCGGGACGAAGTACAACCTCCCACAGAGCCAGATCACCTTCCGCGGGATCGCGCCGAGCGCGATCGGCACGGTCAAGGTGGTCGGCTCCTCGACCGGCGAGGACAGCGGCCGGATCGAGGGCGACTCGGACAACAAGGGCGGCAGCTTCCTGCCATCGAAGCCGTTCAAAGCTGGCGAGACGGTGACCGTCTCCACCTCGCTCAATATCGTCGGCGGGCGCAGCGGGAAGTTCAGCTTCGTGGTCGTCCACCCGTCGCGACCGATCTCAGCGATGCCGCTGCCGGTCGTCTCCCCCGGCTCGAACGGGCTCCAGCGCTTCCGCTCGCGCCCCGACCTGGTGCCGCCGTCGCTCACGATCAGCAAGAACTCGACACCGGCCTCCGAGGGCGACATCTTCCTGGCGCCGCAGTTCGGGCCGTCCCAGAACGGGCCGATGATCCTCGACCCTCAGGGGAACGTCCTGTGGTTCCTGCCGTTCGCGGTCTCGCGCAAGCTGCTGATCACGGACTTTCGCGTCCAGACCTACAACGGCCAGCAGGTGCTGACCTGGTTCCAGGGATTCACCAACCACGGCAGCGGCGTCGGCCAGGGCGTGATCTGGAGCCGCGACTACAAGCAGATCGCCACGGTCAACGCCGGCAACGGGCTACACATGGATCTGCACGAGTTCGTCATCACCTCCGGTAGCCACGCGTGGATCATCTGCGTCTCGCCCGTCAGCCTGCCGAACGTCCCGCACAAGCCGGTGCAGGACTCGGTCGTGCAGGAGATCGACATCAAGACGGGGCTGGTGATGTTCGAGTGGCATGCGCTCGACCACGTGCCGCTGTCGGACTCGAGCATGAGCGACAAGTCCCCGGGGGTCGTGGACGACCCCTTTCACGCCAACTCGATCTCGTTCGTCGGCAGCAACCCCGTCGTGTCGATGCGCAACACCAACGCCGTCTACGACATCGACCGAAACACCGGGAAGATCGTGTGGACGCTCGGAGGCAAGCACCCGAGCTTCAAGATGGGCTCCGGCACGACGACCGCGTTCCAGCACGCGGCGATGGTGGATTCCGACGGCACGATCACCGAGTTCGACGACGGTGCGGGGCCACCGAGGGTCCACCCGTTCTCGCGCGGTATTCGGGTGTCGCTCGACACCTCGCACATGACCGCGAACCTGGTCCGGGAGTACGACCACTCGCCGCAGATCTCCTCGCAGTTCGAGGGCAACGTCCAGCAGCTCTCGGCCGGTGACGTGTTCATGGGGTGGGGCCAGCAGCCGTACTTTTCCGAGGCGAACGCCGCCGGTCAGCAGATCTTCGACGCGCACTTCACGGTGCCGACGGGGAGCTACCGCGCATATCGGTTCGCCTGGAATGCGCAGCCGCCGACGCTCCCGGCGCTCGCGATCGCGCCGAGCATCGACGGCTCGACCGACATCTACGCGAGCTGGAACGGCGCGACCGACGTCGCCTCCTGGCAGGTCCTGGCGGGGCCGGCGCCGCAGAGCCTCGCGACGATCGGCGTCGCCAACAGAACCGGGTTCGAGACCCATATCGCGGTCCACAGCGGCTCGCCCTACTTCGCGGTGCAGGCGCTGAACGCCGCCGGCAAGGTGCTCGCGACCTCGGCCGTAAAGTCCACCCCAGCGCACCTGGCGATGTACGGGCGGTCCGTGTTCGTGTCCGGTGCGGGCACCGGCGGCCTGCCGGCGAGCTGCTTCGCCAACCACCCGTGCAGCGTCACGACCACGGTCACGGCGGGCCGCACCGTGATCGCGACCACCGGCAAGGAGTCGATCGGCGAGGGTGACGGGACGCTCCTGTACTTCACGCTCACCTCCGCCGGGCGCTCGCTCCTCTCCCACGCGTCCGGTCACCGCCTGGGCGTGACCGTGACTTTGCGCGACGCCTCGGGTGCGTCGGCCAGCACGGGCATGACGCTGGTGCCGTTCGGGACCGCGGGAGCGGCCCCGACGAGGGCCGCCACCAACGCGCCGTCGTTGAAGTTCGTCGGCCTCACGGACTTCGTCTCCTCGGCGTCCGGCGTCGGCGGGATCCTCGCGGGCTGCTACGCGGCGGCGCCCTGCCACGTGACCACCAAGATCACCTCCGGGACGACGACGATCGCGACCACCGGCTCGGAGTTCATCGGCGTCGGCGAGCTTAGCTACCTGAGCTTCACGTTGACCGCGGCGGGGCGCTCGCTGCTCGCCCACGCTCCCGGCAACCAGCTCCCGGCGCAGGTGACGCTCACGAACGGGTCGACGACCGCGACGGCGTCGATCGCGCTCGTCGCGTTCTAGTTCTGGTCGGCGAGCAGCGCCGCGACGACGCCGTCGATGTCGTGGTCGGCGGCCTCGAGGTCGGGTTCGAGCCCGTGCTCGCGGAGCGTCGCGCTCGTCACCGGACCGATGCTGAGGAGTCGGGGGCGGTCGAGTTTCTCCGTCCCAGTCGTGTTGAGGAGGTTCTTGACCGTCGAGGACGAGGTGAACGTCACGTAGTCGGCGCCTGCCACCGCCTCGATCTGCTCCGGCGGCAGGGGCTCGGCGGCGGTCTCGTACAGCGCCAGCACGTCGACGTCGGCGCCGCGCTCGCGCAGCCCGTCGGGGAGCGTGTCTCGCGCCTCCTTGGCCCTCGCCACCAACACGTGCCTGGCTGGCTGGCCAGCCAGTGCGTCTAGTAGGCCTTCTGCGGTCGAGCGCTCCGGGATCACGTCGGCGCTGATCCCGCGGTGCCTCAGCGCGGTCGCTGTGCCCGGCCCGATCGCGGCGACGGTCGAGCCCGCGAAGGCTCGCGCGTCCTCGCCGGCCGCCTCGAGGCGGTCGAACAGGACGCGCACCCCGTTGGGGCTCGTCAGGCAGACGAGGTCGTAGCGGCCGAGCTCTGGCGCCGGGCCGTCGAGCGGCTCGATCCGGATCGCGGGCGCCTCGACGACGGCGGCGCCGAGCGAACGCAGTCGCGCCGCGAGCCCGCTTGCCTGGGCCCTCGCGCGGGTCACCGCGACCGTCACGCCCGCCAGCGGCAGCCGCTCGCGCAGCGCGACCACGCTTCCGAACACGGCGATCGTCGGCGGCCTGGCACCCAGCGTCGAGACCGTGCTCAGCGTGCCGGTGAGCACGCGCTGGTCCGGCAGCGTGCCTCGCTCGATCAGCGCCGCCGGCTCGTCCGGGTCGCGGCCGGCGGCGACCAGCCGCCGCGCGATCGACTCGAGCTGCCTGACCCCCATGTACACGACGAGCGTGCCCGGGAACGCGGCGAGCGCGTCCCAATCGAGCGCGGGCTCGGCCTTCTCCGGGTCCTCGTGGCCGGTGACGAACGCCACCGCCGACGCAAGCTCGCGGTGGGTCACCGGGATCCCCGCCGCGGCGGGCGCCGCGACGCCGGCGGTCACTCCCGGGACGACCTCGAACGCGATCCCGGCCGCCGACAGCGACTCGACCTCCTCGCCACCCCGCCCGAACACGAACGGGTCGCCTCCCTTCAGCCGGACGACCGTCTTGTGCGGGTCGCGCCCGTGCTCGATCAGCAGCCGCTCGGTCTCCGCTTGCGAGACCGATTCGCCGCCTCCCTCCTTTCCGGCGTAGATCAGCTCGGCCCGGGCGCCGGCGTGTTCGAGCGCCTCGCGCGGGATCAGACGGTCGTAGACGATCACGTCGGCTGCGGCGATCAGCTCGAGTGCCCGTGCGCTCAGCAGTCCGGGATCGCCGGGGCCGGCTCCGACCAGGTAGACGGTCATTCCAGGAGCTCCCGCGCTCCCACGGCGAGCAGGCGCTCGGCCACAGCTCGCCCGAGGCCGTCGCGATCGCCTCTCAGGCGGTCTTTGATCCACGCGGAGCCGTCGGGGCGTCCGACCCACGCGGTCAGCTCGAGCTCGCCGTCGGCGTTGGTCTGCGCGTGCGCGCCGACCGGCGTGTTGCAGGTCGCCTCGAGCGTCGCGGTCAGCTCGCGCTCGGCTGTCACGCATGCGGTCGCGTCGGCGTCGACGAGCGCGTCCGGTGCCGCCCATCCGGCCCGCGCCTCGATCGCGAGCGCTCCCTGACCGGCCGCGGGGACGAGCTCGTCGAGCGCGCCGACCACGAGCTCCGCTCGCGGTGCCCGATCGAGCTCCAGTCGGATCAGTCCCGCCAGCGCGAGCACGAGCGCGTCGTATTCGCCATCGGCCAGCTTGCGCAGCCGCGTGTCGACGTTCCCGCGCACGTCGACCACGTCCAGGTCGGCACGCGCGGCTCTCAGCTGGGCGGCGCGGCGGAGACTGCTGGTCCCGACGCGGGCGCCCTGTTTGAGCGCGTCGAGCGACGGCGCGCCGCAGATCGCGTCGCGGGGGTCGGAGCGTTCGGGGATCGCAACCAGCGCCAGCCCGTCGGCGAGCTCCGCCGGGACGTCCTTGGCGGAGTGCACGGCGATGTCGATCCGGTCGTCGAGCAGCGCTCGCTCGAGCGCGGACACCCAGCGGGATTTGTCGGAGAGCTGGTCGCCTCGATCCCCGGCGGTGGTGATCGTCACCAGCTCGCTGTCGCCATCGATCCGGTCCGCCACCCAGCGGGCCTGGGCGAGCGCGAGCGCGCTGCCGCGCGTCCCGATCCGGATCACGGGGTCAACGGCGGCGGAGCTCGCGAACCTCGGCGAGCGGCTGCGGCTCTTCCTCGGCGTCGACCGACGGAGTCGCGACCTCGTCGACCTCGAGCCCGAAAAGCTCACGGACCAGCGCCATCCGCGCGTGCACGCGGTCGTCGGACAGCTCCTTCATCCGCACCGTCGGCTCGTGCAGCAGCCGGTTGGCGATCGCCCGCGCGAGCGCCTCGACCCGGTCCTGGTCCTTCGGGGAGAGCGACTGCCACTTGTTCGAGTTCTCGCGCAGCACCTGCTCGACGATCTCGTCGGCGCGGCCCCGCAGCGCGGCGACGGTCGGCAGCACCTCGAGCGACCCGAGCCACGCCGCGAAATGTTGGATTTCCTCCTCGATGATGCCCTCGGCCCGGCGCGCCTCGGCCTGCCGGACCCTGCGATTGCGGGCGATCACAGCCTGGAGGTCGTCGATGTCGTACAGCGACACGCCGTCCAGGTCCCCGCAGCCGGCGTCGATGTCACGCGGCACCGCGAGGTCGATCAGGAGGATCGGCCTGCCGCCGCGAGCGCGCATCACCTCCGCGAGCTCCCGGGCCTCCAGCAGCAGGTGCGGCGACGCGGTCGCGGCGACGACGATGTCGGCCTCCTCGAGCGCCACCGGCAGCTCGTCGAAGCTGACGCTAGTTCCGCCGTACCGGCGTGCAAGGCTGACCGCCCGCGCCCGGCGACGGCTCGCAACGAATACTGTGCGCCCGCCGCTGTCGGCGAGGGCTCTTGCGGTCAGCTCGCTGGTCTCGCCCGTTCCGACGATCACGACGTTCCGGTCGGTGAGCGCGCCGAGCTGCTCCTTCGCGAGCGCGACCGCCACCGCGGGCAGACTCAGCTGCCGCTCGGCGATCCCGGTCTCAGTGCGCACGCGCTTGCCGGCCTTGAGCGCGGCCTTGAACAGGTGGTTGGTCAGCGGCCCGACGGTCTCCTTGGAGAGCGCGGCGTCGTACGCGCGCTTGACCTGGCCCTGGACTTCGGCCTCGCCGATGATCATCGACTCGAGCCCGGCTGTGACGCGGTAGAGATGCCTCGCGGCGTCGCAGTTGCGGTAGGAGTAGATCGCCTGGGCGAGTTCGGTCGGCCTGATCCCCGCCTGGCTGGCGAGCATCGTCAGCAGCCGGCTCTCGGCCTCAACCGGGTCGCCGACGACCAGGTAGAGCTCGGTCCGGTTGCAGGTCGAGATCGCGACGGCCTCCTGGACGTCGGCATTGCCACGCAGGTCGCGCAGGAAATCCCCGGCGCGCGGCTCGGGCAGCGCCAGCTTCTCGCGAACCTCGACCGGCGCCGTCTTGTGCGAAGCCCCCAGCGCCAGCAGCTCGCTCACGCGACGTACTCCCGGTCGCGGTCGTCGCGGTGCTCTTCCTCGCGCGCCTTGACGTCGCGCTCGAGCTCGTCGAGCTGGCGTTCGGTCCGGCTCGTCCGCACGGCGATGATCGCCACGTACGCGATCACCAGCAGCAGGAACACGATGTAGGCGGCCGCTACGTAAGGACCGGCCTTGTGCAGCGGCAGCGCGGGGGCGGCGAGCAGGGTCATGAGGGTGCGGCACTCCTTCCGAGCGGTCTGACCGCGTCGTCGCCGAGCAGCTGGCGGCGGACACGCCGCAGCCGGATCCGCGAGCGCTTGGCCTCGATCTCGAGCTTGCACAGGGTCGCGTACAGGAGCGCGATCCCGATCAGCGAGATCGTGAACGTTAGGCGCATCGAGCCGGGCAGGTTACCCCCCGTGAGCGTGAGCACGCGCGGGTGGACGAGTCCCTGGGCGGCCCGCACGGCGATGAAGTTGAGCGGCACGAACGCGCCGGCGACGACCGCGAACACGCTCGCATAGCGCGCCTGCCGCTCCGGGTCCTCGATCGAGAACCGCAGCGGCTGATAGGTCGCGAACAGCAGCACCACGATCAGGAACGAGACGAGCGTCGGGTCGCTCCAGATCCACCAGTGGCCCCACGACGCCTTCGCCCAGATCGCGCCGGTGATCAGGCCACCGACGCCGAAGATCAGCGCCATGTGGATCGCCACGTACGAGCGCAGGTCCCACTTCCGATCGCCGGTCCGCAGGTGGACGATCGCGAGGATCCCGCCGAGCACGAACCCGCACAGCGACACGATCGCGAGCGGCACGTGGACGTAGAAGATCTTCTGGACGAAGCCCTGGTCGGCGTCGAGCGGCGCGTAGAAGAAGGTCAGCGCAAACGCCGCGCCGATCACGGCGACGGTGGCGAAGGTCAGGACGCGCAGGCTGGGGCGCTTTAGGGTGGAAAGCACTTAGTGCTCGTCCTCGTAAGTGCGGTCGCACCGAGAGGTGCCACCGGGGGATGGATCGCGAGGACGCATGACGCGACGCGCAGCAGCGCTGCGCGAGCGTCCGAGGACGAAGCGAGACGCCGCCGGGGGCGCCTCGAATGCGGTCGTATTTGCGGGGGCGAGCACTAGTCCTCAAGCAGGTAGTCGAACACTGCGTACGCGAGGAGGGCGAACACCAGATCATAGAGCGCGAGGATCGCCAGCCACTTCCCTTGCGGGAAGCTCGCGCCATGTGCCACGAGCAGCGGTCCGGCCCCCCGGGCGGTGGCGATCAGCGCCGGGATCAGCAGCGGCAACCCGATGATCGGCCCGATCAGATCGCGGGCCCTGGTGTGGATCGCGATCGCCGAGACCAGCGTCCCGATCACCGCGAGCGCGACGTCCGCGAGCAGTAGCACCACGACCAGGCCACCGAGCGGCGGCCCGATCGATGGCCCGAGCAGCAGCAGCGCGAACGCCGGCACCGCGATCACCTCGAGCACCACCAGGAACAGGAACAGCGCGGCGGCCTTGGCGATCAACAGGCTCGTTCGGTCCACGGGAGCGAGCAGGAACCCGTCGAACCCGCCCTGCTCGCGCTCGGCGACGAACAGCCGATTGACGGCGAGCATCGACGCGAACAGCAGCGTCGCGGTCAGGATCCCGGCCGCCAGCTGCCCCGCGATCGTCGCGCGGTCCAGCGCGAAGTGAAAGATCACGAACGTCGCGACGCTGAACAGCACCATCGCCGGCACCGTCTCGAGCGTCCGCAGCTCGAGCCTCAGGTCCTTCCGCAGGATCGTGCCGACGGTCCTCACGCGTACAGCTCCTTCAGCTGGACGTCGGTGACGTTCCCCGGCTCGGTCACGAACGCCGGCCGCCCGCCTCTCAGACCGAGCACCAGGTCGGCCTCGGCGAGCGCGGCTTTCGGGTCGTGGCTGGTGATCACGCGCGTGGCCTTCGCCGAGCGCCCGATCAGTGGCTCGATCAACTCGCCTGCGCCCGGGTCGAGGCTCGCGCGGGGCTCGTCGAGCAGCAGCAACTCCGGGCTGTGGAGCACCGCCCGGCAGACCGCGAGCCGCTGCGTCATCCCCCTCGAGAGCGTCCGGACCGGGTCGTCGGCCCGGTCACGCATCTGGACGGCCTCGAGCACCTCCTCGATCCGATCGTGCCGGGTATGGTGCAGGTCGGCGTGGTAGCGAAGGTTCTCGCGGCCGGTCAGGTCGCGGTACAGGAGCGGGTCGTGGCCGAGCAGCCCAAGCCTCCCCCGGACCGCGAACGCCCGCCTGGGCAGCGGCTCGCCGAAGATCGCGAGCTCACCGGCCTGCGGCCGCAGCAGCGTCGCCAGGATCCGCAGCAGCGTCGACTTGCCCGCACCGTTGCGCCCGAGCACCGCGAGCGTCGCGCCGGCGGGGACCAGAACCGACACCCGCTCGAGCGCGGCCCGCTCGCCGAAGTGGCGAGCGAGCCCGCGCAGCTCAATGGCCGGGGGTCGCGGCTCCACGCTCTCGGCGCAGGGTCGCGTCGGCGTGCTTCAGCACGGGGGCGATCAGCACGAACAGCTGCCCGATCGCCTTCGGGCTGCCGGGGAAGTTGACGATCAGCGTCCTTTCCGCGATCCCGGAGACGCCCCTCGACAGCAGTCCCATCGGCGTGTGTTTGAGCGACTCGGCGCGCATCGCCTCGGCGATGCCAGGCGCGTCGCGGTCGATCACCGCCCGAGTCGCCTCAGGCGTGACGTCGTCTGACGTGAGCCCGGTGCCGCCCGTGGTGAAGATGAAGCTGATCTCGTTCTCCGGGGACGAGAAGCGCTTAAGCGCCTCCTCGATCTGCTGGCGGTCGTCGGAGACAACCTCTTGGGCGACGACCTCGGCACCGGCCTCTATGGCGAGCTCCGCGAGCGCCTGCCCGGACCGGTCCTCATTCTCGCCCGCCGCGATCGAGGTCGAGATCGTGAGGATCGCGGCCTTCATGCGGCCGGCCCTAACGCGTCACGCGCGCCGCCCGCCACAACGGTTGTCGGATTAGGTCGGGCAGCCGACCCCAACACGTCACGCGCGGCGCCCACGACGACGGTTGTCGTGTTAGGTCCGATCGTGATCGCGGGTACCGCTTGCACGGCCGCGAGGTTACGGGCTCGCGGGCTCAGCCGCCGGGCTCGGTGATCAGCTGCTGGCGCGCCTGGGTCAATTCCAGACACTTACTCGCGCTTGATCACTTCCGAGGTATGGTCGGTCGCGTGCGCGGGCGACTCCGTTTGCACCCCGTCGTCGCCGCTGCGGTAGCGACGGGGATCGCCGCGATCGCCGTGCTGGTGATCGCGCGCGTGACCGGGGCCGACGCCGTCGGCCGCGCGTTCGACGACGTCCGTCCGGTCTGGATCCCGTTGATCGCGGTCGCCGAGGTCCTCACGTATCCCGCGTACGCCCTCGCCTACCGCTCGGTCGCCAAGATGCACGGGCACGCGCCGCTGTCGCTTCCGCTGGTCGCGCGCGTGGTCGTCGCGGGGTTCGGGCCCTTCTCGATCTGGGGTGGCTTCGGGCTCGACAAGCAGACGCTCGAGGCGCTCGACGAAGACGAGCAGAGCGCACGCGTCCGCGTGATCTCGCTCGGCGTGCTCGAGTGGGCGGTGCTGGCGCCAATCGCGTGGGTCGCCTCGGTGGTGTTCCTGGCGACCAACGCGGACATCATGTCGTCGCTGCTGTGGCCGTGGGCGATCGGGGTGCCGGTCGGATTCGGTCTGGCGATCTGGGTGAGCTCGCCCGGCCGGATAGCACGCTTCAAAAAGCAGGACGGAAAGCGCGGTGTCTGGCTCGGCAACGTGCTCGAGGGCGTCGGGATCCTCCGCAAGCTGATCACGGAGCCGCGGGAGTGGGCGCCGGCGCTGGTTGGCACCGCCCTCTACTGGGCGCTCGACATGACCGCGTTCTACGCCGCGCTTCGCACGTTCGGCCTGCACGCCGGCCTGGGGAAGGTGATCATCGCGTACGCGACCGGATACGCGGCGACCCGGCGGTCGCTTCCGTTCGGCGGCGCCGGGATCACCGAGTTCCTGATGACCTACGCCCTGTACTGGGTCAGGCTGCCGCTGGCGCCGTCGCTCGCCGCGGTCGTCGCCTACCGCGCGTTCAACCTGCTGCTCGCGGCGGCCCCGGCGGTGGTCGCGCGCCGGCAGCTCGAGCCGCTGCTGTCTAGAAGTCGCGGGTCCAGTGCCCCGAGCGACCACCCGACTTCTCGAACAGCGCCACCTCGGCGATCTTCGCCCCCCGCTCGAACCCCTTGACCATGTCGTAGACGGTGAGCGCGGCGACCGCGGCCGCGGTCAGCGCCTCCATCTCGACGCCGGTGGGTCCCGTCGTCCGCGCCTCTGCGGTCAAGACGATTTCCCCGGCGTCGACGTCAACGGCGCCCTCGACGCCGACGAAGCTCAAAGCCAGCGGGTGACACAGCGGGATCAGCTCCGACGTGCGCTTCGCCGCCTGGATCCCCGCGATCCGCGCGGTGCCGAGCACATCGCCCTTGGGGGCGTCGCCAGCCGCGACCGCGCGGGCGGTGTCGCGCGCGACACGCACCACGGCTCGCGCCACCGCGCGGCGATCGGTCGCCGGCTTTTCGGAGACGTCGACCATCCGCGCACGGCCCTCGGCGTCGAGATGAGAAAGCCTCGGGTCAGGCATGGACAGCCATGGCGGCCTCGATCAGCTCGCGCACGGCCCCGGCGTCTCCGGCGCGCAGCAGCGCGATCGGGTCGGGCTCGCCGTTGACGATCTCCTCGAAGAACCGCTTGCGGTCCTGGTAGGTGGGTAGCGTCGCCTTCGCCCAGCCGCGGACGTCGTTGAGGATCACCGCGAGCTGCGCGTACGGCTCACCGAACTCCTCGGCGATCTCGCGCTTCATCCGCTTCGCGAGCGCCGGCGAGGCACCGGCGGTCGAGATCGCGACCGCGAGCGGCCCCGAGCGAACGATCGCGGGCAGGATGAAGTTGCACAGCGGCGGCACGTCGACGACGTTGACGAGCATCGAGCGCGCCTCGGCGTCCTCGAACACCCGCACGTTCAGATCGGTGTCGTCGGTCGCCGCGATCGCGATCAGCGCGCCGTCGAGATCGTCCGGCTCGTACTCGCGCTGCTCCCATCGGATCGAGCCTTCGAGGGCGAGCTGCACGAGCTCGGGGAGCGCCTCGGGCGCGACCAGCGTCACACCAGCGTCGCACGCCAGCAGTCCCTCGACCTTCTCGAGTCCGACCGGGCCGCCGCCGATCACGACCGCGCGCCTGCCGGTCAGCCGCAGGCAGGCGATGTAGAGCGGCGTTTCGAGCATTCCCCGCACGCACGATTGGTCGCAGGTGCCCTTGCGCAGCTGGCACACGCACTCTTTGCCTGCGTAGGCCTGGGCGGGCATATCAAAAGGGTAGCCGGGGCATGCGCCTCCGAGTTGCAGTCAGAACAGATGTTTCGTAACATCTGTTTTGGATGGCGGGACGGCAGATCAGGGATCCGAACGCCCCCGATCGGATCGTCGAGGCGGCGGGGCGAGTGGTCGCCACGCGCGGCGTGCACGGCGCGACGATCCGCGCGATCGCGGCCGAGGCCGGCGTCTCCACCGGCTACCTGACGCACTACTTCGAGGACAAGCACGCCCTGATGGTGCGGCTGCTCGACCACACCAACGCCGGGTCCGCCCGCCGCGTCCAGGCCGCGAGCGCGCAGGGCGATGCAATCACCAGGCTGCGGGCCACGGTCGACGCGATGCTGCCGCTCGATCCCACGCGCCGCCGCGAATGGGAGGTGTGGGTGGCGATGTGGGGGATCGCCTCGCCGGCCGACGAGCTCGGCAAGGGATTCCGCGCCGGCTGGGCGGGGTTGCGCCAGATCTTCGCCGAGCTGCTGCGCCAGGCGGGGGCCGAGGGGGGCCTGCGCGAAGGCGTGGACATCGAGTACGAAGCGGCGCGGCTGGTGACGATGCTGGCGGGTATCGGGTTGATGGCCGGAGTCGAGTCGCGCCGGCGGGTGAGGGAGGCCGCGGCCCGGATGGTGGACGAGCAGGTGAGCGGCCTGCGCGATGTCGTCCGGGCCGCGTGATGCGTCGATGACATCCACGGTGCGCGTACGCCTCGACCACGCCGCCGCCCGCCGGACCGTGCTCGAGCTGGTGAGCGACTCGACGGAACCGCTCACGCTCGAGCAGCTGCGCGCTCGGCTGGCCGCCCACCGTCACGCCGCGGACCGGGCCGTTCAAGCGCTCGCCGGCGAGGGCCGGCTGCTGCTGAACGAGGTCGTCACGACCGACCGGCTCGGGCGTCCGCGAGTCGGGCTGCAGCTCGCTCCCCGAGTGGCCGGCACCCGCATCACGCGGCAGATCGCGCTGCCCCGATTCTCCGGACCCGCGCTGCGGAGGGCACGCCTCCGGGCCCGTGTCAGCCTGGCCGCACTCGGACGCGCGCTCGGAGTCGGCGAGTCGGCCGTCCGCTGGTGGGAGCGCCAGGAGGTCGTGCCGCCGGCCCGCGCGGCGGAGATCCTGCAGGCACTCGCGCACCTCCGCGCTCAGGCTCAGGCGCCGGTGAGCCCTCGGACCGCGGCGCGACTCCGGTCGCTCCGGCTCGGCGCCGGCTGGTCGCAGGCACGTCTGGCCGCCGCGCTGAGGGTCTCCCAGAGCACGATCTCCAACTGGGAGTCAGGCGAGCACCTGAGCCACGAGAACGCCCGGCGGATCTACCGGCTGCTCGCACCGACAGGCGCATGAATCGCGCGTCGACTCGCTCGGAGCCGGTCGATGCCCCGCCCGAGGTACTCGAGGTGGTGGGACATTTCGGGCTCGCGGCGGGGAACGCGAACGTGATCATGCAACTCGCTCGGCTCCCGGTCGGGCACGGCGTCGCGCGCAGCCGGGTCGACAGCGGACGGGTCGACAAGCACCCGATCAAGCGACTGCGGACCACGGTCACGTATCTGTCGATCGCGCTACTCGGCACCGAGGCCGAACGGCGGACCATGCGCGACGAGGTGAACCGCGCCCATTCGCAGGTCCGCTCGCTCCCCGGCGACCCGGTCGCCTACAACGCGTTCGATCCCGAGCTGCAGCTGTGGGTCGCCGCGTGCCTGTACTGGGGCACCGCCGACGTCTATCGCAAGCTCCACGGCCACGATCTGCCGCCGGGACGCGCCGAGGTCTTCTACGAGTACTGCAAGCGGCTTGGAACGACGCTCCAGGTCAAGGAAGAGCTGTGGCCCTCGGACCTGCAGGCGTTCCGCGCGTACTGGGAGGACGGTCTGCGCAAAGTCCAGATGGACGAATTAACGAAGGGCTATCTGCAGAGTCTCACCGAGCTCGACTTCCTGGTCGCGCCGCTCGGCCCGCTCGCCAAGCCGCTGAAGCCTTTGCTGCGGCCGCTCGGACGCTTCCTCACCCTCGGCTGGCTCCCGGAGCCGTTCCGCGCCGAGCTCGGGCTGCCGTGGGGCGCGCGCCAGCAGCGGCTGTTCGACGCTCACATCCGTAGCTACGCGGCGCTCACTCGTCGCTCGCCTCGGTGGTCGCGCGAGTTCCCGATGAACGCCTACCTGGCCGACGCCCGCCGGCGAATTCGCACCGGCCAGGCGATCGTCTGAGCGCTCAGCGCTTGATCGCGTCCCGCGCGAGCCGCGCGCCGACCTTCAGCAGCGGGACCGCGCCGTCGCGAAGCGCGGCGGCGCGGATCGAGGGGCGTCCGTAGAGGATCGTCGCGGTCTGGCGCAGCGCCTTACCGAGGGTCTCGTCGTATGGATGCCACCACGGGTCCTTGATCGCGGACCCCTCCCAGACGCGGAGCTTGACGTTGACGCACTCGTAGAGGCCGAACTTCGAGTGCGTGCGTCCGAGTCCGGACTCCTTGACGCCGCCCCAGGCGCACTGGCACGCCCCATGGCTGAACATGTGATCGTTGATCCAGACCATCCCGGACTCGAGCTCGCGGGCGATTCGCTCGCCCCGGCCGCGGTCCGAGGTCCAGACCGACGCGCCCAGGCCGAACTCCGAGTCGTTCGCGAGCGCGACCGCCTCGTCCTCGGAGCCGACGACGACGATCGGGAGCACCGGGCCGAAGATCTCCTCGCGCATGATCCGCATCTCGTGCGTGACGCCCGTGAGCACCGCGGGCGCGTAGAACGAGCCGCGCAGGCCGGCGGGCGGGTCGACCGGCCCGCCGCACAGAAGCGTGGCACCGGACGCGACCGCGTCGTCGACGAGCTCGGAGACGATCTCGAATTGCTCGCGGGAAATCATCGGGCCGATCTCCGTGTCCCACCTGTCGGGGTCGCCGATCCGGAGCGCTCGCGCGCCCGCGACGACGCCGTCGATGAACCGCTCGGACACCTCGCGCAGGACGTACACGCGCTCGATCCCCGAGCACGTCTGCCCGGCGTTCGCGAATCCGCCCCAAAGCGCCCCGGCGATCGCGTGATCAAGGTCGGCGTCGGCGAGCAAGACCATCGGGTCCTTGCCACCGAGCTCAAGCACGGAGCCCTTGAGCCTGCGTGCGCACCCCTCGGCGACGGACCTGCCGGCCTCGACCGAGCCCGTGAAGAACACCTTGCCGACGGCCGATCCGACGACGGCCGGCCCGGTTCCGGGCCCGTGGACGACCCGGACGAGCCCGTCGGGGACGCCGGCGCGCTCGAACACGCGGGCGATCCGCTCGCCGATCAGCGGCGTCGCCGATGCCGGCTTCAGCACGACACCGTTGCCCGCCATCAGTGCGAGCGCCACCTCCCCGAACGGGATGCTCCAGGGGTAGTTCCACGGGGAGATCACGCCGATGACGCCAAGCGGCTCGTAGACGAACGCCGAACGCTTGGTCTTCAGGAACAGCTGCGGCATCGAGATCTTCTCGTCGGCGAGTAACTCGACCCCGGCGCGCGCGATCCAGGTCAGCGCGTCGATCGTCGGCAGCACCTCCATCGTGAACGCCTCGCTGCGGGGCTTGCCCTGCTCGCGGACGATCAGGTCGCGGATCTCGTCGGCCTCGTCGATCAGCACCTGTGCGGTCCGCTCGAGGTAGCGGGCGCGGTCCTCGAGTGTCAACTGGGCCCAGAACGGTTGCACCTCGGCGATCGCCTCGACGACCGCCGGGACATCCCGCGGAGGCGTGATCTCGACCGCGCCGAGCAACTCGCCCGTGGCCGGGTTGAACGACTCGAGCCGGGCAGTGGCGGTCGCTGCCTCCACGCGGGACAGGCTAACGGCTGGCCAAGACCGGGCGGTTCAGGCCGCGCGCGCCTGGGCGGCCTCCGCCGCCCGGGAGCTGAGCGTCGCCGCCAGCAGCTCGGCGATCTGCTCGGCGTGCTCGTCCGCGACGAGCAGCGTGTCGGGCTCGGCGGTCGCGTCGCCGTCGATGTCGATCGCGCCGACCCCGACCAGCGTCTCGGCCGAGTCGATCAGCGCCGTCGCGCAGATCACGCACCGGCGACGCGGGTCGAACTGGACGAGCGAGGCCAGCTCGAGCTCACGCGCCGCCGGGTTGCTGGCGACCAGCGCGCGAATCGGGACGATGTCGCTGCTGCGGGCCATCCGCAGGCGCACGCGGAAGCCGTCGTCAAGCTCGTAGGACTCCCCGAGCAAGGGGGTCCGACTGAATGGCACGGGCACTTCCTACAGGGTAGTAGCTTCGTTTCGGGCTCCGGCAAGCTCCGTTGCATCCCTACACGGCCGCAACGAACGCGTGCGGATTGCGACGAGCAGGGCCCCCAGATCAGCCTTGTAACAATTGCATCTTGGGCGATAACTCTGGCTATATCCGAGTTTTCTCCCACAATGCCCCGCGGGACCCCGCGATATGCCCCGCTCAGGCCCGTCCCCGCTCCCGCCTAACGGCCTCCAACCGCTCGCGCAGCAGCGCCTCGGCCTCGTCGGGCTCGTAGAACCGCGCGCCGATCGCCGGGTCGGGCAGCAACTCCTGCGGCGAGACGTGGCCCGGACGCTTGTGCGGATTGTCGTAATTGCGGTCGCTGCGCGTTGAGGAGCGCAGGTGCGGCGGCGGCGGGGCGGCGCCGTGCTCGCGCACGTACTCACGGGCGGCGCCGATCGCGCGCTTGGCAGCGTCTGACTTCGGGGCCATCGAGAGGTAGATCGCCGCCTGTGCGAGCGCGAACTGGGCCTCGGGCATCCCCACATGCTCGACCGCGTCCGCGGCCGAGGTCGCGACCACGAGCGCCTGGGGATCGGCGTTACCCACGTCCTCGGATGCGAGGATCACCATCCGCCGGACGATGAACCGCGGGTCCTCACCACCCTCGAGCATCACCGCCAGGTAGTAGAGCGACGCGTCCGGGTCCGATCCGCGGGTCGCCTTGATCCAGGCGGAGATCGTGTCGTAGTGCCGGTCGGCCTGGCGGTCGTACAACATCGCGCGCTGCTGCAGCGCGTCCTCGGCGTGCGCGAGCGTGACAGTGCCGCCCACCCCCGCCGACTCGCACGCGAGCTCCAAAGAATTGAGCGCGATCCTTGCGTCCCCACCCGAACGCTCCGCGAGGAACTCCAGGGCCTCGGGCTCGACCTGAACAGCCTTGCCGCACTCCCCTCGCTCCACCGCGCGGCGCAGCAGCACCAGCACCTGGTCGGCGGTCAGCGGCTCGAGCTCGTAGACGCGCGCCCTGGACAGGAGGGCAGAGTTGACCTCGAAGTACGGGTTCTCGGTGGTGGCGCCGATCAGCGTGACGAGGCCCTCCTCGACGGCGGGCAGCAGCGCGTCCTGCTGAGCCTTGTTGAAGCGGTGGATCTCGTCGAGGAACAGCACCGTCCGCCTCCCGCCGGCGGCCAGGCGCTCGCGGGCCCGCTCGATCACCGCGCGCACCTCAGCTCGCCCTGCCTGGACCGCGCTCTCCTCCTCGAACGCGGCGTCGGACGTCGAGGCCAACAGCCGCGCGAGCGTGGTCTTGCCACTGCCCGGCGGGCCGTGCAGGATCATCGAGTGCGGCCGGCCCTCCTCGAAGGCGCGGCGCAGCGCCGAGCCCGGCGCCAGTAGCCGATCCTGGCCGACGAACTCGTCGAGTGTCGCGGGGCGTAGTCGGGTGGCAAGCGGTGCGCCCGGCAGCGATTCGTGGCGTCCCGGGGCCGCCTCGGGTCCGCCGGCGTCGAACAGCCGATCCGCCATCACCGCCCGACGATCTCGAGCGCCGCCTCGTGCACGTGGCCGTTTGTAGCGAGCGAGTCGCCGCCCGCGGTGCGGCAGCCGGCCAGGTCGGTGAAGCGGCCGCCCGCCTCCTCGACGATCACGAACGGGGCGGCCAGGTCCCAGACCGAGACGATCGGGTCGAGCATGATCTCGGCGCTCCCCTCAGCGACGATCATGTAGCCCCAGAAGTCGCCGAACCCGCGCGTGCGCCAGCAGGCGCGGCCGAGCTCGAGCAGGGCGTCGACGCGACCGACCTGCTCCCACTCCTCGAGTCCGCCGAAGCAGAGCTGCGCGTCGCCGAGCGCCTGCACCCCCGATACGCCGAGCTCGCGCGCCTCGCCACCCTCGGAAGTCGTGGTGCTGACGTGCGCGCCGTGACCCCGCGCCGCCCACCAGCGCCGCCCGAGCGCGGGCGCCGACACCGCGCCGACGGTCAGCTCGCCGCCGACCTCGAGCGCCAACAGCGTCGCCCACACGGGCAGCCGCCGGACGTAGCCCTTGGTCCCGTCGATCGGATCGATGATCCACCGCCGGTTCCCGTCGCCCGGCCCCTCGCCGTACTCCTCGCCGACCACGACGTCACCGGGGCGTTCCTTCGAGATGCGTTCGCGGACTGCCCGCTCGACGTCCTTGTCCGCCTCGGTCACGGGCGTGAGGTCGGGCTTCGTCTCGACCACAAGGTCGGTGGCGCCGAAGCGGTTGAGCGTGATCTCGTCGGCCAGGTCGACGAGCTCAAGTGCGAGCGCGAGGTCGTCGGCGGGTAGGCTCACGGATTGCATGCTCGCAGAGGATCTGCAGCAACAGACAACGGATGTACTCCAGCGGCTGGTGCGGTTCAACACCGTGAACCCGCCCGGCAACGAGCGCCCGGCGATCGAGTACCTCGCCGGGTACCTCGGCGACGCCGGCTTCGAGGTGCAGGTGCTGGGCGCCGAGGAGGGGCGGCCGAACCTCGTGGCGGACCTCGGCGACCCCGACAGCGGGCCGACGCTCTGCTTCCTCGGGCACGTCGACACGGTGCTCGCGCACGCCGGTGAGTGGACCCATGATCCGTGGTCGGGCGAGGTCGCCGACGGTTTCCTGTGGGGCCGCGGAGCGCTCGACATGAAGTCGCAGGTCGCGGCCGAGGCGGTGGCCGGCGCCGAGCTCGCGCGCAGCGGCTGGCGCCCTGGCAACGGCGCGCTGAAGCTCGTGTTCGTCTCGGACGAGGAGACCGGCGGCGAGCTGGGAGCCCAGTGGCTGACCCGCGAGCACCCCGACCTCGTCCGCTGCGACATGCTGCTGAACGAGGGCGGCGGGATGGCGTTCGAATACGACGGGCGCCGGCGTTACGGCGTCTGCTGCGGCGAGAAGGGCGTGTTCCGTTTCACGATCACCGCCCCCGGGATCGCCGGCCACGCGTCGATGCCGAAGACCGGCGACAACGCCCTGCTGAAGCTCGGCCCAGTGCTCGACCGGCTCGCGGCAGCCCAGTCCTCGTTCGAGCTGACCGACGTCGCCGTGGCGCTGATCTCGGGGCTCGGTGGAGACCCTGAAGATCCCGCGGCCGCGCTCGCGCGGATCGCGAGCACCGATCCGGCGCTCCCGATCATCGTCGAACCGATGCTCGGCGTGACGCTCACCCCGACGATGGCCCACGCGTCCGACAAGGTGAACGTGATCCCGTCGCGCGCGCAGATCAAGGTCGACTGCCGGGTCCCGCCCGGACTCGGCGAGGAGGCGGCGCGCAGGCGGATCGACCAGGTGCTCGGCGATGCCGGCCAGGGGATGGAGATCGACTTCACCGAGACGGTGATCGGCAACCAGTCGCCGCCCGAGTCGAGAATGATGGACGCAATCGAGCGGTGGCTCGGCGACGTCGACCCCGAGGGCGAGGCGGTCCCGGTGCTGCTGCCAGGGTTCTCTGACTCGAAGTGGTTCCGCGACGCGTTCCCCGACTGCGTCGCGTACGGGTTCTTCCCCCAGCGGCACATGACGCTGTTCGAGGCGGCGCCGCTCGTCCACAACGCCGACGAGCGGATCGACGTCCGCGACCTCGGCTTCGCCGCCGGCTTCTACGCGGATATCGCGCGCGAGCTGGTCGGCTGAGGCACCGGCAGCTTGCCCGCGCTGGTGGGGCCTGAGAGCTCGCGGGTCGAGCGGGGCAGCAGCGCCAGCAGCAGCATCAGCATGCCGAGCACGGCTCCGACGCCGAGCACCTCGCGTGCGCCGAACGCGTTCGCCAGTGGCCCGGCGATCAGGAAGCCGATCGGAACGAGCCCGAGCGACCCCATCCAGTCGTAGGCGCTCACTCGCCCGAGCGCGTTCGGGGGGATGTGGTAGGCGAGCGCGGTCTCCCACCAGACCATCAGCAGCGCGAACCCGAACCCGTTCGCGAGCGCGGCCACGATGACGAGCGCCAGTGGCGCCCCGAGCGCGAACACCAGGCTCTGTAGCGGCCACACCAGCACCAGCACCAGCCCGACGTAGAGCGGCCGCCGCGGCCGCCAGCGGATCCCGATCAGCGAGCCGATCACCGCGCCGGCGCCCCCGACGCCCTCGAGCCAGCCGAACACGCCGGTGCTGCCGTAGACGTCGCGCGCGATCGCCGGCCCGAGCACGTACCACCATGCGTACACGACCATCACCGTGCCCGTGAACACCGCGATCGTGACCCACACCCACGGCCTCGAGATGACCTCCCTGAAGCCCGCGCGCAGCTCCTGGAGCACCGTGTCTGACCCCCCGGCATCCTGACGGGCGCGCGGGCGGATCCGCATCAGCAGCAGCGCGCTGAGCACGAATGACGCCGCGTCCAGCGCGAACGTCTCGCCGGCGCCGACGCCGAGCACGAGCGCGGTCGCGAGCGCGGGACCCAGAAGGAACGCAAGGTTGGCCGTCGACTCGGTCAGCGCGCGAGCGTCCTGGATCAGCGACTCGGGAACGGTCTGCGGGAGCAGGCCGGTGTACGCCGGCTGGAAGAACGCCATCGCCGCGCCGAACAGCGCCTCGATCACGACCAGCTCCCAGATCTGGATTGTGTTCGCGAAGATCAGCGCCGCGAGCAGCGCGTGCAGCCCTGCGCGCGCGAAATCGGTGACGACCATGATCCGGTGCCGCGGCAGCCGGTCGGCCCACACGCCTCCGAACATGAGCAGCGCCACCAGCGGAATCGACTGCGCGGCGAGCACCACCCCGAGGTCGGTCGCCGAACCCGTTCGCTGGGTCACGAACAGCGCGATCGCGACGACCACCGCGCGGTCGCCGATCACGCTGACGGACTGACCAAGGAACAGGTAGCGGAAGTCCCTGTAGCGAAGTACGTGCAGGTACGAACGCATGCCGGGTTCGTAGCACGGCGGCTTAGACTGCGTCCGCATGGCGACGCAGGAATCCGTCCGCGGGCGCCTCGATCCGCAGATCTTCCGGCTGCCCGTCGACCGGATCCGGCAGGGCTACTACTCGGACGCTTACTTCGTCTACACCAAGCATCTGCTCGAGGCCGAGAACGAGCATCCGCACGTGACGATGCAGGTGTTCCAGAAGCAGGAGTCGTTGCTCGGCGGGATCGACGAGGCGATCGCGGTGCTGAGGCTGTGCTCCGGACGCGACCGGGACGGGACCTGGATCCCCGGGTGGGACCAGCTCGAGGTGCGGGCGCTGCGCGAGGCAGACCGGATCGCCCCGCGCGAGACGGTGATGACGATCGAGGGCGACTACAGCCTGTTCGCCCACCTCGAGACGGTCTACCTCGGGTCGCTCGCGCGGCGCTCGCTGATCATGCGCAACGTCGCCGAGGTGGTGGCGGCCGCGAACGGCAAGCCGATCTTCTACTTCCCCGCCCGTCACGACCACTGGCTCGTGCAGACCGGCGACGGATGGAGCGCCCACGTCGCCGGCGCGATCGGCGTGTCGACCGACGCGCAGGCGTCGTGGTGGGGCGGTCGCGGGATCGGCACGGTTCCGCACGGGCTGATCGCGGCGTACGGCGGTGAAACGGTAAGAGCCGCGACCCTGTTCGCCGAGCATTACCACCGCGAGATGAACGTCACCGTGCTCGTCGACTTCGACAACCATTCGACGGCGACGGCGGTGGACGTTGCCGACGCGCTTGGCGAGCGTCTGTGGGGCGTGCGTCTGGACACCGGCGAGGACATGGTCGACCGTTCGCTGATCGACGAAATCGGCGGGTTCAAGCCAACCGGCGTCAACCAGCGGCTGGTCGAGAAGGTGCGCGAGACGCTCGACGAGGCCGGCCACCAGCACGTGCGGATCGTCGCCAGCGGCGGCTTCAACGCCCAGCGGATCAGGGAATTCGAGGCCGACGGCGTGCCCGTCGACGCGTACGGCGTCGGGTCGTCGCTGATCCGCGGTCAGAACGACTTCACGGCCGACGTCGTGCTGCTCGACGGCAAGCCGTGCGCGAAGGCCGGCCGTCGCTACTCGCCGAACCCGAGACTCGAGTTGGTCGGGTGAGCCGGAGGGTTGACTGATCCGGGGACCGTGCCGATGATTGCCAGAGGCAGATGTTGCACGTCGCATTCCTAGGCGAGCCGGACTTCAGCACGTGGCTGCACGACTGGCTGCCGATCATCTTCATGGGCCTGCTGGTGGTCGCGGTGTTCGCGCTGCTGCGGTTCATGCCCCGCACGCGGCCGCAGCAGATCAAGCCCGACGCCGCGCCGCCGATCGGGTGGGCGGACATCGCGGGCGCCGACGAGGCCAAGGACGAGCTCCGCGAGGTGGTCGACTACCTGTCGGACCCGAAGCGGTTCCGCGAGCTCGGCGCGAAGGTGCCGAAGGGGATCCTCCTGCACGGCCCGCCCGGCACCGGAAAGACGCTGCTCGCAAAGGCGGTCGCGCACGAGTCGGGCGCGTCGTTCTTCTCGCAGTCGGCCGCCTCGTTCGTCGAGATGTTCGTCGGCGTCGGATCGCAGCGGATCCGCCGCCTGTTCAAGGCGGCGCGCAAGAAGGCCCCTGCGATCGTGTTCATCGACGAGCTCGACGCGGTCGGCGGCCACCGCGGCTTCGACGTCACGGGCGAGCGCGACCAGACGCTCAACCAGCTGCTGGTCGAGCTCGACGGGTTCACGAGCTCGAAGAAGGACGTGGTCGTGATCGCGGCCTCGAACCTGCTCGAGAAGCTCGACCCAGCGCTGCTGCGGCCGGGCCGGTTCGACCGCCAGATCTTCGTCTCGCCGCCCGACGTCGGCGGCCGCGAGCGCATCCTGAAGGTCCACTCTGCCAACAAGCCGCTCAGCGACGACGTCGACTTCCAGCTGCTCGCGCGGCAGACCTCCGGGCTGACCGGCGCGGACCTCGCCAACATCTGCAACGAGGCGGCGATTTTCGCGGCGCGCCGGGGGGCATCGACGGTCGCGCTGCGGGACTTCGACGCGGCGCTCGAGCGCGTCGTCGCCGGAATGCAATCCCGGCGCACGCTGACCGACCACGAGAAGCGCGTCGTCGCCTACCACGAGGCCGGCCACGCGCTGTGCGGCGAGTTGCTGCCCTCCGTCGACCGTGTCCACCGGATCTCGATCGTGCCGCGCGGGCAGGCGCTCGGGTACACGCTCAACCTCCCCGAGGAGGATCGCTACCTGAAGACGCGCGAGGAGCTGATCGACTTCATGACGATGCTGCTCGGCGGGCGAGCCGCGGAGCAGCTCGTGTTCGGCTCGATCACCACCGGCGCCGCCGACGACCTCAAGCGGGTGGCGGAGATCGCCCACGCGATGGTCCACGAGTACGCGATGGGGACCGTCTCGAGCTCGCTGCGGGCCCACGGCGACGACGCGGCCGAGTCGACTCGCCGGGTTCGCGACGCTGAGGTCTCGGAGCTCGCCGACGAGGGGTTCCGGGCCGCGGTCAAGCTGATCGACTCCCACCGCACACAGCTCGACGCGCTGGCGAGCACCCTGCTGTCCAACGAGGTGCTCGAGCGCCCCGACATCGACCGGATCATGGGTCAGACGCCTCCGGCCGCGCCGCGGCGGATCGGGGAGCTGTCGGTCGCCGCCGCGACCGCGCTGCATCCGGCACGCCCGCCGCGCCGCCGCCCGTAGCCGCTGAGACCGCGGCCTCGCCGCTAACCTCCCGCCCGATGCTGTCGACGATCGACCATGTCGGCGTCGCCGTCGAGGATCTCGAGGGCGCGCTCGCGCTCTACCGGGACTCGCTCGGGATGCCGCTCGTCCACCGCGAGACGGTCGTCGAGCAGGGAGTCGAGGCGGCGCTGCTCGACGTCGGCGACGGGCACATCGAGCTGCTCCAGCCGCTCGGGCCCGAGACGGCCGTCGGCAAGTTCCTCGCCAAGCGCGGCCCCGGATTGCATCACGTGGCCTACCGCGTCGACGACGTCGACCGAACTCTCAGCGCGCTCGCCGGGGCCGGCATGCGGCTGATCGACGAGCAGGCGCGCAGGGGAATCCGCAACTCCCGGGTAGCTTTCGTGCACCCCGCCTCGACCGGCGGCGTCCTCACCGAGATCGTCCAACCCGCCTCGGAGGCTCACTGATGGCAGACGGCAAGCCGCAGAAGGTGTCGATCGGATTCATCGGCAGCCAGGTGCTGACCGCCCGGATTGCTCCGCAGGAGCTCGCGGACCTGCGCGACGCGCTCGGTTCCGATGGCTGGCGCGACGTCCGCTTCGAGGACGGCACCGCCGCGCTCGACCTGACCAAGGTCGTGTACGTGCTGGTCGAGGGCGACGAGCATCGCGTCGGGTTCGGGTCCTGAGGTCGCCTCTTAGTGCCCGCCCCCGACCTCGATCGGAGGCTGCTGCTGCTCGCCCGCACCCGCGGCCACGCGCGCGCGGTCGAGCGGGTGGCGTCGGCGTACTCGCGCACCGGTGAGCACGCGGCGTGCTGGATCGCGCTCGGTCTGGCAGGAGCCTGGCTGGCTAGCCAGCCAGATACGAAGGCCGCGTGGCTGCGTGGCGTCCGGGTCGTGGCCGGCGCGTATGCCGCCAACTACGCGGTCAAGCTGATCGTCCGCCGGCGCCGGCCGGAGCTTCCCGGGCTCGAGCCGCTGACGCCGACCGTCTCGAGTCTGTCGTTCCCGAGCGCGCACGCGACCGCGTCGTTCGCCGCCGCTCGTGCGTACGGCCGCGTCGCCCCCGCTGCGCCGCTGTACGCGGCGGCGCTCGCGTTCGCGCTGAGCCGCCCGTACCTCGGCGTCCACTACCCGAGCGACGTCGTCGCCGGGGCAGCACTCGGAACCGTCGTCGCGGGGGTGTGGCCGTGAAGGTCGGGATCGTCGGGATGCCGAACGCCGGCAAGTCGTCGCTGTTCACGGCGCTGACCGGAGCAGCTGCGGAGGCCGCCAATTACCCGTTCACCACGATCGAGCCGAACGTCGCGGTCGTCCCCGTCGCCGACGAGCGACTCGACGCAGTCGCGCGGACGGTCGCGGCCTCAAAGGTAGTGCCGGACACGATCACCTTCCACGACATCGCGGGACTGGTCGCGGGCGCACACCGCGGCGAGGGACTCGGCAACCAGTTCCTCGCGAACATCCGCGAGACCGACGCGATCGTCCACGTCGTCCGCGTCCACCATGACGCCAACGTCGTACACCCGGAGGGGCGAGTGGACCCGCTCGCTGACATCGAGACGATCGAGACCGAGCTGATCTACGCCGACCTCGAGCAGGCCGAGCGGCGGCTCGAGCGGGTCGCGAAGACGGCGAAGAGCGGCGATCGGCGGGCGATCGCCGAGGAGGCGTGGCTGCGCGAGCTGATCTCGGCGCTCCAAGCCGGGCGGCCGGCGCGGACCGTGCCGCCGCCCGAGGACGCTTCCGTCGCGATCGAGCTGCTGCAGCCGCTCACCGCGAAGCCGGTGCTGTACGTCGCGAACGTCGACGAGGGCTCCGACGAGCTGCCCGCGGAGATCGTGGAATACGCCGCGTCGCACGGAGCGAAGGCGGTCGCGGCGTCGGCGCGGCTCGAGGCGGAGCTCGCCGAGCTCGGGCCCGAGGACGCGGCGGCGATGCGCGCCGAGCTCGGCCTGTCGGAGTCGGGGCTCGAGGCGGTCGTCAGGGGAGCGTTCGAGCTGCTCGAGCTGATCGCGTTCTTCACCGCCGGCGAGGACAAGCCGGCCCAGTCGTGGCACCTGCGGCGCGGCCGGTCGGCGTGGCAGGCCGCCGGAATGATCCACTCGGACATCCAGCGCGGGTTCGTCCGCGCCGAGGTGGTCCAGTGGAACGAGCTCGTCGACGCCGGCGGCTACGCGGGCGCGCGCGAACGCGGCACGCTCCGGCTCGAGGGACGCGACTACCCGGTCGCGGACGGGGACGTGATCACGATCAAGTTCACCCCGTGATCCGGGCGTAATCACCGCAAGAAACCGCGCCCGCCGGACGTTTCTGAAGCGAACGGCTCGAAGAACTCGACAAAGCGGGAACGGATGCGGTCAAGCTGGGCGTGGTCGATCCGCGCTCCGCGCCGGGCTCCCCGGCTCCGGCTCCGGCCCCGACGGCCGGCGTGCCCGGCTCGCCGCCACCGCCCCCGGCCGCGGCGTCGACACCGTCCCAGCCTCAGCCCGCCGGCTCATCCGGCTCGGAGGGCGCCGCGAGCGGCGGCGAGACCGCCACGTCGCGGCCGGCGCACGTCGCCCCCAAGCCCAGAGCCAAGGCGAAGGCCAAGGCCAAGCCGAAGCACAAGGCCAAGCCGCGTCGCGGCGCTAGAGGTCGCGGACGCTCTGTGCGGAATCGAGTCGTTCGGCGAGCCGGTTGAGGCCAAGCGCGCGCGCGGCCTCGGCGCCCGCCGCTAGGTCGGTGCCCCGGTCCGGCGGGCGCTCGAGCTCGACCTCGCGGAGTGTCGCGATCTCGCGATACGCCCGCAGCTGATCGGCGGAGTCGGTCAGCGCCGCGGTCACCCGCGGCCGCTCGTGCAGCGCGCCGGCGATCGCTGCTTCCAGCGACCCGTGGCGGCGCAGCAGCTCCGCCGCCGTCTTCGGCCCGATCCCCGGCGCGCCCGGGAGGCTGTCAGAGGGGTCGCCTCGCAGCGCGATGAAGTCGGGCACGAGCTCCGGCTGGATCCCGTAGCGGCGCTCGACCTCGCGGACGTCGACCTCCTCGAAGCCGCTGATTCCGGACTTCAGGTACAGCACGTGGACGCGGTCGGAGACGCATTGGTACATGTCGCGGTCGCCGGTCACGATCAGCGCGTCTCCGCCGGCCGCCACCTCCGTCGTCGCGAGCGACCCGAGCAGGTCGTCGGCCTCGAGCTCGGGCGAGCCCTCGGTGCTCCAGCCGAACGCCTCGAAGAACCGCGGGGCCTGATCAAACTGCCACTGGAGCGCGTCGGGCACTGGTGGGCGGTCGGCGTGGTACGGGGGGTACAGCGCGACGCGGTACTCCGCGGCCTCCGCGCCGAAGCACACGACGATCGCGCGCGGGTCGCGGTCGGCGGCGATCCTGAGCAGCGCGTTCGCCGAGCCGAGCAGCGCGTTGACCGCGTTCCCGTCGGCGCCCTTGATCGAGTCGGGCAGCGCGAAGAACGAGCGGTAAAGAAGGAACGGCGCGTCGACAGCGAGCAGCGGAGGTGACATCGGCCCTCAGCCTAGACGGCAAGGACCCGGTCGGGCGCGCCGGCGCTCAGCGGACGTCGACGGCCGCACCCGCCACGCCGCCGTACAGCGCGCGGTAGGTGCCCGCCCGCGATAGCCACGCGTCGTAGTAGCCGGCATTCGACACCGGCACGTTCGAGGCGCTGCTCCAGCCGTGGTCGGTCCGGCGCTGGATCGAGATCTCCGATCCGGCCTTCGCCGGGAACACGCGCCCATGGAGCTCGAGCACCTCGAACGCGGTCTCGATCGCGGCCACCTGCCCGCGCGCCCCCACCCGCCTCGTCGGGGTCGGCGGCGCGCCCGAGGCCGAGGTGACGGTCGTCACGGCTGTCGGGGCGGACGGCAGCCCGAAGATCCCCTCCAGCTGCGGTCCGCTCACCGGGGCGCGGCCGCGCGTGCCGACGACCTGGGCGGAGACGATCCGCCGCGAGACGCCGTGCTTGCTGACCACGATCCCGACCAGCCCGCCCTTGACAAGCGAGCCGAGCTTGCCCTGCGCCGACGGGATCGTGAGCTTCACGGACCACCTGTGCTTGGGGTTGTGGGCGGCTCCGTCATACGGGTCGCTCACGCCCTTCAGCCACGGCTTCGGGGCGGAGCCGGGCCACGCGTCCTCGACGTTCTCGGTGTGCCCGCCCGAGCTCGACGAGAAGTACGTGATCGCCGGCTTCCCGTGGTAGGTGACGACCTGCCCGCGCGTCGCCGCGACCGCCGCGTCGGTCGACGGCGTCTCGGCCGCGACACCGCCGTACATCTGCGAGCGGGTGTCCCGGTAGAGCTGGAAGCCGTTGCCCTCGACGGTCGACGTGATCGCGTAGGTGCGCGCCGCGACGGCCTGCGTCTTCAGCGCCTCGGGCGCCCAGCTCGACGGCATCTCGTACGAGACCACGCCGCGCACGTAGTCCTCGAGGTGGAGCGCGTCGACGGTCTGGACGCCCACGCCGGCGCCGTCTGGACGGAACTCGAGCCAGCCGCGGTAGGAACCCTGACCCGCGAGCAGCAGCGGGCCGGGACCGCCGACGCTGAGCGGGGCATTGAACGTCCCAACCTTGCGCCCCTTCCAGTCGCGCAGCGCGAGCGTGCCGTCGGCGTTCGCCCGTACCGAGTAGGTCCGGTTCGGGTTCAGCCGCTTGTGCGGCGCATATGTGGCGCCGCTGAAGCTCGCGGACCCCGTCGCGAGCAGCACGCGGATGATCTGCTTCGGGTTGGCCATCCGGAGCTTCGTGTGCTGGTAGTAGTGGCCGAGGATGAAGCGGTAGCTCTTGCCATGCTGCGCGTAGCCGTAGGCGCCGTACTGGCTCATCCCGATCCCGTGGCCGAAGCCGCCGCCGTCGATCTGGAAGGTACCGTCGGCGGCCGCCGGCGCGGCGAGCACGAGCGCGGCGGCGAGCGCCGCGACTGCTGAAAGCGGGCGCATCAGGTATCTAGACACGCGCGATCGGCGCGTGTTGCGGTTAGATACCCGGAAGTCATGGCGGCGGAGCGCAAAGCATCTGAGGTGTTCGTTGAATGCCTTGAGGCTGAGGGTGTTCGATATGTGTTCGGCATACCCGGCGAGGAGACGCTCGATTTGAGCGAGTCGCTCGCGGAGTCCTCGATCGAGTTCATACCCGTCCGTCACGAGCAAGGCGGCGCGTACATGGCGGACGCGATCGGGCGCCTGACCGGGAGGGCCGGCGTCTGCCTCGGAACACTCGGCCCGGGCGCCACCAACCTGGTAACGGCTGTCGCCGACGCGTTCCTCGATCGGTCCCCGCTGGTCGCCTTGACGGGCCAGTCGGACCTCGAACGGATGCACAAGGAGTCGCATCAGTACATCGATCTGATCGGGATTCTACGGCCGGTTGTTAAGTGGAACGCAAGAGTCTCGAGCCCCGAGATCGTTCCCGAGGTCGTGCGCAAGGCGTTCAAGGTCGCTGAGTCCGAGAAGCCCGGCGCGACCCACCTTGAGCTCCCGGAGGACGTGATGGCGATGCCGCTCGACGCGGTGCCGCTCCCGCGCCGCGAGCCGGTCCAGCCCGAGCCGGGCGGCAAGGAGCTCCAGCGTGCCGCCGAGCTGATCGACGCGGCGAAGAACCCGATCGCGCTGGCCGGCAACGGCGCGATCCGCGCCCGCGCGAGCCGCGCGCTGCGGGCGTTCGTCCACACGACCGGGATCCCGGTCGCAGAGACGTTCATGGGCAAGGGGCTGATCGACTACGACGACCCCCACTCGCTCGGCACCGTCGGGCTTCAGTCGCGCGACTACGAGATGGCGGGCTTCGACGACGCCGACCTGGTGATCACGATCGGCTACGACCTGGTCGAGCATTCCCCGGAGCACTGGAACCCGCGCGGCAACAAGACGATCGTGATGATCGACAGCGTCGCCGCCGAAATCGACGAGTTCTACATGCCGGAGGTCGAGCTGATCGGCGACATCGCTCACGTGCTCGCGCGGCTGGCCGCCACCACGAATCGGGCACCGGTCGACCCGTTTGAGTCGTGCGCGCTACACGACATGGTGCTCGGGGCGTTCAACGATGCGCGCGACGACGACCACTTCCCGATGCGCCCGGCGCGGGTGCTGTGGGACATCCGCGAGGCGCTCGGGCCGCTCGACACGCTGGTCTCGGACGTCGGGCTGCACAAGCTGTGGATCGGGCGGATGTTCCCCTCCCACGAGCCGGGCACGGTGCTGATCGCCAACGGCCTCGCCGGGATGGGATTCGCGCTGCCGACGGCGATCGGCGCGAAGCTGGTCTATCCGGACCGGAACGTCGTCGCGGTGTCGGGCGACGGCGGCTTCCTGATGAACTCCCAGGAGCTCGAGACGGCGGTCAGGCTCCGCACGCCGCTGGTCAACGTGATCTGGGAGAACCGCGAGTTCGGCTCGATCGCGTGGAAGCAGGACAAGAAGTTCGGCCACCACTTCGACGTCGGCTTCGGCAATCCGGACTTCGTCATGCTCGCCGAGTCGTTCGGGATGCCAGCGTGGCGCTGCTCGAGCGCGGACGAGTTCGGGCGGCGGCTGCGCGAGGCGCTCGCACTCGAGGAGCCCTCGCTGATCGTGGTCCCGATCGACTACTCGGTCGACGTTGCGCTGTACGACCAGCTCGGCGCCGAGACGGTGGCCACCTAGCGGGTGCAGCAGCGATGAACGGAGCCCAGGCACTGATCCGGACGCTCGTCGACGCGGGTGTCCGCACCTGCTTCTCGAACCCCGGCACCTCCGAGATGCACTTCGTCGCCGCGCTCGACTCGGTGCCGGAGATGTACGCGGTGCTGTCGCTGTTCGAGGGCGTTGCGACCGGCGCCGCGGACGGCTACGGGCGGATGGCGGGAACGCCCGCGGCGACGCTGCTGCACCTCGGTCCCGGGCTCGGCAACGGCCTCGCGAACCTCCACAACGCCCGCCGCGCGCGGGTCCCGGTCGTCAACATCGTCGGCGACCACGCCACGTCCCACGTCCAGTACGACGCGCCGCTGCAGTCGGACATCGAGAGCGTCGCGCGCAACGTCTCGGGCTGGGTGCGGACTTCGACCAGCACCGCCTCGTTGTCCCGCGACGCGGTCGAGGCGGTCGCCGCCGCGATCGGGGGCCCAGGGCAGGTCGCAACGCTGATCCTGCCGGCCGACGTCTCGTGGGAGGAGGGCGCCGAGCCGGCCGCCCCGCCCCCTCCGCCCGTGCCGGCCCCGGTCGACGCCACCGCCGTCGAGGCGATCGCTCAGGCGCTCCGCGGCGGCGGGCGCACCGCGCTGCTGCTCGGCGGGCGCGCGCTTCGCTCGGACGCACTGATCGCCGCGGCCCGAGTGTCGGCCGCGACGGGCACGAAGCTGCTCGCGGAGACGTTCCCGACCCGGCTCGAGCGTGGCGCCGGGATCCCGCCGGTCGAGCGGATCGCGTACGTCCCCGAGCTCGCTTCCGTCCAGCTCAGCGGGCTGAAGCACCTGATCCTGGTCGACGCGAAGGCCCCCGTCACGTTCTTCGCCTATCCAGGCCTGAAGGGCGCACTCGTTCCCGATGGCTGCGAGGTCCACGAGCTGGCCGCGGCGGACGGCGACGTGCTCGGAAGCCTGGTGGCGCTGGTTGAGGCCGCCGGAGCGAGCAACGCCGAGCCCGTGCTGCAACCGGCGTCGCGGCCGGCGCGGCCGACCGGAGAGCTCACGGCAGACAAGGTCTGCCAGGCGATCGGCGCGCTCCTCCCGGAGGACGCGATCGTCTCCGACGAGTCCAACACCTCTGGGCTGACGCTCGCCGCAGCGACCGCGGGCGCTCCCCACCACGACGTACTGACGCTGACGGGCGGCGCGATCGGGCAGGGCCTCCCGGTCGCGGTCGGCGCCGCGGTCGCGTGCCCAGACCGCCATGTGCTGGCGCTCGAGGCCGAAGGCTCGGCGATGTACACGATCCAGTCGTTGTGGACGATGGCTCGCGAGCAGCTCGACGTCACCGTCGTGATCTTCAACAACCGCTCGTACGCGATTCTCAACGTCGAGCTTCAGCGGGTGGGCGCGTCGGGCAGCGGCGAGAGGGCGCAGGCGCAGCTCGACCTGAGCCAGCCTGACCTCGACCTCGTCGCGATCGGCAACGGTTTCGGCGTCCCGTCGGTCCGGGTGACGAGCTGTGAGGAATTGACGAGCTCGCTCAACAGCGCGCTCGCCGCGCCGGGGCCGCACTTGATCGAGGCGCCCGTGCCGCCCACGTTCTCTCCGGCGCAGCTGAAGCTGATGCCCTACGCGTTGAAAGGGCTCGGGATGCTGCCGCGTCCGGTCGCGAGCGCGATCAAGAAACGATTGGCGCCCTGAGCGCGGCCCGGGGGCATCCGCCGCGCCACATTTGGGGTGGCGGGCTCGCTGCTCGTTCACGCTCGCGTTCGCCGCGGGTGCTCGACGCCCAGATCGCGCTCGGCAGCCTGGTCTCAGACGTTGCGGCCGAGGCCGCGGCGTAGGCGCAGTAGAGTCGCCGACGGCCGGGCGCGACCTGCTACCGCTAGGATGGCGCCGCGGCCGGCATCCGTTATTTGAGAGGAGTTCAGAGGATGCTCAAGAGGGCACTGGGGCTTGCAATCGGTGCCGCCCTGACACTGACGTTGTTCGGAGCGCTCGCATCGGGCGCGTCCGCGAAGACCGTATGGCTGTGTTTCCCCGGGCACAAGCCCAACCCGTGTACTCCGGGGCTGTCGACGACCGTGTACTCGCCGAAGGGGAACAAGGTGGCCGTTCAGCACCCCAAGGCGGTCGCGCGTCCGACGGTCGACTGTTTTTACGTGTATCCGACCGTGAGCGGCCAGACGACCGGCAACGCGAACCTGCAGATCGATCCCGAGGAGGCCTCGATCGCGCTGTATCAGGCGGCTCGGTACTCGCAGTACTGCAAGGTGTACGCGCCGATGTACCGGCAGGTGACGCTCGCCGGGATCGGGACCACCGGGACGAAGCCGCCAAACCCACCGCCGAACCAGAAGCTCGGCCCGCAGGACGTACAGAACGCGTTCCAGACGTACCTGAAGAAGTACAACCACGGGCGCGGGATCGTGTTCATCGGCCACTCGCAGGGCTCGTTCGTGCTGCGCCAGCTGCTGGCCAAGGACGTCGATCCGAAGCCGGCGGTCCGCAGGCTGCTGGTGTCGGCGATCCTGATGGGCGGCAATGTGCTCGTGAAGAAGGGCAAGGACATCGGTGGCGACTTCAAGCACATCCCCGCGTGCCACTCGGCCACGCAGATCGGATGCGTGATCGCGTTCTCGACGTTCGACAAGCCGGTGCCGACACCGAGCCTGTTCGGCCGGCCGAGCCCCGTTCTCGGGTCCAAGGTGCCGAAGGGCGTCCAGGTTCTGTGTACGAACCCCGCGGCGCTCGGCGGCGGCAGCGCACTCCTGGACACGATCCAGCCGAGTGCGCCGTTTGACCCGAAGAGCATCCTCAACACCGGGATCGCGCTGCTGGGCCTGACGCCGCCGCACCCGCCGACGGTGTGGGTAGCGGAGCCAGGCTCCTACCGAGGCCGGTGCTCGTCGGCGAACAACGCCAACGTGCTGATGATCAGCGCGGTCGGAGGCGCGAAGCTCCCGACGCCAAGTCCGACCCCCGACTGGGGGCTGCACCTGCTCGACGCGCAGGTCGCGCTCGGCAACGAGGTCTCCGACGTCAAGTCCGAGGCCGCGGCGTTCCTACGCAGCGGCCGGTGAGGGTTCGGCCGCGGCTGCCTCGCGCAGCCGCGGCCGCCCCTTGATGAACAGGGCCGCGACCACGAACGCGATCGCCGCGAGTCCCGCAGCGACCCGGAACACCGTCTGGGTCCCGTCGGCGAACGCGTGACGCGCGATCGAGCTCAGCAGCGCCTTCGAGTGCGGGAACTGGTCCACGAGATGCTGGGCGTTGGCGGTTCCCGCGAGGATGCCGTTGACGGCGTGCTCCTGGCCCTGGTTGAGGACGTCGGCGATCGCGGTGCTGTGCACCTTCGCCTGGGTCGTGGCGGTGAAGATCGCGGTCAGCGCGCCGAGCCCGATCGAGGCCCCCGCCACCTGAAACATGTAGAGCACGCCGCCGGCGAGGCTGGCGTGGGCGGAATCGAGCGCGGTGACCCCGGCGGTGGTGGCGGATGAGAAGAACAGCCCGGTGCCGATCCCGAACAGGGTCATCCCGACCGCGAGCAGGCCGTAGCCGGAATCGACGCCGGCGAAGCTGATCACGAAGATGCCGATCGCCATGAATCCGGCTCCGCTCGAGGTCGAGAGCTTCGCTCCCATGCGCTCGTAGAGCGTGCCCGCGACGAACGACACCGCCCCGAACACGGCCATCATCGGCAGCAGGCCGAGACCGGCCTTGAGTGGCGAGTAGCCGAGCAGCTTCTGCATGAACTGCGGCAGGTATAAGAGCAGCGCGAAGAAGCCGGTGCCGAGTAACGGGATCACGGCGCAGCAGACCACGAACTGGCGCTTGTGGAGCAGCTCCGGCGGGAGCAGCGCGTCCTCGCCCATGTGCCGCTCGATGAACGGGAAGCTCGCGATCAGCACGACGAACAGGACCAGCATCACGATCACCCGCGTGTCTCCGAAGCCCCAGTCGCCCACCTGGTCGAGCGCCACGAGCAGCGAGGTCAGCCCGAGCGACAGCGTCGTGATCCCCCAGTAGTCGATCCGCCCCCGCGCGAGGTGCTCGCTTGGCTCCTTCACGGTCCTGGACGTGACGAAGCACGCGATCGCGGCGACCGGCAGGTTCAGCAGCAGCACCCAGCGCCAGCTCGCGAGGTCGGTGAGCAGACCGCCGATCAGCGGGCCGACGGCGTTGCCGATGCCGGCCACGCCGATGATCAGGCCGCCGGCGAGGCCGGCCTTGCTCTCCGGCAGGATCGCGTAGGTCATCCCGAGCGTCGCGGGCCACATCAGCGCACCACCGATCCCCATCAGCGCGCGGCCCGCGATCAGCGTCCCGGCGTCCGGCGCGAGTCCGGCCAGCAGCGAGAACACGGCGAAGATGCCCGCGCCGACGAAGAACATCCGCTTGCGCCCGAAGATGTCCGCGAGCCGGCCGCCGGTGACGATCAGCACCCCGAACACCAGCGCGTAGGCGTTGATCACCCACTGCACCGACGAGACGTCGGCGTTGAACTGGCGCTCGATCGTCGGCAGCGCGACCGACAGCGCCGTGAAGTCGTTGGCGACGACGAACACGGCCAGCGCCATCGCCACCAGCGCCAGGATTGTGTCCCGGGAGAGGCGATCCCCCGAGCCCGCAGCCGCCCCAGAGCTCATGCTCTCGGCAGGCTACACACGGTCGGGGACCTACAGGCGACCTACAGGTTGCCCTGCGCCATCTTGCGCAGGTCCATCGCCTTCTCGTAGGTCTCCTCGTCGACGCCCAGCTCGAGCGCGACCTCCTTGAGCGGCCGCCCGGACTGCGCCGCCTCCTTGACGATCTCCGCGCCCTTGTCGTAGCCGATGTACGGGTTCAGCGCGGTGGCCGCGGCGAGCGTCATCTCGGCGGAACGCTGGGTGCCCTCGAGGTTCGCCCGGATCCCTTCGATGCACTTCTCCCTGAACACGCGCGCGGTCGACACGAGCAGCGCGATCGACTCGAGCAGGTTGGCGGAGATCAGCGGCACGCGCACGTTCAGCTCGAACTGGCCCTGGAGGCCGGCGATCGTGACCGCCGCGTCGTTGCCGATCACGTGCGCGGAGACCTGCATCACGACCTCGGGGATCACCGGGTTGACCTTGCCCGGCATGATCGAGGAGCCCTTCTGGAGCTCGGGCAGCAGCAGCTCGCCGATTCCGGCGCGCGGGCCCGATCCCATCAGCGCGAGGTCGTTGGCAATCTTGCTCATCGAGACCGCGACGACCTTCAGCGCGCCGGACAGCTCGACCAGCGCGTCGCGGTTGCCCTGCGCCTCGAACGGGTCCTCGGGCGGGCTCATCGCGAGCCCGGTCTGCTCGGTCAGGCGAGCGCGGACACGGGCCGCGAACTCGGGATGCGTGTTCAAGCCGGTGCCGGTCGCGGTCCCGCCGAGCGGGATCTGCGCGACCTGCGGGAGCGCGTTTGAGATCCGCCGCTGCCCGAGCCGGATCTGGGCGGCGTAGCCGCCGAACTCCTGGCCGAGCGTCACCGGGACCGCGTCCATCAGGTGGGTGCGGCCGGCCTTGACCACGTCCTTGAACTCCTGCGCCTTGGCCTCGAGCGCGGACTCGAGCTCGGACAGCGCGGGCAGCAGGTTGCGGCTCGCGGTGTCGAGCGCGGCGAGGTGCACCGCGGTCGGGAACACATCGTTCGAGGACTGGCCCATGTTGACGTGGTCGTTCGGGTGCGCGCCCTCGCCGGCGAGGTTCGCGATCACCTCGTTGGCGTTCATGTTGGTCGAGGTCCCCGAGCCCGTCTGGAACACGTCGAGCGGGAACTGGTCGTCGTACTCGCCGTCGGCGACCTTGTCAGCAGCGGCGGAGATCCGGTCGGCGATGTCGGGATCGAGCAGGGCGAGCTCCTTGTTGACGTGCGCAGCCGCGCCCTTGATCCGCCCCAGCCAGTGGATCACCGAGAGCGGGACGCGCTCGCCGGAGATCGGAAAGTTCTCGAGCGCCTTGGCTGTCTCGCCTCCCCAAAGCTGTTCCTGCTGCTCAACGCTCATCGGGTTCCTTTCGCGATTCGATGTCTGCGCCCAACGCTAGCGCTCGGGGGGCGGTGCGGCTTTCCCCGTTGGGGCGCGGGCGGGCACTTTCCCCGGGCCGTGACTGTCGCGGCGCGCTCCCCCCAACCCCCCTCACCCGCAGAACGCGATCAGCTCGCGCGCAACCGATACCGGGTCGTCGTAGGCGATCAGGAAGCCGGTCCCGGGGAGCGTGCGGAGCTGGGCGGCGGGGATCAGGTCATACGCCTCCTGCGCGCCCTCGAGCGGGTGGGCCGGGTCACGGTCGGCCCACAGCAGCAGCAGCGGCACCCGGATCTGGGGGTAGGCGTCGAGCAGGTCGTGCTGGGCGGCGCTCGGCCACCGGCGCGCGAACTTCGCCCACGAGCGGGCGCGGTTCGCGTTGCCGCCGAGGTCGGCGGTGGCGTGGCGGACGAGGTCGCGGGCGGCCGGATTGCGGTGTGCCGACAGCTTCTCGCCGAGCTTCGGGCGGAACACGAACCGGGTCATGTGCGAGACGACCTGATCGATCCCTGGCACCGTCGCCGGCTGCGCCGCGAGCCTCCACGCCATCCGCCGCCCCGGGAACTGGTCGCGGCGGTGAAGGCGGTTGGGCATCAGCACCAGCCTGGCGGGCTCGAGCCGGCCGGTGACGTACGCCCGGAGCGCGAGCTCGGCGCCGAGGTCGTGACCGGCGACGGCCGCGTGGGGCCCGCCGACCTCGACACAGAAGCCCGCGATCACGGCGGTCAGCCAGTCGAGCGTGTACGGGTGGCGCGGACGGTCCTCCGAGTCTCCGTGGAGCGGCAGGTCGGGCACGACCACCCGGAAGCGCTGGGCCAGCCGCGCCGTGACCGGCTCCCATTCGCGGTGGGTGAGCCCGAGCGAGTGCAGCAGCACGATCGCCGGGCCGGTCCCCATCTCCCGGTAGGCGACGCGCGCGCCGTCGTGATGGTGGTACAGCCGCAGGCGCATGAACGTCGTCATCGGAAGGAAATCGTGGCAGCCCGCCGACGTCCGTGACGGCCCGACTGCACGGCGCGTTGCGCCGCTTGCGCCGCCGGGCGCCGGGCTCGATAAATCGTTGGATGATTCGCACGAATGCTGCAGCGAACATGCTCGGGGTGAGCGCCTCCACGCTGCGCAGCTGGGAGCGCCGCTACTCGTTCCCGATGCCGCAGCGGTCCGAGGGCGGGCACCGGCAGTACGAGCTCGAGCAGATCGAGGCGCTGCGCCAGGCGCTCGAGGAGACCCACAACGCCTCCTCCGCGATTTCGCTCGCGCGCAACCGCGGGTCCGCGCCACCGTCGTGCGCCCGCCTGGCCGAGGCCTTCGCCGCGTTCGACGAACAGCTCGCTGACCGCCAGCTCGAGGAGAGTCTCGCGCTGCGCTCGGTCGAGCGGACGATCGAGGAGGTGCTGTTGCCGGCGGTGAGCTCGCAGTGCGAGGCCGAGCGCGCAACCGCCGCGTTCGAATTCGGCTGGCGCCACGCGACCGGCTGGCTGTCGGCGCACAAGCGACTCGCGTCTCCTGCGAGCCGTGCCGACGGCCTGCTGATCCTCGACCCGTGGACCCCGCTCAATGTCGAGACGCTCCACGCCCAGGCGCTCGAGCTCGTGCTCCGCCGCGCCGGGCTGCGCACGCTCTCGCTGAGCCCCGCGACCGATCGCGGCCGGCTCGGCCGCGCGATCCGCGCGCTCGAGCCTCGGGCGGTCGTCCTCTGCGGGCGGGCCCCCCTCGACGACGTCGCGCGGCTGATCTACGCGGTCAGGAGCATCAGCGGCAGGGTCACGGTCTTCGACTTCCGGGGCGCGGTTCCCGACACCGGCGCGAGCACGGTGGTGCGCCTCGGCGACAGCGCCACCGCGGCTCGCGAGCGGCTGCTCGAAGCGCTCGACGCGACGCGTGCCTCCGCGGCGGGCTCGGCTCGGCCGTTCCGCACCTCCGCGTAGGCGATCCGCGGGCGGCTGGGCCCGCGGCCGGCCCGCCCTACACCACCCGCCGCTGCGGGCCGCCGTCGGCGGCTGAGCCGCTCCTACAATCGGCCGCCCATGCCGTCCCCTCCCCACCGGCCGGTCGACCCCCACGCCCCGCTCCCGGAGGTCGAGGAGCGCGTGCTCGAGCGCTGGCGCGAGCGCGACGTGTTCGCCGAGTCGGTCCGGCGCCGGCAGGGGGCGCCGCAGTGGACGTTCTACGAGGGCCCACCAACCGCGAACGGACCTCCGGGCTCGCACCACGTCTTGAGCCGGGTGTTCAAGGACATCTTCCCCCGCTACAAGACGATGCGCGGCTACTACGTCGAGCGCAAGGGTGGTTGGGACTGCCACGGGCTCCCAGTCGAGCTCGCGGTCGAGGCCGAGCTCGGGTTCACCCGTAAGGAGGACATCGAGCAGTACGGGATCGCCGAGTTCAACGAGCGCTGCCGCGAGAGCGTGCTCAGCTACGTCGCCGAGTGGAACCGGCTGACCGAGCGGATCGCGTTCTGGATCGACCTCGACGACGCGTACCGGACGATGGACCCGCAGTACGTCGAGTCGGTGTGGTGGGCGCTGAAGACGATCTACGAGCGCGGGCTGCTGTACGAGAAGCTGAAGGTCGTTCCGTACTGCCCGAGGGACCAGACGACGCTCTCCAGTCATGAGCTGGGGCAGCCTGGCGTCTACCGCGACGTCGTCGACCCGTCGGCCTATGTCCGGCTGCCGGTCCGCTCCGGCGGCGGCCCGGTCCGCGAGGGAGATCAGCTGCTGGTCTGGACGACCACCCCGTGGACGCTCGTCTCGAACGCTGCGGTCGCCGTCAACCCGGAGCTGCCGTACGTCCGAGCGCGCGCCCGGAATGAGGACACCGTGTTCGTCGTCGCTGAGCGGCTGGTTGAGCCGGTGCTCGGAGAGGGCGCCGAGATCCTCGACTGCTTCCCCGGCGCGGAGCTCGAGGGAGTCGCGTACGAGCCCCCGTTCCCGTTCATCCCCGCATCCACCTACGGCGAGCTCGGGCACACGGTGCTGCCGGCGGATTTCGTCACCGCGGACGACGGCACCGGGCTGGTCCACACCGCGATCGCGTTCGGCGAGGACGACTTCCAGCTCGGCGAGCGGTTCGGCCTCAACGTAATCAACCCGGTCCGGCTCGACGGCACGTTCGACGAGCGGATCGGCCCGTACGCCGGACGGCGGGTCAAGGACGCGGACCCGGACCTGATCGAGGATCTCCGCGCGCGCGGGAAGCTGTTGCGAGCCGAGCCCTACGAGCATTCCTATCCGCACTGCTGGCGGTGCGGAACGCCGCTGCTCTACTACGCCAAGCCGTCGTGGTACATCGCGACCAGCCAGATCAAGGACCGGCTGCTCGCGTCGAACGAGACCGTCACCTGGTACCCGGAGCACGTCAAGCACGGCCGCTTCGGCAAGTGGCTCGAGGGGAACGTCGACTGGGCGCTGTCGCGCGAGCGCTACTGGGGAACGCCGCTGCCGGTGTGGCGCTGCGACGACGAGCACGTCCGGGCCATCGGGTCGCTCGACGAGCTTCGCGAGCTGAGCGGCGTCGCGCTGACCGATCCGCACCGCCCGTACGTCGACGACGTCGAGTTCGACTGCGCCGAGTGCGGCAAGCGGATGCGGCGCGTCCCTGAGGTGATTGACGTGTGGTTCGACTCGGGTTCGATGCCGTTCGCCCAGTTCCACGCCCCGCATCACAACGAGGAGCACTTCCGCGAGCGTTTCCCGGCCGACTTCATCTGCGAGGCGCTCGATCAGACGCGCGGCTGGTTCTACTCGCTGCTCGCCGTCTCGACCCTGCTATTCGACCGCTCCTCGTACCGCAACGTCGTCTGCCTCGGGCTGATCCTCGACGAGCAGGGACGGAAGATGTCGAAGTCGATCGGCAACACGATCGAGCCGTGGGACGTGATCGACCGGTACGGCGCGGACGCGTTCCGGTGGTACTTCTTCACCTCCAAGCAGCCGTGGGACGGCTACCGGTTCTCGCTCGAGACGATCGGCGAGGCGGTTCGCCAGTTCCTGCTGCAGCTGTGGAACACGTACGCGTTCTACGTGCTGTACGCGAACGCGAACGGGATCGCGCCCTCGGCCGAACGGCAGCCCGCGACCGACCTCGACCGCTGGGCGCTCTCCCGGCTCAGCGCGACCACCGAGCTCGTCCGCGAGCGATTGGACGACTTTGATGTCACCACCGCAGGGCGCGCGATCCAGCAGTACGTCGAGGAGCTGTCGAACTGGTACGTCCGGCGGTCGCGCCGGCGCTTCTGGGAAGGCGACCCAGCCGCATTCCAGACGCTGCACGAGTGCCTCGTCACGGTCTCGCAGCTGCTCGCTCCGTTCTGCCCATTCCTCGCGGATGAAATCTACGACAGCCTCGACGGCGCCGAGCCGAGCGTCCATCTCTGCGAGTTCCCCGAACCGGGGCCCCGCGACGCCGAGCTCGAGGACGCGATGGACGTCGTCCGCGAGACCGTCGCGCTCGGGCTCGCGGCACGCTCCCAGGTGAAGCTGAAGCTCCGCCAGCCGCTGCGCGCGGCGGTGATCGTCGCGACCGGCGAGGAGCGCGCGGCGATCGAGCGGTTCGCCGGACTCGCACAGGACGAGCTGAACGTCCGCGAGCTCCGGTTCGTGTCCGAGGCCAACGAGCTCGGCGAGCTCGAGCTGAAGCCCAACTACAGAACGCTGGGGCCCCGCTTCGGCAAGGAGATGCCGCTGGTGGCGGCCGCGGTCGCCGGGCTCGAACCGGGGCATGTGTCGGCTGCGTTGCGTGACGGTCGCGCGATCGGGATCTCGGTCGCCGGCCACGACCACCAGCTCGCGCCCGACGATCTGCTCGTCTCGATGAAGCCGCTCGAGGGCTACCAGGTCGAGCGCGAGGGGTCGCACGCGGTCGCGCTCGAGCTCGAGCTCGACGAGGACCTCCGCCGCGAGGGCCTCGCGCGCGACATCGTTCGCGCGGTGCAGCTCGCGCGGCAGCAGGCGGGTCTCGAGGTCACCGACCGGATCGCGCTGACGCTCGACGGCGACGGGACGCTGATCGACGCCGCGCGCGCCTACCAGGACTACATCGCCGGCGAGACGCTGGCGACGAGCGTCACCTACGACTCGTTGGATGGGGCTGAGCCGGTGCAGATCGACGGGCGCGATCTGCGAATCGGCGTGGCGGTGTCGTAGAGGTTGGAATTCGCACGCTCGCCGCGGGGGCGCGCGCTGATCGGGACCGCCGGGGCGCTGGTGATCTACTGCCTCGCGTCCGCATTGCTGCTCGGGCGCCACGCGCTCGCAGACCCGAACCACGTCTGCGCCTGCATCGGCAACGGGGACCCGCCCTCATATATGTGGGCGTTGAAGTGGTGGCCGTACGCGATCACGCACGGCACCGACCCGCTGTACACGCATCTCGCGTGGAGCCCCACCGGGGACAACGTTGCGGCGGCGCCACTGATCCCGCTCCCGAGCGTGCTCGCGTGGCCGCTGACCGCGACGATCGGGTTGCTCCCCTCCTACGACGTGATCACGCTGCTCAGCCCGGTGCTGGCGGCGACGACGGCGTACCTGCTGTGCGTCTACCTGACGCGCCGATGGCTGCCGTCGCTCGCGGGTGGCTGGGTGTTCGGGTTCTCGAGCTACGAGCTGACGGCGGTCGTCGGTCACGCGATGCTGATGATGATCGCGCTGGTGCCGCTGATGGTGCTGCTGGTCCTGCTCCGGCTCGACCGGCGGGTCGGGCGGGGCCTGTTCGTCGGCGGGATGCTGGTGCTGTTCGCGGCGCAGCTTCTGACCTCGACCGAGGTGCTCGCGACGAGCTGCGGGTTCGGCGCGCTCGCGCTCGTGATCGCGTGGATCGCGATGCCGGCCCAGCGCTCCGATCTCGCCCGGATCGCGATCGAGCTCGTCGCGGCGGGGCTCGTGGCGGCGGTGATCACGAGCCCGTACCTGTACGAGGACTTTGCGGGCACGCAGCCGGCGGCGCCGCCGGGCGCGACCTCGAACGCGATCGCCGACCTCGCGGGCGTCGTGATCCCGACCCAGGTCACGCTGCTGCATTACGGGCAGGGCGTCGCCGCGAATTTCCCCGGCAACATCGCCGAGCAGAGCGCCTACCTGGGGGTGCCGCTGCTGATCGTCCTCAGTCTGCTCCTGTGGGAGCGCCGCCGGCGTCCGGGGACGTGGGTCCTCGGCGGCGTGGCGCTCGTCGCGCTGGTCCTGTCGCTCGGGCCGCATCTCCACATTGCGGGCCACTCGACGATCCCGCTGCCGGCGATCGCGTTCCCGCATCTGCCCGTTCTCCGGGCGGTCGTGCCTGGCCGGCTGACGCTCTACGTGTGGCTCGTGGTCGCGATCGCGACGGCGCTGTGGCTCGCGACGCCCGGACGGTGGCGAGCCGCGCGGTGGGCCGTGGCAATCGCGGGGATCGTGCTGATCCTGCCGAACGGGTCGAGCCCGCTGTTTTCCGGGCGGCCGTCACTGCCGCTGCTGTTCACCACCAACGCGTACAAGCGCGTGATCCCGAGGAACGGCACCGCGCTGATCCTCCCGTTCGGCTCATACGGTCCGTCGATGCTGTGGCAGGCCCAGACGAACTTCTGGTTCAGGATGCCCGAGGGCGCGCTGACCGTGTACCCGCCGCCCGCGTTCGGCCACGACCCGATCGCGCAGCCGTTCTTCAAGTCGCCGTCGCCGGTCCCGCCGGCGAGTCTCCGCGCGTTCCTGAGCCGCTACCACGTCAGCGTGGTCGTGCTCGATCCGGCCACCGCCGCGGGGTGGCCCGCGGCGCTCGCGGCCGCCGGCCTCAGGGGCCGGCCGGTCGACGGAGCGCTGGTCTACGAGGTCTAGGCGAGCGAGGTCTAGGCGAGCGCCGGCTCGAGCTCGGCCTCGAGCTTGCGCTTCGGGTAGGCGCCGATCACGGTCTTCGCGACCTCGCCGTTGCGGAACAGCATCAGCGTCGGGATCGACATAACGTTGAACTGAACGGCCGTGTTCTGGTTGTCGTCGATGTTCATCTTGACGACCTTCAGCGCCTCGCCGCGCTCCTCGGCGATCTCCTCGACCACCGGCGCGACCATCCGGCAGGGACCGCACCACGGCGCCCAGAAGTCCACGAGCACCGGCACGTCCGACTCGATTACTTCGGCCTGGAAGTTCGTATCGGTTACTTCGGTGACGTGGTCAGCCATGGGTGCTCCTTGTCGGGGTTACTTCAGAAAGTATAGCAATCAGCCGCGGTGGTCAGAATAGCCTTGTAGACAGATGGCAACGACCGCACGCGACCCTACCAATACCGAAATTGCGGCAGCGCTCGACGAGCTCGGGGACCTGTACGAGCTCGACGGCGCCGTGATCCACCGGATCGTCGCCTACCGAAACGCGGCCAAGGCGATCCGCGAGGCGCCGGTGTCGGTCGCCGCGCTCGCGCGCGAGGGCCGCGCGACCGAGCTGGCCGGAGTCGGCGCCACGATCCAGGAGAAGGTGATCGCGCTCTCGACCGAGGGCGAGATCCCGGCGCTCGTGAAACTCAAGGCGAAGTTCCCGCCCGGGCTGGTCGAGATGACCCGGCTGCCGGGCCTCGGGCCGAAGCGGGCGCGGAGGCTGTTCGACGAGCTCGGGATCGACTCGCCCGAGAAGCTGCGGACCGCGGCGTCGGAGCAGCGGATCCGGGTGCTCAAGGGGTTCGGCCCGAAGGCAGAGGAGTCGATCCTCGCGGCCCTGGCGGTCGCCGGCGCCGGCGAACACGGGCGGCGGGTCGTGCTCGACCGGGCGCTCGCCGTCGCCGACGCGCTGATCCCCGCGCTCCGCGAGCACCCGGCCGCCGAGCGGGTCGAGCTCGCCGGCTCGGCCCGCCGGTGGGTGGACAGCGTCAAGGACCTCGACGTGATCGCGACCGGGACCGATCCCGGCGCGCTCGCGCGGGCGGCGGCCCAGCTCGAGCTGGTCGAGACGGCGGGGAGCGTCAGCGACTCCGGCGTGCGGCTCCGGACCCACACCGGGATCGCGGTCGACCTGCGGATCGTCGCGCCCGACCAGTTCGGGAACCTGCTCCAGCATCTCACCGGCTCCAAGGAGCACAACATGGCGCTGCGCGACATGGCGGTCCGCAAGGGGTTGCACGTCTCCGAGTACGGGGTGCTCGACGACTCGACCGAAGAGACCCACCGGTGTCCGACCGAGCAGCAGGTATACGCGCTGCTCGGGCTCGAGTACATCGAGCCCGAGCTTCGGGAGAACCGGGGCGAGCTCGAGGCGGCGGCCGCCGGCACCCTGCCCGAGCTGATCGAGCTGGGCGACCTGCGCGGCGATCTCCACTGCCACACGACGGCCTCCGACGGGACCGCCTCGATTGAGGAGATGGCCGCGGCGGCGCGCGAGGCCGGCTACGAGTACCTCGCGATCACCGATCACTCCGCGACGATGGGGTTCGGCGCAGACCTTTCGCCCGAGCGGCTGCGGGAGCAGATCGAGAGGATCCGCGCAATTGAAGTCGATGGACTACAGCTGCTTGCCGGTTCGGAAGTCAACATCCTCCCGGACGGCTCGCTCGACTACGACGACGAGCTGCTCGCCGAGCTCGACTGGGTGATCGCGAGCGTCCACTCGTCGTTCCGGACGCCCTCGGAGCAGATGACCGAGCGGATCGTGCGCGCGATAGAGCACCCGCTCGTCGACGCGATCGGGCATCCGTCGGGCAGAAAGATCGAGCGGCGGCCGCCGTATCAGTTCGATCTGGAGCGGGTCGTCGAGGCCGCAACGCGAACCGGGACGATGCTCGAGATCAACTCGAGCCCCGACCGGCGCGATCTAAACGACACGAGCGCCCGCGCGGCCGCCGCCGCTGGAGTCGCGATCGTGATCAACTGCGACGCGCATCGCGTTCGCGGGTTCGAGGTGGCGCGCTACGGGATCGGCACCGCGCGCCGGGCGTGGCTGACCGCCCGCGACGTCGCCAACACGAAGCCATGGTCCGAGCTCGAGGCGTTGCGGCCGCGCAACCGCTGATCCGCGCCGGCGTCGCGGCGCTCGGCGCGATCGCCCTGGCGGCCTGCGGCTCCGGGCAGACTCCACAGCGGATCACCGTCAGCAGCTCGGCGTTCGCCGCCGGCGCCCCGATCCCGCGCCAGTACACATGCGACGGTCGCGACACCTCGCTGCCGCTGAAGTGGTCTGGGGTCTCTGACGACGCGACGGAGCTGCGGCTGATGATGATCGACCCGGACGCGCCGGGAGGGAGCTTCATCCACTGGCAACTGTCCGGGCTCAGTCCGCGGTCGACCGGGCTCGATGCCGGCAAGCCGCCCGAGATCGGCAACGCTGGCACCAACGGCTTCGGGACGACCGGCTACCGCGGCCCGTGCCCGCCCCGCGGGAGCAAGCCCCACCACTACGTGATCACGGTCACCGCATTCGGGAGCGGGCGGGTCGTCGGGTCGGGGACCCTGACCGGAACCTACGGGCGCGGCTGAGGGTTACGAATAGCGCTCCGCGAGCGGGAGCTGGATGACCTAAACGCGCGGCTGGACGGGCCGGGCCTTTTTGGGCTCGGCGGCCGGCTTCGGCGATTCCCGATTTCGGCGTCCACGTCGATTCAGCGCGAAGAACCACCCCATCGCGACCAGGAACAGCAACAACGCGATCCAGAAATTGAGCCGCATCCCGAGGATGTGGTTCGAGTAGTCGATTCGGAGCTGCTCCTCGAACAGCCGGAACGCCGAGTAGCCGGCCACGTACAGCGCGAACACGCTCGGCGGGCGGAACCGGTGGCGCCGCACGAGCCACACGAGCACGCCCGCGAGCAGCAGGTTCCAGATGATCTCGTACAGGAACGTCGGCTGGTAGGTCGCGAACTGCGCGTAGCCGGGTGGACGGTGGGCGGGGTCGATCTTCAGCGCCCACGGCAGCGTGCTCGGCTTGCCGAACAGCTCCTGGTTGAAGTAGTTGCCGATCCGGCCGATCGCCTGCGCGCACAGCAGGCCAGGCGCGGCGCAGTCCAGCAGCCGCCACATCTGCTCCTTTGACAGGTGCCGGCGGCGGCGGATGTACCAGAGGCCGACGAGCACGCCGGCGGCGATGCCGCCCCAGATCCCGAGGCCGCCCTTCCAGATCGCGAACGGTCCCCACCAGTGCGGCGGGATCTGACTCGGGGTCGTGATCAGGAAGTAGATCCGGCCGCCGATCAGCCCCGCCGGGAACGCCCACAGCGCGATCTCGCCCGGCAGCTTCGGGTCCTCCCCCTCCCGCTTCCACAGCGCGCGAGTCACGAGGATCGCGGCGCCGACCGCGAACACGTACGCCAATCCGTACATGTGGATGAACAGCGGCCCGATGTGGAACCCGTTCTCGGACGGGCTGGGAATGAACGACGGAGCGATCACCGCGACAGCAATCGTGGCAAAACTGTCTCGGCGACCACCCGGTCCAGTGCCTCGTGGCTGAATGGCTCGAGCAGACGGGCGGCCCGCTGGGCGTAATCGGCGGGCGGATCGTCGAGCCCGAGCCGGATCGCGCCGGCCAGGTCGTCGTTCACCAGCCGCCGGTCGAGCACGCGCGCGAGGTCGCGGGCGGGGTACGGGCCGGCGGACGGCGTCGTCACCAGCACACAGCCCGATGCGAGCGCCTCGAGCGCCGCGACTCCATAGTCCTCGATCCGGGGTGCCGCCACGTACACGCGCGCGCGTTGCAGCAGCGCGCGGAACGCCTCCGGCGTCAACGGCTCAGAGACCTCGACGCCGTCGGCCGAGAGTTGCGCCTCGAGTCTCGGCACGTCCCGGGTCGCGTGGCTCGGAAGCCCCGCGACCACCAGCCGCTCGCCCTCGCGACGAGCCTCTGCCCACGCCCCGAGCACGGTCGAGATTCTCCGCTTGACGGGGTCGCCGGCGTATGTGACCGCGGCGATCTCGCGCGGACCGCCGGCGTCGCCGGTCAGCTCGATCGGCACCCGCGCGATCACCGAGTCGGGCCGCGGCCCGCGCAACGCGTCCAGCCCGCGCTCGCTCCACACGATCAGCAGCGGGCTCCGCCGGAGTCTGCGGCGCTCGACCGAGCGCTGCCAGATCCCGTGGCGGCCCGGCCGGTTCTCGGCCGCGATCGAGTCGAGGAAGATCGCGCCGGCCCGTGGCCACAGCAGCGCGGCGGTGATCGAGCAGTAGACGATCGCCCGAGGGTCGTGCGCCTCGATCCCGTGTAGCGCCGCCGCGCGCGCCGCGCGCGCCTCGACGAAGTCGGTCAGCGCGAACGTGCGGACCGGCGGCGAGCGCTCGGCGGTGACCAGCTCGACGGTGGCGCCGGCGCGGCGCAGCGACGCGGTGAGCTCATCCGCCGCGATCCGCCACCCGGTCGTGCTTCCGACCGAGACGACGAGGACGTCGATGCCCGGCACCCGCTCAGGCGCGCGGGCTGGCGTGCCGCCCGCTGCCCGCGGCGCCGTTGAGCTCGAGCAGGTTGGAGCGGAAGCCCGGAGTGCGGACCAGCCGGATCGGTTTGAACGGCGAGGTGCGCTCGACATAGAAGCGCGCCCCGTCGCGCTCCTCGATCGCGGTCACCGCGGAGGCCTGGCGCCGCCACGCGAGCGACCAGATGATCGCGAACCCGGTCGCGACCGCCGGGACCTGCGGCACCACGAACGCGAGCGCGCCCGCGCCGATCGTCGACAGCAGCAGCGGCCACAGGCGGTTCAGCACCGTGCGGCCGGGGTGCACCTCCGGCAGCGACGCCTGCATCTTCGCGCTCGCCAGCAGGTTCGCGATCGGGGGCGACGTCTCCGCCCGGCGGCCGATCGCGATTCCGATCACGGCGGCCAACACCCACCAGCCGGCCGCGACCGGGACGACGAGGTCGTCCTCGGTCCCGACCCCGCCGGCGACCGTCACCGCCGCGAGCGCGCTCGCGGCCGCCGCGCTGATCAGGACCGTGGTCTTGAGGAAGTCAGAGAAACGCATCTTCCACTTGTCTGACCCTAGCCATCGGCGACCAGCAGCTCGAGCAGCTCGCGGACGCCATCGGTCCCGTCGACGACGATGTCCGCCTCGCGGGTGATCTCCTCGGGCCCCTCGTCGGAGCTCACGCCGACGCGGACCGCGTGCGACAGCCGGCCCTCCCCGACCAGCTCGCCGAGCGTCCGGAACGCGTCGAGATCGGTCCGGTCATCGCCGGCGTAAAGCGCCGCGTTCACGTCGGCGTCGCTCAGGAACGCGGCGATCGCCACGCCCTTGTTGAACTTGACCGGCGGCCGCACCTCGAGCACCTTCCGTCCCCAGTGGGTGCGAAGCCCGTCGTTCTCCGCCTCGGCCGCCACCGCGTCGACCGCCGACCGAGCCGCGTCCTCGTCGGGCGCCCCGCGCCAGTGGAACGCGACGATCGCCCCCTTGTCCTCGAGCCGCACGCGGTGGCGGCGCAGCTCCTGGGTGTCGTGCTGGCGGCCGAAGTCGTGGATCCGCCGCGCCCACTCGGCGAGCGTCGGGTCGAGCACCGCCTCGGTCCACCCGGCCCGCAGCAGCTCGGCGCCGTGCGAGCCGAGGTAGGTGATCGTGCCGATCGACACCATCGCCCGCGCCTCGGAGGCCCTCCGCCCGGTCACGCACGCGACGACTCCGTAGCGCCGCGCGATCTCGATCAGCAGCTGCCGGGTCGGCTCGGGAACGACGGCGTCGGAGGGCTGGTGCACGATCGGCGCGACCGTCCCGTCGAGGTCAAACAGGATTGCGGCGTGGGCCGGGTCGTCGCGAAGAGGGGCGAGCGCCTCGGACCGGAGCGCTGACGTCACCCATCTAGTATGCCCGCTCATGGTCCAGCCACGCACACTCAAGCTGGCTGTGACAGGCACCTTGGCGGGGCTGTTCAGCGGATTGTTCGGGGTGGGCGGGGGGACCGTGATGGTGCCCCTGCTGGTCCTATGGCTCGCCTACGACGAGCGATCCGCCACGGGCACCTCGCTCGCGGCGATCGTCGTGATCGCGGCGTTCGCGACGATCGCCCAGGGGGCGTACGGAAATGTCGACGTGCTCAAAGGGCTCCTGGTCGGAGTCCCGGCGGTCGGCGGGGTCTTGTTCGGCACGTGGCTGCAGCAACGCGTCAAGACCGAGACGATCGGGCTGCTGTTCGCGCTGCTGCTGATCGCGGTCGCGGTGGACCTGGTCGCGTGATCCTCGCAATCGTGATGGGCGCCGCCGGTGGCGTCATCAGCGGCCTGCTCGGGGTCGGCGGCGGGATCATGTTCGTCCCCGCATTGACGCTCGTGCTGTCGCTCTCGCAGGTCAAGGCGGAGGCGACGTCGCTGCTGGCGATCATCCCGGTCGCGTTCGTCGGCGCGCTCCGTCAGCGCCGTTACGGCAACGTGCGACTCCGCGACGCGGCCGTGCTCGGAGCGCTCTCGGCGGTTGGGGTCCTCGCGGGCGTCGCGCTCGCCAACGACCTCACCCAGCGGGCGCTGCGGATCGGCTTCGCGGCGCTGCTGGTGGTCGTCGCCGCGCAGTTTCTCCGGCGCTACTGGCAGACCCGGCGCCGGCAGCAAGATGCCCACGGCTGACCCCGTCCTGCTGCTCCACGGCCAGCCGGGGGGAGCAAGCGACTGGGATCGGGTCCGCGACGCGATCGGCGACCGCGTGCCGACGGTCGCGATCGACCGCCCCGGGTGGAACGGCCGTGCGGCGCCCTCCGATCTCGAGGGCAACGTCGCCGCCGCGCTCGCCGCGCTCGACGCCGCCGGAGCGGAGCGGGCGGTGGTCGTCGGCCACAGCTTCGGCGGAGCGGTCGCCGCATCGCTGGCGCTGAGCCATCGCGAGCGGGTCCGAGCGCTCGTGCTGGCGGCGCCGTCGGCCAACGTGGAGTCGCTGCGCTCGGTCGACCGGCTGCTCGCCGCCCCGGGCGTCGGCTACGTGGTCGGCGCGGCCGCGCTCGCGGGAGCCGGAGTCGCGCTCACGACCGAACTGGTGCGCAGCCGGGTCGCGCGGGAGCTCGAGCTCGAGGACGGCTACCTGCGGTCGGCCCGCAGGATGCTGCTGACCCCCCACGCGTGGCGGTCGTTCTTCACCGAGCAGCGGCTGCTCTTCCGGGACGTGCCCGCGCTCGAGGCGCGCCTCAGTGAGATCACCGCGCCGGCGACGGTCGTGATCGGGACCGCTGACCGGGTCGTGCCCGTCTCCTCGGCCCGACGGCTCACCTGGCAGCTGGCGGACGCGCGGCTGGTCGAGCTCGAGCGAGCCAACCATCTGCTCCCGCAACAGCGAGGTGCAGAGCTCGCGGAGATCATCCTCGCGGCGTACTCAGCCTGAACGGCTCTGGCCAGGCTCATCCCCTGGCTCCGGCTCCGGAACCGCCGGTGTCGCCGGCTCCTGGGGCGCGGGAACCGTCGCCGGCTCCTCGGGATCGGCGGGGGTTCCGGGATCAGGAACCGCCGGGGTCACGGGCGCGTCGGGCACCGCCGGAGTCACGGGATCTGCGGGCTGCGGAACGACCATTTCCAGGCCATACCCGCAATCGGCACAGGCAATCGCGGGTGTCCGGGACCGTGTCGTAGAGTCAGTCCATCGCGGAGTCAGAGGCCCTGTCCTACGCCAGCACGCGCGGCCGTTGGGTGCTGGCTGTGGCGGTGCTGGGTTCGGGGATGGTGTTTCTCGACAGCACCGTCGTCAACGTGGCGCTCCCGGTGATCGGCCACGACCTGAACGCTCCGACGAGCGCGTTGCAGTGGATCCTGAACGGGTACCTGCTGACGCTAGCGTCGTTCATCCTGCTCGGCGGGTCGCTCGGGGACATGTATGGCCGCCGTCGCGTGTTCGTGCTCGGAGCGGCGCTGTTCACGGTTGCTTCGGTCGCCTGCGCGGTCGCGCCGACGGTCGAGGTGCTGATCGCCGCCCGCCTGTTCCAGGGCGTGGCGGGCGCGCTGCTGACCCCGGGGAGCCTGGCGATGATCGAGGCGAGCTTCCAGCGATCGGACCGCCCGCGCGCGATCGGCGCGTGGTCGGGGCTAACCGGGGTCGCAACGGCGCTCGGCCCGCTGCTCGGCGGCTACCTCGTCGACGCGGTGAGCTGGCGCGCCGTGTTCCTGATCAACGTTCCGATCGGCGCTTTGGTGGTGCTGGCGTCGCGGCGGGTGCCGGAGAGCAAGGACCCGCGGGCCGGCCACCATCTCGACGTCCGCGGGGCGATCCTGGCGGCACTCGGCCTGGGCGGGACCACGTACGCGCTGATCGAGGCGGGTGGAAACGGCGGGTCGGCGCTGCCGTGGGTGGCGGGCGCGGTCGGGGTGGCGTCGCTTGTCCTGTTCATACTCGCCGAGCGGACCAGTCCCCAGCCGATGCTGCCGCTGAAGCTGTTCTCCAACCGTCAGTTCTCGAGCGCGAACATCGTGACGTTCGTCGTCTACGCGGCGCTCAGCGGCGTCTTCTTCCTGCTGGTCTCGTTCCTGCAGGTCTCGCTTGGCTACACCCCGCTGGCGGCGGGCGCGGCCTCGCTCCCGATCACCGTGCTGATGCTGCTGCTGTCGGCCCGCTCGGGTGCGCTGGCCCAGCGGATCGGCCCCCGGATCCCGCTCACGCTCGGACCGATCCTCGTCGCCGGTGGGATGCTGCTGATGACCGGGATCAACCCCGGGGACACGTATCTCGGCAGCGTGCTGCCTGCGGTGCTCGTATTCGGCGCGGGGCTGACGCTGGTCGTCGCCCCGGTCACGGCGACGGTGCTCGCGTCGGCCGATGAGCGTCACTCGGGGATCGCGTCGGGCGTCAACAACGCGGTCGCGCGCGTTGGGGGCCTGATCGCAGTCGCCGTGCTCCCGTTGATCGCCGGGATCACCGGCGACCGCTTCTACCACAAGGCGACGATGACCCACGGCTTCCACGTCGCGATGATCGTGAGCGCCGTGGTCGCGCTCGCGGGCGGCGTGATCGCGTGGCTGACGATCAACAACGATGTGCTCTCGACCGAGCCGGACGGCCGCGGCGAGCGGCCGATCAACGTCTCGACCGACTACTCGTGCGCGGTCTCAGGACCCCCGTGGCAGGACCGCCCCCCGGAGAAGCTCGTAATAAGCTCCCCAGCCGCGCGTGGGGCCGGCGCAGCGCAGCCACAACCAGAAGCTCGCGAAAGGGGCTAACAGCAACATGATCGGTGATGACCGGCGGCGGATTTCGCCGCTTCGACTAGCCTTGGCGGTTGTCGCCTCGGCGGCGATCGCGGTGTCGCTCGTCCTCGTCTCGGCGATCGCGAGCGCCCGAGTTCCCGGCGCCGTGGTCGCGGGACGGGTGCTGAGCGGCGACAGGCCGGTTCGGTCCACGACGATCACGCTTTACCGTGCCGGCGTGGGCCCGGGTCCACACGCCGCCCCGGCCGTCCTCGGCTCGACGCGCACGCGCGCGGACGGGTCGTTCACGATCAGTTACGCCCGCCAGTCGGCCACCTCGGTTCTGTACGTCCTCACGGGCCGCGGCTCGGCGGTGAGGCTCGCGGCGGTCCTCGGACGCGCACCCGCCCCGGGGAGCGTCGCGGTCAACGAGCGGACGACGGTGGCGATGGGGTTCTCGATGGCGCAGTTCATCTCCGCCCGGGGCGTCGCCGGCAAGGCTCCCGGCCTTCAGAACGCCGCGGCGATGGCGGGCGACCTCGTCGATCAGCGAACCGGCGGGCTCAGTCCGATGCTGCGGGGGAGGCCGAACGGGCTCGAGACCTCGACGCTGCGGACGTTCAACTCGCTGTCGAACATGCTGATCCCGTGCGTGCGCTCGAGCGCGAGCTGCGGCTGGCTGTTCCTGCAGGCCAAGCCGCCGGGGGTCCCGACCCCGCGCGGAACGCTCCAGGCGATCGCCGACATCGCGCGATACCCGTGGCACAACGTCGGCAGGCTGTTCGACCTCGCGCGCTCGGCTCCGCGCGCGTATCGGCCGGGCCTGAGCCGCCTGGGGCGGCCGGACGCGTGGCTCATCGCGCTGCGCTTCTACGGCGACGGCAAGCAGCTGAGCGGCCCCGGAAACATGGCGATCGACGCCCGCGGGAACGTCTGGGTGACATCGAACTACATCTACAGTCGCAACCCACTCGCGCCCGTGTGCGGGAGCCACCTGCTGTTTGAGTTCACTCCGACGGGACGCTACGCCCCGGGATCGCCGTTCTCGGGCGGCGGGCTGAGCGGCGCCGGGTTCGGGATCACGCTCGACCCGCGAGGCCACGTGTGGGTCGGAAACTACGGATTCGCCTCGAGCCATTGTCCGACCCAGCCGCCGCACAACAGCCTCTCCGAGTTCAACCAGAACGGGACCCCAATTTCCCCCGGCTCGAGCTCCTCCAACCCCGGAGGCGGATGGACCCAGGGCCCGCTGAGCTGGCCGCAGGGGACGGTCTCCGACCAGCGCGGCAACATCTGGATCGCGAACACCTGCAATGACACGGTGACGCGCTACCCCGACGGCAATCCGAGCCGGGCCGTGAGCGAGGGCAACCTCGGCGTCGCGAAGCCGTTCGACATCGCGTTCAACGGCCGTGGGCAGGCGTTCGTGACCGGGAACAACAGCAACAGCGTCGCGATGCTGGGTCCCGACGGCAAGCCGACGCCGCAATCCCCGATCGCGGTCCCCGGCACGTACCACCCGCTCGGAATCGCCGCCGACAGTCGCGGCGACATGTGGGTTGCGAACTCGGGCTTCGTCCCGATCCCGTGTCCGATCGGCACCTCAGCGCCGACCGGAGCCGGCTCGGTCACGCTGATCAGCGCCGACGGGGTGCCGCGCTCCAAGCCGTTCACCGGCGGCGGAATCACGATCCCGTGGGGGATCGCGGTCGACGGCGCCGACAACGTCTGGGTGGCGAACTTCGGCAAGCAGCGGGTCACCGAGCTCTGCGGGGTCAAGCCGACGAACTGTCCCCCGGGCTTCCACACCGGGCAGGCGATCTCGCCCAACGGGAACGGCTACGGATTCGACGGATTGACGCGCAACACCGGGATCCAGATCGATCCGTCCGGCAACGTCTGGATCGCCAACAACTGGAAGAACGTCCCGATCCCCGACGCGAACCCCGGTGGCTACGAGATGGTCGTGTTCGTGGGTGCTGCCCGGCCGATCAGAACGCCGCTGATCGGCCCGCCAAGACCGCTCTAGTGTCCTGAGTCGGAGGTTCGGCGGCACCGAGAGGGGTCGCTGGCGGCGGCTGACAAGGACGCAGGGAGGGGCAATATTGGACATATTGCCCCGACCGAGGACACCGTCAGGCGGCGCCAGGGGCCGCTCGAATGCCGGCGAATTTTCGACTCAGGGCACGTGCTACGGGCCGAGCACCCGCTCGACCGAGTCCGCGTAGTCCCAGCCGTCCACGGAATTGTTCTCCGGATGGATCGCCCGTGCCTCGCCGACGAGTGCCTGGTCGAGCCCGCGGACGTCGTAGGGGCAGGTCACGCTGACCGGCTGCGAAGCGAACGCGAGCGTCAGCAGCGCCTCATACCGCATCCACAGGCGGCGTTCCTCGGAGGAGTCCGAGCTCCACGGCGGCTCGCCGAGGATCCGCACCCACGGGGCGCCGGCGTCGAGCTTCGCGTCGAGGAACGCCCGGTAGCCGGAGAGCGCCTGCGCGGGCGTTCGGTACCAGCTCAGGCGCTCCTCGAACTCGATCTCCCCCGCGGCCGCTCCCAACCGCCCGCGAAGCAGCTTGACGTTCGCGTCGGAGACGACCACGAGCACGGCCTCGCCGCGCTCCGTGCCTTCGGTCAGGAACGGCGCCGCGCGTTCGAGGAACTCCTCGTCGTTGGTGTATAGGAGCACCTCGTGGGCGAGCATCGGCACGGCCGGGCCGCCTCCCGCGACGAGGTAGTCGATCGTCACCCCGAGGGCGCGGGCGAGGGCGTGGAGCGTGCTCGGCCGGAGGTTCGCGCGACGGCCCGTCTCGATCTGCGCGATCGCCGACCAGCTGATCCCGGAGTGGAAGGCGAGCGTCTCGCGGTTCCAGCCGAGCCGCTGCCGGGCGGCCTTGACGCGAGTACCGATTCCGTTATCCCCCCGCGTCCGCACCTCGCATCCTCCAGTCGCCCGACCCGAGATGGTGCCAGGAGCGGGCTCGACTTGCGTCACCACCGTCGGGTCTCGGTACGGATGATAGATTGAGTCAGTCAAATGACGCAACCCTCTGCGCTCAAAAAGAGTCTCGTCCCCGCGGCCGAGCCGGCCTGGATCACAGCGAATCTCGAGAGGGTGCTCGCCGCCCGCGGCCGCCCTGCGCGGATGAAGCGGGTCTTCGGCTCGAGCCTCGTACCGATGGTGATCGTCGATGCCGAGCGCCGGTACGTGGAGGTAAACACGGCGGCACGCCTGGCGTTTCGGTTGCCGCTCGCGGAGCTGCGGATGCTGCGGGTCGAGGATCTGACTCCCGAGCACCTGCTCCCGACGATGCGGGAAGCCTGGGCGACGCTGATGGACAACGGCCGGGTGATGGGGTCGTATTCGGTCGCATCACCGGATGGCGGCCGGCTCGACATCACCTACTACGCGCTCGCCGACGCGCTGCCGGGGCTCCATTTGGCCGCCTTCGCGCCGGCCGGGTGGGAGGCCGAGGAGCTGCTAAGCGAGGCCGAGCGGCCGTCGCGCGCGAGCGAGTCCGCGCTGACCAGGCGCGAGCTCGAGGTGCTCGAGCTCGCCGCCGAAGGGTTCAGCGCGCCGAAGCTCGCCTCCGAGCTCGGGGTCAGCGTCGCCACCGTCAGGACCCACTTCGCGCACATCTACGAGAAGCTCGACGTCGGCGACCGCGCGTCCGCGGTGGCGAAGGCGATGCGGATCGGGCTGATCGCCTGAGCCGCTGGCGGAGCGACGAGTGCTGGCGGGGGCGAGTACTACGCTGCGCACATGTCAGTTGACGCCGAGGCCGTCGCCGGCCGGCTGATCGAGGCATTTGGGGCGATCGACTTCGACGGGATGCGGGCCCAGCTCGGCGACGATCTGCGGGCGTACATCACCAATGCCGCAGGCGGCGTCGACGAGGTCGTTGGCGCCGACGAGTATCTGGGACGTATCGAGGCGATGGACCTACCGAGCGCGCGGTTCCGCATCGATGTCACGCAGTCGGTGGCGGTCAGGCCCGACCTCGCGATGGTGATGGTCGAGGTCCACGCCGCGCGCGGCTCGCGGACGCTCCACAACCACGCAGCGCACCTGCTGCGCACGCGGGACGGCAAGGTCTCGGAGTGGTGGATGGTCGAGGCTCTACCCGCCGAGAGCGACGCCTTCTGGGCCGCCGATGCTGCCGACTGACGTCGCCGGAGTCGAGCCCGGTCAGCAGCGGCTGAACGGGCCACAGACGACCGGGTGCACGTACCGCAATCTCTCTTCCGCCGAGTTCACGATCGTGACCGAGCCGAGCGTCGCCGTGCCGATGCGCGACGACGTGGCGCTGATGGCCGACGTCCACCGCCCGGACGCCGAGGGGCGGTTCCCGGCGCTGGTCGCGGCCTCGTGCTATCCGCGGCAGATCCAGAACACCGGCGCTCCGCTCGGGTTCGTCGAGGCCGGTGCTACCGACTTCTGGGTTCCGCGCGGCTACGCGCACGTGATCGCGAACGTCCGCGGGACGGGCGGCTCGGGCGGCACCTACGGAGCGCTCGACGCCACCGAGCGCCGAGACATGCACGACCTCGTCGAGTGGGTCGCCGAGCAGCCGTGGTGCGACGGCCGCGTCGGGATGATCGGGATCAGCTACTTCGCGATGACCCAGATCGCGGCTGCCTGCGAGCGGCCCGCCCACCTACGGGCGATCTTCCCGGTCGCGACGAGCGCGGACCTGTACGAGGCGATGTACCACCACGGCCTGTACAGGCGACCTTCGTCACCGGGTGGCTGTCGGGCGTCGCCAACCTCGCGGACAAGGGCGACGCGCGTTCCGCAACCCGCTGGTCGACGCCGCCTCGCGGGTGTTGCGCTCGGGGCCCGTGCACGCTCGGATGGCGGGGCTCAACGGCGAGGCGATCCTCGCGATCCTGGGCGCGGTGATGCGGGGCGCGTATCCCGAGCATCGGTGGAACGACCTGTGGCGCTCGATCGCGGTCGATCACCCGCTTCGCGACGAGTGGTGGGAGGAGCGCAACATGCTCCCCCGGCTCGCCGGGGTTGAGATCCCGGCCTACCTCGGCTGCGACTGGGAGAACGTGCCGCTCCACCTGCCGAGCACTTTCGCGGTGTGGAAGGCGCTCGCCGGAAACCCGTCCGTGAGGGTCGGATTGCTCGGCGCCCACGGGCTCACCTGGCCGTGGGAGAGCCTCCATCTCGAGGCGCTGGCGTGGTTCGACCACTGGCTGAAGGACGCCGACACCGGGATCATGGACGGCCCGCCGATCCGCTACTGGATGCCGGGCGCCGAGGAGTTCCGCGAGGCGGACGCGTGGCCTGTGCCCGGGGCGCGCCACGTCGAGCTCGCGCTGCGGGCGGACGGCGTGCTCGGTGCCGAGGAGGGCGAGTCCGGGACCCGTGAGTACCTCCAGCTCCCGGACTCGCTGGACCGTCCGAAGGGCGTGAAGGACCCGGGCTTACACGCTGCTGACGTGGGAGACGCCGCCGCTGAGCGACCCGCTCGAGCTCGTCGGCGAGATCGAGCTCCGGCTCGACGCGAGCACGACCGCGGCGGACACCGCGTGGATCGCCACGCTCCAGGACGTCGACACGTCCGGGGAAACGTACGACGTGACCGCCGAGTGGCTGCGCGCAAGTCTCCGGGCCGTCGACGAGAAGCGGAGCGTCCCGGGCGCCCCCGTGCTGCCGCGCACGACGCGCAAGCGGGTCCGCGCGGGGAAGGTCCGCAGCTACCGGATCCCGATCGTCCCGAACGCGCGGCGGTTCGCCGCCGGCCACCGCTTGCGGCTGGTGCTCGCCAGTGACGACAACGCCAAGGGACCGCCGGCGATCACACACTTCAAGCACGCGCCGGTCGGCGAGGCCGCGCGAACACCGTGCACTCGTCCTCGCGGTCTTGGCGGGGCGGGAGGCGGCGCGGCGCGGGGCGGCGCGGGCAGGGCGGCCGGGGCAACCGGGTAACCGTAACCCTCCAAAGCGAGCGGACCAGACTTGAGCTTTGTAGGGATGTGGTTGCTATAGGACCACATCCCTACATGTGCCCCGATCCCGCCGGCGCTTTGTAGGGTTGTGGTTGCACCCCGGGGAGAAAGGGATAGGCGCCGACAGGCCGCGCCGCAACCCACAGGCGCCGGCGACGACGCGCGGTCGTCGCTGACGAACAGGTTGATCCCGCGCGCGACCTCGGGGGCGGTGAACGTGCTGCGTCGCGAAGGCCGGGTACGGCGCGTGCACGGGGATCGGCTCGCTGCAGACCGCGAGCGTCGCGAAGGCGCTCACGGCCAAGAGGTAGGGGCGTCGCTCTAGTCGGAACGGCGGTCGGCTCGCGCGAGCCGGCCGCCGGCCCACGAGCTGATGTCGATGAAGAACGCGAGGATCACGAAGAACCACTCGAACCCGACGACGTGGTGGCCGGGGCCCCAGTCCCAGGAGGCCGCGTAGGTGAGCGTCGTCCACGGCAGCAGGAAGAACCCGAAGAACGGGATCACCCAGCTGCTGAACGCGCGGCTGAGGACGTCGCTGAAGATCCACAGCGCGAAGATCGCGATCCGCGGGGAGAGCAGCGCGAGCAGGGCGACCAGGCAGGGCATCGGGTCAGTCTCTCACGAACCTTGCTGCTCGACTCCGAATACCGGGGTGCTGACCGCCTGACTCGGCACGAAGTCAAAAAGCAAGGTTCGCGAGCCGCGCCCCTACACCGGCACCGCCGCGACCAGGTAGAACGTCCCGAACGCGAGGCTGAGCAGCCCGAGCAGCGGGATCGCGGACTCGAGCCGCCTCGTCACCGCCCGGCTCGTGACGAGGCTCCCGAACCCGGCCGACAGGACGCACATCGAGAACGCGGTCGCGAGCGCGAAGATCACGAGAGCGACGGTGGCCTCGGCCCGATCGCCGATCGCGCCGATCAGCAGCACGGTCACGGCGGCCGATCCCCCCATCCCGTGGACGAGGCCGATCCCGTAGGCGGTCAGCGGCGAGCGGCCGAGCCGCTCCTGGTGACGATGCTGGTGGTCGAAATCGTGGGTGCGGGTGCCGGCGTGTGCGTGCGGATGGGCGTGCCACTGCCCGTCGTGGCGGTGTGCGTGGCTGTGGAAGTAACCCCGCCGCCAGCGGACGAGCAGCCGCACCGCGAGCGCGATGATCACCACGCCGACGAGCGCCTCGGCGGCCTCCTGCGCCGGCTCGGGGAGGTACTTGCGCAGCAGCAGCGCCGGGATCCCGAACGCGACCAGCGTCGTCGCGTGCCCAAGCCCCCACGACAGGCCGAGGAGCCCGGTGCGGCGGGCGCCGCGACGGCCGTCGGACAGCGCCAGCGTCGACACCGCCGTGAGGTGGTCCGGGTCGGTCGCGTGACGGAGCCCCAACAGCAGCGCCGCGGCCAGCGCGATCACGAGCCCGCCGCCGTGCCCGAGCCCCGCGAGCCAGTGGTCGATGGTGTTCATAGCGCCACCGCCGCGGCGACCGCCGCCTGGCCGTAGGAGATCCCGCCGTCGCCCGGCGGCAGCCGCTCCGGGATCAGCACCCGCATCCCGGCGTGGCGCAGGTCGGTCGCGACCCGCTCGAGCAGCACCCGGTTCTGGAACGAGCCGCCCGACAGCGCGACCGCGTACATGTCGCGCTCGACCGCCAGCTCGATGCACGCGGCCGTCGTCGCCGCCGCGAGCGCGTTGTGGAACCGGGCGGCGACCCGCGCAACCGGCGCACGGGCCGCGAGGTCGTCGACCACGGCGACGACCGCCTGCCGCGCGTCGAGCACGATCCGACCGCCGTCGCGCGCCAAGGGCAACGGGTAGGCGGTGCGCTCGCCCGGATCGCACATGGCCTCTAGCTCGATCGCGGCCTGGCCCTCGTAGTTGACACGCATTCGTACGCCGCACAGAGCGGCGACCGCGTCGAACAGCCTGCCGGCGCTGGTCGTCACCGGCGACGCGAGCCCGGTGCGGGCGAGCTCGGACACGGCGCCCCACGTGCGCCGGTCGACCGCCGAGGCGATCGCCGCCGGCGGCGCCACCTCGCGGCCGTGGATCGCGACCATCCACGCGCACGCCATCCGCCATGGCTCGCGCACGGCCTGTGCGCCGCCGGGAAGCCGCACCGGCCACACGTGCCCCGCGCGCTCGAACCCGTCGAGCCCGCCGACCAGCAGCTCCCCGCCCCAGACCGTGCCGTCGGTGCCGTAGCCGGTGCCGTCGTAGATCGCGCCGACCGCGGGCCCGCGTTCGCCGTGCTCGGCGAGGCACGCGGCGAGATGGGCATGGTGGTGCTGCACGGGCACCAGCTCCACCCCTTCCTGCTCGAGCGCGTACTTGGTCGACAGATACTCGGGGTGGAGGTCGTGGGCGACTAGCTCGGGGCGGACCGCGAACAGTCGCTCGAAGTGCTCGATCCCGTCGGTGAAGCTCCGGAGCGTCTCGTAGTTCTCCAGATCCCCGATGTGGTGCGAGACCCACGCGCGCCGATCCTTGGCCACGCAGAATGTGCTCTTCAGCTCGGCCCCGCAGGCGAGCAGCGGCCGCGGCGCGGCGACCGGCAGCTCGAGGTCGGCCGGCGCGTACCCACGCGAGCGGCGGATCAGGAGCGGAGCCGCGCGGCGCCCGAGCGCGCGTAGGACGGAGTCGTCCGTGCGGGTCTCGATCGGGCGGTCGTGGAGCAGGAACACGTCGGCGATCGAGCCGAGCCGCGCGAGCGCCTCGTCGTCGCGGTAGGCGATCGGCTCGTCCGAGACGTTGGCGCTGGTCATCACGAGCGTCCGGCCAAGGTCGGTGAGCAGCAGGTGGTGAAGCGGCGAGTACGGGAGCATCACGCCGAGCTCGCGCGAGCGGGGCGCGACCGGGCCGGCCACAGCCGCATTCGGGGTCCGGCGGGCGACCACGATCGGGCGCTCGCGACTGCTCAGTAGCCGCTCCTCGTGTGCGGTCAGCGACACCAGCGCCCGGGCGGCTTCGAGGTCGGGGGCCATCACCGCGAACGGCTTGTCCTCGCGGTGCTTGCGCGACCGCAGCGCGGCGACAGCATCCTCGTCGTCGGCGAGGCACGCCAGGTGAAAGCCGCCGAGCCCCTTGATCGCGACGATCCGGCCCGCCCGGAGCGCGTCGAGAGCCCCCGCCAGCGCCTGCTCGCGCTCGGCGACCACGGCGCCGCCCGAATCGGACAGCGACAGCTGCGGTCCGCACGCCGGACACGCGTTCGGCTGGGCGTGGAACCGCCGGTCGAGCGGATCCTCGTACTCCGTCCGGCACGCGTCGCACAGCTCGAACGCGCTCATCGTCGTCAGCGGCCGGTCGTAGGGGACGCCGCGCACGATCGTGAACCGCGGCCCGCAGTTGGTGCAGTTGATGAACGGGTAGCGGAAGCGGCGGTCGCCGGGGTCGGACAGCTCCCGCAGGCAGTCGGAGCAGGTGGCGGTGTCGGGCGCGACAGTCGCGTTCGCGTCGCCCTCGCGAGGGCTCGGGGCGATCCGGAACCCCCGCTCCCCGGTCGGGCGCAGGCGCCGGCTGCTGACGCGGGCGATCACCGCCAGCGGCGGCGCCTCTTCGCGGAGAAGCGCGCCGAACTGTTCCAAAGCCGCCGCTGGCCCCTCGATCTCGATCACGACCCCGGAGGCGTCGTTGAAGACGAAGCCGGCCAGCTCGAGCCGGTGCGCGAGCCGGTACGCGAAGGGCCGGAAGCCGACACCCTGGACGGTGCCCTCGACGCGGATCCGCGTCCGGACGACGGCGGCGGCGGGTGCCTGAACGGCGCTCACGACGCTATCCCCGCTCGACCAGGCGGCAGAGCAGGTGGTACGCGGTCGCTTGCGCCTCCTGAATCCGAGGGATGTGCTGCGACGGGCTCAGCACGACGTGGTCGGCGAGGCCGTCGGCGGCGACGCGGCCGCCGTCGTAGCCGACGAACGCGATCGACTCAAGGCCACGGCGGCGACCCTCGGCGAGCGCGTCGAGCACGCTCAGCGAGTTGCCGCTCGTCGACAGAGTGACGAGCACGTCGCCGGCCCTGGCGTACGCGATCACCTGGCGGGCGAAGATCGCCTCGGGGCCGATGTCGTTGGCGAGCGCTGTGATGATCGCGCTGTCGGCAGTCAGATCGATGGCGGCGTGGCCGGCCGCCGCGAGGTCGGCGACGAGGTCGGTGGCGTCCGTGGCCGAGCCGCCGTTCCCGAGCGCGAGCACGCGGCCGCCGCGCGCGAAGCACGCGCGGAGCGTCGTCGCGGCCGCGTTCAGGGATTCCGCGCTCTCGCGCAGCGTCTGACCGCGGAGCTCCTGTACCTCGTCGGCCTTCATCATCACCGAGCGGCGGACGTCGGCGAGCACCGCGTCCAGGTCGTGCTCGCGCTCGCCGAGGAACGGGTAGAGGAAGCTGCTCGCGCCGGCGTCATGCACCCGCTGCTCGCTGCGGCCCTCGAGCAGCCCGCGGTGCTCGAAGAACACGTGGACCAGCTCCCAGAGCACGTGGTATGAGGTCTCGACGAGCTCCTGGCGGATGAACGGGTCCTCGCTCGGCGGCTCGAGCTCCCACTCCGCGCCCAGCGCCGAGAACGCGACGGTCAGGCAGCCGCGCGCCCGCGCGGTGGCGATCCCGGCCGCGAGCGCGCCGCCGTCGGCCGGCTCACCGAACGCGATCACGATGTCCTCCGGCTCGGCGAGCAGCTCGAGCTCGCCCGCGACCGGCGCCGAGTCGCCGGCCAACCCGAGCGCCGGGAGCGCTCGCTTGCCGACGATCACCGGGTGCACGAACTCGACCGCGACGTGACGGACGTCCGAGCGGGCGGGCGCGGAACAGCCGAACGCGAGCAGTCGCCCGCCGCGGGCGAACCGCTCGGCCATCCGGTGACAGAGCCGCGCGAGCTCGTCGGCCCGCTCGCCGAAGAACCGCCCGCCGGCCTCCCGCCGCCGCTCGAGCTCGGACTCGAGCAGCGGCCTGACGGCGCCGGCGTCGCGGACCGCGCTCACACGACCGCCTGCGGCCGGTCGGCGGCAGCGGTCTGTGCCAGCCACTGCCTGAACTCGTCGACGCCCTCCCCGCTCCGCGCGCTGACGAGCATCTGGCGGACCCCCGGGTTGACCGCGTCGACGTTGTACTCAAGGCGCCCGAGATCGACGTCGAGGTGCGGGAGCAGGTCGAGCTTGTTGACCACGACCAGCTCGCAGCTGCGGAACATCAGCGGGTACTTGAGCGGCTTGTCCTCGCCCTCGGTGACCGAGCAGACCATCGCGCGGACGTCCTCGCCCACGCGGAACTCCGCGGGGCACACGAGGTTGCCAACGTTCTCGATCACGAGCAGGTCGATCTCTTCGAGCGGCAGTGAGGGAAGCGCCGAGCGGACCATGTTCGCGTCGAGGTGGCACTCGCCGCCGAAGCCGGGATCGGTGTTCAGCTGTGCGACCGGGACGTGCAGGGAGGCGATCCGGTCGGAGTCATAGGAGCCCTGCACGTCCCCCTCGAGCACGCCCACACGGATGCCGGACGGCGGATCGGCGAGCACGGCCTCGAGCAGCGTCGTCTTCCCCGCGCCGGGGGCGCTCATCAGGTTGACGACGGCGACGCCGTGGCGGTCGAAGTCCTCGCGGTTGGCGCGCGCGATCGTGTTGTTGGCGTCGAGCGCGTCCTCGACGACCCTCACCCGGGTGCGATGCATTCGGCCTCCTTCTGCTCCACTTCGATGTACTCGACCTCCAGCTGGTCCCCCGCGCGGACCTCGACCCCGGTCGAGCCGCACCGGGCGCATCGGAACATCGGCAGCTCGGGCGCCCACCGCCGCCCGCACTCCGTGCACGCGAGCTCGGCCGCGACGTGCTCGAGCTCGAGCCTGGCCCCGTCGCAGATCGTGTCCCGGGCGACGATCTCCCAGTAGAACCGAAGCGACTCCGGCACCACCTGGCGCAGCCGGCCGACCCGCACCTTGACGAGTGTCACGGGTCGGCCGTCGGCGTGCCGCTCGACGGTCTCGAGCACCGCGCCGGCGACCGACAGCTCATGCACGCCGCAGCTCCTCCACGGTCTCGAGCACGAGATCGACGGCGCGCGCGACCGCGCCTCCGACCGCATCGCTCAGCCCGAATCCGACCTCCTCGACGACCTCGGGTTCGCACGCCACCACGAACACGCGTCCCGGCCAGCCGCCGACGTACTTGACGAACCGCAGCACCGTCTGCGGGTCCATGCCGTGAGGGTCGAGCAGCTGCCCGTCCTCGATCTGACCGTCGACGTCGTCCTCGCTGGCCTCCATCACGTACAGCGTCCCCGGGGTCTCGCCCTGCCGGCTGACGTCGATCAGCACGAGCGCGTCGTAGCCGCGCATCACCTCGTACGCAAGGTCGAGGCCGCCGGATCCGAAGTCCATCACCTGGACGCCATCGGGCAGCTCGCGCTCGCCGAGCAAGCGCGCCACCTCGCCCCCGAACCCGTCGTCCCGCAGCCACGCGTTGCCGATCCCGGCGACGAGGATCTGTTTTGTCCGCTGAGCGGTTTCAGTCATTGCAACTGCACCTCGTGGGGGAAGAAGAACAGGTAGCGCCCGGTCTGGCGCATCAGGTCCTGGCCGGGGTCCTCGTCGACCGTCACCGCCAGGTGGACGCGGTCGTCGAAGTCGATGTAGATCCGCTCGAGCGTCGCCCGGCGCCCGTCGAGCAGGCGGTCGTGGACGCTGCGGTCGGTTCCGGGCTTGAGCAGCAGCTTCGTGCCCTTCACGAACGTCCGCGAGTCGACCGTGACGCGCTCCTCGCCCGGGTTGTTGTCGACCTCCTCGAGCCCGCTGTGGAGCCCGATGATCTCCTCCGGCGTGAGCGCCAGCGTTCGATCGAGCATCGCCTTGATCTTCGGGTCGGTGACCCCCTCGCGCTCCTCGTCGGTGAGCGAGTGGACGTGGAGGACGAGCGCCTCCTCGATCTCCGTGTTGTCGAACAGGTTGCCGTAGCTGCGCGGCGCGACCCGCGGATGATCGGGGAGCACGATCGCGGCGCCGAGGATCGTGCCGTCGTCATCGCTGGCGAGCACCGGCCAGGTGTTGACGCTCTCGCGCCCGCTGTCAAGCGGCGACACGAACCGGCCGTCCTGCACCCGGAGCACGATGTGCACCGAGATCAGCGCCTGCTCGAGTGCGCGGCGGCGGTCGAGCCCCGGGCGGACCTCGGCGGTGTTGTGTACGCAGCAGCGGACGACGCCGTCCTCGTCGTCGTCGGCTCGGAGCGTGAAGCGCGCGCCCGGCCGCTCCGCCGTCGTCCGCTGGCCCGCCCCGATCGGGCCGAGCTCGAGCCGCTGCTCGCCCCCGTCGGCCGTCAGCCAGCGGACCGTCGCGGTGAACCCGGATCCTTCCGCGACGACGCATTCGAGCCGCGCGTGGTCGTGGGCGCCGTCGCACTCCGCCGCGTACGCCGGCGGGTAGACGATCCCGAACGGGGTCGGGGTCGCGTTCTTGGTCGCGTCCGGCGTGTAGGGGTAGAGCGCGTAGCCCTCGTGCAGGAGCGTGTCGACCAGCTCGTCGAGCATCTGCTGCTCAGGCATCGGAGAGCAGTTCCCGTACGCACGCGTCGAAGCTCGGGAGGCCCCCGGAGGCGCGCCTGACATTCAGCGCGTCGAGCGTCTCGTGCGAGAGCCGGATCCATCCTCCCCCCGGATAGTGCTCCGCGATCATCGCGCGCCAGGCGGCCACCGGCATCCCGAACTGCGCCGTGGAACTCCACGGGACCGGCGTTACCTGCAGCGCGCCGCCGGGCCCGAGGTAGAACACGGTTCCGTAGAAGTGGAAGCTCAGCGGCACGACCCCGTCGGCGAGCGCGTGGAAGTACTTCGTCGCCGCCACCTCGAGGTCGTAGCTGCAGGGAAGCTCGATCGCGAACGCCGTTGTCCCGGTGAACGCCGGTACCACCGTCGCGACGCGCGCCCACGCGAGCCCCTGGGTGGACGGCGTCCAGGTCGCCGGAGGGCCGAACAGCTCGCTCAGGCGCTCGCGCGTCGGCGCGTCGTAGCCGCGCCTCGCGGGATCGATCATCACCTGGACCGACAGTGACAGCGACTGGATCTCGTGGCCGATCGGGTCCGATGCGCTCGCCGCGAACACCATCGTCGGCGCGGCCGCGAACGCGAGGTGCGACGCGCTCGTGATCGCGAACTCGGGCTGTGGCACGTCGCTGACGGGGCGCTGCGGCTCGGCCTGGACGCTCATCGGGCCCGCAGCCCCTCGAAGAACTCCGGCATGGCGCGCTCTAGCGCGGCGCCGCCGGAGATCCCCTCCCAGCGCATCTTGATCAGCCCGACCAGCCGGTAGCACTCGTCGATCGGGGCGATCACGTACCGGTGCGGGTCCGACAGCCGGTCGACGATCAGCGCCTCGGCGTCGGGGTCGAGCTCCTCGAGCACCGGGTTGCGGCGTACCAGCTCTCCCCAAGCCTCCAGGTCGAGCTCGGATTCGGTCGCGCCGGCGGGGCTCGGGTAGAAGGCGACGACCCCGCCGGTGACGGTGCTGCGCATGAAGAACGCAAGCCCGATCGGGATCTGGAACCGGCCCCACATCTCCGGGTCGCAATCGAACCGGTCGAGCCAGACCGTCCGCATCCCCGCCGGGCGGTACTCCGCGTCGCCCGAGCGAAGCGCCCAGCACGCCTCGCACGAGCAGACGATCCGCCGCTCCTCGAGATGGAGCAGGTGGCGGTGGTCGTCGGGCAACCGCGTGTGGCAGAGGTCACATCGCTCGGCCGCGGGCTCCCGCGCGGCGGTCCTCGCCGGCGCCGCCCCCGCCTGCGCGAGCGAGCGCATCCGCGCCAGCGCTTCGGCGCGTTTGCGCGCGGCCACCATCCCGTCGAGAGCGGCGCTCATACCGCCACCCTGACGCCGCCCTCCTGCAGCAGCGGCACCGGCGCGAGCTGGAGCGGCTCGCCGCCCGCGGCCCGCCCGGCGCGCGGCAGGTCGAACTCGACGTCGCATGCGCGGCACCGGAGCATCTGCCCGAGCAGCTCGCCGTCGCGGAGCGAGGTCCCGCACGCCGCGCACTCGTCGCGGTAGGCCAGTAGCGACCCGTCGATGTTTGCGAGCAGCAGCGGCGCGCCGTCGACCGTGACCGCCGCGAGCTGCCCCGGCTCGAGCCGCGCCTGGCCGTCGAGCGGGACCCAGTGCGCTGGCGGGGCCGAATGGAGCATCGGCAGCTCGAACGCGCCCGGCGCCGGTGCCGCGACCGGCTCGGCGACGCCCTCCACCTCGAGCCCCGCGAGGTCCGGCGCGTGCTCATCGAGCGCCTGCTTGATCGCCGTCTCCAGCGTGGCCCGCGATGCCGCGCAGCCGTTGCAGCTCCCCTCGAGCGCGAGCCTCGCGACCCCCTCGTCGATCCCGAGCAGCTGGACGTTGCCGCCGTGGGACTCCATGTACGGACGGACCGTGTCGAGCGCCTCGACCACGCGCTCCTCGAGCGGCACCGGATAGAGGTCGTGGATCAGCAGCAGGCTCGCGACCGCGCCGTCCTCGGACAGCTCATCGAGGATCGTGGGGTGGGTGGGGTCGAATCCCCGTGCGCCCTCGATCGTCTCGACGATCCGCCGCAGCCCGTCGCCGTACATCGCGACGACGGCCCAGACGAGCGCCTGGGCGAGCTCCCGTGCCTCCGGATCGGCGAGCTCCTCGACCCGGGCCGAGAGCTGCTCGACGCGGGCGAGCAGCTCCCCCGGATCGGTCATGCGAGCCCTGTCGGCGTGTGGATGACCTTCTTGACCCGGCCCTTGCCGGTGTACATGTGCACCCCGCACGGCAGGCACGGATCGAAGCTCCGCACCGCGCGCATGATGTCGACGCCCTTGAAGTTGTCCGGGCCGTTCTCCTCGAAGATCGGGGTGTTCTGGACCGCGTCCTCGTACGGCCCCGGGGTCCCGAACGCGTCACGCGGGCTGGCGTTCCACGGCGTCGGCGGGTACGGCTGGTAGTTCGCGATCTTCCCCTCGCGGATCACCATGTGGTGCGACAGCACCCCGCGGGCGGCCTCGTGGAACCCGCAGCTGACCGCCTCCTGGGGGACCGTGAAGTCCTTCCAGCTCTTCGTCCGGCCGGCCCTCACCTCTTTGAGCGCGCGCTCGAGGTTGTGCAGCGCGATCAGCGCGCTGTACGCCTGGTGGTAGGAGCGGGCGCGGTCGCGCTCGATCGCGTTCGACTTCTCCGGCACCTTCCACTCGAGCTCCATCTCCGGCATCGACGCCGACTTCGGCAGCACCATCTGGATCGACTCGCCGGTCGCCTTCGCGTAGCCGAAGTCGACGAGCCCGGCCTTCGCGGTGCACCACTGCCTCGCGAACGGGCCGCCGCCGGTGTCACAGCACACGTGTGTGTCGGTGCGCTTGTCGTAGATCCGCGGCGACACGACCCAGCTGTACTTGCCGGCGAAGTCCCGGGCCTGCGGCTTCGGCAGCGTCACCTTGTTCCACGGGTGGTTCTTGTCGACCGGGTTGCCGAGCGGATCGCGGGTGACGAAGGTCGGCTCGTTCTCCCAGCCGTCGAAATACGAGCTGCCGAGCAGGATCCTGATCATCAGGTTGATCTCGACCAGGTCCGTGGTGATCAGCTCGCCGCCGATCGCGATCCCGGGCGTGATGTAGCGCTTGCGCCCCCACTCCGTCATGTTGCGGTAGCTGTAGTCGACGTAGTCGGGGTCGTCGAACGAGCCCCAGTTGACCAGGTTCGTCTCCCGGTAGCCGACCATGTCGTAGCCGGGCAGCTCCTGCAGGAAGAAGTCGTACAGGTCGTCGTGCATCGGCACGACGCGCTTGACGTAGTCGAAGTACCGCATCAGGCGCACGTAGTAGTCGGTCAGCGTCTGGTGCGTGATGTCAGCCGAGCAGCCGCCCGGCATGATCGTCGACGGGTGGGTGTGGCGGCCGCCGAACAGGCAGTACATCTCCCGCGTGTACCGCGCCACCTGCAGCGTCTCCAGGTAGAAGCTGCCGGTGAACGGGTTCAGCGCCCGCATGATGTCCGCGATCGTGTTGTAGCCGTGGATGTCCTTGTGCGGGCTGGAGGTGTTCTCGGCCTTCGCCAGCAGGGTCGGGTTCGTGTCCTTGACCATCTGCTCGCAGAAGTCGACGTTCGCCATGCAGTCGTTGAAGATCGCGTGGTCGAACATGTAGTCGGCGGTCTCCGCGAGGTTGAACGCCATGTCACCAAGCGGCGGCGGCTTGACGCCGTAGGCCATGTTCTGGTTCAGGCACGAGCACGTGCAGTGGTTGTCGCCGCAGATCCCGCAGATGCGGCTGGTGATGAAGTGCGCGTCCCGCGGATCGATCCCCTTCATGAAGATGTCGAACCCGCGGAAGATCATCGAGGTGCTGTAGCACTTGAGCACCTGCTGGTTTGAGAAGTCGATCTCGGTGTGGATGCCGAGGCTGCCGACGATCCTCGTGATCGGATCCCACGACATCTCCTTGACGACAACTCGCTGCTCCTGGGAGGTCTCTACTGTGGACATTGGCTTCTCCTCGTCAGCTCAAAGCTCGCTCGGGTCTCGGCGCGGTCACCAGCGGGGCTGGTAGCCGCTCGTCAGGCTCGAGCCGCGCCGCCGCCACTCGGGCTCGATGTCGTACTTCTTGTCGATGTTGCGCTTGCGGAAGTAGCGGAACACCGGGCCGTAAGTGAACTTCTGGAAGTTCGCTGCGGCGTTACCCCACGGGTCCGGATCCATGAACGGCATGTACTTGTCGGGGAACCCCGGCATCGTGCAAGCCATGCAGATGCCACCCACGTTCGGGCACCCGCCGATCCCGTTCACCCATCCACGAACCGGGACGTTGCACTTGACCACCGGCCCCTTGCAGCCGAGCTTGACCAGGCAGCGGTGATCGTTCCCATACTCGGTCGCGAAGTTGCCCTGCTCGGTGAACCCGGCCCGGTTGCACCCCTCCCGGACCGTGCGCTCGAACAGCCACTTCGGCCGCAGCTGCTCGTCGAGCTCGGGCACCGGCGCCATCCCCGCGAGGTGGAACACGAGGTACATCAGGACCTCGGTCATGTTGTCGGGCTGCGCCGGGCAGCCGGGGATGTTGATCACCGGCAAGCCCGCGCTCGAGCGCCATTTCCAGCCGAGGTAGTCGGCGACGCCCATCGCGCCAGTCGGGTTGTTCTTCATCGCCGGGATCCCGCCGTAGGTCGCGCACGTGCCGACCGCGACCACCGCCGCGGCCTTCGGAGCCAACCGGTCGATCCACTCGTTCAGCGTGATCGGCTGGCCGTTGGCGGGGTTGACGCCGAACCCGGTCCAGTGCCCCTCGCCGTTGATCTCCTCGTTCCCGACCGAGCCCTCGACGACCAGCACGAACGGGTCGAGCTTGCCCTGCTCGGCGTCATACCAGGCCTGGATGTACTCGTCGCCGACCTCGAACGCGATCACCTGGTTGTGGATCACCACGCGCGGCATCCCGGGAATGACGCCCTGGATGATGTCCTCGAGGCTCGGGTTGGTCGCCGAGGTCATCGCGACGGAGTCGCCCTCGCAGGAGAGCCCGGTCGTCATCCACAGCACGTGCGCGGTGATCTTCTCGGTCTCATGCTGCTTGGGTACGAATTCAACTGCCGTCGCCATTGCTTCCTCCTCGGAGGCCGTCGTTCAACAGATCCGCGGCAGCGGGTCGCCGACCAGCTGGTCCATCACCCGCCTGCCGCCAAAGCTCGTCTCCACCAGCACCATCCCCGGCGGGTCCGCTCCGACCTCGCCGATCTCGGCCGCCCGCTCGCAGCCGGGCACGCACCTGAGCGCGCGGAGCGCCTCGTCGGCCACCTCGGGCGCCACGAACGCGACCATCCGGCCCTCGTTCGCGATGTACATCGGGTCGATCCCGAGCAGCTCCGCCGCCGCCTGGACGATCGGCTCGACTGGCACGTTCGCCTCGCGGACCGTGATCGCGGTCCCGGACGCGCGGGCGAGCTCGTTGAGTACCGACGCGACGCCACCCCGGGTCGCGTCGCGCAGGCAGCGCAGCCCCCCGCCCACCGCCTCGAGCAGCGCGTCGACGGCGGGCCAAAGCGAGCACGTGTCCGATTCGATCTCGGCGTCGAGCTCGAACTGGCCGCGCGCGAGCATGATCGCGGTCCCGTGCTCGCCGATCGGCCCCGACACGATCACCCGGTCGCCCGCCGCGATCTTATGCGGCGCCAGGTCCGCGCGTGGGTCGACGAACCCGATCCCGGTGCTCGACAGGTACATCTCGTCGGCTGCGCCCCGCTCGACCACCTTCGTGTCGCCGCCGAGCACCTTGACCCCGGCCCGCTCCGCGGCGCGCGCGATCGCCTCGACCTCCTGGCGCAGCGTGTCCGCGTCGAGCCCCTCCTCGAGGATCATCGCCAGCGTGATCGCGAGCGGCTTCGCGCCGGCCATCGCGAGGTCGTTGACCGTCCCGTTGACGGCCAGCTCGCCGATCGAGCCGCCCGGGAACCGCAGCGGCTTGACGACGAAGCTGTCGCTCGTGATCGCGAGGTTGCCGACCACCCCGGCGTCGTGCAGCTCACCGATCCCGAACGCCGGCGCCAGCAGTCCTTCGATCAGCGTCTGCGTCGCCTTTCCCCCCGCTCCGTGGGCAAGCGTGATCCGCTCGTCCCGGAACCGGGGCCGCTTCGCGCGGGCCGTCTCGATGATCTGCAGGATCCGCTCCTCGCGGTCGCTGCGCGCCGTTCCCTGCGTCGCGGGCGCCACCTAGACCGCCGCCTTCTGATGCGCGTAGCGGCCGAAGTTGTAGTACGCCGCGCACGCGCCCTCCGGCGAGACCATGCACGTACCGATCGCGTGTTCCGGCGTGCACGCGGTCCCGAACACCTTGCACTCCCAGGGCTTGATCACGCCCTTGAGCACCTCGCCGCACTGGCACGCCTTCGGGTCAGCGACCCTCACGCCGGGCGCTTCGAACCGCTCCTCGGCGTCGAACTCGCGGTAGGACTCGGACAGCTTCAGCGCGCTCTGTGAGATGAAGCCGAGCCCCCGCCACTCGAAGTGGGGACGGAGCTCGAACACCTCCGCCATCACCTCGAGCGCCCGAAGGTTGCCCTCGCGTGGCACCACGCGTGTGTACTGGTTCTCGACCTCGCGCCGGCCGTCGGACAGCTGGCGGACGATCATCAGGATCGACTGCAGGATGTCGAGCGGCTCGAACCCCGAGATCACGATCGGCCGGCCGTAATCGAGCGGGATGAACTCGAACGGCCGAGCGCCCACCACAGTGCACACGTGCCCGGGCCCGATGAACCCGTCGAGCCTGAGGTCCGGCGACTCGAGCAGCGCTCTCAGCGGCGGCACGATCGTCACGTGGTTGCAGACGCACGAAAAGTTGGCGATGCCCTCCGCCTTGGCGCGCTTCAGCGTCAACGCGGTCGACGGAGCGGTCGTCTCGAACCCGATCGCGAAGAACACGACCTGACGCTCCGGGTTCTCGCGCGCGATCCGCAGCGCGTCGAGCGGCGAGTACACCATCCTGATGTCCGCCCCCTGCGCCTTGGCGTCGAGCAGCGTGTACTCGGAGCCCGGCACCCGCAGCATGTCTCCGAAGCAGGTGAAGATCACGCCGTCGTGCTGGGCCACCGCGATTCCGTCGTCCACCCGCCCCATCGGGATCACGCAGACCGGGCAGCCCGGCCCATGCACGAGCTCCACGTTCTCGGGCAGCAGGTCGTCGATTCCGTACTTGTAGATCGAGTGCGTGTGCCCGCCGCAGACCTCCATCAGCTTGTAGTGACGGCCGGGCTCGAGCTGGGAGACGATCTCTCCGACAACCACGCGCCCGAGCTGCGCGTCGCGAAACTCGTCGACGAACCTCATGCGATCGCGACTCCCGCGTGGACGAGCACCCGCTGATCGGGCGTCACCGGCCCGATCAGCTCGACCGCGACCTCGTGCCGGGTGCCGTCTGAGTCGACGCACACCGCGTTGCCCTCGCGCGACTCAAGCACTTGCATCGGGATCGCCTCATCGCCGCAGGTGATGCAGTGCCCGGCCTGGTCGCAGACGGGATCGTTCATTCGATCAGACTCGCCTTCAGCTCCTCGAGCTCCTGCTCGTATTCCGTCCCCATCTGCTCGAGCAGTCGCAGCGTCGCGTGCGCCTCCTCCTCATCGACCTTCGAGAGCGCGAAGCCGACGTGGATCAGCACCCAGTCGCCGGGGACTGCGCCCCCACCGTTCCCATCGGCCAGCAGGCTCACATTGATGTTGCGCCTGACCCCTACGACATCGACCTTGGCGATCTGGTTGACGGGGTCGACGATCTCGACCACCTGTCCGGGAACCGCCAAGCACATGAGCTTCCTCGAACTCCTCTCCCGCACGGGCCGGGGGGACACGCCTGCCGCCCGGGCGGTATAACAGCGCGGTCCTGTGACGTCGCGGCAGCGGTAATCGCGCACACGTAATCTGCATTACCAACCCCCTGCACCTGGGGCTCCGGACGCGGCGTAGACTCGCCACCGACTTGTGAAGCCCGACGAGCATCACTCGGTCGGTCTGCGGTGGCCCGGGAGGCCGCAGTCGGTCGAGCGCTCGCGCTCCAACCACTACCTGCTCGACATCGACGTCGACCTCGCTGAGGAGCTCGACGTCCCGATGCGACTCGCGGCGCGGCCGAGCCTGACCGCGATCACGTTCGAGACCGACCCCGGCCCGGTCGCGCTCGGCCGGTGGCTGGAGGCGGCCGCCCCGGGGCCGGGACTGCTGATCATCGACGGCCTGATCGCGGCCAACGTCCAGGTCGGGGACCGGATCACCACCGACCTCCTGGGACAGGGCGACCTGATCCAGTCGTGGAACTACGACGACGCCGAGCTCGTGTGCGTGCTCGACTGGAGGGCGCTGGTCGCGACCAGGTTCGCGGTGCTCGACCAGGGCTTCGTACAACGCGTCCAGCCGTGGCCGCAGATCACGCTCGCGCTGCTGCGCAGAGCGGGGAAGCGAGCCCGCCGGCTGAACGTGCTGCGTGCGATCTCCGCCCAGCCCCGGCTCGAGATCAGGCTTGTGCTGCTGATGTGGCATCTGGCGGCGCGGTGGGGGAAGGTCGAGCCCGGCGGCGTCCGGGTGCCGCTGCCGCTCACCCACCAGCTGATGGGCCACCTGGTCAGCGCCGAGCGGCCGTCGGTGTCGCACGCGCTCTCGAGGCTCGCGAAGTCAGGGGTGATCACCGGCCACGGCGACGAGTGGCACCTCCACGGGAGCGTCGAGGACCACCTCGAGACGATGAGCGAACCCCCGGTCAACCGGGTCGCCGAGCTCGTCAAGTCCGGCGCATCGTCGCTCACGTCTCGATGAGCCTCGGCACGGGGACCGGGGCGCTCGAGCGCGGCCCGGCCTCGCGGCTGGTGCACGTGCTGTGGCTGACGAGCGGGCTCGGCTGCGACGGCGACTCCGTCGCGATGACCTCCGCGACGAGCCCGAGCCTGGAGGACCTGATCCGCGGCGCGCTCCCGGGTGCCCCGCGGATCGCGCTCTACAACCCGCTGCTGTCGTATGAGAACGGCGAGCAGTTCCTGCGGCCGTTCGTACGCGCCGCGCGCGGCGCCCTCGACCCGTTCATCCTGGTGCTCGAGGGCTCCGTGCCGAACGAGCAGCTCAGCGGCGATGGCCACTGGAGCGGTCTTGGCGTCGACCCGCACACGGGCCAGCCGATCACCGTCTGCACGTGGCTCGATCGCCTCACCCCCCGTGCCGCCGCAGTGCTCGCGCTCGGCACGTGCGCCGCGTACGGAGGGATCCCCGCGATGCGCGGCAATCCCACCGGCGCGATGGGGCTGCGCGACTACATCGGGTGGGAGTGGCGATCGCGGCGCGGCCTGCCGATCGTGAACCTCCCCGGCTGCCCGACGCAGCCGGACACCATCACCGAGACGCTGCTGCAGCTGGCGCTGCACGTGGCGGGCGTCGGCGCGGCGCCCGAGCTCGACGAGCAGGGCCGCCCGCGCCGCCTGTTCGAGCGGACCGTGCAGGAGGGGTGCGGGCGCGCCGGCTACGCCGAGAACGGGGTGTTCGCGGACACGCCCGCCGATCATCGGGGCTGCCTGGTCAAGCTCGGCTGCATGGGGCCGGTGGTGAAGTGCAACGTTCCAGTGCGCGGCTGGACCGGGGGTGTCGGCGGCTGTCCGAACGTCGGCGGGATCTGCAACGCATGCACGATGCCCGGCTTCCCCGACAAGTTCATGCCGTTCATGGAGGCGAGCCCGCTCGGCGTGCTCGCGGCGCGGGGAGCACGGTTCACCTACGGACCGGTCCTGAGGCGCCTGCGCAAGCGTGCGATCCGCAGGCGCTTCGACGTCGAGCCGGAGTGGCGGCGGCGCGGCTCGACGCTGACTAGTGGCTACCAACCCCGCTGGTGAGCCGGCGTGCCGAGCCGCCTGATCTTCAGGTGCGAGTTCTGCGACGCGGCACCCGGTCCCGGGACCCAGCGCACACTCGAGCGCCAGCTCCGTGAGCTCGGCTTCGGCGCGTACCTCGAGGTGCCTCCGGGCGGCTGGCTGGTGTGGTCGGGCGGCGGACCGCTCGGCCCGCGTCGGTACGCGTGCGGTGAGCACCGCGGCGAGCTCACCGCATACCTGCGCGAGCACTACGGAACGATCGCGCCGCACCCATGGAAGCGGCCGCCGTATCCGGAGACGGTGCGGAGCGCCGATACCGAGCGCGCGATCCGCCACGGCGGTCTGTCACCGATGCCGAAGTGGGGCGCGTGGTGAGCGCTGAGGACCCGCTCGCGCGGCCGGTGCACGCGGCCGGCGGCGACAAGCCGTTCGGCGAGTTCACGCTCGCCGACGTCATCTCCCGCGCCGACGAGCTCCGTGCCGCGACCGGATGGGGGCCGACGACCCGGGTCGCGTCGGTCGCGCGCGGCTGGTCCGAGCTCGCGCGCGAGATGCAGTCCGCGGGGGCGGTGACGGTCGCCGATCTGGGCGCGGAGGCGGCGGGCGAGTTCGCGCGGCGGCTGTGGGTGGTCCCGCCCGGCGGCAGCCTGCTGTGACGGGGACGCTCGCGCCTTGTCCACGCCGTCAGCGGCCGCCGCCTACGCCCGATCGCGATCGGGCTCGGAATCGTGATGGTGATCGCTGCGCCGATCAGCCTGATCAACCCCGACGGCTTCTACAACGCCCTGCTCAAGCCGTCGCTCGTTGGCCGTTGGGTGCGGCGGCGAGCGCGCTGGCCGTATACGGACTGGTGATGACGCTCCAGCACGCGAGCACGTAGGCGCGCGCTCTCCCGACCGGCCGGGCCGGTCCGGTTCACAGCCCACCAACGAATTGGTCACGTCGCGGCCACCAAGGTGCCGCACTGGTCCAACCAGGCCCTGTGCGACTCCGTGCACCCGGTCGGCGTGGCTCTCGGCGGTACCGGCCAGTGGGGCTACAAGAACGACTACATCCCCCATCACGAGCCATTCGACTACTACGCATCGACGGCGAACCCCCATCACCTGGCGATCCCGAGGCAGAACGGAACGGACACGGTCCCGGGTCTGAAGACGATCGGCCGCGACACCCAGTCGATCGTGAATGGCGTGCCGCAGTTCAACACCCTCAACCACAACTACGACACGTCGGACTTCAATCAGCTGGTGGCGGCGATCACCGCCGGTCAGCTGCCGGCGACGGCACTCCCCGCGGCGGGGTCACCAACCCGTCGCTGTCGCCGGCGGACAACCTCACCCCGACGAACACGACCGGGAACACCTCGGGCAAGTGCGAGATGCCCGGCAACACGAAGACGCTGACCGCCGAGAACGGCCGCTGCGGCTTCGGCCCGCGTCTGCCGATGGTGGTCATCTCCCCGTACTCGAAGTTCAACGCGGTTGACCACAACCTGAGCGATCAGGCCTCGATCATCAACTTCGTTGAGTACAACTGGGGACTCCCGGGCATCCCGGGATCGGCCGATCAGGTGCTCTCGAACACCGACCAGGCGGAGAAGGTCCCATTCGACCTGGCCGGGATGTTCGACTTCAGCGCACCTCACGGTCCGGCGCCGATCCTCAACCCGCAGACGGGCAAGCCTCAATAGCCCAGAGTGATTGGAGCGGTCCGGCGTCATACGGCGCCGGACCGGCTCCGAGCGATCGGAGAGGAGCGGCCGCGGCAGCGTGGCCGCTCGAAGGTGGAGGATCGTCTCGCCCACCAAGTACCGGGACTACCGCGAATTCAAGGCGGGCACGAAGGGCGGCCCGCGGGTTCCTACAACGCGCGCTATGCGCCGCGGTCGTTCAGCGCGTCCTCCAGAACGCCGAGGACGACGCCGAACACCGCGTGCCGGATCGTTGCCTGGCCGAACGCTCGGCCGCTCCCGGCGAGCTTGGGCAGCTCGTCACGCGCGGGGTGGTAGCGGTCGACTAGCACGGTCATCGGCCAGGTCGCCACGTGCTCGATCAGTCCCGCCATCAGGCCGCGGATGATCGGCGCCCCCGGCAGCGAGGGCTTGATCCGAGCGTATGCGGCGCCGAGGACCGCCCCGTTCTGCACGTGGAGCGCGAAACCGATCGGTCGCCAGGCATCGCCGCGCGTGACAAGCTTGCCCAGGATCTCGAGATCGTCGTAGTTGAAGTCGAAGAGGCGTCTGTCCAGAGGCTCCTCGAGCGTCATCACCACCGTCGCCACAGCCCCCGCAACCCCTCCCCGCAAGCTGGTTTGCCGCATGAGTGGAGCATGTCAGGGTGGCTAGGTGGGGACAACGGGGACTGACGATGCCGGCGCCCGTGCCGCCGCTCCCGGTAGCGCGGATCGCTCGGGCCATAGGTACGGCCCGCTGATCGCTGCGAGCCCCGACATGACCGCGCGCCGCCCACGCGGTCAACCCATCGGCTCTCCTCTACCCCATCCGCCCCGGAGTCCCCCGCCAGAGCGCAGGATGAATATGACGAACCCCAGGACAAGGACACCGATCACGATAGGAATGACGACAGCCGTCGGAGTCCAAGGAAGGCTCGCAAGCCCAGCGACGATGATGAGTGCGATGACGATGAAGACGAACACGGACGGAAGGTACACCGCAGCCGACTCGAAGGTGAGAATTAATCTCTCGCGCGATCCTACCCTGCAGTGCCGATGGCGCTGGCGGGGCCAGTTGCTCCCGTGGGTCCCTTACCGCTCGTCCTGCGTGGCATAACGGTGATCTTGGCGGTAAAGGAGTCCAGCGCCGATCACTGCAGCGCAAGCCAGTACTCGTCTCATTTCTGACCCCTTCGCCTCCCCATTTGCCGCAACAGATTGTCCCGGACGCTGCGCGCCGGCGTCAAGCACCCGCCGATCCGCGACGGCGAATCAGGACTCGCCTAGTTGAGTATTGGGACTCCTCCGCGGGCGCCGATGGATCAGACAGTCTCCTCAAGCATGCGCCGAAACCGTTCGGCGAACAGGTACGCGTCGCCCGGCCAGCGCGCGGACAGGTAGTTACCGTCCTGGACCACGAAAGCGGCGCTGTCGTCCATGGCGGTGCCGCGACGCTGGGTGCGCGGGCCACGGACGAACTGCCCGGGGTCGTTCAGCGCAGCCGTGACCTCGTCCTGAACGTAAGCCGGGTAGGTTCGGTAGTAGCGGCCGAGTCTCCACGCCGTGAGGTAGTAGGCCCCTCGTTCCATGTACTTCGGCAGGCAGGTGGTCCTGCGATTGGCGATCACGCTGCGCCCGATAAGCGGGTCGCCCGCGCGGGCCAAAACGAGGACGCCGTGGCAGATCGCACCGACCGGCCGATCCAGCCTCCAGAACTCGGCGACTTTACCTCCGAGCACCATCGAGGAGAGGTACTGGCGCATGCCGGGCGCGTGCCCGCCCGGCAGCAGCAAACCGTCATAGTCGCCGGGGTGCAGGTCCGCCCAGGCGAGCGGTTGCCGAAACGCCGTCGCCTCGACAAGGTGCCAGTAGAAGGCCTTTGCCTCCTCGTAGGCCCCGAGCCGGCCAAAGATGACCCCGTCGAGCAATCGCCTGTCCGCCTCGGGAGCAACGCCGCCGTGCTCGGTCGCGAACACCACGTCATGACCAGCGTTCGTCAGTAGCCGCCACGGCACCGAGACCTCGGTCACATCGAAATCGCGGTCCGGAAGAGGGATCAGGACGCGCACCAACAAAGCCTCTCAAAGGGACGACAAAGTCGCTGAGGGTTCGGGGCGAGCTCAGACGAGGTAAGAGTCGTTGCGCCGACCCGCTCGTACATCACGCGTGCGCCGTGCGGGGAGCTCAGGATGCGGAGAGGAATATCGGCCAGCCGATCTCGGTCTCCCAGTGGGCGGGCTCGTCGGTGTCGAGGAAGCCGACTAAGTAGTACTCGCGCAGCGGGCCGTCGACACTGATCTCGTGCCGCAACACGTGGGCGCCGAGCTCGCCGTAAGTGAGGTCGCCGTCACGAAGCGAGCCACGATGGAGCATGATCGCGAGCTCGGCCGGCGGCACGACGACCGGCTCGACGCGGCCGACCGCGCGGGCCGCTCCGCCGGTGGGGATGAACACGGTCGCGTCGCCGCGACCGTGCTGGAAGATCTCGTTTGCGTAAATGCCGGCCGGCGGCCCGGCTGGTGGCAGATCTTGGGCGCCGAGGGCAGCGTGGAGCTCCCCCAGTGCCCCCTGCCACCAGACGAGCAGGTCCTCTCGATCGACGGTGGCCTGGATCGCGATTGCTGCGGTCGGCGGCACGGTCCGATGCTCCACGGCGCGCGGCGTTTCCGGTCGCTCGAGCAACTCGCGTAGCTCGAGGACGGCGGCCTGGGTTCGGGCCAGGTTGTCCTCGAGACGGTCGAGATGGCCAACGATCACGCGGTTACGCGTCTCGGCGTCGGGCGCGGCTAGTACCGACTTGACTTCTGCGACGGGCATCTCCAGGCCCCGCAGGCGGCGGATGACCTGGGCAACCGGGATCTGATCCTCGGCGTAGTAGCGATATCCGTTGGCGGGATCGACCTCGCTGGGCTCGAGCAGCCCCACCTCGTGGTAATGGCGCAACGTCTTAACGCTCAGGTGTGACGCGCAGGAGAACTCGCCGATGGTGACGCGCGGCCTCATGAACGGAGTATCGACCCTCCCCCTGCTGGAGGGTCAAGGCGAAGCCTGGCCCTTGACCCTCCCGTCGCTGGAAGCCGCAAGCTTGGAGTCATCGCCGCATAACCCCGACAACCAAGGAGACTCTCATGAGCACCACCACGGCGCTTGACCCAATCGTCACCGAGCACTTCGCAGCGGTCAATGCGCACGACCAGGACGCGATCGTCGCGACCTTCGCCGCTGATGCATTCGTCAACGACGTCCGTCGCGAGTTCTGGGGCGCCGACGCGATCCGCCGCTGGGTCGCCAAGGAGATCGTCGGCGACAACGTCACGGTCGAGGTCACCGAGGTCATCAACCACTACGGCGAGACCATCGTCCGCGGCCGCTACGACGGCGATTACAACAAGACCGACCTCCCCGACGAGCTGATCCTGACGAACTACTTCACCGTCCGCGACGGGAAGATCGTCAGCCTGATCGTGATCTACAACACGCCCGCCTACTGACCGTGACAGACGACGTCGCCGGCTTTACCCGGTGGACCCAGCGCCAGGACTCCCGAAGCGACGCGGCGAAGGAATCGAACCTTCCAAGCCGGGGGTTGCCCGGCCCTGCCAGTTTTGAAGACTGGATGGGCCACCAGGCCCGTGCCGCGCCGCAGCGGATGCTAGGGGCCGGCTTTAGGTGGGGCTTCGGCCGGTGGCTACTATCGAGAGCGAGGGTCGCGAGGGGGCTTGTGTTCGCACCCCACAAGGAGAACCGAGATGAAGCACGCCGAACCCGCCCCCACCCGGGCGAGCCCCGCGGCGCACGCCGCCGACGCGCTGAAGCGAGCGCAGCAGCTGGTTGATTCGCGAATGGCCGACGGCCAGGACGCGGGCTGGGTCCACCTCGCCCACCATGTGGGCGATCTGTCGGTGCTGGCTGTGACGCTGTCGCGCTGATTGCGCGACAGCGGGGCGCGTCCGGTTGGGTCAGAGTCCCTGCTCGAACGCACCCTTGACGCTGGCATCGAGCGCGTTGACCCGGTAGAGCGCGAGCGCCTCGGCCGACGCGAAGCGGCCGCCTGGAGCCGAGCTCGGCCCGTGGTGCGTGAGCACGCAGTGCAGCAGCGCGAGCCGGCGGGCCTCGTCCAGGCCGATCGCCCGTTCGGAGATCGTCCGCTCCCCGATCACCAGGTGACCGAGCAGCCGCCCTTCCTCGGTCAGGCCGACCTCGGCGCCGTAGGTGAACTCGCGCGTGCGCCCGAGATCGTGGGTGATCGCCGCGGTCAGAAGCAGGTCCTGGCCGAGCCGCGGATGCATCTGGCAGAGCTCGTAGCAGAGCTGCGTGACCGCGACCGTGTGCTCGAGCAGGCCACCGAGGTAGGCGTGATGGCCCGCCCGCGTGCACGGCGCCCGCCGCCACGCCGCACGTAGCTCCCGGTCCGTGAGCAGGCGATCGAGCAGCGCGCGGTACGGCGGGTCCGTGACCTCGCCCGCCAGGTGGTCGAGGAACCCGTCGAGCTCGTCGAGGTCCCGGTAGGCGGTCGGCAGGAAGCTCTCGGGGTCGGCGCCGTCGGTGCCGGGCTCGGCGCGGCCGATCGCGAGCACCTCGAGCACCAGCTCTTCGCGGAACCGCTCGACGCGCCCCGACACCTCGACCAGGTCACCGCGGTCGAACCTCCCGGCGAGCGCGTCCGCGTCCCGAAAGGCGCGCGCCTTGACGGTGCCGGTGCTGTCACGCAGCTCGAGCGCGAGGTACGGAGATCCCGTCCGAGTCGTCAGCCGGTCCTTGCGTGTGCATGCGAACACGCCGCGGATCTCGGCGCCCGGACGGAGCGTGCTGATCGTCGTCGCGCGGCGATCCTGGACCGCGGTCGCGACCGTCGCATCTTCAGCGTGCATCGGGCCATCATGTACGGTGAGTCGGATGCATCCGCTGCAGTGGGAATACCGTCCCGACGCCCTTCGCGCCCCCGCGATGGTGTGCGCATTCGAGGGCTGGAACGACGCCTCCGACGCCGCCTCGACGGCGGCCACGTTCGTCGGCTCGACGCTCGGCGCGCGGCGGTTCGCGACGATCGACCCGGAGGAGTTCTACGACTTCCAGGCCACCCGACCGCAGGTGAAACTGGTCGACGGCGAGTCCCGGCAGATCGTCTGGCCGGCGGTCGAGCTGTACGAGGCGCGGGTGCCGCGCGCCCCGCGCGACCTGATCCTCGTCGTGGGCACCGAGCCGTCGATGCGGTGGCGCTCGTTCACGAAGGTGATCGTGGAGCTCGCCGAGGCACTCGGTACCCAGCTGGTGGTCACGCTCGGCGCGCTGCTTGCCGACGTCCCCCACACGCGACCGGTGTCGGTGACGGGGCTTGCCTCCGACCCCGTGCTGATCTCGCGGCTGGGCCTGAACCGCTCCTCGTACGAGGGGCCGACCGGGATCGTCGGCGTCCTTCATGCCGCCTGCCAGGTCGCCGGGCTACCGTCGGCGAGCCTGTGGGCGGCGGTGCCGCACTATGTCGCCGCGACCCCGAACCCGAAGGCCTCGCTCGCACTCGTTCGCAAACTCGAGGGCCTGGTAGGCGTCGCCGTCGACGCGGGCGAGCTCGAGGGTGCGGCCGGCGAGTACGAACGTCAGGTCAACGCGGCGGTCCAGAGCGACCCCGACGTGCAGGCGTTCGTCGAGCGACTCGAGCAGGTCGCCGAGAGCGACGCGACGGACCCGGGGCAGCTCCCGTCGGGCGAGACGATCGCGCGCGACCTGCAGCGGTTCCTGCGACAGCGCGGCGAGGACCCGCCGAGCTGAGCCCGTCCGCCGCGGTCCGGGTGGAGCCATGGGGTCGGGACGACCTGCCCCTGCTGCGCCGGTGCGTCGGCGACCCCGCGATGATGGAACACCTCGGCGGGGCCGAGGGCGAGGCGAAGATCGCCGAGCGGCAGGCTCGGTACGAGCGACCTGGGTCGCGACAGTTCCGGATCGTCGACGGGCAGGACGGGGAGCGCGTCGGGTGGGTCGGATACTGGGAGCGATCGTGGGACGGCGAGCACGTGTTCGAGACCGGCTGGGCGGTGGTCCCCTCCCACCAGGGCCGCGGGATCGCGGCCGAGGCGACGCGCCAGCTGATCGATCGGGCGCGGTCCGAAGGTACCCGCCGGTTCATCTACGCCTACCCGTCCGTCGAGAACGGGGCGTCGAACGCGATCTGCCGGAAGCTCGATTTCGAGCTTCTCCGCGACGTGGACCTCGAGTACCCGAAGGGCTCCTGGATGCGCTGCAACGTATGGCGGCTCGACCTGGAGGCGCGCTAGCGCCCGCCGATCTCAGTCGATCCCGACACCCCAGCGGCCGATGAACGTGTCTCCCGGCTCGAGCCGCACGATCCCGTCCCCGGTCTGCAGCGCGTTCGGCGGGCACGTCATCGGTTCCGCGGCGAGCCCTCGCCGCTGGCGCTCGGGGGCGAGCGTGTCGCCGGTGTAGAGCTGCAGCACCGAATAGGACTCGTCGCACCACAGCGACACGGTGCGACCGTCGGCGCCGGTCAGCCGCGCCCACGCGAGCCCGTCGGAGTCTCGCTCGAGATCGGTGAATGGGTCATCGAGGCGCGCGCCGGCGATCGTCCGCGCCGCGCGGAAGTCGAACGCGCTCCCGGCGACCGGCTCGCTCCCGACGGGAACCTGGCGCTTGGGTTCGACCAGGATCCGCGTCGATCCGGCCGCCTGCAGCTCACAATCGTCGAGCGACCCGGCGCCCGGCGACAGGTACGGATGCTGTCCGGTCCCGAACGGGCACGCGGTGCGGCCGGAGTTGCGCGCGCGGGTCTCGACCGTCAGCCCGTCCGATCCGAGCGAGTACACGATCGACAGCTCGAGCGGGAACGGCCAGCCGGTCATCGGATGCAGCCGGATCCCCATCACGACACGGTCGGCGGAGCGCTCGATCGCCGCCCAGTTACGCCACCGCAGCAGCCCGTGGATCGCGCCGTGGCGGTCGGGCTCGGTCAGCGCCAGCTGGTAGTCGGCGCCGTCGAACGAGTAGCGCCCGTCAGCCAACCGGTTCGGCCACGGGATCAGCGGAGCGCCATGGCCCCCGTCGCTGACCGCCTCGCGCGCATACGGGTTGAGCACGGGCCGGTCGCCGGCGAAGTACTCCCGGATCCCGCCGCCGACCTCGACGACGGTCGCTCGCTGGCTGCCGAAGCGAATCTCGAACTGCTCTCCGGACGGAGGGATCACAGCTCCGCCGCCGGACACATCAGCCGGTAGTCGCAGATTGAGCAGGCGGCATACGACGGAGTCGGTTCGAACCCCTGGGACAGGATCCCCTCGGCGACCTCGACGGCGACCTCGCGCACCCACTCGGACCGGTCGCCGCCGTCCGCGGGAACCGCGACCTTCTCGTCGTCGAGCACGTAGTAGTACGCCTGCTGGGAGGCCTCGAGGCTCCACGCCTCGCGCGCGCCGACCGCGTACAGCGACAGCTGGACGTCGTCGGTCAGCTGCGCCGCGCTCTTCGGCCGTCCCGTCTTGTAGTCGATCAGCTCGTATTCGCCATCCGGCAGCCGGTCGACGCGGTCGACCCGCCCGCGCAGCAGATGCGGCCCGAGCCGGAAGGTGAACGCGCGCTCGAACCACACCGGCTTGGCCTCCTCGGACTGAAACCGATCCCAGTAGCGCTCGAGCGACGCCGCCGCCTTCCCGCGCAACTGACGCTCCTCCTCGGAGTCGCCGAACCCGGCCCTGCGCCAGCCTGCGTCGAGCAAGCCGAGCAGCTCGGGGAGCGTCCCGCCGTTGCCCGAGCCACCGTGGAAGCGCTCGAGCACCTGGTGCACGAGGATCCCGAACCGCTGGTGGATCGTCGGCTCCTGCGGGATCCGGAACACGCGCGCGAACTTGTACTTGAGCGGGCAGGTGCGGTACGTGTCGATGTCCGAGGCCGACAGCACGACGCCGTCGCCCCGCTTGGGCAGGAACGGCTCGAGCGACGGCTCGTCGCGTGCGGCGATCGCCTGCGTGCGGCGCCGCGCGTCGCGCTCGGCGTCGAGCAGGTAATCGTCGAGCGCCGAGGAGCTGAGGATCTCCCGCTGCTCGGCGGTGACCGCTTGCAGCAGGCGCACGTTGACGTCGCGCAGCGCCTCCGCGACGCTTTGATTGTCGTCCCGGCCCACCCTCGCGATCAGCGCCGCCAGCTTCAACAGCTCGAGATAGCGGACGACCGCGTGCGAGACGTCGAGGTCGGTGTCGAAGCGGAGCTCGCCGAGCCGCCCGGCGGTGCGCATCGTCCCCTCGAGCAGCTCGTCGCGCAGCAGCCGGTAGGTCGAGTGGAGCGTCTCGGCGGGGCCGAACAGCTCCTCCTGCTTGTCCTCCCACTCGCCGCCGACCACCTCGCGCGCCGCTTCGGCGAGCGGCGAGGACGGGAGCGCGGCGCCGCGGTCGTTGACGCTCGGGTAGCAGAGCACAACTCGGCGGCGGGCGCGGGTGATCGCCGCGTACAGCGCGCGACGGAGCGCGAGCCGCCGCGACTGGGCCTGCTCGGTCGCGACCTGCGGCGGCAGCAGCGCGTCGGGGATCCGCTCTCCGAGCGGGACCGCGAGGCCGCCGTGCAGGCCCGTCAGGTAGACGTGGCTGGCCTCGAGCGCGACCGCGCCTTCGAGCGAGACGATCTGGACCGCGCGGGCCCCGGCGAGGTCGGGCTCGTCCTGATCGCGCAGCCCCGAGTCCGCGACCGCAGCAATCGATCGCGCGAACTCCCGCGGCGTCGCCTGGGGCGAACGCCGCGCGTACGCGGACGCGAGCTCGCCGAATCGCGCCAGCGCCCGCAACCGCTCGACGACGTCCGCCTGCGCGGCGAACAGCTGATGGCGGCGGAGCCCGAGACGGTCGATCAGCCGGTGGACGTAGAGGTCCGGGCGCGTAGTGTCGATCGCCGCGATGCCCGACCGGTAGAGCGTCAGGAACACCATGATCCGCTCGCGGGCCTCGGGCGGCACCTGCGGCGACTCGGTCGCGGCCGCGAGTGCGGCGACCATGTCGAGCTTGCGCCGCCGAGCGATTTGGGTGCACCGGGCAATGTCGACCGACCGCAGCTCGATTGGAGGCCTCGCGAGCGCGCGGACAACGGCCGCCGCGTTCGAGGGGTCGGCGAGCAGCCGCAGCCACGCCAGCAGATCGCGGATCTCGGCGCGCTGGAAGAACGCGGCCTCGCCGACGACCCGGTGCGGGATCGCGCGCTCCTCGAACGCGACCGCCACCGCCTGGCCTTCTCGCGAGACCGCCGGCACGAGCACGACCACCTCGCCCGGCGAGACCCCCTCGCGCGAGATCAGCCGCTCGACGTCGGCGGCGACCGACTGGGCCTGGGCACGGTCGTTCGCGCACCGCCAGAACGAGACCTCGCCGCCGGCCGAGGACGGCTCGCACTCGGCATCCATCTCCGCCTGCGCGGCCCGCAGCACGCGGTCGGGGCACCTCAGCGTCCGCGGGAGCTCGACGACCGGGGCGCCGGGCAGCTCAAAGCTCCCGCGCGCCGGGTCGGCGGCGGCCCACAGCCGCGGGCCGCCGAGCTCGCGCGCGAGCGTCGCGGCCGCCGGCTCGAGCTCGTGCGCGTCGTCCAGCAACACGTGCTCGAACCGGCTCTTCAAGGCGGGCCGCTCGCGGATCGTGCGCAGCGCCTCGTACAGCAGGTCGCCCGCGTCGGCAACCCCGGCGTCGGCCAACATCCGCTCGTGCGAGCGGTACACCTCGGCGAACTCGAGCTCGAGTCGCGCCTCCGATGCCTCGGCTCCGCCGAGCTCGAGCGCCTCGGCCCAGGCGGCGTAGTCCTCGGCCCCGATCAGGTTCGACTTCAGCCGATCGATCTTGCGCACGAAGCCCGCCACCAGCGCGGTCGCACTGCCGCCGAAATCGTGTGAGCGGATCGAGAGCTCGTCGATCCGCTCGAGCAGCATCGCGAACCGCTCTCCGGCGTCGACGACCGAATCGAGCACGTCGGCACCGGGCGTCGCGGCATTCAAGAGCACCCCCGCGAGCTCGACCGGCGTGCACACGAACAGCTCCTCGTAGCTCTCGCGCAGCCCGCTCTCGAGCGCGGCGCGGATCGCATCTGCGCGTCCGGATGACGGCGTCAGCACCGCGATCGCGTCGGTCCCCGAGCCCTGCTCGACGAGCCATTGAAACCGCTCGAGCACGGCGCGCGTCTTGCCGGTGCCGGCCGCGCCGAGGACCAGCAGCGGGCCGTCGCGATCGGTGACTGCGGCGAGCTGGTCGGGCAGCAGCTGTTCGAGGGCGAGCCCCACGTCTGACAGCATAAGTCCGGTCATGACCTCCACTCGATCGGCTCTCGACGCAGACTGGCTTGGGGTCTGCCGCCGCGCGGTCTCAGGGCTCGATGAAGTCCTTTCGGCCGTCCCGACGACCGCCGAACGGGCGGTCGAGACGGGCGAACGAGGCCGGGGCGGCGACCGCACGCTGGAGATCGACCGCGGCGCCGAATCGGTCGTGCTGGCCGAGCTCGACCGGTTGCGCGACGAGGGCTTTCGCTTCGCCGCGCTTTCGGAGGAACGCGGGGAGGTCGACTATGGCGACCCCTCGGTCAAGGTGATCATCGATCCGATCGACGGGTCCCTCAACGCCAAGCGGCGGATCCCGCACTACGCGCTCTCGATCGCGGTCGCCGCGGGCGAGACGATGGCGGACGTCGTGTTCGCGTTCGTCTACGACTTCGGCCCGCGGGAGGAGTGGTGGGCGCGCCGCGGCGACGGGGCGACGCTCAACGGGGAGCTGCTGGACCCCACCTTGGAGGAACGTATGGGTCCGGACGGTCGCCTCGAGGTGCTCGGGATCGAGTCGGCCGACCCGCGCTGGGTCAAGGCGTCGATCGACGGGCTCGAGTCGATCAGCTACCGGCTGCGCGCGCTCGGGACGATCGCCTCCACGCTCTGCCAGGTCGCCGCCGGCCGGTTCGACGGGATGCTGTCGCTGCGCCGGGGGCGCGGCGTCGACTCGGCCGCGGGCCAGCTGATCGTGCGCGAGGCGGGAGGGTTCGTAAGCTTCCCGCGCTGCGTCGAACCCCTGGCGGCGCCGCTCGACGCCGCCCCCACATCTCCCGTGGTCGCCGCCCGCTCGCTCGAGACGCTCCATCGGCTCGAGGAGATCGCGCCGTGATCGACTGGATCATCGCCGAGCGAATCGCCGGGGTCGTGGCCGGGAGCGGGGACCCGCGCGTGCCCTCGGTCGATCTGCGGCCGCTGGCGGTCGAGTCAGAGGCGCGCGTGATCGACTACACCGGCCTGCAGCCGGCACGCCCGTTGCCGCCGCCGGAGGGCATCGGCCGACAGGAGTGGATCAAGACGAACATCGAGTCGATGGGCAAGCTGCTCAATCCGGTGCTGAAGCGGGCCGGTGGAAATCTTGGCCCCTTGAAGCCGGCGGTCGAGATCGCGATGGGGCTGGTGCTCTCGGCCGAGGTCGGCGTCGTGCTCGGTTATCTCGCCCAGCGCGTGCTCGGGCAGTACGAGCTCGTGCTGCTCGACGAGGTGGCCGACGACCGCCCGCCACGGCTGCTGTTCGTGCTCCCCAACCTCGGGCACGCGGTCCGCATGTTCCAGGCGAACGAGCGCGAGTTCATTACCTGGGTGACGCTCCACGAGGTCACCCACGCCGTCCAGTTCGCGGGCGTCCCGTGGCTGCACGGCTACGTCGCCGGGCTCGTGCGCGAGCTGCTCGCGAGCGCCGAGGTCCGGCTCGAGGAGCCGCGCAGGTTTCGGCTGCCGGGGATCGAGGACCTCCGGCGGGCGGCAGGAGCGTTGCGGCGCGGGGACCTGGTGTCGATCGTCGCCTCCAGCGGCGAGCGCGAGACGCTCGATCGGGTGCAAGCCGTGATGGCGGTCATCGAAGGGCACGCTGAGCACGTGATGGACGCCGTCGCGCCCGACCTGGTGCCGTCGCTGCCGAAGCTCCGCCAGTCGCTCGATCGCCGGCGTCGCTCGCAGTCGGCGCTGTCGCGGATCGTCGCGCGGCTGCTCGGCCTCGACATGAAGCTCCGCCAGTACGAGCAGGGCAAGCGGTTCTGCGACGCGATCGTCGCCAAGGGCGGGGTCGGCGCGCTCCAGCACGTGTTCTCGGGGCCCGAGGCGCTGCCTTCGCTGGCCGAGCTGACCGATCCGGACGCATGGCTCGAGCGGACCGCGAGCCCCGTTTCGGGCTGAATTCGCTTGTAATCGATCGGTAAAGATCGCACCGAGCATGTAACGAAGCTCCGGGGAAGGTTTACAAACACATGTTCGGTAGCATCATCCAAGTCGATAACGAGCTTCCTAAGAGAGAGAGCGATGGCGACCACTAGCGAGGGCGCAACTCCGCCCGCAAACAGCTCGGGCTCCACGCCCACCAGATCAACCGCAAGCCGTTCCACCGCCCGGAAGAGCCCGGCGAAGAGGACGACCGGCACCCGCCGGTCGACGACCTCCCGCCGCACGACCCAGGCGACGTCAACCTCGACCCAGCCCAAGACTCCGATTGAGCAGGCTGGCGAGATCGCCGAGCGCGCCGTGCTGGTGCCCGTCGGCGCGACCCTCCTGGTCGGCGACAACCTCGTCTCGACCGTGCGCGGACTGGTCACCAAGTACCGCACGCGCGCCAGTGCCGAGCGCGAGTTCAAGCGCTACGAGCGTCGTGGCGCGAGCGCCCGCAACCGCTTCGAGCGCCAGGTCCGCAGGACGCGGACGCGGTTCGAGCGCCAGGTGCGCCAGCGTCGCAGCCTGGTCGAGCGGACCGTCAAGCAGAACCGCCGCCGGTTCGAGCGCGAGGTACGTTCGGTGCGCAAGGACTTCGAGAAGCAGTCGAGCCAGGTCGGCGCGCGCGTCGAGAAGCTGGTCTCGGAGGCCCAGAGCCTGATCAAGCAGTAGCCCCCTTCCCCCGCCCGGCGTCTGGAGAGCGCCGGCGAGCGGGGAGAGTTCGCCGGCCTCATATCCTCGCCGGCGGACGTAGCACCCTCTCCTCCCTCAACCGCCGGGGCGTCACGAAAGTGACGCCCCGTCGGTCCTTAAGGGGCGTCGGGGCTGGAGTAACGGGCGGGTCGGGGCTGCACGCGAGGGCCCGCGGACCGGGCCGCGAACGCCCGCAAGCCGACCCCTATCAGGCACGGACTCTCTTGCGCACTGGCGCGTGCCGGAGCTGGGTCGGAAACCGACCGCTATCCGGCACGAACTCGGCCGATCCGAGGACAGAGCCGCATAGAGGCCGCTCCGCCGCCGACCCCACCCGAGCCCAGAGCCCCCCACCTTCCTACAATGGCCCTATGCCCACAAGAGACCAAGTAATCGACTCCCTCCGTTCCGTCATCGACCCCGAGCTCCGGCGCGACATCGTCGAGCTCGAGATGGTCCGCTCGATCGAGATCCACGAAAACGGGGTCATCGATGTGATGGTTTCGCTGACGACGCCCGGGTGCCCGATCCGCGACCACTTCCAGACCGGCGTCGCCGAGGCGGTCCGCGGCCTCGAGGGCGTGACCGGTGTCAACGTCAGCTTCGACGTCCTGTCCGACAACGAGAAGCAGAACCTCGGCCGCAAGCTCGGCCGGGGCACGCTCCCCGAGGGCGCGCTCGCCCAGGTCGCGAACGTGATCTGCATCGGCTCCGGCAAGGGCGGCGTCGGCAAGTCGACCGTGACCGCCAACCTCGCGGCGGCGCTGGCCGCCAGCGGCAAGCAAGTCGGCGTGCTCGACGCCGACGTGTGGGGCTATTCGATCCCGCGCATGTACGGGCTCGGAGCGACTCGCCCGCCTGTCTCCGCGCAGCGCAAGATCCTGCCGCTCGAGTCCCACGGCGTGAAGGTGATGTCGATCGGCTTCTTCCTCGAGGAGGACGCCGCCGTCGTGTGGCGCGGGCCGATGCTCCACAAGGCGCTCAACCAGTTCTTGCAGGACGTCGAATGGGGAGCGCTCGACTACCTCTTGATCGATCTGCCACCCGGCACGGGCGACGTCTCGATGACGCTCGCCCAACTCCTGCCGCAGGCCCAGTTCGTGATCGTCACCACGCCTCAGCCGACCGCCCAGAAGGTCGCCCGCCGCTCGGCGGAAATGGCCAACAAGGTTTCGCTGGAGATCGCCGCGGTGATCGAGAACATGTCGAGCTTCACCTCGCCCACGGGAGAACGCTTCGCGATCTTCGGCGAAGGCGGAGGCCAGGAGCTGGCCGACGAGTTGGATGTGCCGCTGCTGGCCAAGGTGCCGCTCACGATGCCGTTGCGCGAACACGCGGACAGCGGCGTTCCGCTGGTCGTCGAGGACCCGGACGACCCGGCCTCGCAAGCCATTCGCCAA
>DASXDA010000102.1:0-17716 GCA_036490875.1 Solirubrobacteraceae bacterium
CCGATCTCCTCGCAGATGCGCCGGACGTTGGCGAACCGCTCGGCGCAGCCATGCCCGGCGCCGCTGTTGAACTCGTCGGCGAACCGCGCGGCGGCCAACGGCGTGCGGCGCGGACCGGTGCCGCCGACGACGATCTCGGGCCGTGGCTGCTGGACGAGCTCGGGGAAGTTCGCGCACTCGTCGAGCTGCCAGAACTTGCCGTCGAAGCTGAATCGCTCGCCGCGCGGTGTCGTCCACAGGCCGGTGACGATCGTCAGCACCTCTTCGAGGCGGTCAAAGCGCTCGCCGATCCCGGGGAACGGGATCCCGAACGCCTGGTGCTCGCGCTCGTACCAGCCGGTGCCGATTCCGAGGCAGATCCGGCCGTTGCTCATCTGGTCGACGCTCGCGACCGAGACCGCGACCACCGCGGGGTTGCGGTACGTCCCGGCGGTCATCAGCGTCCCGAGCCTGACGCGGCTAGTCTCACGCGCGAGCCCGCCGAGCGTCGTCCACGAGTCGGTCGGCAGGTAGTCGGGATCGGCCGAGTCGATCCCGAGGTAGTGGTCGGACCTGAAGAACGCGTCGAAGCCGGCTTCCTCGGTCGCCTGGGCCATCGCCACGATCCGGTCATACGTCGCGCCGTGGCGCGGTTCCATCAGCACCCGGACCTTCATGCAGCCTCCTCTGGTCGTGGCAACGGGAACGGCGCCGGCCCACCGCCGTCGAGCACCAGCATCTGGCCGGTCATGAACGAGGCGCCGTCGCCGGCGAGGTAGAGCACGGCGGCGGCGACGTCGTCGGGGGTGCCGACGCGCCCGACCGGCAAGCGGCGCCCGCGCTGCGCGAGCTCGGCGGCGACGTCGAGGTCGGGATCCTCGCTGAGCACCGAGCGACTCGTGCCCAGCGCGCCCGGCGAGACCGAGTTGACCGTGATCCCCCAGGGAGCGACGTCCATCGACAGCGCGCGGGTGAGGCCGATGATCGCGGCCTTCGACGCCGAGTACGGGGTCGAGCGCGGCGCGGCGATCACGCCCGCCATCGACGAGATGTTGATGATCCGGCCCCAGCGGCGCGTGCGCATCGCCGGGATCGCCGCGCGGCACATCAGCCAGGCGCCGCGGAGGTTGATGCGGATCACCTCGTCGAACACCTCGATCGGGATCTCGTCGATCACGTCGCGGTCAAGGCCCTGCGGCGCGGCGGCGTTGTTGACGAGGATGTCGAGCCGCCCGAAGCGTTCGAGCGCGACGTCGACCATCGCCTGCGCGTCGTGCTCGTCGCCGATGTCGCCGAGCGCCGCGGCGGCGATGCCACCAGCGGCCTCGATCTCGGAGACGAGCGTGTCGAGCCCGCTCCAGGAGGGGGGCTGCTCGGAGCCGACGATCTCCTGGCGGCGGTTGGGGACGCCGGTCGGGCGGCGGTCGACGGCGACGACCGCGGCGCCCTCGGCGGCCAGCGCCCGGGCGATCGCCTGACCGTTGCCGTCGGGCTTGCCGCACCCGGTGATCAACGCGACCCGCGTGCTCATCACGCCTGCTCTTCGGGGTAGCGCAGCTCGATCGCGTCGGCCGGGACCGCCAGCGTGCGTCCGAGGATCGCGCGCATCACGTCGGGCGGTGCGAGGCAGTCCTCGCACGCCTCCGGCGTCGCCTCGATCGTCACCAGCACGCGCTCGCCGTCCTCGCGCGCGTCGATCTCGTAGCCGTCGACCGCGAGCGTCGAGCGCATCGTCTCGAGTCCCTGCCTGCTGAACATCTCAGCCGCCCGCGTCCGAGACCGCAGCGATCAGGTTCGTTGTCTCCACGGCGACCGAACTGTTGGACCACTCGCCGAACACGCGGAACACCATCGAGATCGCCGCGTTGCGCGCGCCGGCGACGACGATCGGGACCGACTCGCGACCGGGCATGAACGGGCTGAACACGTCGCCTGGCACGCGCTCGTGCTCGCCGGCGCAACGGGCGCCGTGACCGCCCTCGGAGACCGCGTCCTTGCCGGCGTGACGCAGGTCGGCCTCGACGCGGCCGCAGTGCTCGACCAACCAGTCCTTGACGTCGGTCTTGGCGTAGCCGGCGTCGGCCAGCATCTGCGCATGCTCGGGGCAGAGCACGATCCCGGCCGACTGCGTGCGGAAGATCATCACGCCGGTGCGTGAGATCGTGTCGGCGAAGTCCCACAGCAGCTGCTCGGGATCCTGCGTGTGGCGGTTGTCGACGAACTCGAACGTCCGCGTCAGCGTGCATGAGACCGCATTCGCACCGGGCTCGAGCCCCATCTCGGTCGCCAGCGGCTCCCACGGGCTCTCCTCTTCGTTCTCGCCGAAGCAGATCGCCCAGCGGCCCGGGATCCCCTGCGTCGTCTGATCGAACACGTGCGGCGCGACGCCGAACGCGTTTCGCATCATCAGCCCGAGCGCGCGGGGGATCGTTGCGTTCGGGCGAAAGCCGCCCGCGAAGATGCCGCCGGTGCAGTTGAGCTCGAGCTGATGACGGATCGGGCCGTTGACGACGATCAGCGGCGCCGGCCCGCTCGTGCTCTGCCAGCCGCCGCCCTTGGCGGCGCGGTCGAGCATCACTGCATCCCAGGCCGCCAGCACGACCGGGAAGTACTCGGGCAGGCAGCCGGCCATCGCGGCGTTGATCGCCGCGGTCTGCACCGTGCACTCGGTGTTCAGGTGGTCCATCCGCCACAGCACCTCGTCCGGCGCGCGGTCGGTCTGGGCCAGGAACTGGTCGACGAGCTCGGGCGAGGCCGGCACGACCGGCAGCCCGTCGGTCCAGCCCTGCTCGTAGCAGTACTCGATCGCCTCGCGGGCGACGTCCGGATCGGGCTCGCCGGCCATCAGGTCGCCCGCCATCAGGCGACTTGCCGGCCCTGCGCCGCAAGCACCTCGGCGACCTCGGCGGCGACCTGCTCGGCCCGATCGCGCACCTGGCCCGGGGTCAGCCCGGCGACCGGGTGCGGCGTCGTGATGTAGTGGTAGCCGGGCGCCTCCTGGACTTCGGCCATCGCGTCGGCAGTGGCCGTGAACGCGTCGGAGCAGATCACCGCCGCCGGGGTGCCGTGGCGCTCGAACAGGACGCCGTCGGCGATCGCCGAAGCGCTGCACGAGCCGCAGTCGCCAACGCCGATCACGACCACATCCGACGCCGCGCTGAGCTCGTCGACGAGCTCCGGCGGCGCGGGCGCCGAGAACACCTCCTTGCGCCGCAGCTGCACGTCGCCGACGCGATGGCGCACGCGCAGTACGCCGGCGACCTCCTCGAGGAACAGGCGCGCGTTCTGCTTGCCGTTCTCGAGCAGGCCGACGCTGACTCCGGACAGATCGGCGGGGCGCGACGCGAGCGCCAGGCCCGCTGAGGCCTGCTTCTCGGTGCGGCCGGTCGGGTCCATGATCGCGGTTGTCATCTCAGCCTCCTCTAGTGGTCGTGGATCAAGAGGCCGCGGATGTTGCGGCCCGAGAGCATGTCCTCGTAGCCCTGGTTGATCTCGTCGAGGCTGTAGCGGTTGGTGATCAGCTCCTCGAGCTTGAGCTGGCCTTCGCGCCACAGACCCAGCAGCCTCGGCATGTCGTAGAGCGGGTTGGCGCCGCCGAACAGCGAGCCCTGGATGTTCTTGTGCCAGCCGGTCAGCGGCGAGCCGTTGAGCGCGATCGTGTGGTTGTCGGGGCCGCCACCGACGGCGGTGACGACGACGTTGCCGCCCTTGCCGATCATCCCGACCGCGTGCTCGAGCACGCCGGCGTCCATCACGCCGATCGTGATCACGGCGTGGTCGGCCATCTGCCCGCGGGTGCGATCGCGGATGTGCTCGGTGGCCTCCTCGGGGTCGCCGGTCACGAACGTGGCGCCGAACTTGCCGGCCATCTCGCGCTTGAACGGGACCGGGTCGACGACGACGACGTGCTTGGCGCCGGCATACGCGGCGCCCTGCACGGCGTTCATCCCGACGCCGCCGGTGCCGAAGATCACAACGGTGTCGCCGGCGCGCGTGCCGGCCGCGTACACCGACGAGCCCCATCCGGTCGTCACCCCGCAGGCGACCAGCGCGGCGACCTCGAACGGGATGTCGTGGTCGATCGGCACGCACGAGTTCTCGGAGATCACGATCCACTGCGAGAACGTGCCGAGCACGCACATCCCGCCGATGTCGGTGCCGTTCTCGTGGAAGCGGAAGGTGCCGTCGGACATCAGGCCGGTGCCCGCGTTGAGCCCGTCGTCGCACATGTTCTGGCGGCCGGTCGAGCAGTAGCGGCAGTGGCCGCAGACGGGGATCCACGAGGTCGCGACGTGGTCGCCCTCCCTGACGCGGCTGACGCTCGGGCCGACCTTCTCGACGATTCCCGAGCCCTCATGGCCGCCGACCATCGGGTAGCGATACGGGCCGCCCTCGCGGACGTGCTCGTCTGAATGGCACAGGCCGCAGGCCATCACGCGGACGAGCACCTCGTGCTCCTTGGGTTCGTCGAGGTCAAGCTCGACAACCTCCCACGGCTGGCCGCCGGCTCTGACGATCGCGGCTTTGGTCTTCACGATGTCACTCCTGTGGTCGATGTCGGTGCGCCCGCGCCGACGAGCTGCGGGGCGTCGATTCCCAGAAAACGGAATGTGTTGTTCCAGGTGATGTCCTCGAGCGCGTCGGGCTCGAGCCCGAGCGTGTGCAGCGTGCGGCCACACGGCTGCTCTCGCGCCATCGCCGGGAAGTCCGAGCCCACGAGCACCTGGCGGTGGCCCATCAGCTCGATCAGGTAGCGCAGCGCGCGCCCGTCCATCACCAGTCCGTCGTAGTAGAAGCGCTTGGCGAGCTGGGACGGCGAGATCCCCTCGCCCTGCGACGACGGCTCCTCGTTCCAGGTCTTGCCCCAGAAGAAGTTCGCGCGCGGCAGCATCATCGGAAAGCCGCCGGCGCCGTGGCTGAACGCGAGCCGCAGCCGCGGGTGACGCTCTGCAACGCCGCCCGTGATGATCGCCGAGGCCGCGAGCGCGGCGTCGGCGCCGACCGCAAACCCCGCCACTCCGATCAGCCCCGGCGGCAGCCGGCCGGCGAAGTCGGCGGGCATCGCGTGGATGAAGATCGGGACCTCGAGGCGCTCAGCTTCTGACCAGAACTCCTCAAAGCAGTCGTCGTGCAGCGAGCGGCCGATGACATTCGACGCGATCTCGACCGCGACCAGGCCCATCTCCTTGACGGCCGCGAGCTCGGCGGCGGCTAGCTCGGGCGCCTGCATCGGGAGCATCGCCATCCCGAGCAGCCGATGGGGGTCGGTCCGCGTGAGCTCGGCGATGAACTCGTTGACGCGGCGCGAGAGCTCGAGCCCCTCCTCGGCGGTGAGCCCGTAGTCGAGCAGCGGCGGCATCGGCGAGACGATCTCGGCGTCGACGCCGCTTCGCTCCATCTCCTCCAGCCGGCGCTCGGCGGAGTAGAACGCGTCGACGGCCTTGAACTGCATCCGGTCGTTCTCGAGCAGCCGTGCGTGCTCGTCGTCGCAGGGGCCGACCCGCGGGCCTTTGTGGTCCTCGCGCTTGCCGACGGCGTGCAGCGCCCCCGGGATCACGTGCGCATGCATGTCAACGAGCATCGGCGCCTCCTCTGCCGTTGGGGCAGACGCACACGTGGACCGCGTTGCCGTCGCCCAGCTCCTGGATTGCGGTTTCGGTCTCGGCGAGCTCGAACTTGCCCGAGTGCAGCTTCTCCAGCGGGAACCGCCCGGACTCGATGATCCGGATCGCCTCGATGTAGGCCTCGGCGTTGACGCCGAACGCGCCCTTGACCGTCAGGCCCTTGTTGATCAGCCGGTCGGTGACGAGCTCGATCGTCTTGTTGCCCTTCAGCCCGGCGAGCACGATCCGCCCGCTGTGGCGGACCGCCTCGATCGCGTCGAGGATCGGCTGCGCGGCCATCGGCGTAAGCTCGAGCACGACGTCGGCGAGCGCGCCGTCTGTGATCTCTGTGACCCGCTCGACGACGTTCTCCTCATCGACGTTGATCGTGTGGTCGGCGCCGAGCTCGCGGGCGAGTGCGAGCTTGGCGGCGTCCTTGCCGAGGCCGGTGACGATGATGGTGCCGGCGCCGACCGCGCGGGCGGCGATCACCGACGCGAGCCCGCGCTGGCCGGGGCCGAGGATCAGCACGGTGTCGCCGAGTCCGACCTCGCCGAGGAATGCAGCCCAGCGGACGCCCGCTCCGAGCGGGTTGAACATCACCGCCAACTCCGGCGCCAGGTCGGGCGAGACCTTGTGCAGGATCGCCCACGGGTGCAGGTACATGTACTCGCCAAAGCCGCCCCACAGCCCGGGTTCTCGCGACAGCGGCGTCATCCCGTAGGCGCCGTCGCGGTTGGGGCACGACATGTAGCGGCCGGTCAGGCAGAAGTCGCATGCTCGGCAGGGGCGCAGGATCTCGACCGCGACGCGGTCGCCGGGCTGTACGCCCCAGCGCTCCGCCGCCCGGTCGCCGACCTCCTCGACGATCCCAAGCGGCTCGTGCCCCGGGATCAGCGGGAACATCCCGGGGCGGACCAGGTGCCCGCGGTACTGCTCGACGTCTGAGCCGCAGACGCCGCACGCCTCGATCCGCAGCAGTCCGTCGTCGTCGCCGATCTGCGGCCGCTCGAGCTCGCGCAGCTCGTACGCGAGCGGGCCCGTCTGCACGGCTGCCTGAACCATGTCTAGAACCCTCCCGGCATCGTCTCGTCCTCATACAGCGGGATCAGCGGCACCGGCTGCGCCTTGTCGGCCGGGGGTGAGTAGCCCCAGTACTTGGCTCGCGCGCCGCCGTCGATCACGAAGTCGCAGCCGGTGATCAGCCGCGCGTAGTCCGAGCACAGCCAGGCGACGCAGTGGCCGATGTCGGTCGGCGTCGAGGGCTCCATCGGCATGTTGTTGCGCACGTCGATCTTGCCGGTGTCGCGCCACCAGCTTGGACGTTCGGTCTCGGTCTGCGGCGGGCGCCGCAGACCGCCGGTGCTCGGCAGCTCCGCCAGCAGCTCCGGGTTGTCTGGGCGCGGCGCGGTCGGTGAGTAGGAGTTGACGCGGATTCCGTAGGGCGCCAGGTCCATCGCCGCGGCACGGGTGAAGTTCGCAAGCCCGCCCTTGTGGAACGCGTAGGCGATCACGCCCGCGCAGCCCTGCCACGCATTAGAGGACAGGATGTTGACGATGCTGCCGCGGATGTCGCGCTCGATCATCGAGATCGCGGCGTGCTTGGTGTTCAGGAACGTGCCCGCGCCGGCGACCTCGATCGCGCGGTTGAAGAACTCGAGGCTCTCCTCGAGCACGCCGCGGCCGCCGAGGATCGCGGCGTTGTTGATCACGATGTCGATCCGGTCCCAGCGATCGAGTACCTCGCCGACGTAGCGCTTGACGTCGGCCTCGCTCGTCACGTCACCGGGAATCGCCATCGCCTCGCCGCCGTGTCGCTCGATCCGGCCCACGCTCGCGACGGCGGCCTCCTGCGAGACGTCGTTGCACGCGACCTTGGCGCCATAGCGCGACAGCGCGAGCGCGATCCCGCTGCCGATGTTCGGGCCCGCGCCCGTGACCAGCGCGACCCTGCCCTCGAGTGAGATCTCGACGGCCACGCTACTGGCGCCCGTCGATGATCACGCTCTTGACCTGCGTGTAGTCGAGGATCGACTCCGCGCTGACGGTCCGTCCGAAGCCGCTGCTCTTGTAGCCGCCGAACGGCGCGCCGATCACGCCACCTGACCACAGCGTGTTGATCGACACCTGACCGGCCTCGATCCGGCGCGCGAGGCGCACGGCCTTGCCGACGTCGCGCGTCCACACCGACGCAACCAGCCCGTAGCGGGTGTCGTTGGCGACCGCGAGCGCGTGCTCCTCATCGTCGGCGCCCAGCACCGACAGCACCGGGCCGAAGATCTCCTCCTGGGCGATCCGCATCTCGGGCCGCACGTCGTCGAAGATCGTCGGCGCCACAAAGAAGCCGCGGTCGTATTGCTCGCCGGCGAGCTTGTCGCCGCCGATCACCACCCGGGCACCCTCCTCGCGGCCGCTCTCGAGGTAGCCGAGCACGCGCTGCTCCTGCTTGGCGCTGATCAGCGGTCCCATCTCGACCTGCTCGTACCACGGCCCGACGCGAACCTGCTTGAACGCGTCGGCGAGGCCCTCGACGACCTGCTCACGGATGCTCTCGTCGACGACCACGCGCGAACCGGCGGCGCAGATCTGGCCGGTGTTCAGCGTGATGCTGCGGGCGATCGTCGGGATCGCGCGTTCGAGCGGAGCGTCGCGCAGCACGACCTGCGGCGACTTGCCGCCGAGCTCGAGGTGCAGCGGGATCAGATGCCGCGCGCACGCCTCCATCACGCGGCTGCCGGTCTCCGGCGACCCGGTGAAGCTCATCCTGCGTACGCCCTGATGGCCGGCGAGCGGCTCACCGGCCTCGGCGCCGAAGCCCGTGACGACGTTGAACACGCCTGGGGGAATGCCGGCCTGCAGCGCCAGCTTGGCGAGCAGCAGGCAAGTCAGCGGCGCGTCCTCGGCGGGCTTGACGACGATCGTGTTGCCGACCGCGATCGCGGGACCGACGTCGTTGGCGGTGATCGGCCCGGGCGCGTTCCAGGGGATGATGCTGCCGCAGGCGCCGTAGGGCTCGCGCAGTGTCATCCCGAGCACGTCGGGCATCGCACTCGGCAGCGTCTGACCGGTGATCTTGTCGGCGAGGCCGGCGGTGAACGTGAGGATCCCCGGGACCGGCGACGGGCCCCAGCTCGGATGGCCGACCTCGAGCTGCTCGAGCAGGCTGATCTCGTGCTCGTGACGGCGGCACAGGTCCGCCCAGGCGAGCAGCAGCGCCCCGCGCCGGCTCGGGCTCGTGTCGCGCCACGCAGCGAACGCATCGGCCGCGGCGCTGACCGCGTCGTCGATGTCGAGCTCGCCGCCGCGGGGGACGCTGGCGAGCGTCTCGCCGGTCGCCGGATTGATCACCGCGATCGTCTCGCCGCCGCGTGCCGGCACCCAGTCGCCCCCGATCAACTGCGTGCCGTCGGTCAACAGGCTGCCTACGTCCAGCATCGTCTTCTCGGATTCGCTCACTGCCATCGGTTCCTCCTTCTCGTGCTCAACGCTCCGCGCTCGTTAGCTGCTGCGCCGTCGCCACCGGTGCGGGCGCATCGACCGCGACGGGGAAATGGCACGCGCCGTAGTGCTCGTCCGCGAGCTGGCGCAGCGGCGGCTCCTGCGCCGCGCAGATGTCCTGCGCACGCGGGCAGCGCGTGCGGAAGCGACATCCGCTCGGCGGATCGATCGGCGACGGGGGCTCGCCCTGGATCGTCGCCGTAGTCGGTTGCTTGGACCGCGTCGGGTCGGGGCTCGGGATCGAGGCCAGCAGCGCGACCGTGTACGGGTGCAGCGGCTGGCGATAGAGCGACTCCGACGGGCCGATCTCGACGATCTTGCCGAGGTACATGACCGCGACCCGATCTGACACCTGCTTGACCAGCGCGAGGTCGTGGGCGATGAACAGGTAGGCGAGATCGAGCTCGGTGCGCAGGCGCTCGAGCAGGTTCAGAACCTGGGCGCGGATCAGCACGTCGAGCGACGAGACGGGCTCGTCGCAGATGATCAGCGACGGGTTGAGCGCGAGCGCGCGGGCGATCGCCACGCGCTGGGCCTGTCCTCCCGACAGCTCGCGCGGCCGGCGCGCCCCGTACCGCGCAGGGTCGAGCCCGACCAGCTCGAGCAGCTCGAGCACGCGCTTGTGGCGCTCGGCCGCGGTCCCGACCTTGAACGCGATCAGTGGCTCCTCGACGAGCTGCGTCACCCGCCACTTCGGGTCAAGCGACCCGAACGGGTCCTGGAACACCATCTGCATGTGGCGGCGCGCCTCGGTCAGCCGCCGGCGCCGAAGCCCGACCAGCTCGGTGCCTCGGAACACGACCGAGCCGGACTTCGGCGGCGGTGCCTGCAGCAGCGAGCGGGCGAGCGTCGACTTGCCCGAGCCGGTCTCGCCGACGAGCCCCAGCGCCTCCCCGGAGGCGAGCGAAAACGAGACGTCCGAGACCGCGTGCACGGTCCCGGCCTTGGTGCCGCCGCGGTCGCGCACGGTGAACTCCTGGACGAGGTTCGATACCTCGAGCAACCGCCCACTCATGATGGTGCCCCCACGCCGCATGGATGCCAGCAGGCCCACATGTGCTCGGGCTCCTGCTCATCGAACGGCGGCGCGTGCTGGCGGCACTTGTCGGTCACGTCGGGGCAGCGCGGCGCAAACGGACAGCCGACCTGCTCCAGGGCGAGGTCGGGCGGTTGCCCGGGAACGGCCGCCAGCGGCGAGTGCGGCGTGCTCTCCAGACGCGGGATCGCGTCGAGCAGCGCCCGCGTGTAGGGCATCCGCACGTGCCCGAACAGCTCGCGTGTCGGCGCGCGCTCGACCCCTCGTCCGGCGTACATCACCAGCACCTCGTCGGCGAAGCTCGCCGCCAGGCCGAGATCGTGGCTGATCATGATCAGCGCCATCCCGAGCCGCTGCTGCAGGTCGCGCAGCAGCTCCATGATCTGCGCCTGGGTGGTGACGTCGAGCGCGGTCGTCGCCTCGTCGGCGATCAGCAGCTTCGGATCGGCCGCGAGTGCGATCGCGATCATCACGCGCTGGCGCATCCCGCCCGAGAGCTGGTGCGGGTACTGCTGGAAGCGCTCGCGCGCGGCGGGCAGCCGCACGAGCTCCATCAGCTCGACCGCGCGGTCCATCGCCGCGGCGTCCCGCATCGAGCTGTGCAGCTGGATCGCCTCGACGATCTGCGGGCCGATCCGGATCGTCGGGTTCAGCGAGCGGCTCGGGTCCTGGAAGACCATCGCGATCTCACAGCCGCGGTAGCGGCGCAGCTTGCGCTCGCGCAGCCCGACGAGCTCCTGGCCCTGAAACCGGATCGAGCCGGTCACACGCGCGGTCGCCGGCAGCAGCCCGATGATCGCCCGCGAGCTGACCGTCTTGCCCGATCCCGACTCGCCGATCAGGGCCAAGGTCCGCGCCGGGGCGACGCGATAGCTGAGGCCGTCGACCGCGCGCACAACCCGCTGCCCCTGCCTGAAGTCGACGCGCAGGTCGGTCATCTGCAGCAATGGTGCTGAGCCGTTCGCGCTCATCGGTCGCCCCTCGCCCGCAGGCTCTCGCCGAGCAGGTTGAACGCGACCACCGTGATGAACAGCGCCGCACTCGGCAACATCGTGAACTTCGGCTGTGCAGAGAGGATCCCCTGGCCCGCGGCGATCATGTTGCCCCAGCTCGGCGCCGGCGGCGGGATCCCGAGCCCGAGGAAGCTGAGCGCGCCCTCGAGCACGATCGTGATCCCCATCCCCAGGAACGCGAACGTCACGAGCTGGGGGAGGATGTTCGGGGCGATGTGGCGCAGCAGCGTGCGGGTGTGTCCGGTGCCCGACAGTCCTGCGGCGACGATGTAGTTCTGCTCGCGGACGCGCAATGTCGCTGCACGCGCAATCCGAGCGAACGCGGGGATGCTGAAGAACAGCAGCGCCCAGATCGCGTGCACCTGGCTGGGGCCAAGTCGCTCGGCGATCGCGACCGCGAGCACGAGCGACGGGAATGCGATCAGCACGTCGAGCACGCGCATGATCACGTTGTCGCGCCAGCCGCTGACGTAGCCGGCGAACGCTCCGAGCAGTCCGCCGAACAGCAACCCGAGCCCGTTGACCGCGAGCGCGATCTCGAGCGACGCGCGGCCGCCGTAGAGCAGCCGAGACCACTCGTCGTTGCCGGTCGCGTCGGTCCCGAGCAGGTGGCCCGGGGAGAACGACGGGAGGTTGGCGTCGAGGATCGAGCCGCCGGTCGGCTTGGGCACCGGCCCGATCAGCGGCCATATGAAGCAGAGGAAGAAGATCGCCGCGACCAGGAACGCCGGCACCCAGATGCCGCCGACGGCGCGAAGACGGCCGAGGCGCCCGGCGGCGGCGGGAGCGGGGCCGACGGCGACCGGCGCGAGCGCGCCCGGGACTGTGAGCTCAGCTCGCGCCGCCATACCTCACCCTCGGATCGAGCCAGGCGTAGAGCACATCGGCGACGAGGTTGGCGAGCACGACGAGCAGCGCGAACACGAACACGGCACCCTCGATCACCGGGACGTCGCGCGAGTTGATCGCAGACAGCAGCTCGTGGCCGATCCCCGGAAGCCCGAAGATCTGCTCGATGATCACGGTCACGCCGAGCAGCGTCCCGAGGTTCAGCGCGACCGCCGTGATCAGGCCGAAGACCGAGTTGCGCAGCGTGTGGTGGACGAGGATGCGCCAGGTGCCGGCGCCCTTCGCGCGAGCAGTGATCACGTAGTCCTCGCCCTGCAGCTGTCCGACGAGGTCCGATCGCAGCAGGCGCGTGTAGAAGCACATCAGCGACAGCGCGATCGAGATCGCCGGCAGCGTCAGGGTCTTGATGTTGCCGCTGAGGCTCTTGCCGGGCGGCACCCATCCGAGCGCCGGCAGCCAGTTGAGCTTGACGGCGAAGATGTAGACGAGCAGGAGCGCCAGGACGTAGTTGGCAATCGACAGTCCGGCCATGCTCACCACCATGCTCGTGCGGTCAAACAGCCCGTTGGGCCTGCGCGCTGCGAGCAGCGCGACCGGGACCGCGCACAGCAGCGACAGCAGCAGCGCGTAGGCGATCAGTTCGAACGTCACCGGGAGGTCTGACCCGAGGATCGAGGTGACGCTTTGCCCGCTGGCCAGCGAGTGGCCAAGGCTGCCCGTGACCAGCCCGTGCAGCCAGTCGCCGTAACGGGTCAGCAGCGGCTTGTCGAGCCCAAGCTGTGCCGAAAGCTGGTGGAGCTCCTGGGGGGTCGCATTGATCCCGAGCAGCTGCTGTGCGGCGTTGCCGGGCAAGTGGCTGACGACGACGAACGTCAGGAACGTGACGCCGAAGATCACCGGGATCGCGACCAGCAGCCGGCGCCCGACGAACCGCAGCAGCGGCGAGCCCGACACTCGCGAGAGCGCTCCCGACCGCGCCCCGAGTCGGGCCGCCGGGACGGGCGCTGACGCCGTGCTACTCACCGCTGCACCGTTCGATCGTCCGTCCCATCACGAGTGGGATACGTCCTCCCACAGCACCTGGGCGTTGACCGCCACCGAGGGAATCGGAGTCGTCAGGCCCGGACCCTGGACGCCGTGGACCGCGATGTTGTAGTTCGAGATCGGGAACAGGAACGGGCCGTAGGCGTTCTGGGAGATATACGCGCCTGCCTGGTCGTAGAGCTTCTTGCGCGCCGCCGGGTCAACGGCCGCCTGCGCGCCAAGGATCAGCTGGTCGAGCTTTGGGTCGTGCACGCCGCTGAAGGGAGACGCGCTGAGGAACCGGAAGCCGAGCCCGACGCCTCCCGCCGGATCCCACGCGCCGGCGGTCTGGAACGCGATCTGCCACGGACCCTGGAACTGCTGGATCAGGCCCGCGAGCGAGTAGAAGTGAATCGTGGCGTTGATCCCCGCCTGCTTCCACATCTGCTGCATCGCGACCATCATGTTCTGGGTCGCCGGCTGCTGGATCGTGAAGTAGTTGACGTTGAGGCCGCCGAGCTGCTGGACGAGCGCCTTGGCCTTTGCCAGGTCATACGCCGGGTAGCCGGGAACCTTCGGGTTGTAGAACAGCCCGCCGGGAGCGGTGAACGACTGCACCACCGGGTAGTTGTTGCTGAACAGCTTCTGGTCCAGCAGCGCTGCGTCGGTCGCGTAGTAGATCGCCAGCCGCGCGTTCTTGTTGTTGAACGGCGGGATCTTGGTGTTGAACTGGATGTCGTAAGGGGACGTCGAAGGCGAGGCCGTGGTCGTGAACTTCGACTTGAACGTGTCGACGAGCTGTGGCGAGCTCATTCCCTCATACGCCTGCCCCTGACCGGATTGCATCGCCTCGAGCGCCGACTCGTCGCCCGCGGTCGTCTTGAATGTGAGCCCGTCGAGCAGCGGGTGCCCGCTCTCCCAGTAGTGGGGATTCTTCTTGAGCACGAGCGTGTTGCTCAGCGTGTTGCTGACGACTGTGAACGGCCCTGCGCCGACCGGCTTGAGCTTGAACGCCTTCGCACCCATCTGCTTGAGAGCGGTCGGCGAGGCGATCCACGAGAAGTTGGAGTCCTGGAGCTGGTTGATGAACGCGCCGTCGGGCACGGCGAGGTTCAGGACGACCGTCTGCGGATCGGGAGCGGACATCGACTTGACCTGGATCACCGGCTTGCAGGTGCACGGCGAGGCGAGGTCGCGCTTCCAGTTGAAGACGACCGCCTGGGAGTCAAACGGCGTCCCGTCACTGAACTTCACGTCCGGTCGCAGGGTGATCGTGACCGTCTTGCCGCCGTTGGAGAACTTGTAGTTGGTTGCGAGGTCGGGCGTGAGCTGCCCGTTTTCCTGCAGCTCCCAGAGCTCGCCGAAGATCGAGTTCATCTGGCTCTGATTGGCGGCGCCGTTGACGTTGTTCGCGGGGTCCAGGCCGGCCGGCCAGTCGCCGGCGAAGCCGCTTGACTCGAGCACGGTCATGTTGCCCCCCGGCTTTGCCGGGCCCGACTGCGCGCTGGACGAGCTCGTCGACGACGACGAGCTACCGCACGCGCTGACCGCAACGGCAACCAGAGCGATCACCGCAGCCGTCATCGCAAGCCTGATCGATCGGATCCGAAGGCTCATCCTGCACCTCTCCTCGCTTGTGCAGCCGTGGTCCGATGGCGCTCCCGGTCGCGCAGATGCCTCACGGCTGCGTATAGCGGCTTCCGCGGCGATGCTAACACGATTGTCAACGATCTTGTCGCACAAAAACGCCTTGCCGGGGACCGCGGGCGGTCACCCACGAATCGAATCTGACACTGCAGGACGCCGTCGCCGTGATCAACGAGATCGATCGTCGCGTTTGGCGACGCAAGCGCCTCCGCTCTCACCTCGCCGCGATCGTAACAATGGCGATGGTTAGTGGGAAATAGATACTCAAGCTGCTTGTCATAAACGGCATTGATAGTGCTGCTGGCTGAGTGCTCCGAGGCCCCGGCGGAGGCGGATCCGCAGCTCGCGAGCTATGCCCCGCAATCAGTGTCATTTATGCGATGTAGACAAATAATCCATTCGTAACACGCAGTGACCGCTGTTACGATCCGCGCCGATCCAGAGCGCTTCGTATGTCACAAGGCGAGCGCCAACACCTCGGCTTCAACGCCCGCTTGCGGCCGAGCCGAGGCAGAGACGAGAGGTGAGGGATGTCGATTGCACTGGAGCGCACCCAACGGGAGCGCGTGAGCCCCGCTGCACGCCGGTCGATTCTGGGCGGGGTGATCACCCTGTTCATCGACAGCTACGACATCTACCTGCCCGCGCTGGTGCTCCCCGCGGCGCTCATCTACTTCGAGCCGGCGTCGATGTCGTCGACGATGAAGGCGACGCTCGACACGATCGTGTTCACGGTCACGCTGCTCGGAAGGCCGATCGGCGGGCCGATCTTCGGAAACCTCTCAGACCGGATCGGCCGCAAGCGAGTGGCGATGATCAGCGGCACGGGGTTCACCGTGCTGACCGCGATGATGGCGTGTCTGCCGGGCTACAGCTCGTGGGGGTACGCGTCGATCGGCGCTTTGATCCTGCTCCGCTTCGTCAACGGGATCTTCCTCGGCGGCGGCTACGCCGGGCCGGTGCCACTGGCGATCGAGCGCGCGCCCAAGCATCTGCGCGGTGTCGTCGCCGGACTCGTCGTGACCGGCGCGCCACTGGCGTTCGTCGCGATCAGCCTGATCCAGGTCGACGCGCTTGACCATCTCTCGCATCACTCGTTCCTGATGTGGGGCTGGCGAATCCCGTTCGCGGTCGGGGCGCTGCTAGGCCTCGTGTACCTGGCGTACTTCTCGCGGCTGGTTCCGGAGCTCGACATGCGCGAGCTCGAGCCGGCGCGCAAGGCGAAGCGTCCGCCGATCGTGCAGCTGGTCCGCGGGCCGGCGCTGTGGCCGCTGCTTCAGGTCGTGATGCTGATGACCGGCATGTGGTTCGCCTCGCAGATGACGGTGTCGTTCATGCCCGTGGTGCTGATCACGATCCTGCACCAGGCGCCCAACGACGTCAGCAACTTCGAGATCGTCTCCGGAATCGTGACCGGCCTCGGGATGGTGGCCTACGGCGCCCTCTCCCAGCGCGTCGGGCGTCGCGCGCTGCTGCGATGGGTATCGCTGTCGGTTGTGACCGGCGCCTCGGTCGCCTGGCTGTTGATGGTCCGGTTCGCCGACGGCGGCGAGAGCTTCCTCGCAATCGCGGTGATGGGCGGGATCGCGGCGTTCCTGACCAATGCGCCGCTCGGCGTGTTCGTCGTCTACCTCAACGAGCGCTTCGGCACGCGTGTGCGGGCCGTCGGCTACAGCACCGCCTACACGTTCGGCCTGATCCTCCCCGGGCTCTACACGGTGTGGGTGAAGGGGCTGGCGCACATCGTCCCGTTCGCCTACACCGCGATGTTCATGATCCCGCTCGGCGGCATCCTCGTGTTCATCGCGGCGACGCTCGGGCCCGAGACCCGCGATGCGGTGCTGCTCGACCAGGACACCAAGGAACCCGAATCCGAGCCGGTGCCCCACCGCGCGCCGGTCGAGCGCCGCGTGCCGACGCCCGTGGCCTAACGCGATCATGACGTGAGCGGCGAGGACGAGCTCTACCACGGTGCCAGTGAGCACTGGTTCGCGACCGGTGGGCAGCGCGACGAGCTGACCCCCGGTGAGCAGGCCGGCGCCGGCACCGTCAGTGAGCCGCCGCGCGAGACGCGCGTGGTCGCGAGCACCGACGTGCTGATCGTCGGCGGCGGGCCTGCCGGCTCGGCGGCGGCGCTCGCGGCACGGCGGCTGGGCGCGGAGGTGCTGCTCGTCGAGCGCTACAACCACCTCGGCGGTCTTTCGACCGGCGGACTGGTCGTGTGGATCGACCGGATGAGCGATTGGTCCGGGCGCCAGGTGATCACCGGCTTCGGCTCAGAGCTGCTCGAGCGGCTGCCACCCGAGGCGGTCGCGGGGGCGCCGCCGGACCTGTGGGGATCGGGCGACGAGCGCGCGGTCGCCCATTGGCGCGAGCGACAGGGGGCGTTTCGCGGCGTCGTCACGTGGTCGCCGATGGTCGACCCCGAGTGGTTGAAGGTCGCCTCGGCAGAGCTGCTCGCCGGCGACGGGGTTCGTTTCCTGCTGCACTGCTGGGTCGTCGATGTCGTGCGCGACGGCCCGCGCGTCAACGGCGTGATCTTCGAGAGCAAGCAGGGGCGCGGGGCGATTCTCGCGCGGGTGATCATCGACGCGACGGGTGACCTTGACGTCTGCCGCGCCGCGGGCAGCGACTACGAAGCCGCCGAGGAAGGCACTTCGGGGACCATCCAGCACTGTCTGAACACCGCGTGGACGTGGGCCGGGGTGGACTTCGCCAAGTGGGTCGAGTTCAAGCGCGGCGACCCTGCTGGGCACCGAGCTCTGATGGGTCGTGCGCGCGAGGCGCTCGGCTACATCGAGCGCCCCGTGGCCGGTTGGCGCAACGACGTCGTCGTGTTCATGGGCCCGCGCTTGAGCGGCTACAGCGGCCTCGACCTCGCCGATCTGACCCAGGTCGAGTTCGAGTCGCGGCGGCGGATGCTCGCGCACCTCGACTACTTCCGCCGGCACGCGCCGGGATTCGAGCACGCGTGGATCTTGCTCTCAGCGCCGCAGATCGGCGTCCGTCACACCGGCCGCGCCGTCGGGCGCAGGAAGATGCGCGCCGAGGACTGGAAGCGCGGCGTG
>DASXDA010000103.1:0-15859 GCA_036490875.1 Solirubrobacteraceae bacterium
GCGTCACGACGGTCGCATCCTCGTCGGCGACGAAGCCCTCCATGACCGTCGTCCCGAGCCGGAGCGGCAGCCCTGCGACCGCCGTGTTGTCCTTGATCGCGACCGTGCGCCCGGCGAGGGGCCCGTCCTCGCGGCCCCCGATCGAGCACCGCCACGCCCAGCCGTTCAGCGGATTCTCAGCGGCCGCCGGCGCGTGGCCCTGGTCGCGCCCATCGGTCGGCGGCGATCGATCGCCGGCGAGCTCGTCGAGCGCCGCGTACCCCTCGACCGTCGCGCGCACCGGCGGCAGGTACTGCTCGGCCTCGGCGTCGGAGAGAGCGAAGTGGAACTCCGCCGCGAGCCGCTGCAGGTCCTCGATGCTCGGATCAGGTACGTGCATTCGCTCCATCGCCCCGGTGGCCGAACGTCCGCGCGGCCGCGGCGATCATACATCCGTCCAGGGTCGATTCGGCGAAACCAAACCGGTCGAGTAGTGTTCCTCCGAGCGAGGGGTGGTGGACCGTCGGGGGAAGGACACGGATGGCCTGGTTCCGAAGGATTTATCTGGTGGGCGTTATTGTCGCGGCCACGGTCGCGACGCCGGCCGCCGCGCAGGCTGCGGGACTGACCGCGACGTTCTCGAAGAGCTCCGATTGGGGCAGCGGGTACACCGCGGACTACTCGATCCACAACGGCCTCAGTACGACCGTCAACGGCTGGAAGCTCGAGTTCAACCTGCCGGCCGGCGCCACGCTCGTCAACGCATGGAACGGCAACGCCACCACGGTGGGGAGCCACGTCGTGATCACCAACGCCTCGTGGAACCAGAGCCTCGCCGCAGGTGCGACCGCCGACGTCGGCTTCCAGACCAGCTACACGGGCGCGTTCACCGCGCCTCAGAACTGCCTGCTCAACGGCCAGTCGTGCGCGGGCGGGCCACCGGACACCCAGGCGCCGAGCGCACCTACCGGCCTGACCGCGACCGGCGAGACGGCGAGCACGATCGCGCTGAAGTGGAACGCCTCGAGGGACAACGTCGGCGTGTCGGGCTACCGCGTGTTCAACGGGACGACCCAGGTCGCGACGGCGACCACGACGACCGCGACCGTCACCGGGCTCAGCGCGTCGACCAAGTACACGTTCACCGTGTACGCGTACGACGCCGCCGGCAACGTCTCGACCGTGAGCAACTCCGTGACCGCCTCGACGACGGCCGCGACCGGCGGCGGGAGCGGCGGCTCCGCGACGGCGCGCGAGTTCGCACCGTACGTCGATATGACGCTCTACCCGCAGTTCTCGCTCGGGCAGGCGTCACAGACGGCTCAGATCAAGCACTTAACGCTCGCGTTCATCGTCTCCGGCGGCGGCTGCAGGGCGGAGTGGGGCGGCGTCACGCCGCTGAACGACCCGTGGATCAACAGCTCGCTGTCGGCGCTGAGGGCTGCGGGCGGCGACGCGATCATCTCGTTCGGTGGTGAGGCCGGCACCGAGCTCGCCGCGGCCTGCTCGACCCCGGCCACACTCGCCGCCCAGTACCAGTCGGTGATCAACCAGTACGGGATCCGCGATCTGGACTTCGACATCGAGGGGGCGGCGATTGCCGACACGGCCTCGATCGACCGGCGCTTCCAGGCACTCGCCCAGATCCAGGCCGCGGGGACCGCGGCCCACCAGCCCGTGCACGTGTCGCTGACGCTGCCGGTGATGCCGACCGGTTTGACGCAGGACGGGCTGAACGTGATCAAGGCGGCGATCACCTACGGCGTCCAGGTCGGGCAGGTCAACGTGATGGCGATGGACTACTTCGACCCCGCGATCAACTACGCCGGCCACATGGGCGACCTCGCGATCCAGGCCGCGCAGTCGACCCACGAGCAGCTCGCGAAGCTGTATCCCCAGCAGAGCGACGCACAACTGTGGGCGATGGTCGGGGTGACGCCGATGATCGGCATAAACGACGACAACAAGGAGATCTTCACGACCGCCGATGCGGCGAAGCTCGTGGCGTTCGCCAACGGCAAGGGTCTCGGGCGACTGGCGTACTGGTCAGAGAACCGCGACCAGCAGTGTCCGTCTCCGTCGCAGTGGACGTCGAACACGTGCAGCGGCGTCAGCCAATCCCAGTGGGCGTTCGCGAAGGCGTTCGAGGCGTTCCCGGCGGCGGGACCGCCGGGAATCTCCGTGTCCGGCAACCAGCTCGTCACCCGCTGGGGCGCCCCGCTCCGCGTCGCCGGGGTCAACCGGTCGGGCAGCGAGTACGCGTGCGCGCAGGGCTGGGGGCTGTTCGACGGGCCAGTAGACGACACCTCGATCGCCGCGATCAGCTCCTGGGGCGTGAACGCCGTCCGCATTCCCCTCAACGAGGACTGCTGGCTCGGGCTCAACGGTGTCAAGGCGGCGTACGCCGGCGCCAACTACCAGAGCGCGGTCCGTGCGCTGGTCAACCGCCTGCTCGCGCACCGGCTCGACGTGATCCTCGATCTGCACTGGGGCGCGCCGGGCGCGCAACTGGCGCTCGGCCAGGAGCAGGCTCCCGACGCTGACCACTCGGTCGCGTTCTGGTCGTCGGTCGCCGCGCAGTACAAGGGCGTCGGCGGCGTCGCGTTCGACCTGTTCAACGAACCCCACGACATCTCGTGGTCCTGCTGGCTGAACGGCTGCAAGACGCCCGGCGGCTGGCAGGCGACGGGCGAGCAGCAGCTGTTGGGCGCGGTCCGCGCCGCGGGCGCCAAGCAGCCGGTGATCGTCGAGGGCCTCAGCTGGGGCGGCGACCTGTCCGGGTTCCTCGCGAACAAGCCGACCGACCCGGCGGGGCAGCTCGTCGCCGGCTGGCACATCTACAACTTCTCGGGCTGCAACACGACATCGTGCTGGGGCAGCACCGTCGCCCCAGTCGCCCAGAAGCTGCCGGTGCTCGCCACGGAGGTCGGCGAGAACGATTGCGCCGGAGGGTTCCTGAATACGCTGCTGCCATGGGCGAACAGCCACCAGATCGGCTTCATGGCGTGGGCGTGGAACACGGCGAGTTGCGGGAGCGGTCCGTCTCTGATCAGCAACTACAACGGGACCGCGACCGCGTACGGGGCGGCGTACAAGACGTACCTCGCCGCTCACCCCAGCTGACGAACCGCTACACGGCACTCGCGCGCCGCCCCCGGTATGCAGGGTTCCTGCTGACGGTTTCGCTCGCCCGGATCAGCGCCACGATGTTCAACACGTCCGGCGTGCTGCTCGTGCTCGCCCGCACCGGGAGCGCGCCACTGGCCGGCGCGACCGCGGCCGCGGCGACGCTGCCGAGCGCGCTGTCAGGGCCGGTGCTCGGGGCGTGGCTCGACGTCGCCAAGCACCGCCGGGTCCTGATCGTGGCCGATCAGGTGCTGAGCGTGATCGGGCTGCTCGGCGTCGTCGCGCTCGCGGGCCACGCCCCGAACTGGACGGTCCCAGCGGTGACCGTGCTCTACAGCGTCACCCGCCCGCTCAGCACCGGGAGCTTCTTCAGCACGCTCGCCGAGATCTCCGGCCCCGAGCTGCTCGACGAAGCGAGCCGGATCGAGGCCACGAGCCTGAACCTCGCGTTCACGATCGGGCCGGCACTGGGGGGCGTGCTCTCCGGCGCGGCGGGACCCGCCACGGCGATCGAGATTCAGGCCGGCATCACGGTCATCGTCGGCGCGCTGATCGCGATCAACCCCGCCTTCGAGGCGCGGCACGAGCACAAGGCCACGAGCGTCACCGCCGCGATACGCGCGGGCACACGAGCGATCGTCCGCGACCCCGTTCTTCGCGCTAACGGCATCGGAAGCACGCTGGCGACGTTCGGCTGGGGGCTGATGGCGGTCGGGTTTCCGCTGTACGCGGTGCGCTCGCTCCATGCGTCGGCCCATACGAGCGGCTACATGTGGGCCGCGGTCGCACTCGGCTCGATCCTCGGTACGTTCGCGCTGCGCGGTAGGCCATCTTCACGGCGGATCGCGGCGTCCTACGCGGTGCTGGGAGTCTCAGCGCTGCTCTGGCCGCTCGCGGAGGCGCTCGCCGTCGGGCTGCTGCTGATCGCGCTGACCGGATTCCTCGAGGGGCCCGCGTACTCCGGCACGATCGCGCTCCGTCAGCGGCTGACGCCTCCGGCCGTCCGCGCGCAGTCGATGTCGACGATCGCCAGCGCCGGCCTGCTCGGCTTCTCGGCGGGGGCAGCAGTCGGTGGAACGATCAGCGGAGTGACGACGCTGGTCGTCGTCTTCGCGGTCGTCAACCTGATCGCGGCGGCGGCGGTGATCTCGGCCCGCTGGGCGCGGGCTCAGCGGCTGATCACCAGGTCGTAGTTGCCCGCCTCCGCGTGCTCGGGCCGCGTGCTTGTGCAGCTTGCGCCGACCCAGGGCTCGTAGTCGCAGGACGTCTGGTAGTCGCCGAATAGCGTGGGCACTCCCAGGTACATCGTTCCGGATCCGATCAGCTTCCCGTCCGGATTGCGGACGTTGACCCTGAACCAGCTCCACGAAAGCTGCGTGTTGCAGGCGCCGTCGCTCTTCGCGAAGAACCCGAAGTCGTGCTTCTCGTCGTTGCTGGTGGTCGCGAACGTCGTGTTCGTTTCATCGTTCGTGCAATTGCTCGTCCCGGCGCCGCCGCCGACGATCGAGACTGTCTTTCCGACGCCGACCCTGAAGATCGCATGGGCCGTGATCGTCTCGTCCCCCACGCCCCCAGGCCCGAGCAGGCGGCTTCCGGTGCCGAACAGCAGCACGATCCGAGCGGCTCGTGGATTGCCCTTCCACGCGTTCAGGGTGAAGCGGTAGACCGATCCCCCGAGCCTGAAGCCGGCGCCCGAGATCTTGAACGCGCTCGAGCGCGCCGGCAGACCCCAGACCCGGATCAGGCGGAGATTCGTGTTTGTCAGGTTCACGGACACGATCCGGTTCCTGGCGCCACCGGCGATGCTGACCGTGGCGCCGTCAGTAGTCGGCGGCGCCGATGCAGCGGACGCTCTGAGTCCGGGCTGCCCCCGCGGGAGCGACAGCGATCGCAATCGTCGCGAGCGCGGCGATCGCAGCCAGCACGAGCAAACGTCGTAGACGATTCACCGACCGCTCTTCCTTTCCCCCGAGCGTCGATCTTGGCCCCAGCGACAAGCAGACTGACGGCTCGTAAACGGCGCAACGCGCGCCCGCGACGCCTAGGTCGCCGGCCCCCGCAGCCCCTCGAGCAGCCGGCGCACCGTCAGCCCCATCTCGGCCCTTGCCGCCGCCGGATCGTCGGCGCGAGCCACCACCATCGCTGCCTCGTCGAGCGCGCCCGAGAGCACGTGCGCAACCGCCGTCGCCGAGCCCGTCGCCAGCCGCCCGGCGTCCATCGCGTTCTGCACCGCGGCCTCGAGCAGCCCGAGCCCGTGGTCGGTATCAATCGCCCGCCACACGTCCCAGCCGAGCACCGACGGGCCGTCGACCAGCATGATCCGCTGCACCTCGCGCGTCATGCTCGCGTCGAGAAACGCCTCGGACCCGAGCACGAGTTCCTCAAAAGGATCCTCCGTCTTCGACGCCTCCGCGATCACGCGCTGCATCGTCTCGGCGCTGATCTCCACGAGCACGGCGCGGAACAGCTCCTCCTTGCCGCCGCGGAAGTGGTGATACAGCGCGCCGCGAGTGACGCCGGCGCGCTTGACGATCTCCTCGGTACCGACGCCCGCGTAGCCGCGCTCGGCGAACAGCTCCCTCGCGACGGCCATCAGCGCCGCGACCGTTGCCTCCCGTTGCGCCGCCTTCGTGCGCGGGCGGTCCTGGCCCGACGCGCTCTGCCCCTCGGCTTCGACCTCGCCCGGCTCCGGCGCCGCTACTCCGCCCACGCGCCCTCCTTGACATGCATACTGCCTGTATGTGAAGATACGTACACCCTGTATGCGACTCTAGCCGCTGTGGAGGTGGCCGACATGCCGGAGATCAAGCTCTCTCACGGAACGCTCCAGTATCGCGACGAAGGGACCGGCCCCACGATCGTGCTCGTGCACGGGCTGCTCGTTTCCGGCAGCGTCTGGGATCGGCTGATCCCCGAGCTCGCCCCGCGGGCGCGCGTGATCGTCCCCGAGCTCCCGCTCGGCTCGCATCGCAAGCCGATGGATCCGTCGGCCGACCTCACCCCTCCCGGGCTCGCGGCGCTGATCGTCGAGCTGATCCAGCGGCTCGAACTGAGCGACGTCACACTGGTCGGCAACGACACCGGCGGCGCGCTGTCGCAGCTCGTGGTCGCCAACCACCCGCAGCGCATCGCCCGGCTGGTGCTGGTCAACTGCGACGCGTTCGAGGACTTCCCGCCGGCTGCCTTCAAGCCGGTGGTGAAGCTGCTCGGACGGGTCCCGGGCGCCGTCGCCGCGACGGCGACGCTCGCGCGGCTGCGCGCGGGCCGTCGCGCGGTGTTCGCGCTCGCGCCGCTGACCGTCGAGCCGCTGCCGGATGAGCTCGTGAAGAAGTGGGTCGCCCCGCTGCGCGTCCGTGCGATCCGGCGCGACCTGATCAAGGTCCTCCGTGGAATCTCCCCGGAGCACACGCTGCGCGCGGCCGAGCTGCTGCCCGGCTTCGGCGGTTCGGTGCTGATCGTGTGGGGGATGCGTGACCGGTTCTTCCCGGTCGCGGACGCCGAGCGGCTCGCGGCTCTGTTCGCCGACGCGCGCCTCGAGCGGATCGAGAACGCGCGGACGTTCGTGCAGGTGGACGCGCCCGAGCGGCTCGCTGAGCTGATCGTGGAGTTGCTGCCCGCGTCGCCGGAGCGCCGCGCCGCCTCACTGAAAGGAGGCTGACGATGGTCGCCGCACTCACGGATTCAGGCCTGAAGTCGCTCGCGATGGGCGTCGGCGGCGGGCTCGGCGCGGTCGGCGCCGGCGTCGGGATCGGGATCATCTTCGGACGCGTGATCGACGCGACGACCCGCCAGCCCGGGATGCGCGAGGAGATCACGAGCATCCAGTGGCTTGGGTTCGCGCTGACGGAGGCGTGCTTCTTCTACGGGCTCGTCTCCGGGCTACTGGCATTTGCGCTATGAGGGCTGCGAGGATGCGCGCGTGGCCTCGTTGCGCGACGCTGATCTCAACAAGAAGCTCGGCAAGCAGGAGAGCGAGCAGCGGATCCTCGAGGCGCAGCGCCGGCTCCTGGCGCTGCGCCTCCAACTCGGCGGGCTGATCGGAGACGGCCAGCTCGGGCCGCCGCTGTGCGCGCTGTTCGAGGGCTGGGACGCCTCGGGCAAGGGAGGCGCGATCAGGCGGCTGGTGAGTCCGCTCGATCCGCGCCACGTCCGTGTCTCGGAATTCGCGGCGCCGAGCTCCGACGAGAAACGCCACCACTTCCTACATCGGTTCGCGGACGCGCTTCCGGGCTGGGGCGGGATGGCGGTGCTCGATCGCTCCTGGTACGGGCGGGTGCTGGTCGAGCGGGTCGAGGGGTTCGCAACCGAGGAGCAGTGGCGCCGCGCGTATCCGCAGATCGTCGGGTTCGAGGAGGCGCTCGCGACGGAGGGGATGGTGCTCGTCAAGGTGTGGCTGCACGTCTCCGAGGACGAGCAGCTCAAGCGATTCAGGGCCCGCGAGCACGACCCGCTCAAGCGCTGGAAGCTGACCGGCGAGGACTGGCGCAACCTGTCTCGGCGCCACGACTACGAGCTCGCGGTCGAGGAGATGCTGGAGCGGACCGATCACAAGGCGGCACCGTGGCACGTAGTCGCCGCCGAGTCCAAGCACTCGGCCCGCGTCGACGTGCTCGAAATCGTGATCGCGGCGATCGAGCGGTCACTGCGCGCGCTCGGCCGGGAACCGGTCGAGCTCGAGGCGTCGTTGTAAGCGGCGCGCGAATGGCCAGCCTGGTTTGCGGGTAGCCCCCTGCACTTACAGGAGGTTCACGATGGCCAAAGATCACGGTCCGAGCATCAAGAACGACAAGCAGTACGAAGGTCTGCGCAAGCAGGGGATGAGCAAGTCCCGCGCGGCCGCGATTTCCAACTCGCCCGGGTCCTCCAGCCGCGGCGGCAAGAGCAGCGGCTCGAGCCAAAGCCGCAAGAGCAGCGGCCCTGGGAGTGGCGGAAACCGCGCGCAGAAGGCTGCGGCCGGCCGCAAGGGCGGCAAGAAGTCGAGCTAGCTGTTGCGCGCTGGCGGCGGAGTCCGCCGCCAGCGCCGAGCTCGCTGAAGCGGACGGAAATGCACGAACTCGATCTCATATGGCGCCTGGGCCTTGCGTTGCTCCTGTCTTCGGCGATCGGCGTCGAACGGGAGCTTCGCCAGAAGTCCGCGGGCCTCAACACGTACACGCTCGTCGGGGTCGGCTCCGCCGTGTTCATGCTCGTCAGCACGTATGGGTTCGACGACGTGCTGGGTCAGACGCACGCTGCGTTCGATCCCTCGCGGGTGGCGGCGCAGATCGTCTCCGGCATCGGCTTCATCGGCGGCGGGATCATCTTCGTGCGGCGAGACACCGTCCGCGGCCTGACGACGGCGGCGGGTGTGTGGGTGACGGCCGGAGTCGGCATGGCCTGCGGAGGCGATCTGCCGCTGATCGCGCTCGGAGCGACCGCGATCTACTTCGTCGTCGCCTACGGGTATCCGCTCGTCGTTCGCTCCCTCCCCCGCTCTCGCTACGCGCCCTCGGAAGTGCAGCTCGTCTACCTCGATGGCCAGGGCACCCTGCGCGAAGCGCTCGCCGAATGCGCCCGTCGCGGGTTCTCGATCTCCGACCTCTCGATCAGACACACGACCAACGACGGCAACGGACGTGGCCCGCACCACGTGACCGTCGATCTCGAGATCCGCGGCCAGGGATCGCTCCCCGAGCTCGCCTCGGACCTGAACGAGCTCGGTGGGATCATCGACGTCCGGGCCGGGGACGTCAAGGAACTCGCGACGTACTGACGCTCCGCGTGGTGTGTTTGACACGGACGTCCGTGTCAAACACACCAAGCACCCCGACCCTGCTACACCCGCCTCAGGCCAGAGCCGCGTGCACCGGCGGCGTCCGGTCTGCCCACGGCCGCGCTTCCTCGATCTGCGCGGCGACCCGGACGAGCACATCCTCGGCGCCGGACGCGGCAACCAGCTGGACGCCGACCGGCAGGCCGTCGGCAGTCACGTGCAACGGCAGCGAGATCGCGGGCTGACCGGTCGTGTTGAAGCCCGCGGTGAAGATCGCGAACGGGGTCGCGCGGACGATCGGGGCGAGCGGGTTGTCCGGGGGCGCGTCGTGCTCGCCGAGCCGCGGCGGCGGCTCCGCGCAGGTCGGCGTCAGCAGCAGGTCGTAACCGTCGTCGGCCCACCACGAGGCGACCCGCCGGGCGCCGGCCTGCGCTTCCTCGACCGCGCGCAGCAGCGCGCCCGCGCTGTGCACTCGGCCCTGCTCGGCCAGCGCCCAGGTGAGCGGCTCGACGTCGTCGGCCCCGAGCTCGCGCCCGATCTTCGTGCCCCAATAGTCGAGATTCCAGGCGACGCCCGCGGTCCAGCGGACGAGGAAGTTCTGGATGTACGTCGGGTCGTCGAGGTCGGCCGGGTACGAGCGCTCGACGTCATGGCCGAGCTCCTCGAGCAGCGCCGCGGCGGCCTCGGCGGCCGCGACACACTCCGGATCGGCGTCGAAATTCCCCCCGGGCGTCGTAGTCATCAGCCCGATCCGCAGCCGTCCCGGGTCCGCGCCGACCTCCTCGCGGTACGGCCGCGAGGGCGGCGCCACCGCGTACGGGTCCCCAGGGGCCGGCCCCTGGATCGCGTCGAGGATCCCGGCCGCGTCGCGAACGCTTCGGGTCACCGCGAGCTCGATCGTCAGCCCACCCATCACGTCCCCGAAGTCCGGCGCCAGCGTTACCCGCGCGCGCGAGGGCTTCAGCCCGACCAGTCCGCAGTGGCTGGCGGGAATCCTGATCGAGCCGCCGCCGTCGTTCGCATGTGCGGCGGTCACCATTCCCGACGCCACCGCCGCGGCCGAGCCGCCGCTCGAGCCGCCCGGCGAGCGCTCGAGGTCCCACGGATTGTGTGTCGGCCCGAACGCGACCGGCTCGGTGGTCGGCAGGATCCCGAGCTCGGGCGTGTTCGTCCGGCCGAGGATCACGAATCCCGCGCGACGGAAGCGCTCGGTGATCACCATGTCGTGGTCGGAGCGGTAGCCGGCGTCGCGCAGCACGCGCATCCCCTCGTTCACGGGGACCCCGGCCATGTAGCAGGAGAGGTCTTTCACCAAGAACGGCACGCCGCGAAACGACCCGTCCGGCAGCTCGTCGGCGGCGGCCTCGCGCGCCTCGTCAAACAGCGGGTGGATCACCGCGTTCAGCTGCGGGTTGAGCTCCTCGATTTTCGCAATCGCCTCGTTCACCAGCTCCACCGGCGAGGCCTCGCCGTCCCGGACCAGCCTTGCCTGCTCTGTTGCGTCGATCATCGTCATACGGCGATCCTGATCGAGATTCCGGCGAGGGTCAAGCGGTGGCCCCCGGTACAGTCCTCGCCGATGGCAGACGACTGGCGACTCCGGATCACGTTCCAGGGCGAGAGCCGCGCGGACGAGCTACGCGACCGGCTCGAGGCGACCGATCTCGAGCACACGCTCGAGGACCACTTCCTCGACAGCGTCGCGATCTCAGCCGACGACAACGAGGTGTTCGCGTACGCGGGAACGCGCGAGCAGGCCGAGGCGGTCGGCGAGCTGGTGCGCAAGGAGGCCGCCTCCAACGGGTGGAAGGTGGAGCTCGAGCTCAGGCGCTGGCACCCGAGCGCCGAGGATTGGGAGGACCCGGACAAGCCACTGCCGAGCACCGACGCGGAGAAGGCGGCCGAGCACGCCGCGTTGATCGAGCGCGAGCGCGACGAGTCGACCGGCAGCGGCCACCCCGAGTTCGAGGTCCGCGTCAAGTTCCAACACCATCGCGAAGCGGTCGAGTTCGGCCGCCAGCTCGAGCAGGAGGGGTTCGTCGTAGTCCAGCGCTGGCACTTCCTGATCGTCGGCGCGGCGGACGAGGACACCGCCACTGCGCTCGCCGAGCGGATCCGGCAGGAGGCTCCGGCCGGCGCCGTCGTCAACAGCGAGGGAACCCAGCGGACCGTGTCCGAGGGGAGCGGCGGCAACCCGTTCGCGTACTTCGGCGGCCTCGGCGGGTAAGCCGTCACCGCGTCAGGCCGGCGCGCCAGCGTGGATCAGTCCGGCCCTTCCTGGTGGCGCTCGCGCGCGCGTGATTCGGCCACGTGCGGCGAGGGCACCACGACGACCGTCCGGTCGGCGTGCTGGATCACCTCGTGGGAGACGCTCCCCAGCAGCATCGATTTCACGCCGGTGAGGCCGCGCGAGCCCATCACGATCGCGGTCGCACCGAGCTTGTCGGCCTCGGCGAGGATCGCGCGAGCCGTCGTTGAGGTCTGGGCGAACGCGAGCGGCTCAGCCTCGAGCCCGAGCTTCTTCGCGAGCTCCACGCCCTCGCCCGCGGTCTTCTCAGCGGAGTTGCTGCTCGCCTGGTCGAGCTCGTCCGAGTCCGGGATCGACGGCACCATCCCGAATCCGATGGTGGAGTGGGCCACCACCTCGACGAATGGCTGCCACACGGTGAGGACCGTCACCGACACGCCCGGGAACAGCTTCGCCGCCCCCTCCACCGCTGCGCGCGCGTCCTCGGAGCCGTCGTAGCAGAGCACGATCATCGGCGCGTGAGCCTAGTGCAAGGAGGCGCTCAGGCGCGCCCCGGCTGTGCCTCGGCCTCGGGCTTGACCTCGGGCTCGGCCGGCAGCTCCGCCGTGCGCATCGGTACCCCGGCCGCGGCGTAGGCGTCGGGGGCGTCAAGCGTCTCGGCCTTGAGCAGCGCGTGGGTGAGCGAGTCGAGCTGGTCACGGTGCTCGCCGAGCAGGTCGGTTACCTCGGCGTGGAGGTCGTCGACGATCCGCCTCACCTCCTGATCGACCAGCCACTGCATCTCCGGCGAGGTCTCGGACGCGCCGGGAAAGAACGGCGCGGCTCCCTCGGACGGAAGCACCGTCACAGGCCCGACCTTGTCGCTCATCCCCCACCGCCCGACCATCTGACGCGCGATCTGGGTGAGCTGCTGGAAATCGGATTCGGCGCCGGTCGTGACCTTGCCGTACACGACCTCCTCCGCGGCGCGCCCGCCAAGCGCGACCTTGATCTTCGCCTCGAGGTCCTGCTGTGAGTAGGACACGCGGTCGTCGTCGGGTGTCGAGAGGGTTACTCCGAGCGCAATGCCGCGCGGGATGATCGACACCTTCCGCACGGGGTCCGCCTCCGGCGTGAGCATCCCGACGAGCGCGTGGCCGGACTCGTGGTAAGCGGTCCGCTCGCGGTCCTCGGGGCTCAGCACGATCCCGCGCGGGGCCCCGAGCAGGATCTTCTCGAGTGACTCGGTGAAGTCGGCCATCTGGACCTTGTCGTGGTTGTTGCGGGCCGCGGTCAGTGCCGCCTCGTTGGCCAAGTTTGCGAGATCGGCGCCGACCATTCCGGGGGTCGAGGACGCCAGGGCGGCCAGATCGACATCGTCCGCGAGCGGAATCGAGCGCGTGTGGACCTTCAGGATCGCGAGCCGGCCGTTGCGGTCAGGGGGCTGGACGGCCACGCGGCGGTCGAACCGGCCGGGGCGCAGCAGGGCGGGGTCGAGGATCTCGGGGCGGTTGGTCGCGCCGAGCACGATCACCGCCTGGTTGGACTCGAAGCCATCCATCTCGGTGAGGATCTGGTCGAGCGTCTGCTCGCGCTCGTCGTTGGCGCCGGTCACGCTGATCGATCCCTGGCGGGAGCGGCCGATCGCGTCGAGCTCGTCGATGAAGATGATCGACGGGGCCGCCTCCTTGGCCTTCGCGAACAGGTCGCGTACACGCGAGGCGCCGACGCCGACGATCGCCTCGATGAACTCGGATGCCGCGATCGAGAAGAACGCCGCATGGGCCTCGCCGGCGACCGCCCGCGCGAGCAGCGTCTTGCCGGTTCCGGGCGGCCCGTACAGCAGCACGCCGTGCGGCGGGCGACCACCGAGACGGCTGTAGCGCTCAGGGTTCTTCAGGAAGTCGACGATCTCGGTCAGCTCGGCCTTCGCCTCCTCGATCCCGGCGACGTCGTCGAACGTCACGCGGATCGTCTGCGGGTCGACCCGGCGCGCCTGAGAGCGCCCGAAGTTGCCGAGGCCGCCGAGGCCGCCTCCGGCCGAGGCGGCCCGCCGCGCGAGCAGCACGAACAGCAGCACCAGCAGGATCGTCGGGCCGAACCCCAGCAGGATCGTGGCGAGCAACGACGTCCCGGGATTCGGGTTCTTGGCGTTGACCTGTACCGCCTTGCTCTGCAGCAGCTGGGTGATCTCCTGGTTCGACCAGAATGACGGGACCTGGGTCGAGAACAGCGTGGTCGCGGTCGCGTTCTTGTCGCTCGGCGGGTACTTGAGCTTGGTCGTGAAGGTCCCCTGGATCGTCCCGCCCTTCGAGGAGATCGACTTGACCTGGCCGGCCTGCACTTCGTTCAGGAAGAACGGGCTGAACGGGACCTCGACCCGCGGCTGCCCGTTGCTCCCGGGCTGGAACGCGAGCACCGCGATCCAGTTGACCGCGAGCAGGACGATCACGAGGACCCAGAAGCCGCGCATCCGGTGCGGTGGTTGTGGCTTGTGCTCGTCGGGCATACCGCGGCCGTCGGGCGCGGGAGCAACGCGCCAGCCGTCCTTGTCGCGCGGCATCGGCGGGGGCGGAACTGACTGCTCTGACGAGGGGTCCGCCCGGGTTGCCTGTTTCGGCTCGTCGGCCACGTCTCCATTGTGACGCGTCCCAGCTTGGTTCCGATTCCGTTCGGGTGCGCGGGTCGTTAGGGTGCACGCATGGACGACGAACGTGCGCGCGAGCTTCTGGGCCGAGAACGGGCCCGGATCGAGCAGGCACTGGCGAGTCACAACGAGGGTCCGCTCGAGGGCGACGACCGCGTCGAACCGGGCGACCTCGAGACTGAGGACCTCTACCAGGACGAGCTGGACGAGGGACGTCTGGGGGATCTGCGCGATCAGCTGGAGGCGCTCAAGCGCGCCGAGGCGCGGCTGGCCGACGGCAAGTATGGGCTGTCGATCGAGAGCGGGAAGCCGATCTCGGACGAGCGGCTCGAGGCGAAGCCGCTCGCCGAGCGGACCATCGAGGAACAAGGGCGCTGGGAGCGCGGCGGCTACTAGCGCCCGATGGACGAGGCTGGGCTCCTCGCCGGCGATAAGCGGACCGTGATCAAGTAGTACGACGCGCCGGAGGGGCGTGCAGAGCTATCTCGAGCTTCCGGAGGGGTGGAAACGGATCGCGAGCGACGGACCCGGCCCGTTCGTGACCACCGAAACGCTGCGGCGCCCGGACGGCACCGTCGTGCGGTGGCACTCGCGGAGGTATCGAAAGGGCGCTCGGGATCAGACGCGCGCCACGGCCGGGTCGGTGTGGTGGCAGCCGCGGAGCCGGAGCTGGTGGATGGCGGTCCTGTTCATGATCGGCGCGAGCTGCTTCATCGCCGGCGCGGTCGCGTCGCAGTGGGGCTCGTCTTCGCGACCCGGGATCGGCGTGACCTTCTTCGTCGGGTCGATCTTCTTCACCTCGGCCGGCTACCTGCAGTATTGCGAGGCGGCCAACGTCCCCCACCCCTACGACCCGACCCGGCGACGGCGGCGGTGGCGCCCCGCCTCGTGGGAGCCACGCCGGATCGACTGGCTCGCCGCGCTGGTGCAGCTCGTCGGAACGGTGCTCTTCAACATCAGCACGTTCGCCGCGATGAACCACAACCTGACGACACACCAGGTCAACGGCCGCGTGTGGGCGCCGGACGCGTTCGGCTCGGTTGCGTTCCTGCTGGCGAGCGGGCTCGCGTTCGCCGAGGTCTGCCACCGGTGGGTGTGCTTCCGCCGGCGGTCGCTGTCGTGGTGGATCGTCGCGTTGAACCTGCTCGGGTCGATCGCGTTCGGGATCTCGGCGATTGCGTCGCTGGTGGAGCCGGCGTCCGGCGAGCCCGTCAGCGCCCGGATCGCCAACGCTGGCACGTCGCTAGGCGGCATCTGCTTCCTGCTCGGGGCGCTGCTGCTGATCCCGGAGGCCGCGGCGGCGCGGCACGAGGAGCACGCGCCGGCCGCGACCGCCGCTCCCGCCGACGCCGCGGCGTGAGGTGGCGGGTCTCCGCGCGTCTGAACGCGGGCGAGCGACACCTACTCCCTTTCGCAGGCCCGGGGCGGCGAGGCCTCGCTCGTGCCCGCTACGCCCGGCGGCCGACCGCGCACAACGTGGTGAGCAGCCGGGGAGCACGCCGACGCGGCGGACCTGGAGCACGTCGAATCCGTGGCGCTCTAGCGCCGCATCGATCTCGCGTGCGGAGTACCGGCGCTTGTGCGCAGGACCGCCAGTCAGGCGCAGCCACGCCTCGGTGTAGCTGTACCGGTTGGGGAGCGCGTCGATCAGCAGCCCGCTGAACTCGTGGAACGGAGCGAACAGACCGGGCGGGAACAGGTCCGCGCCGTGGCACTCGATCGCGCTCCCGAGCCGCATGGTGAGCACGGCGGAGTCGAGCGCGTGGCGACATCCCCACTCGAGCACCCGCCCGCGCACGAACGGCGTCATCCGGTCCAGCGCACGGAGGCGTCGGCGGACCTGCGGCTCGAACCCGAGGTGCTTCTTCAGGTAATGACGCTGCTTTCGGCCCTTGGCGTCCTGCAGTCCGAGCTGAGCCGGCTCCGCGGTCCAGAGCTCCTGGATCCGCGCAAGCTCGGCCTCGTGATCCCACTCGTCCTGCACGCGAGCCAAACCTAGCCTGTCGCCGGGCGCTTCAGCTGTCGGTTTCGATTTTGGTTTTTGGGTCGAGTTGTTGGGTGAGGGTGAGGGTTGCGGCGAAGGTGTTGATGAGGAGGTCGCGGATTCTGTCGCGGGGGATGTCTTTGG
>DASXDA010000104.1:0-130944 GCA_036490875.1 Solirubrobacteraceae bacterium
GAAGCCCGATTCGAAGATCGGCTCCATGACGAGCTTGAGGGCCATCTGCGCGACTCTGTCCTTGAGTGTTGGTATCCCTAGGCGGCGTTTGCGACCGTCGCGCTTGGGTATCAACCGCTCCCGGACGGGCAGCGGCCGGAACGACCCCGACCTCAGCTCCTCGCGAAGCTCGGTGAGGAACTGCTCGACGCCACGCGCTTCGACGTGACGGCGAGTGTCGTGATCGACTCCGGCTGTTCGTGACCCTCGGTTGTGACTCACCCGCGACCAGGCCACCACCAGCGTGGCCGGGTCGCAGACCAGATTCCACAGATCGTGGAACCTGCGCTCGGCATCCGCAGATGCCCACTCGTGCAGTTTGCGCTGGAAGTGAAGTACCCGCTCCTGCGCCACATCGACGCTGGGGAACGGAGCGCCCGTGTTCACAGGCGACCTCCTTCCGTCCAACCATGCTGCGTACTCACTGGACCCCTTCGCCATGTGCCGGGCTTTCCCCGGCTCGGACTACTACGGGTCCTCCGCCACGTCCCCACGGCAACAGCGGACGGTGCGCCTGCCCCAAGCCCGAAGGCTCGGCGGGCACCGCCGGGACGCTTCCCACGTTCACCACAGACCGGTCGGCAGGGTCGGCGCCCAGCTCTACCCCGGAGGCATCATCGCGCGCTACCGCAACACGGCACGCGACCTCACCCGCCCGATCAAGAACCGGACGGACAAGACGGCCCTCAGCACAAACGAGGACCGAGCACCCCAACAGCCCACAGCCGCCAGTTTCCGGGCTGCTGCCAAGTCTCGGGGCTTCTACCACTGGTTCGTTGACTACGCCTTTCTGCCTCGCTACCGCACCCGACCCGCTGGCGGCGGGCCGCTGCTCGATCGTCAGGGGCTGCTCCCGCCCTCCACCACACCTCTGGTCTCGGACTGCCCCTCAGCTTCACCCGACCGTTACGGCGGTCGGAGGTGGGTCCTTTCACCCCACCCGGTCATATGGCGCCTCGTGGCGCACTTGCGCTCGTGGCGAACACGAGGGCCGGCTGACGCTCGAGGTCGTGTCCGCTCTGTTTTGGCGCCGGCTCGGCGGGGTTCTCCTACTGGCATCGAAAGAATGCCGGGCCGGTGGGTGCTGATGGTTGACCGCTTGGGTAGAGTGGCGGCAACGGACGATTGGCTCTTCAAAGGGGGTTGGCGATGAGCGATCGGGTAAGGATCGGGCGCGCGGCAGCATTGGTATCTGTGCTTGTAGTCGGCTTCGGGGCGGCGTCCGCGCACGCCAGCACGGCGAGGCACGGTTCGGGGGCGTCTGTCGGGGCGCACTTGAAATGAGCTATGTAAAGCAATTCTGTGGACGTCAGGAAGCACGAGCGGGCAACTCGATCTGCTTGGCAAGCAGGACGTCGCCGGTTCGATCCCGGCTGGCGCTGCTGGAGAAATCCCTGTATCCACGGAGGAAGGAGTTCGACAAGTGATCGGCGGGATACCGAATTTGCTGACGACTGGTCGCTTCACCCGTAGGCTGGCCCTCGTCGGACCGGTCGCGCTAGTCGCGGGCCGCGCTTCGGCCGCGAGCCAAGCCGGTCCCTCTTCTCAGATTAAGCATATCGTGGCATTCAAATACAAACCGACCGTTACTCAACGGCAGAAAACTGAGGTAATGAAGAGGTTCTTGGCGCTAAAGCAGAAATGCAAGCGAGATGGTAAGAACTACGTTGTTTCTCTCGTTGGTGGAGACTGCACGAAGAGTCTGGAGAAGCTAACTGACGGCTTCGAGCAAGCATTTATTGTCACTTTTAAGAATCGGAGTGACTACAGGTATTATATCGGGCGGCCTTTTGTGTCACCGTTTGACCCGGCCCATGATGCATTTAAGAAGTTCGTCACACCACTTCTATCCGTTGATGCGGCGGGCAAGACTGATGGCGCCGTCGTATTTGACTTTTAAGCCTAGATCGGTTCCGCTGATGGCTCCACTCGTGAAATTCCTGCCAGCGCGGCGTTTTGGGTCGGGAGCCGGGTACGAGTCATGCACGTGTGTTCCCCAGGAATGTTCCCCAGGTCCCGGTTGGCGTCCGCTTGCGCTTAGCCAGGGACCCGCGGAAAACATGCCGCGGTAGACACTCGCCGGTGCGGCTCCGCGTTCGGCGTTGGGACTGTCGAGATTGGCGAGATGCGAGACGGATGTCGCCTACGGTGCAGAGTCGTCGGCGAAACTCGCGTCGCCTGCGCGGAGCGGGCGCAAGCCTTGAGCGACGTCCGCGGCATCGTGGTGGCTGTCGCTCGCGCAAGAGAGGCGGTCTGCTTCACGACCCTCGAGCCGAGTGCCGGCATTAGGAGAGCAGCGCTCTGCGCGATTTTGCGCGGAAGATCGACCTGCGCGATCCCGAGGTCGCGGCGGTCAATCGCTCGAGCGGGGACGCGCGTCAAGCCTCGAGGACGCTCACATCCCCCGGCTCGGCGTCCAGCGACTTGCGGTCGAAGATCAGCATCAGGAGGAAGAACACCGCGCCCGCGAGGACCAAGCCGAGGACGATCAGAATGGGGACGCGCGCCTGGTGTGGCAGCACGAGGACGAGCAGCGCCACGAACAGCCACACCAGCGCGACGATCGCGACCGGCAGGTCCAGGCGCCCGAGGGAGAACGCGCCCTTCTTTGCAACGAGCCGTTTGCGCACCGCCAGATAGAGGACGACCGTCGCGCCGTAGATGATCACCGGCAGGATCGTCGCCGCCGTGATCAGCTGCAGCAACGCGTTGCCCGGCAGCGCGACCATCAGGAGGACCCCGCCGCCGAAGATCAGGATCGTCGCCGGGATCGGCGTGTGCGTGCGCGGGTTGACTCGTCGGAACGTCCGGTGGAACGGAAAGCGCAGGTCGCGCGCCATCGCGTACACGAGCCGTGCGCCCGTCGCCATGATCACCATCCCGGCGGCGAAGAACGAGAAGGTGACGGCCACCAGCAGGATCTTCTCTACCACAGGACCGAGCTGATCGCGCATGATCGCGGCCACCGCCCCCTCGGTAAGGCTAATCTTCTTGATATTGGTGATCGCGACGGTGAGCGCGATCAGGAACACCATTCCCGCCAGCCCGGCGGCCACCACCGATCCCACGATCGCGCGCGGGACGCTGCGATAGGGATCCTTGGCCTCCTCGGCGAGGTTCGCCGCGGCGTCGAAGCCGGTGAGGGTGCCGAGACCCATGATCGTCGCGAGCATCAAACCGCCTCCGACCCCGAAATAGTTCGGGACGCCCGCGGTGACACCACGCGAGGTGAGGTTCTCAAACGAGCCGTGGCCGGTGACCGCGACTACGACGATCAGCGCGATCGCCAGCACCCCGACGATCGCCACCTCGACGACCACCGCGCTCGAGTTGAGCAAGGCGACGATGCGCACCGAGGCCACGACCAGCACGGCCTGAACGAGCAGCACCGCAACCGTGATTAGCCGCGCGGTGCCCTCGTCCGCGTGGATGCCGAACAGCGGCATGAATGCCTGGCTCGCGAGCGCGTTGTCCGCTGCCACTGCGACGATCCCCAGCCAGCAGAAGGTCAGCCAACCGAACCCCCAGCCGATCTTCGGACTGGCCAGCCGCGAGGCCCATTGGTAGGAGGAGCCCGTGAGGGCGATGCGGGCCGCGAACTGCGCGATCACCAGCGCCACGAGCCCCTGACCGACCGCCACGATCGGCCACAGCCAAATCCCGAGCGGCCCCCCGGTCCGCAGCACCTCGTCGTATGTCCCGAAAATGCCGACCGCCACCGAGATGAACGCGAACGAAATCGCGAACACCTGAAAGGACCCCAGCGTCCGCTTAAGCTCCGGCTTGGAGCCGCCAAGGTCTACTGAGCTCTCCTCGACCGGCACCGGCTTCGCATCTACCTCCATCTCACTCTCCCGTTCCCTGGGGGAGGCGGCGCCCAACCGCCGAAGCCCTCGATCTCGCCCACGTGCGTCTTCGCCTACACGAGGGTCTGGGAAGACGGAGCGTTCGTGACCTACACGCCGGTGTCACCGACTGACGCATCCGCCTTGAACACGCCGCCGCCCAAGGTCGATCACACGGGCAAGCTGAAGCGCTTGGGTGAATGCGGAGGGTAGTGGGAGCATCGGTTGCGCGTTTCCAACCCCGCAATGGTGGTTCGTGCCCGAGGTTCAGACTGCGGCTAGCAGCCGGTGTTCGTGGGCGTCGTGTCGGCACGCAGCCCGCGCTTTACGTAGTCGCGCCGACCAGGGCCGGGGATCGCGCGAGCACGATCATCGTCACGAGCTCGTGCATGAGCGCCGCGGCGCTGAACGCCCACTTCGCCCGGCCCGTCCTTGCGCGGGATCATGCAGACGAGGTCGGCACCCACGAGCTGCAGGCCGCGCATGCCACGGATCACCTTGAGGGCTTCGCGGATCGTCAGTCCGCCGACCTCGGGATCGGCGACTCCGAGAGCCCAGGGCAGGTCGAGCACGTCGAGGTCGAACGAGACGTATACGGGCGTGTCGCCGACGCGCGACTGGATCTCGGCCACCGTGCCGGCGACACCAAGCTCCTCGAACTCGTCGAGCGTGATCACCCGGTAGCCGGGCCTCGGCGCTGAAGCTGTCCATCCCCAGGTCGCCCATCGGCCCGTTGATGCCGATCTGGACGCTGTGTTCGGGGTCGATCAGGCCCTCCTCGACGCCGACGCGGAATCCGAGGCCCGCGTTCATCACGCCCGCCGTGGGCGCGTAGGAGTCCGTGCGCGAGTCGAAGTGAACAACCGCCAGTGGACCGCCGAGCGGCGACTCCGCTCCGGCGATCGCGCGCAGGATCGGAAGCGTTACCGAGTGATCGCCGCCCACCGACACGGGCCGGGCTCCCGCCGCAGCGACGCGCGCGAAGAACGCCGTGATCCCGTCGATTCCAACCCGGGGATCGAGCTGCATCGCCACCGGCACATCGCCGAGGTCGTTGATCCGGCACTGCGCGAACGGATCCAGGCGGAACTCGCGATGCGCCCGGTGGTAGCCCGCCGACACGCAACGGACCGCGCGCGGCCCGAGGTACTGCTCGCGCTCGACCGGGTTGCCGCCCGCCTACGGCACCCCGATCTGCGCGATGTCGGCGTGTGCCGGGTCGGTGTCCCAGCTACAGCGAAGGAACGTCGGCGGGTCTACGTAGTACAGATACCGCGACCCAATCTCTATAGCGTCGGGCTCATGTTGGTCCACGGCGCGTGCCCTCCAGTCGGACGTGAAGCCCACCGCTGAGTCGACTTCCTAAGCGAGCCTAAAGGCTGGGGCCGGCACGCGGGGAGAACCTTCCAAGGCCCGCGGTGAGACGATCCCCCGCGCCAGCCCGTCAGCGCTCCGCCAGCCCCGCGAAGTCGACCTCCGCAGCGGCCGCGTCCGGATCCTGACTGAAGCAGCGACGAGTGGCGCAGGCCCTGACCGCGCCAGCAGGGGCAGGCAGAGACCTGCAGCCCAGCTCCGCGCGGGTACGAGGGCGCTCGTCGGGGAACCCGGATCCGCCCACCACGGCGGTCACGGCTCTGGCGAATACCACGGCTAGCCGGGTCGCGGGCGGGCGAACTCGCGGGACGAGCAAATTCGCTCCGCTGCAAATGGCCGCTGGCAGCGCAGTTCGCAATCGCTCAGAGACCGTGACCGTGATGACGCCGCGCGGTCCCGTCGAGGTGGTTCGCCAGCAAGTGCGCGGCATCCGGCAGGGCAGTTCGTGGAGGTGGTTCTGGCTTGCTCGGCGGAAGGGGAGAGGTGACTGGTCCGAAGCCTCAACGGACACGGCGGCGGGGCGATCGTCGGCAGCGAGGAGCGGTCACGATTCCGGCCTCCGGGCCTGGGGTCGTTTCGGAAGCGCTGCAGACAAGGCGTCTTCCTGCCTCAGGGGGCGAACCCGCTCGGTCGCCTCGGACACGGCGAATGGAGCCGAGATTGCCCCGGATTGGACGGATGTACGAGCACTCGACCCATCCGCGGCTGGACGGATGATCGAGCGTTAGCCCTGGGTCGCAGGGGGTAGCCCTCCCGCCAGGAGGGACGGAGAAACAAGGAGGCCGTAATGGCTAAGGACGTAGCTGATGTCGTGGGCACCGCTCTCGGTCAGCTCGCGCGTGAGTCGGCCCACAGCGTCTCCAAGAGCTTGGGTAAGCGTAGGCGTGGACCGCTGTCGGTTGGCAGAGGGAACGGAAGTCCGTTGTCGGGCACCAAGGGCATTGCCGCCGGTGCCGGGCTGGCGGTGCTGGCCCCACTCGCGGCCAAGGGAGCAAAGGACCTGATCAGCGGTCTTGGCAGCAATGGCGCCGGACCGCTGGAGAGCGCCCAGGAGAAGGTCTCGGGCGCGGTGAGAGACAAGGTCTCGGGAAGCGTGAAAGACGCGATGCCGAGCGTCGGCGACGCCGTCAAGGGAGCAATCCCAGGTGTCGGCGGCGACGAGGGCGGCCAGCAGGGCAGCAAGTCGCAGGGTCAGCCCGGGGTCGGCAAGGGTCGGCGGATGCCCGTCCAGCAGGCGGTCGACATCGGCGTCCCACTGCAGACGGTCTACAACCATTTCACCCAGTTCGAGGACTGGCCGAAGTTCATGCACCGGGTGCAGCAGGTCTCGCAGGAGGACGAGACCCACGTCGCCTTCAAGGCCAAGATCTGGGGGAAGTCGAAGGAGTTCAAGGCCGAGATCGAGGAACAGCGGCCGGACGAGCGGATCAAGTGGCGCGTGGTCGAGGGGATCACGCACACAGGCGTCGTCACCTTCCACGAGCTCGCGCCACGCCTCACCCGGGTCGAGGTAAGCCTGGACGTGGAGCCGGGGTCGCTGATCGAGAAGGCGGCTCGCGGGATGCGTCATGTCAAGCGGGCCGTTCGAGCCGACCTGGCGCGCTTCAAGGCGTACGTGATGATGGAGGAGGACGAGTCTGGCTCGTGGCGCGGCGAGATCGACGACGGCGAGGTCAAGAAGCGCCGGTCGGGCGGCTCGCGCCGCTCATCGGGCGGCCGAAGCGGACCGTCGAGTGGCCGCAGCAGCGGCGCCAGCCGCTCACGGGCATCCTCGTCCGGAGCCGGCGCTCGCTCCGCATCGGCTAGCGGCGGCTCATCGTCTCGCAGCCGTAGCCGCAACTCCGCGAAGGGCTCCGGCAGCCGCTCGTCGAACGGCGGGGGCTCTCGATCCAGGAGCCGCAAGACGAGCGGCTCGAAGAGTTAGGGAGGGCCGACGATATGGGAGTGCTGAAGCGTGCCGTGGGCGAGCGGATCGGAGGCAGCCGTCCCTCGATGGGGCGGGCCCTCGCCGCCGCCGCCGTCGCCGGCGTCGCCGCCGCGGGGATCACCTACCGGGTCCTGCGCGGGTAGCCGAAAGAGGAGGTTGGCACCGTGACGCTTGACGTGAATCGGGTGGTCGCGACCGCGATCGAGACCGCATTCGAGAACGGTGACCGCGATCGGCGCCGCCACCGGCTGTCGGGCGTCGGCGCGATCGCCACCGGCATTGCGCTGGCCACCGCGGCTCGTGCGGCGACCCAGAAGAAGGTTCCGCGCATCGCGAGATTCGGGATGCAGAAGCTCGTCGACGCGCCGAGGATCCGCGACATGTCGGACCGCGTGCGAGACCGCCTCGCGGATGCCGGCCTCATCCATGAGGACGAGCCGGCCGAGCGCGACGGCTACGGGGACGAGGAGTGGGACGACTCCGAGGATTACGACGAGGGCGAGGAAGAACTTGACGCCGAGGCCGACGAGGACTGGGATGAGGAGGAGGAGGACGACCAGCCACGAGGCGACGAGGGCGACGACGAGCCCCGTGACGAAGACGACAACGGGAACCACGGGGGCGAGCCCGACGAGGACTGGGAGGGGGAGGCCGACGAGCGGGAGGACGAGTCGGAGGCGCCGCAACTCGAACACGTGCGCGAGAACGGCGCCAGGGCGGAAAGCCGCGATCGGGCGGCTGCGCGCAGGCGACCTCCGGACCTCATGCAGATGCTGAGTGGCCATCGCTCTCCGCCGCCCGCGCTGGCGCGAGCGAGGAGGCAGGAGCCGCTGAGGCGTCCTCCCGCGCCGGCCCCTCGGGACCGCAGCCAACCGGAGTCCAAGGCGAAGAGCGACTCGAAGTCCAAGGCGCCGACCGGACGTAAACGGACGGCGGGGAGGAACTGAATTGGCTCGCAACAGCCCCGGACCCAACGTGAGCAGCAAACAGGAAGAGGCGGATCGCTACCGGCGCGCGGCCGAGGACGCCCTGCAGCAACTGGATTGGACGATCGGCTACCTGCATGGCATTCGCAAGACCGAGATCTCGAAGGCCCTCGCCAGGAATCGGTCCTTCATCCGCAAGCAGCTGATGGAAGAGCCGGACGAGGGACTGCCAGTCCAGCAAACAGACGAAACCTAGGCAGGGAGGCGCGACGGCATGTCAGTAGCAGCAACACCGAGGGGATATCTCGAGCGTCCCCGGCCAAGCGGTCTGGCGGACGTCATCGACGTGATCCTCGACAAGGGTCTCGTGATCGACGCGTACGTCCGGGTCTCGCTGATCGGCATCGAGATCCTGACCATCGACGCCCGGATCGTGATCGCCTCCGTCGACACATATCTGCGTTTCGCCGAGGCCGTCAATCGGCTGGACATCGCCAACAGCGATCAGTCCGAGGGACTCCCCCAGCTGATCGAGTCGATGACCTCGGGAGGCGCGGAGTCGAAGACGAAGGGCGCGATCGAGGGCGTGAAGGACAAGCTGACGGGCGACGACGACGATGCCGGAGACGGGAACGGCAAACGGAAGCCGCAGCGGAGCCGGTCGCGCAGCGCCAGCTCGTCTCGGAGCGGAAGCTCGTCGTCGAGATCGCGTTCTCGTTCCGGTAGCGGAAGTCGCAAGGAGTGACCGACGTGGGTGAGCCCCTCTACGTTTATGGCGTCGTGCTCGCTCCGTGGCGGGGAGCGATCTCCGCGCCGGGAGTCGACGGCTCGGGCGTCGGCTCCGTCGAGCACGCCGGACTGGTGGCGCTGATCAGTCCGCTACAAGGCGAGGAGCTGGCCGCGGCCCGCGGCCTGCGCGCGCACTGGCGCGTACTGCAGGAGGCGTTCGAGCAGGCCACGGTCGTGCCGGTTCGGTTCGGAACGGCGATGGAGAGCGAAGACGCGGTGCGCGAGCGGCTGCTCGAGCCGGGTTCGCCGCAGCTGACCGATCTGCTGCGGCGGTTGGCGGGCCTCGTGCAGCTCAACCTGAAGGGCCGCTACGACGAGGAGGCCCTGTTGCGCGAGGTCGTACGCGACTCGCGTGTCATCGCCACACTGCGCGAGCGGGTGCGGAGCCTACCCCAGGGCGCCGCGCAACCGGAGCGCATGCGGCTGGGCGAGCTCGTCGCCGGCGAGGTCGCGCGCCGGCGCGAGCGGGACACGATGCTCGCGCTGCGGACGCTCGAGCCCCTCGCCGTCGACACCAGATCGGAGCCGACGACGGACACCCGGGCCGCGTTCGACCTGGCCTTCCTCCTCGAGGGACGGGACCGGGACCGATTCGACCAGGAGGTGGGTCGCCTCAAGCAGGCCATGCGCGATCGGGTCGACATCGGTTACATCGGTCCGCTGCCGCCGTACAGCTTTGCCGAGACCGACCTCAGCCACGAGGCGGCGGCATGGGCCTGATCACCGGCCTGCTCACGTTGCCGCTCGCGCCGGTACGCGGCACCGTGGCCCTCGGCCGGGTGATCCAGGAGCAGGCGGAGAAGGAGGCGCACGACGACTCGGCCGTACGCACCGCGCTGGCCGAGCTGGGCAGCGCGCGGGCAGCCGGCGAGCTCAGCGAGGAGGAGATCGCCGAGGCGGAGGACGCCCTGCTGGAAGAGTTGATCGCGATTCGCAGGTTCGGCAAATAGGAGCGTGATGGCCAGCTCGGGTGAGAACGGAAAGCTGTCGGCCATCGAGCTCGGACAGGCCGCGCTGACCACGGTCGAGGAGCTGACGGGCTACCGGCCGGAGGCCGTCACCGCGCTTCAGTGGGACGGCGAGTCGTGGTGCGTGACGGTGGACGTGCTCGAGATGGAGCGCATCCCCAACACGACCGACGTGCTCGGCTCCTACGAGGTCCAGCTCGATGAGGAGGGTACCCTGCGCGGCTACAAGCGCGTGAGGCGCTTCAACCGATGTGAGGCACGTGACGAGCAATGAGTCTCGAGGAGCGCAATCTTCCGACGCAGAGCTACGGCTACGGCGGCTTGCCGGGCCGGCCGCAGTCCCAGGAGAGCCTCGCCGACATCCTCGAGCGGGTGCTGGACAAGGGGATCGTCATCGCGGGGGACATTCAGATCAACCTGCTCGACATCGAGCTGCTCACGATCAAGCTCCGTCTGCTGATCGCGTCGGTCGACCGCGCGAAGGAGATGGGGATCAACTGGTGGGAGAGCGACGCCTCGCTGCAGAGCCTCGGCCCGGACACCGGCGATCACCAAGGCGAGCTGCAGCAGGAGAACCGCGAGTTGCGCGAGCGCCTCGAGCGGATCGAGCGCCAGCTGGCCAGCGGAAATGACTCAGCGAAACAGTCCGACGCCTCCAGATCCAGCGGCGACTGACGAGCTCACACGCTGGGCCGCGCGCACGGCACCGAAGCTGCTTGCGCAGGCCGAGGCCGAAGCCGTGGCCTTGCTGCGGGACGCGCTCGTGTCGGCCGCGGCCGCCGAGCGCGGGCGCCCGGAGCCGATCCCGACCCAGCCGCGATCCAGCGCGGGCGCGGAACAGGGCGAGCTCCTGTGGGCCTACTGCGTGCTGCGCGCGTCGGATCGCCAGCCTCATGGCGTTGCCGGGGTCGGCGGTGCCGGCGGGGTGGAGCCGGTCCAAGCAGCGGGCTTGGTCGCGCTCGTCGGCCGTGTGCCACGTGCCGAGTTCGGTGCGGAGTCGCTGCAACGCAATCTCAACGATCTTGGCTGGCTTGAGCGTGTCGCCCGCGCGCACGAGGCGGTGCTCGAGCAGGCGCTCGCAATGAGCACGATCGTGCCGATGCGCATGTGCACGTTGTATGAGAATGCCGACAGCGTGCGGCGGATGCTCGAGCGCGAGCAGGAGGCTCTGACTCGTGCACTCGAGACGCTCGACGGGCGCCGGGAGTGGGGGGTGAAGATGCTCGCGGACCCGGCCAGGCTGATGGAATCCGCCCGGCGCAAGAGTGCCGACGCGTCGGCGCTCGAGCCGGAGCTCGAGACACGCGGGGAGGGCGGCGCCTACCTGCTGCGGAGGCGGCTCGAACGCGAGCTGCGTGAGCTGGCCGACTCCCTGGCGGCCGAGGTCGCCGCACAGGTACACGCGCGACTGCAGGACTGGGCGATCGATGCGGTCACCCGGCCGGCGCAGAACCGCGAGCTCTCCGGACACGAGGGCGAGATGCTGCTCAACGGCGCCTATCTCGTCGACGCCGACCGCATCGACGAGCTGCGCCGGCTGATCGGTGACCTCGAAGTGCAGCATCGCGAGCTCGGCGTGCGGATCGAGCTGACCGGTCCATGGCCTCCATACAACTTCGTACCCGGCCCTGCTGCGACAGGCGTATGACCACCACGATCGCCGAACGCGACGTCGCCCTGATCGACCTGATCGACCGGCTGTTGGGCGGCGGAGTGGTGATCGCCGGGGACATCACCCTGGCAGTGGCCGATGTCGACCTCGTCTACGTGCAGCTGCGTGCGTTGATCGCCTCCGTGGCGACTGCGAACGAGAAGAACGTGTTGCCGCGGTTGGGGAGCGCCTCATGATCGAGCTGTACGCGGTCGTCGATCATCCCGGCCCGCGGCTGCCCACGCTGGCGCGGCTGCGGACGGCCGCCACCACTCGGCTGGCGGCGATCTACGCGCCCGCAGACGACGGCGAGATCTCCCCCGAGCGGCTCTGGCGCCATGAGGAGATCGTCGAGGCGCTGATGCAGGATCGGGACCTGCTCCCGGTCAGATACGGGACCCGGCTCGACGACGAACGGGCCGCGACCCGCTTTCTCACCGATCGTGAGGAACCGCTGGTTTCGGCGCTTGATGACGTGCGAGGTGCGGTGGAGCTCGCCGTGAGGGTGCTGAGGACCGGGGAGCGGCCGGACGCGCGCTCACGGCCGGACCCGGTCACGAGCGGCGCGGAGTACCTGCGCCGGAAAGCGGGCTCGGCCGCGGCGGAGCGAAGCGCGACGCTTGCCGTGCACGAGCCGCTGTCAGCGGCGGCGCGGCGCGACGTGCGCCGCCCGAGCAGCGTCACGGGGGAGCTGTTGCGGGCGGCCTATCTGGTGGATCGCAATCGGGTCGACGAGTTCGTCAGCCTCGTCGCGCGGCTGCAGGACGCCAACCCGGCGTTGAGGCTGCTCTGCACGGGACCGTGGCCGCCGTACAGCTTCGCCGAGCGATGAGCGACAAGTTCCTTCACCGGCCGGCGGAGCTCGACCCGTTCGCGACCGCGCTGCCCCGCCTCGACGACGCACTCTCGCGTCGAGTGAACAGCGGGCCCGAGAACGTCGAACGCGGTCTCGCCCAGCTGGTGCTGACGATCGTCGAGCTCCTCCGGCAGCTGATGGAGCGTCAGGCGCTCCGCCGGATCGACGACCGCACCCTGTCGGAGGACGAGGTCGAGCGCCTCGGGCAGACGTTCATGGCGCTCGCGGAGCGGATGGACGAGCTGCGTCACGAATTTGGGCTCGATCCCGAAGACCTGAATCTCAATCTCGGGCCGCTCGGGAATCTGCTCTGAGGCCGCCGGGCGAGTCGGCAGTTCGTTGGGCCACGTCCGTGCTGTTCGGAAGTGGGGTAGAAAGGGTGGGGTTATGGCTCGTCGTCGTTCTCGTTTTGTCGCGCCCGGTGCGCGGGCCGGATCGGTGCTGCTAACCGGGAATCGACCGGGTCCTCGACGACGGCGCGGGGGGCGCCGGCGGCGGGTCGGCGGTGGCTTGGGTCGGGGTGGTGTTTTGCGCGTGCTCGTTGTGCTGGTCGTGTTGGCGGCGGTGGTGGGCGGTGTGTTGGTGTGGCGCTCGCTCGCGAGTGGCGATCGTGGCCGGCGCGCTGTCGCGGAGCGCTACGCGATGGCTTGGGTTCGCGGTCAGTGGTCGGGCATGTGGCGGGCGTTGACGCCGGGTGCGCGGGTGGCGTATCCGGAGGCGCGGTTCGTGGCGGCTTACCGCAGCGCGGATCGGGCGGCGGGTGTGCGGACGCTGCGGATCGTCAGGGTCGGGGCTGAGGGTGGTGGTGGGATCCCGGTCGTTGTGAGGGTCGGCACGCTGGATTTCGGGACGCTGCGCGGCACGATTGTGCTCCCGGTATCGGGGACCGGCAATCGTGCGGGTGTGGACTGGAACCCGTCGCTGCGGCTGCCTGGTCTACGCCGCGGCGAGGCGGTGCGCAGGCGGTCCGGGCCGCAGCCGCAGCGTGCGGCGATCCTGGCGGCGGATGGAACGCCTCTGGACGCGACGGCGCTCGGCGCCTCGATTGCCGGGACGGCGGGTCCCAAGCCGACTGGCTTGGAGCGCATCTACAACCGCTGGGTGGGCGGCCACCCGTCCGGGCAGCTGCTGTTCGGTAAGCGGGTCATTGTCAGCATCCCCGCGGTTGGCGGCCGCTCGCTGACGACGACGATCAGCCCCGGGCTGATGGCGCAGGCCGCGGCTGCCCTGGGCCAGCAGCTCGGCGGCGTAGCCGTGATCCGCCCGCGTGACGGGGCAGTCGTGGCGCTCGCTGGGCTTGCGGTGTCCGCGCCGCAGCCGCCAGGATCCAGTTTCAAGATCATCACCGCCTCCGCCGCGCTTCAGGACGGGGTCGCGACGCCCTCGACTACGTATCCGACTCTCACCGCCGCGACGCTGTCAGGGGTGCAGCTTCGAAACGCGGGCGGCGAGGCCTGCGGCGGTTCGTTGACCGAGGCGTTCATCGTGTCGTGCAACTCAGTGTTCGCGCCGCTTGGCGCCAAGCTCGGCGCCCGGCGGCTGGTCGCGATGGCGCGGGCGTTCGGGTTCGACGAGCAGCCGAAGATTCCGGCCGCCAAGCCGAGCACGATCTCGCCGCCGTCGCAGCTGCACGACAGTCTCGCCGTCGGCGCTGCGGCGATCGGCCAGGACCGCGACCTCGCGACGCCGCTACAGATGGCCAGCGTCGGCGCGACGATCGCGCTGCACGGCCGCCGCGTCCAACCTCGGATCACGGCCATCGATCCGGTCATCTCCCGCCGGGTCGTCTCCGCCAAGGTCGCCGACCAGGTGCGTTCGATGATGATCGGCGTGGTGCGCTCGGGTACCGGCACCGCGGCGGCCATCCCCGGTGTGGAGGTCGCCGGCAAGACCGGCACCGCGGAGCTGCGCCCGAACTCAACCAACCCCAAGGACGCGGACGCGTGGTTCGTGGCCTTCGCGCCGGCGCAGGATCCGAGGATCGCGGTCGCCGTGATGCTCGTCGGCGCGGGGTTCGGCGGCACAACCGCCGCTCCGATCGCCAGGCAAGTCCTGCAAGCCGCCCTGAGCGGCAACCAGAAGTAGACGGCCGATCCGAAACGGGGCAGCAGTCGACGCGATCACGCGAGAGTGCCAGGTCAATGGACACGAGATCGTGGGCGACGACTCCGCCCTCGTCCGTCAAATACGTGGTGCTCCATGTTCGGCAGATCCGGCAGGAGCGTGGAGACAGCTCGCGAATACGGGGACCGATGGCGGGCCGCCTCCCGGATGGGCTGACGCTCGAGCGCAATCGGGACTTACGCGCGCGAACGCAACCCGTTTGGTATCGCCGGGCGTTCCTTGGCCTCGTCGCCGTCCTCCCGATACTCGCGCTGCTCAACGTCTTCGGGCAGCACCCGACCGTGAGCTCGGCGCACGTGGCTGCGGCAGATCTCGTCGTCACTGCACCGGCGCGCCTGCGCAGCGGACTGATCTTCCAGGTCCGCGTCCAGGTGACCGCGCATCAGAACATCTCTATGCCGCAGCTCGTGTTCTCTCGCGGCTGGTGGGAGTCGATGAGCGTGAACTCCCTGGAGCCGAACCCCAGCAATGAGGGCACTCAGAACGGCAGCGTCGTCCTCTCCTACAACGGACTCCCGGCGGGGCACACCCTGGTCGTGTGGCTGTACTTCCAGGTCAATCCAACGAACGTCGGCAAGCGAACCGAGGACGTCGAGCTCGAGGACGGCTCCAAGCCGATCGCCCGCATACACCGCTCCCTGACGATCTTCCCCTGAGCCATGGACCTGGTCATCCGCGCCGCCGCCGTCTTCTTTTTCATCTTTCTGGTCACCCGCATCTCCGGGCGGCGCGAACTCAGCTCGCTCGAACCATTCGACGTGATCCTGCTCGTCGTGCTCGGCGACCTCGTGCAGCAGGGGATCACCCAGAGCGACCAGTCAGTCACCGGCACGTTGATCGTTATTTCCACCATCACGCTACTGTCGGTCGCCGTCAGCTGGTTCTCGTTTCGCTCCCGGAAGGTTCGAGTGGTAACCGAAGGCGAACCGATCGTCTTGGTAGAGGACGGGCGCGTCATCGAACGCAACCTGCGCCGCGAACGCCTGACTCGCGGCGATCTCGAAGAGGAAGCTCGGCGACAGCAGATCTCATCGCTCGACGACATCCGCTGGGCAATCCTTGAAAAGGGCGGCTCGATCAGCGTCATTCCCAAGGGTTGATCGACCTCACCCAGGTTGCCAGCGCCGTGCTAGGTGGTTGATTCCACGGCGGTGGCCGTGTTTGTGGCGGTTTTCGAGGGTTTGGGAGCAGCAGGGTCGAAGTCGGCGGTGCTCAGTCCGCACCGTCGACCTTGGAGGCCACGATGGACGCCGACCTCGACCTGCTGCTCACGACCGTGTTCGTCACGGCCGACGATCTCCTGCCTGAACGGCAGAACAACGCTGCGAGAAGGGTCACAGACGCGGAGGTCGTCACGCTGTGCGTGGCGCAGGCGATCATGGGGATCCCGTCGGATCGGCGGTTCCTCGCGGTCGCGGGCAAGCGCCTGGCGCACCTGTTTCCCGAGCTGCCCAAGCAGCCCGGGTACTTCAAACGCCGCCGCCGGCTGGCTGAGACGCTGGAGTGGCTGATGGGCGTGTTCGCGAGCCAGAGCCCCGGGTTCTACGACGATCTGCTGCTGATCGACTCTACCCCGGTCGAGTGCGCCCGCAGCCGCGAGACCGTTAAGCGCTCGGCTTTGGGCGACGCCGCCGACTACGGCTACTGCGCCAGCCATTCCCGGTTCTTCTGGGGTTTGCGCCTGCACGCGATCTTCGCCCCCGACGGCACCCCCAGAGCGCTCGAGCTCGCGTCGCCGAAGATCGACGAGCGCGAGATCGGCCTCGTGCTGCTGGAGCGCTGCCGTCGCGCGGGCGGCGAGACGCTGCTGGGTGACAAGGGCTACGCCGGGCGTGACTTCGCCACCAAGGTCGCCGAACGCGACGCCACGATCGTCCGACCCTCCCGCAAAGACGAACCCACCAACGGTCTTCACCTCGCGCCGATCCGACAGCGGATCGAATCGATCTTCTGGACCTGCAAAGACCTCCTCACGCTCGAACGCCACGGCGCCCGCACCCTCGCCGGACTCCGAGAACGCGTACTCGCCCGCTTCTGCTGCCTCGCCGCCGCGATCACCCTCAACCACCAACTCGGACGCCCCAGCCGTGCCCTCGTCAACTACTGCGCCTAACCGCGCGGAATCAACCATCTAGGCGTCGGGCGGGTTGCGCCAGCTGATCTATTCGGGCCCGCGAAGCTGGCGGAGCTCGTCACGATGGAACAGTTGGTCGCCGACCTGCGGACGGCCGCGCGGTGGCTTGCGCGGCGTCGAGCCGGCCGCGGCTGAGGCGCTCCGCCAGCCGCGATGCGAGCGCCACGATCGTGAGCGCCGGGTTCGCGGAGCCCTGCGTCGGCATCACGCTGCCACCGGCGATGGACAGGTTGGGGATTCCCCACGCACACGGTGGTCTGAGTCGACGACGCTGCGCTCGCGATCGGTTCCCATCTGGCAGCCGCCGACGAGATGGGCGTAGCGGTCGATCGCGAGCACGTCCCGGGTGCCGGCGGCCTCCCAGATGTCGTGCAGAGTCTGTTTGGCGTAGGCGATGTTCTTGCGGTCGTTCTCGCACTGGCTGTACTCCATACGCGCGACCGGCATCCCGTTGCGGTCGGTGACCTCCGAGTCCAGCGTGACCCGGTTTTCGGGTAGCGGCAGCAGCTCGGACAGGATCCCGAGCGTGCACCAGTGGTTGTAGTCGCGCATGTACTAGCGCAGCGCCCGGCCCAGTGCCCAGCGACCATCACGTGCTGGGCCCACTCGACGGGGCGCCGATCGAAGTCCACCGCTACTGCTCCAAGGAGAACGTCGAGGTCCCCTACGAGGAGATCACGCACGGCTACGAGTGCGAGGACGGCGAGCAGGTGATCGTGGCCGACCTCGAGCTCGAAGCGATCGAGCCGCGCAAGACGCGGACGATCGACATCGAGCAGTTCGTCGACCTGGAGAACGTCATCCGATCTACTAGGGCGAGACGATCAAGAGCCCAAGACGGCCAAGGCGCCCCAACCGGGGGGAGGATCTGATGGAGGCGCGAGCAGCAGCAGGAACCCATGCGCCGGGATGGGGCAGGCCGACATCGCCCCGCTGTAGCGCTCAGCGCCCAGCAGTCGGTGATCCTTCGGGCGCGGGAGCACGAGCGGAACGCGGCAAGCGACGAGGCCCTCGACGACCGGCGGACCGTCTCGCGTTTGCCTGGCCGGCATCGAGGCGCCCGGCACCGAGTCGATCCGCGAGGCGTGAGGCCAGGGCCATGATCGTCAGCGCCGGGTTCGCTGATCCTTCGGTCGGCATCACGCTGCCGTCGGCGACGAACAGGTTCGGGATGCCCCACGCGCGGTGGTCGGAATCCACCACGCTGCGCTCGGGGTCGCTGCCCATCCGGCAGCCGCCGACCAGGTGCGCGTACCGGTCGATCGTCAGTACGTCCTGGGCGCCGGCGGCGTCGAAGATCTCCTGCAGCTTGCGCCGCGCGAACTCGATGTTCGCGCGATCGTTATCGCACTGGGTGTAGTCCATCCGGGCGACCGGAATCCCGTTCCGATCGCATACGCCGTCCGCGATCGAGACGCGGTTCTCGGGCAGCGGCAACAGCTCGCACAGGACCCCGAGCGTGTACCAGTGGTTGTAGTCGCGCATGTACTCCCGCAGCGCCGGTCCCCAGTGACCATCGGCCAGTACGTGCTGGGCCCAGTCGATCGGCAGCGGGCCGACGGTCTGGATTGAGAATCCGCGTGCGAAACCGCGCGCCGGATCGGTCTCGTAGAACTGCTCGGAGGAAATCTCGGGGGGCGGCGCCTTGTACATGCGCAGCTCGTCTGGAAACCGGCCTGCGAGTTGCGGGGCCCCCTGGACCATCACGTAGCGGCCAACCTGGTCGTGGTCGTTGGCGAGGCCGTGCGGGAACCGGCGGCTCGTCGAGTTCAGCAGCAGCCTCGGCGTTTCGATCGAGTACCCGGCGACCGCGACCGCGTCGGCCCGCTGGAAGCGCTCCTCACCGTCGCACAGGAAGATGACCCCGGTCACGCGTCCCGTGGCGTCCTCGACCTCGATCCCGGTCGCCATGCAGCGCTCGCGGATCTCGGCGCCGTGCGCGATCGCATCGGGGATGTGGGTCACCAGGGGCGAGGCCTTGGCCCCCACCTTGCACCCCTGCAGGCAGAACCCGCGGTAGATGCAGTGGGGTCGGTTGCCGAAGCTGCCGTTCGCGATTCCCACCGGCCCGACGCGCATCTCGATCCCGATCCGCCGGGCGCCCTCGCGGGCGATGTCGGCGCCGCCGGCGATCGGGTGCGCGGTGTGCGGGTAGCGGTGGGGGTCGCCCCACGGCCAGCGATCGCCCGCCACCGGGAGCTCCAGCTCGAGCCGTTCGTAATGCGGCTTCAGATCCCGATAGGAGATCGGCCAGTCGGCCGCCACGCGGTCGCGGGAGAACACCTCGAAGTCCGACGGGTGAAAGCGCGGGCAGTAGCCGGCGTAGTGGACCATCGACCCGCCGACGCCACAGCCGGAGTTGTTCTTGCCGAGCTCGACCGGATCGCCCCCGCCGGTGATCCGGTCCTCCGTCCAGAAGAGCTCGTGCGAGCCGGCCTCATCGGAGACCCAGTCCTCGTCCGGATCCCAGAACGGACCGGCCTCGAGCACCACCACCTTCCAGCCACGGCGGGCGAGGCGCTGCGCCAGTGTGCCGCCGCCGGCGCCCGCGCCGACGATCACCAGATCGACCGCGAACGAGTCGGCGTAGCGGGCCATCCGCTCGCGCGGAACCGCGCGGCGGTGGACGTCAAGCAGGAACGCCGAGTCGTTCTCCGGAGGACGGAGCGCGCCGCGGGCGAGCGTGCGCAGCCCATGACGCAAGCTCACGTCCCTTCCACTCCGCGCTCACGGGTGTCCTTGACGACATCGCGCTCGAACGCGGGGGCACCTTCCCAGCGCTCGCGCTGGCCGGCGCCGAGGCGGGCGTAGCCGCGGGGGTAGGCGGGGCCGCCGAACCCGATCTCGTTCCACGCCCATGGGTGCGAATAGAAGGCGCTCAGGATGGCGCGCATCACGACGCTCCAGGCCCGCGCCGGGTCGAGGTCGTCCCATACCTCGCCGTGGAGCTTGCCGTTCGAAAGCGCATCGATCACGTCGCGCTGTACGTCGTGGGCGGCGCCCGCGAAGTCTCGCGACCCGTGTTGCCGTGCGGCCGCATCCAGCCCGACCGCGACGCGCCGCCAGGTTTCGCCGTCGTCGGGCATCCCGTCGAACCTGAATCCGTCGAGCTGGCCGGCGAACAGCTTCGCGTCAACCATGTTCAGCACCGGGATCTTGGGATCGCGGTCCTGGGCCATCACCAGGTCGCAGAACGTGCCGAGCGTCCGCGCCTCATCGGCGGTGAAGAACCGCGGCGGCGGGACGTTCTCGAGTCGATCCAGCACCACGCGGCGGGTGGCCTCGTCCCAGTGCTCGCGCTGGTCGAGCACGTTGTAGTCCGGGTAGCGGCCGTGCAGCTGCGGGGTCACGCCGTTGCGCTGGCGCGGAAGCTCGTCGGCCGCCGGCGGCTGCTTTCCCGGTCGGAGGTTCGGAAGGTGCTCGGCGAGCCGGTAGTCCATCAGCGCTCGCGGCCGAACGCCGCCGCCGCCAGACCCATCGCACCCACCAGAGCCAGCGACCCGGGCGCGAGCAGCGGCGGTCCCATCACGACGTTGAACAGGGGCTCGCGGAAGCCACCGGGCTTGCGCGCGACGCCGCGGACGTGCGTGATCACCCCGATCGTCCCGTCCAGGCAATACAGCGCCGAGAGTGCCGGCAGCCACGTCCGCGCCGCGCGCTCGGAGCGCACGCCCGCGATGCCCGCGGCCGCCAGCGCGGGCGACAGCGCGATCGGGGTCCACATCCACTTGTCCCCGAACGACCCGCGGAAGTGCTCGAAGTACACCTCGAGGCCGAGCGGCAGCGCGCTGAAAGCGGTGGCGCCGGCGAGCGTTCGCTGCATCCGGCCCGCGCGCATGTTGCCCCACCACTTCAAAGCCTTACGCCGCATACGGCCCCGCGTCGATCCGTTTGAGCTCGAGCCCGACCCCGGGTCGCTCCAGGTTCGGGTACAGCGCTCCCCGGACCGGGAGTACGACGCCGTCGAACAGCAACTGCTCGATCGCGACATGGTCGTGGAAGTACTCGAGGTGCACCAGCTGCGAGAGCGCCGTGCCGGGGTGCAGGTGGATCGCCGGTCCGCAGTGCAGCGACAGCGGCACGCCGTGCGCCCGGCACAGCCCGTCGACCCGCAGCAGTTCGGTGATCCCCGCGCACCGCGTGACGTCGGCCTGCAACACGTCGACGGCTCCGGCGTCGAGCATGCGCCGGAAGTACGGGGCGTCGTAGCCGTACTCGCCGGCGGCGACCGCGAGCCCCACGGGGGCGCGGTCTCGAAGCAGCCGGAGCCCGTCGAGGTCGTCCGAGGACACCGGCTCCTCAAACCACACCACCTTCGCCTCGCCGCGGAACCGGTCCGCGAGAGCGAGCGCCTGCTTGCGCGAGTAGGCACCGTTGGCGTCGACGAACAGCTCGGGATCCGGCCCGATCGCGGCTCGCGCCGCGCGGACCCGCGCTGGATCCTCCGCGGGCGAGGAGCCGATCTTCATCTTGACGCGCGGAATCCCGTTCTCGACCCAGCCGGAGAGCTGCGCCTCCAGGCGCGACAACGAGTACGCGGTGAAGCCGCCCGAGCCGTAAACGGGCACCGAATCGCGCACCATCCCGAGCAGCCGGCACAGCGGCAGCCCCAGCAACCTGGCCTTCAAGTCCCACAGCGCCACGTCCACGGCCGCGATGGCCATCGATGTGATCCCGGGGCGGCCGAGGTTCCGCGTACCGGAGACCATCGCCTCCCACGCTGTCTGCGGCGCCATCGGGTCGGTTCCCTCGACGATTGCTGCGAGCTTCGACTCGACGAGCTTGGCCGTCGAGACGTCGGCGTAGGTGTATCCAAGGCCCCAGTCGCCGCCGCCGTGGGCGTGGACGATCACGATCGTCGTCTCGTCCCAGGCGAGCGTCCCGTCGGCCTCGGGCTCGTCGGTCGGGACCGTGTAGGCCGCGACCTCGAGCCGCTCGACCGCAGCCTCGACGCGCGAGGTGACCGCCGTGCTCATCGGCCGGGAAGGAACTCCTGGACCTTCTGCCTGAACGACTGTCTGACGATCTGCCCGGCGTTGGGGTCGCCGCCGAGCAGCGCGGAGCTGAGCGCCTTGGCCTGCTCGAGCGTGATGTGGGGCGGCAGCGGCGGCACCTCCGGATCGGTGACGGCCTCGTACACGACCGGCCGGTCGGCGGACAGCGCCTCATCCCAGGCTGACGCGACCCTCTCGGGCCGGTCAACCCGGATCCCCTTGAGCCCGAGCATCTCGGCGTAGCGGGCGTACGGGAAGTCGGGCAGATCCTGGGAGCCCTCGAACTTCGGGTTCCCCGACATCGCCCGCTGCTCCCAGGTGACCTGGTTCAGGTCGCGGTTGTTGAGCACCAGCACCACAAGGCGCTGATCGGGCCACAGGTGCCGGTACTTCGCGATCGTGATCAGCTCGTTGATGCCGTTCATCTGCATGGCGCCGTCCCCGACGAGTGCGAACACCGGCCGTGACGGGTACGCGAACTTGGCCGCGATCGCGTACGGCACCCCGGGCCCCATCGTCGCGAGCGTCCCCGACAGGGAAGCCATCATCCCGCGCCGCAGCTTGATATCGCGCGCGAACCAGTTCGCGGCCGAGCCCGAGTCCGAGCTGATGATCGCGCCGTCCGGGAGCCGCTCGGAAAGCGCACGGAAAACCAGCTGAGGGTTGACGGGGTCCGCCTCGAGCTGCGCCCGGTGCTCCATCAGGTTCCACCACTCGGCGACCTCGCGTTGGATCTGCTCGCGCCAGGAACGGTCCTGCTTGCGCTCGAGGCGACCGATTAGCGCCCGCAGCGTCTCGGCACTGTCACCGACGAGGTTGACCTCCATCGGGTAGCGAATCCCGAGCATCTTCCCGTCGATGTCGATCTGGACCCCGCGAGCCTGGCCCTCCTGGGGCAGGAACTCGGAGTAGGGGAAGCTCGACCCGACCATCAGCAGCGTGTCGCACTCCTGCATCAGCGTCCAGCTCGGCTTGGTCCCGAGCAGCCCGATCGACCCGGTGACGAATGGCAACTCGTCGGGCAGGACGGCCTTGCCAAGCAGCGCCTTGGCGACGCCCGCGCCGAGCAGGTCGGCGACCGCCTCGGCCTCGGCGCCGGCGCCAAGCGCGCCCTGGCCGACCAGCATCGCCACGCGCCGGCCGGCGTTCAGCACTTCGGCGGCGCGCCCGAGGTCCTCGTCGGCGGGGACCACGCGCGGGGACACGTAGCCGGGCCCGGAGTGGACGGTCCCGTGCGCGCTTGGAGGCTCGGGAACCGCGGCGGATTCCTGCACGTCGTTCGGGAGGATGATCGCCGTCACGGTCCGTTCCGCCAGCGCGATCCGGCACGCCCGATCGACCAGGTGGCGGACCTGGGTGGGCTCCATCGCGACCTGTACGAACTCGTGGGCGACGTCCTTGAACAGGGTCTGCAGGTCGACCTCCTGCTGGTAGTTGCCACCGAGTCCGGCGCGCGCCTGCTGGCCGACGATCGCGACCACCGGCTGATGGTCGAGCTTGGCGTCGTACAGGCCGTTGAGCAGGTGGATGGCGCCAGGTCCGGAGGTAGCCATGCAGACCCCCATCTCGCCGGTGAACTTCGCGTGCGCGCAGGCCATGAACGCCGCCATCTCCTCGTGGCGCACCTGGATGAACTCGGGTCGCTGACCGTTCGATGAGCGCTCGAACGCCCCCATCACCCCGTTGATCCCGTCGCCGGGATAGCCGTACACCCGCCTCACGCCCCAGGTGGCGAGCCGCTCGAGGAGGTAATCGCCGACTGTTTGGCTCATCCGGTGCCGTTCCTTTCATCGCCTGCCAACCTGCCCATCGGCCTACCCGAGCGCCGCGCGGGCAAACGATCGGCCAGGGTCAGAGCTCCTACAACTCGCCGTCGACCTCGCGCAGCGCGACCGCCGCGTCGATCAGCGCCAGGTGGGTCAACGCCTGGGGAAAGTTTCCGAGCGGCTCGCCGGTCGATGGCTCGACCTCCTCCGACAGCAGGCCCAGGTCGTTGGCCTGAGCTGCGGCGGCGTCGAACACGCCGCGGCCCTCCTCGGGCTCGCCGGTCCGCGCCAGGCACTCGGCCAGCCAGAACGAGCACGGCAGGAACGCGCCCTCCTGCCCCTCGAGGCCGTCGTCCCGGCGGTACCGGTAGAGCAGCCCGTCGCCGGCATCCAGCTCTTCGCGCACGGCTGCGACCGTCCGCAGCATCCGCTCGTCGTCCCACTCGACGAACTCGACCGTCGGCAGCAGCAGCAGCGCGGCGTCGAGCTCCGGGCGGTCGTAGGCCTGAACGAACACGCCGCGCTCGGAGTCGTAACCGCGCCGCTCGATCGTGGCCCGGAGCTCGTCGCGGATCCGCTTCCAGCGCCGCGTCGGGGCGCGGCGCATGCACTCGTCCGCCAGTCGGATCCCGCGATCGAGCGCCGCCCAGCACAGCACCTTCGAGTGCACGAAGTGCTCGGGCTCCCCGGGCCACTCCCAGATCCCCTGGTCGGGCTCGCCGCAGCGCTCGGCGGCGTGGTCGATCAGCGAGAGCAGGAATCGCCAGTCGTCGTCGCTCGGAGAGTGCCCGCGGCGGTGCCAGCGCCACATCAGGTTCACGAGCTCGCCGTACGCGTCGAGCTGCAGCTGGCCTCGCGCCTGGTTGCCGATCCGGACCGGCCGCGAGCCCCGGTACCCCTCGAGCGAATCGAGCTCCACCCCGGTGAGGCGGCGCTCGCCGCCGACGCCGTAGAACACCTGCAGGTCGCCCGCGTGACCTGCGGCCGAGCGCACGGTGAACGCGCGAAACGCGTCGGCCTCGTCGTGGCAGCCGAGCTCGGCGAACGCGCGCGAGCTGAAGCTCGAATCGCGGATCCACGAGTACCGGTAGTCCCAGTTGCGACCGGCGCCAATGGCCTCGGGCAGCGACGTCGTCGGCGCCGCGACGACCGCCCCGGTCGGCGCGTACGTGAGCGCCTTGAGCGTCAGCGCCGAGCGCCGGGCGGCCGGCTCGTCGCGCCCGCCGAGACTGACGGTCCCTGCCCACCGCCGCCACCAGCGGATCGTCCGCTCGATCCCGCCGTCGATCGCCTCCGGGTCGGGCTCCTTGAGCGGCTCTGAGTCGAGCAGCTCCGGGGCGCGGTAGGTGAGCGTGAGCCGGACCCGTTCGCCAGCGCCCACCGTCGCACGACCGGCGAGTTCATGGGCGTCGGCTTCGGAGAGCTCGGCCTCGCACCACACCAGCAGGCCGTCGTCGCCACCGATCGCGCTGTGCAGCCGTCCACCGTGCGAGCGGATCCACGGCCTGACCTCGCCGTAGTCAAACCGGGGGGCGACGACCAGATCGAGCTCGACCGACCCGCGGCGGCCCTCGATCACCCGAACCAGCGTCCGCTCGTCGCGCGCCCCGGCGCGGTCGTCGATCGTGAAACAGTCGATCACCCGCGCCTCGCCATCCGCTCCCTCGAACGTGGTCGCCAGGACCAGCGTGTCGCCGATGTACTCCCGTGAGCTGTCCCATCCGCCGCGGCCCACCGGCCAGATCGAGCAGTGACCGCCCCGCTCGGCGTCGAGCAGCCGCGCGAACGCGCTGCCGGAATCGAACCGCGGCAGGCAGCACCAATCGATCGAAGCCGCGCGCGAGATCAGCGCCGCGGCGTGGCAGTCGCCGATCAGCGCGTATTCGCCGATCGGGGGATATGCCTCGCGAGCAGACACGTGTGTCGTGATTACGCGCAGTTTGCCCGCGCGGTGGCCGGGTAGTCGCTTCCCGTATGTGGATTTACCTAGTCACCGTGCTCGTGGTCCTCGCGATTGTCGGCGGGACGCTCGGTGGCGGGGTGTACACGATTGTGCTGATCCCGTTGGCTGCGATTGTCCTGATCGGGACAGTCGTGTATGGCATGCTGGCGCGCGTAGCCGAGGCAGGAGGCGGCGGCGATGGCCACGCCGGTCAACAGCCACGCAGGCCGCTCCCGCGTCACCGGGGCTCAAGTGGCCGCGTGCCGACCTCGCCCGATCGCCTCGTCGATGCCAGGCGCGAGCAGTAATAACGTGGCCGGCCGCGGCCAGGTCGTCGTGGTCACCGGCGCCTCCGGCGGGATCGGCCGCGCTGCCGCGCTCAGGTTCGCGGCCGACGGCGCCAGCGTGGCGTTGCTCGCGCGCGGGCGCAAGGGGCTCGAAGGCGCCGCGCGGGAGGTCGAGGATGTCGGCGGTCGGGCGCTCGCGATCCCCACCGATGTGGCCAGCCATGAGCAGGTGCAGGCGGCGGCGGAGCGGGCCGAGCGGGAGCTCGGGGCGATCGACGTGTGGGTCAACAACGCGATGGTCACCGTCTACGCGGAGTTCCTCGAGATCGAGCCCGAGGAGTTCCAGCGCGCGATGGAGGTGACCTACCTGGGGATGGTCTGGGGCACTCGCGCCGCGCTTGAGCGGATGCTCCCGCGCGACCGCGGCGTGATCGTCCAGGTGTGCTCGGCCATGTCCTACCGCGGGATCCCGCTGCAGTCGCCTTACTGCGGCGCGAAGGCAGCGTGCAAGAACTTCACCGAGAGCGTGATCACCGAGTTGCTGCACCGCAAGTCGGGGGTGCGGCTCTCGATGATCCAGCTGCCCGGCGTCAACACCACCCAGTTCACCTGGGGGCGCACAAAGCTGCCCAAGCAGACAATGCCGGTGCCGCCGATCTACCAGCCCGAGCTCGCGGCCGACGCGATCCATCACGCGGCCCACCATCGCCGCCGCCAGATCTACGTCGGGATCCCGACGGTGCTGAACATCGTGGGTGAGCGCGTCGCGCCCGGGTTGCTGGACCGCTATCTCGCGAGGACCGGGTTCGACTCGCAGATGACCGGCCACGACCTCGACCCACGCGGGCATGACAACCTGTTCGAGCCCGTCGACGAGGATCGCGGCTCGCACGGTCCGTTCGACGAGCTCGCGCACAGCTTTAGCCCCCAGTACGAGCTCGCCAAGCACCGCACCGTGGTGCTCGCCGGCGTCGGCACCGCCTTGCTCGCCGGCGTCGTGGCACGGCTGCTGCGGTGAGCAAACCCCTAGCGTCGCTCGTGTTCGGCGGGTGAGGTTCCCACGGGCTCCTCGGTCGGTGGGGCCTCGATCCGCTCGGGGCTCCGGGCGACGACGTCGAGCTGGCCCGCGGCGCTCCGTCTAACGACCGTTCCCTGCCAGTCCCGGAGGGGATGGGCGCCCGAGCGCTGCAACGCGCGGCACGCCGCCCGCGTGGCGAAGAAGACGATGATCGGGAGCACCCAGACGCCGACGCGCCAGACATGGATCTGGCCGCTGTAGGAGATGTGCAGGCCGACGAACAGCCGATCGGTCGAGCCGACCGCGAAGATGATCACCACCCAGCTCAGGAACGCGGCGCCGATCGCGGTGCGCGCCGGGCGGTCGCGCGGCCGGTCCAGCAGGTCGTGCCGGCGGCGGTCACCGGTGAGCTTGCGCTCCAGCCACGGCCACGCGAACAGCACAGCGAACACGACCGTCGGGAACAGCACCCCGCCCCAGAACGGGTTGGGAATGATCGTATGGTTCCCGACCGCCGGCTCGAAGTTCGGCATCAGCCGCAGCGCCCCGATCAGCCACCCGATATACCAGTCGGGCTGGGCGCCGTTCTCGGACAGGTAGGGGTGATACGGGCCCCACTGCCAGATCGGGTTGATCTGGATCAGCCCGCCGAGCAGGAACAGGACGGCGGCGACCGCGAGCAGCAGCCCGACCGAGCGCAGCGCGTACGCGGGCCACAGGGGGGTGCCGACGACGTTGCGCTCGCGCCGCCCAGGCCCCGGGAACTGAGAGTGGTGCTGGCGCATGACCGTCACGAGATGAATCGTGATCAGGCCGATCAGCGCGAGCGGGATCAGCAGCACGTGGATGATCTCGAGCCGCGGCAAGAACGAGCTCGAGCCCGGGAACGGCCCGCCCCACACGAGGTAGGCGAGCTGAGCGCCGATGAGCGGGATCGACATCGACACCGAGTAGGCGATTGCGAGGCCCATCCCGGACAGCAGGTCGTCCCCCAGCGAGTAGCCGGCGAACCCCTCGAGGATCGCCAGCATCAGCATGATCAGGCCGATGTAGTAGTTGACGTCCCGGGGCTTGCGGTAGGCGCCGGTGAAGAAGATCCGCACCAAGTGCAGCACGATCGCGGCGATGAACACGTCGGCGGCCCAGTGGTGGACTTGCCGGAATAAGAGCCCCGCCGGGACGCTGACGCTCAGGTTGAGCACCGAGCGGTATGCCTCGGACATCTGCTCGCCTTGCAACAGCGTGTACGGCCCGTGGTAGATGACCTGCGAGTCGCCGGGGACGTAATAGAGCGTCAGGTAGATCCCCGTCACGACCAGCACCACGAACGAGTACAGGGCGATCTCCCCGAGCAGGAACGACCAGTGGTCGGGGAACACGTAGCGCATCACCGACTTGATCCCGCGGGCGGCGCCGTAGCGCTGCTCGTTCCAGCGGATCAGGCGCTCAAGCCGGCGGTGCAGGTAGCGCTGGACGAGGCTCACGACTCCGACCGGCGGACGTTCCACCACGACGGTCCGATGTCCTCGAGGAACGGGCCGGCGGCGCGCAGGTAGCCTTGCGGGTCGATCAGCAGCGGCAGCTGCGGCAGCGAGCGGCCGGCGGGACCGAAGATCAGCCGGCCGCCCTCGCCCGGCAGGAACGTCGAGTAGTGGCACGGGCAGGTGAACGCCGGCTGGGCGTTGCTCGTCCGCTGATACGTGGGGTAGCGGTAAAGCGAGATCGCGCAGGCGGCGTGGGGGCAGACCTTCGAGTAGGCGAGGATCCCGTCGGGTGCCCAGTCGCGCCGCGCCGCGGGCAGGTGGATGTAGTAGGGCGGCAGCCGCACGACCAGCAGCCCGGCGCCGAGGCGCCCGGGGTCGCCGCCCTCGGGCAGCGCGGTGTAGAACGAGCCGATCTCGATGTTCTGCGCCACGTACGGCCGCCCCTCGTCGTCGAGCAGCCTGACCCCCGCGTGCCATGGGGTGTCGTGAATGTGCTCGAGCCGTGGCCCCAGCGAAGCGACCGGGCTGAGGGCCGCCGTGATCAGCGCCGCGCCGGCGACGCCCCCGGCGCCGGTGAGCAGCGCGCGCCGGGAGATTCCCTCGCCCCCGCGCTCGAGCATCCCCGCGACCTCCGCGGCCTGCTCCTCAACGAGCAGCGGGCCGCGCTCCTCGACCGAGGTCTCCTGCGGGACGACCAGCTTTCCGGCCACGATCGCCGCCGCCGCCAGCGCCGCCAGCGCGCCACCGAGCGCGAGGCCGAGCAGCTGCGTGTTGGTCTGAAGCACGATGTACACGGCGGTGAAGCCGAAGCCGAACAGCGCGGCGAGCAGCAGCAAGGCGGCGACGATCGTCTCGGCGCGACGGTTTGAGGGGACCGTGCGCTCGCGGGGATCGACGTCCGGTTCGCGGGGCGGTGCTGCAGTCTCGCGCCGGGGCCGGTCGCGGCGGGCGCGCCACGCGGTCCGCGCCGCGACCGCCAGCGCCAGCGCGCGGCCCACGCCGCGGCTCGGCTTGCGCTCGTCTTCGCTCATCTGCTCGCCTCCGTTGGTTGGGCTCCCTCGTTGCGCTCGCCGATCAGCCGGGCGACGATCACCAGCGCGGCCAGCCCGATGAACCACGCCGCGATCCCCTCGGGGATCGGGCCGATGTTGGAGATCCCCCATCCCCCGGCGTCGTCGGGGTGGCGCGTCCACAACACGTAGGCGGCGATCGAGTCCAGCTGGTGCTGGTTGAGCTGCTTGGCATCGAAGTTCGGCATCACGTATGGGCCCAGCCGGACGGCTTCGGCGACCTGCTGGGCGGTGGCCTGTTGGAGGTCGGGTACCACCGCGCCGAGCGTGAGTCCGCCGCGCCCGACGATCTGGTGGCAGCCCGCGCAGTTGAGCGTGAACCCGTGCAGACCCAGCGCGAGGTCGCCGCGCGCCGGATCCGCGGTGGGCGCGGCCGGACCGCCGAATGTCGAGACGTAGGCGATCAGCGCGTCGATCTGCGCCCGGGTGTACAGCGGTGGGCTGCGGACCGGCTCCTCGCGGGGCTGGGCCAGCGGCATCCGGCCGGTGCTCAGGTAGAAGTCGACCGGGCCGGAGCCCACCCCCCGCAGCGACGGCGCCACTCCCGGTGTGCCCTGGAGCCCGATCCCATGGCATGAGGAGCAGCCCGCCTGATACAGGTTGTAGCCCTGGGCGACGAGCGTCGGCGAGCTCGGGAAGGTCGCGGTCGGGTCGCCCGGGCCGGGCGGTTGGGGCAGCTTCTCCGGCGCGGTGGCGGGCGGGCCGGCGCCGGCGGCGGGCTGCTGGCCCTGTCCCGCGGACGGCGGCGCGGCGATCCCGGTCAGCGACAGCGCCCCGAGCAGGATCGCGAGCATCCACTGCGGCGTGCGCGGGATCCGCGAGGGGCGCGTCAGCCAGCGCGTCGCATGCCGCCTCATGGGTGCGCCTCCCGGAGGCGCTGGCGGCGCTCCTCGTCGAGCAGCGCGTCGATCGAGGCCCACAGGCCGACCGCGAGCAGCACGACGCTGCCCACGACCCACATGATCGCCCCCGCCTGCTGCTGGTCGACGACGGCGTTCACGCCGAGGCGATGGGCGGCGGCAGCGTAGGGGGCGTAAGCGAGCGTCGGGTCGCGGTTCAGGTAGGCGCCGATCAGCGCCATCGCGGGCATCGCGGCGAGCACGTAGACCAGGCGCCCGAGCCCCCCGAGCCGGTGCGAGCGGACGGGGTCGGGGTCGAGCAGCGGCCACCACAGCACGAGCCCGACGGCCAGGTAGGCCGCGTGTTCGCAGTCGTGCAGAAACGGGTGGCGGAGCGTCGCGTCGTAGAAACGCGGCAGGTGGGTCGCGAGCACGACCGCGTCGAACGCCGCCAGGCAAGCCCATGGCCGGACCAGCGGGCGAGCGCGCGCGAGCGCTCGCGCGAACGCCCGCCGCTGGCCGGGCGGGAGCGCGCGGAGCAAGAGCGCCGTAGGCGCGCCGCCGAGCACGAGCACGGGCGCGAGCATCAGCAGCAGCATGTGCTGAACCATGTGGACCGACAGCAGCTGGTCGTCGTACGCGTCGATTCCCGACTGCAGCGCAATCAGCACGACCGCTACCCCGGCGAGGAACGAGCCCGTGCGCCACCGGGGCCAGCGGCCGCGCACGCGCGCGACCCCGACGACGTACAGGGCGACCGGCAGCACGGCCTCGGCCTCGAGCGACCAGGTCGGCTGCCAGTGCGAGACGAGCAGGCTCGGCAACGACGGCGCGCTCACTCGCTCGGCTCCCGGATGCCCTTGGCGCGCGCAAGCGTCCGCCGCTCGGCGCGCAGCTCGACCGCCATCCTCCCCAACGCAAGCACCAGCATCGCCGCCCCGAAGTAGACGAGGAACCTCGCCCACACGAGCCCGAACAGGATGCAGCCGACCGACAGTCCGACGATCACCGCGGCGACGCTGGCGTCGGGCTCGGCCTCGGGGTCGCCGCTGGACGGCGGTGCGCCGCGCCTGATCGCCTCGCGGCGGGCGAGGATCAGGGCGACCCCGACCGCGTAGATGACCAGCGCCGCGAACCCGGCCACGGCCGGGTTGACCCCTCTGTCGTCGGTGATCCAGTTCCCGGCGAACAGGATCAACAGCAGCGTCGCCCACGCGAGCACGGGAATCGCGCCGCCTCTCACGACGAGCTCTCGTGCGTGGCGCGCGCGCGGTCTTCGGCCTCGTGGCGGAGATCGAGCAACGGCGCGTAGGAACGGATCGGCGGCAGCGGGCGCTCGAAGTTCAGTCGCGGCGGCGGCGAGCTCGTCGCCCACTCCAGCGTGTGGCCGAGCCAGGGGTCGTCGCCGGCGGGCTCTCGGTGGCGCAGCGAGACCAACACGTTGGCCAGGAAGACGGCAACCCCGAGCGCGATGACACCCGCCCCGATCGTCTCGATCAGGTTGGCGGTTCCCCACCCCGGGTGCGTCGGATAGCGCGAGATCCGCCGCGCCATGCCTTGCTGGCCGACCACGAACATCGGCGCAAACGTCATGTTCGTGCCGATCACCATCAGCGCCAGCTGCAGCTTCCCGAGGGGCTCGCGCAGCAGCGCGCCGGTGAGCTTCGGAAACCAGTGGTAGACCCCGGCGAAGAAGCCGAACACGCTGCCCGCGAACAGCGTGTAGTGGAAGTGCGCGACGATCATGTACGAATCGTTGGCGTGGTAGTCCAGAACCGGCGAGGCGACGAAGATCCCGCTGAGGCCGCCGATCAGGAACTGAAGGAAGAACGCCAGCGCGAACAGCATCGACGTGCGCAGCACGAGCGAGCCGCCGATCAGCGTGCCGACCATGTCGAAGTACTCGATCCCGGCAGGGATCACCAGCAGCGTCGAGGTGAACGCGAAGTACTGGTTGGTGACCCCGCCGGTCGTGAACATGTGGTGCGACCACACGGCCATCGACAACGCCGCGAACGCCATCAGCGAAGCGACGAACGCCGTGTAGCCGAACCACCGCTTGTGCGAGCAGGCGGCGATCACCTCCGCCGCCGCCCCGAGGAACGGAAAGAACATCACGTACACCACCGGGTGGCCGAAGAACCAGAACATGTCCTGGTAGTCGATCGCCCCCGTGTAGCCGGTGTAGATGTGCCCGCCCTGGCGGTCGATGAACAGCAGCATCATCGCCAGAATCAGCACCGGGAAGGAGCCGACCACCATCAGGACGCTGGCGAGCCCGGTCCACGTCAACACCGGCATCCGCAACAGCGACATCCCGGGCGCCCGGCGTCGGGCGATCGTCACCAGCACGCACGCCGCCATCACCATCATCCCGGCGACGGCGAGGATCACCCCCATCGTCCACAGGTCCTGGCCGACCCCCGGGGTGTTGGTCGCGTTTGACAGCGGCACGTAGGAGAACCAGCCCGCGCGCCCCGCGCCGTCGGCGGTAAACCACCCCGATTGCATGACCAGTCCTCCGGACAGCCACGTCCAGAACCCGGCGAGCGCCCACCGAGGTCCCGAGATCCCGGCGGCGCCGATCTGCAAGGGCACGAGGTACAGCGCCATCGCGATCGCCATCGGCGTCACGAACAGGTAGATCATCGTCGAGCCGTGCATCGTGAACAGCTGGTTGTAGGTGTCGTCGGACACGAAGTGCATGTCCGGCTGAGCCAGCTGGGTGCGCATCAGCAGAGCGAACACGCCAGCGGTGAGGAAGAACACGAGCGAGCAGACACCGAGGTTCAACCCGATCCGCTTGTGGTCGGTGCTGGTCGCGGCGCCGAGCCAGCCGGAGATCCGGGCCGGCCGCACGGCTGTGGTGGTCGCGACGCTCACCAGGTCCTCGTCCGGCCGCCGGCGGCGGTCCACGCGGTGAACTGCGCCGGCGTGACCGCGCGCGCGTTGAACACCATGTCGGAGTGGCGCAGGCCGCAGAACTCGGCGCACGCACCTGGGAACAGTCCCGGCTTTGAGAACGTCAGCGTGATCACCTGCGTCGAGCCCGGAATCGCGTCGTGCTTGTAGAAGAGCGCCGGGATCCAGAACGCGTGGATCACGTCGAGCGAGCGCAGCTTGAAGCGGATCGCCTCGCCGACGGGGACGACCAGCGGCTGGCGCCCTACCGTCCCGCTCCGCGCCGTGATCTCGTACGCCGGGTAGAAGAACGTCCACTCCCACTTGGAGCCGGTAACGTCGACCACCACCGCCGGGCGCTCCCTGTTGGCGACCGTGTCGACGCGATGCTCCGCCGTGAACGTCAGGTAGAGCAGGAGCGCCACGACCAGCGCGAGCATCACCGCGTAGGCGCCCTCGAGCCGGTTGTGCTCATGCCAGCGCGCCGCCCGGTCCGGCGCGCGGCGCCCGAAGACAACCACCGCCGCCACCACCGTCACCACGATCAGCGCAAAAACCCCGACCGCGATCGGCACGTACATGTCAAACAGGTGGCGGTATTCGTGGGCGGTGTCGACCAGCGCCGGAGCGAGCCCCGACACCGCGGGTGGCGCACGCAAAGTGCCGTGTCGCTACCCGCCCGTGCGACCCCGGAAAAGCGGGAGGTTCGCTTTCTTACCGATGCGCCGATGCGGCGGCGTATCGGTCGGTCATCGAGCCCGAGGCTCTGTTCGTTCAGCGCGGCTTCGAGCGCCCGCGGCAGCAGCGATCGGATCCGCCCGGCCGCGGCGCGTTCCTGCTCGAGGATGCGATCCAGCCGCGCCGTCGGCTGGCCGCCGGCGCGCTGCGCCACCCGGCGCAGCAACTCGTAAGCGGCGATCTCAAGGTGCTCGAACGCGTAGGCGAACGCCGCGAGCTTGGGCCGTCGTCTCGGGCGGCGCACATCAGCAACGCAATCCAAAGGGAGCACGCGACCTCGACCCGAACGGGCACGACAACCTGTTCGAGCCGGTGGACGAGGATCGCGGCGCCCACGGGCCGTTCGACGGGATCGCCCTCGCCTCGAGCCCCCAGTACGAGCTCGCCAAGCACCGGGGCGTGGTGCTGGCCGGCGCGGCTCATGCCGGGGTGGCAGGCGCGGTCGCGCTCACGGCAGCAGCCGTCCGCGGTCGCCACTAGCGACCTTCAACGCGCTTCACTTCTGGAAATTCGACGACCACGGAGGCGAGTCCCGCCGCCCCGCGAGACCCCGCTTTCGTTCTTGACGAGCATTTCTGACGGCGCTAGCAGCGCCCCGCAATCCGCCGACTGTAGGGAACTCGGCGCCGGCGGAGCCGAGCCTGAACTCGCCGGTCGCGTTCGTGAGGGTCGTGCTCGCCAGCTCGGCAAAGCAGGAGGAGGTCGAGCACTACCTCGACCAGCTCGAGACGCGCGAGCTCGCCGACGGCTGGACTACCTCGACGGACGTGGACGCAAGACCAAGCCGCACCGGACCTTGTCAACGTCGCGCCCGAGGTGATCGGCGGTGGACGCCACTCGCGTAACAGCGCGCAACACGGGATGTCCCCGGCGCGGGGCGCGGTTAGGCGGCGGCGACGATGCCTTGGACGCGCGGCAGGACCTCGTCGCGGTATGCCTCGAAGAAACCGTCCTGCTGAGGGCCGATCTGCTGGACGTAGAGCTCGTCGAAGCCCGCCCGGGCATAGGCTTCGACCATCTCCACGTGCCGGTCGACGTCCGGCCCGCAAGGGATCTGCTCGGCGATCAGCTCCTCGGTCACGAGCTCGCTGGCCTGCTGGAAGTGCTCGGCCGTCGGCAGCACCTGCGCAAGCTCCCCGGGCAACCCGTCGTTGCGCCACAGCCCATGAGCCGTCTGGATCGCCTCGCGCTGGTCCAGGCCCCAGCAGACCTTGAGACCGCCCTGGACCAGCGTTCCGTCGCGCGCGTGCTCGCGGAAGTAGCGAACCGACTCCTCGTCGGGCCCGACGGTCACGTACCCGTCCCCGACGCGGGCCGCCAACTCCAGCGATTTTTGACCGAAGCCCGAGACGAGGATCGGCGGCGGGCGGTCGGGGAGGTCGTAGATCCGCGCGTGCTCAACGCGGTAGTGCCGGCCGCGGTGGCTCTGGACCCCGCCCCGCCAGAGCGTGCGGATCACCTCGATCGCCTCCTCGAGCATCTCGAGCCGCTCGTCGGCCTCGGGCCAGCGGTCGCCGAGGATGTGCTCGTTGAGCGCCTCGCCGCTACCGACGCCGAGGCGAAAGCGCCCATCCAGCAGCAGCGCGGAGGTGGCAGCGGCCTGCGCGATCACCGCGGGATGGATCCGGATCGTCGGGCAGGTCACGGCGGTGGTCACGGTCACGCCCTCGGCAGCACGTGCGATCGCGCCGATCGCCGACCACACGAACGGACTATGGCCCTGCTCCTCGCTCCACGGGTGATAGTGATCAGAAATCCACAGATGATCAAAACCGGCCGCCCTCGCCTTGATGGCATTGCCCACCAGCTCCGCCGGACCCCACTCCTCACTAGATAAGAAGTAGCCCACTCTCATGTTCGTCGGCCTGCCCCGACCCGGACCCTTGTAATCAGCCCAGCCAGGCTGAGGGACGGGCGAACGCGCTCCGGATCGGAGCGCTGTCGGCGAGTCGTGTGCCCTCCACTTCGGCGCGGCGTGTGACCATGTTCAGGCGCAGCGCCGAAGCCGTGGCTTGAAGCGAAGCGTCAGCACCGCGCGTTCGCGTCAGCCCTGTGGAGCGGGCCGCGTTTCGTCGAGGACGAAGCCGTAGAGAGCGTGGTCGGCTGCGATCGCGAGCCTCTCGATAGGCCGTCCTCCGTTGGCGTGTGGCAGCCCGAGCAGCGGAGCGGTGGCCTCGAACCCGGTCCAGATCGCCAACCCATATAGGGGCCCGGTCCACGAGCGTTTGCGCCACGTCTTCGGTAACGCTCCATACGCGGCGCCGGCTGCCGCGCCGACGCCCCAGTGGGCAACTTCGACCAGCGCGCGTTGTCGCCCGTGAGATTCTCCTCCGGCGAGTTGCTCCGGGGGCGGTTGTTCGACGAGGCCGAGCGAGACGGTCAGGGCCCGCATTCCCGTCATCGCCATCGACGCGATCGCACCCCGCATAGCCCCATGCAACGCCTCGCTCCGACTGGATTCCCGGCCAATTCTCATCACTGCGTGCTACCCGGAATGTCCATTTCGATGCCGTCGCTGCGAGCGCCCATATGCGGAAACTAGTGCTGCGGGACCGGTCGGCTTCACCTGCGCCTCCCCCACTCTCGAGCGGCTCGGACGCAGGTCGCGTCGAGCGCTTGTCGATGTGGTGGCGGGGGTAGGCCGATCAGGTATCCAACGAGCCTGGAGGTCCGGATGGCACAGACGAAGGCCGATCGTTCGGCGTCGGCGAAGAAGGCGGCCGCGACGCGCGAGCGTAATAAGCAGAAGGCGCGCTCTGAGAAGTCGGGGACGAAGGCAGCCGCTACGCGTCAGGGAAGCGCCGCCACAGCGGCGGCGGGTGATGCGAAGCGCGCCGCCGGCGGCGTGGTGAGAGGTGCGAAGGCGGCTGCTCGATCCACCGGCGAGGCGACCAAGCAAGCTGGCAAGGCCGTTTCCACTCGAGCGCGCGGGTCAAAGAAGAAGTAAGGCGCCCGGGTGTGACGCTCTCGGCGGATGAATCGCTGTGGCTTGCGCGCCCGGACGCGCACAGATACTCGCCATTGAGCCGTGGGCTCGACGTGGATGTGGCGGTGATTGGAGCGGGGATCACCGGGCTCACGACCGCGCTGATGCTGAAGCGCGACGGCGCGCGGGTCGCGGTCGTCGAAGCGCGTCGGGTCGGGTCGGGTGTAACGGGCTGCACGACGGCGAAGGTGAGTGCGCTGCAACAGACCATCTACCGGACTCTGCGCAGGTACCACGGTGAGGAAGGTGCGGCCACGTACGCGGAGGCGAGCCTGGCGGGTGTGGAATTGGTCGCGAGGTTGACCGAGGAGGAGCAGATTGACTGCAACCTGGAGCGCAGAGCTGCGTTTACCTACGCTCCCAACGCCGAGCAGCGCTCGGTCGTCGAGGCCGAGCAAGCAGCCGCTCACGCTGCCGGACTCGCGGTCGAGCTCGTAGAGGATCCGGGCCTACCGTTTTCCACCAACGGTGCGGTCCGGTTGGACGATCAGCTTCAGCTACACCCGGTCCGATACGTCCAAGGGCTCGCGCAGGCGGTCGACGGGGATGGCTCGGTCGTGCTGGAGGACGTGCGGGTGCTCAGCGTCGAGTCCGGCGCGCCGTGCCGCGTGAGAACCGGCCGCGGAACGATCACCGCAGGGCAGGTCGTCGACGCAGCCCACTACCCACTGCTCGACCGTGGTCTGTTCTTCGCCCGGCTGGAGCCGGTGCGCTCCTACTGCATCGCCGCCCGGGTACGCGGCCGGCTGCCTGATGGCATGTCGATCTCGGCTGGGCCGTCGGCCCGTTCGATCCGCTCCTACGGGGAGCTTTTGATCGCCGGCGGAGAGGGGCACCCAGCGGGCGCTCGCGATGCATCGCCGGAGCGCTTCAAACGCCTCGAGCGGTTCGCGCGTGACCACTGGCACGTGACGGATGTCGCTCATCGCTGGTCAGCGCAGGATCCGATCAGCTGGGATCACCTGCCGGTAATCGGTCGCTATCACCCCCGCTCATCGCGGCTGTACGTCGCCTCGGGCTTTCACAAATGGGGCCTCACCAGCGGCACGTTCGCTGCATCGATCATCAGCGACCTCATCGCCGGTCGCGAAAACCCGTGGGCGGCGAGATTCAACCCGGCGCGCACCGGGACACGCGGAATCCCGAAGCTCGCGCGGCTCGGTGTCAAGTTCTCGACCGATTTCGTCGCCGACCGACTCCGACCCGCCGCGACCGGGTCAACGACCAACATCGCAAAGGGAGACGGTGAGGTGGTGCGCGACGGGATCGGCAAGACGGGCGTCCACCGCGACGCGGGCGGCACTGTGCACGCGGTATCGCTGCGCTGCACGCACCTCGGGTGCATCTTGCGCTTCAACTCAGCCGAGCGCAGCTGGGACTGTCCGTGCCACGGGTCGCGGTTCGACACCGATGGCAGCGTGCTCGAAGGGCCAGCGACTCGGTCGCTCGAGCGCAAACATCGCAGGTAGCAGTGTTGCTACCGCATGACTCGGATCGTTTTGAGGCTGGGGTCGGTCGGATCCGGGAGCGTCACGCCGGACTCGAGCGCAGTGAGAAGGTATTCGACGACCGGCCGGTTTATCCGCTCGCCGGGCAGGATGACTGGGATGCCGGGCGGGTATGGGGTGATCTGTTCGGCGGCGATCCGCCCGACGGCATCTGTGGCTTTGACGTCCTCGAATTGGCTGAAGAACGCGTCACGCGGGCGGTTGACCGTTTCGAGCTCGAGGTCGACCGGATCCGGGATCTTGATCGGCTTCGGGCTGGGGAGATCGCCGGCGGCGTCGATGAGCCGTTTGAGGGCGTGGATGAGCCGTTCGGCTGTCGAATCGTCGTCAGCGATCGACATGGTCGCGACGATCCGGGCGTGGTCGCTGAGGTGCAGGTCGATCCGTTCATGCTCGCGTAGCCAGTCGGCCGCCTGGTAGCCGTTGATCCCCAGACTGGAGATGTCGATCATGACCTGCAGCCGGTCGAGATCGTTCGATGCCTGCGCGCCGAGTAGTTCGTCTCTGAGCACGTGCATTCCGGCGAGCCGGTCGATCTCGGAGCGCAGACGGTCAGCCCGCTGAAGCGCGCCCTGCAGGAGCTCGCTTCCGTGCTCGACCATCTGCCGCCGCCAACCGTCGATTGCCGCATACAGCAAGACGTTCGGGCTGGTTGTCATCAACAGGTCGGCGCACGCCGATAGGTGCGGGAAGTCGATCCGGTCTCCCTGGACGTGGAACACCGAGCCCTGCTCGAATCCCGCGCCCATCTTGTGCACGCTGACAACGCAGACATCAGCACCGGCGTCCATCGCCCAAGTGGGAAGCTCCTCGCAGAAGGGCAGGTGTGCACCCCACGCCTCGTCGACGATCAATGGCTTGTCGCGGGAGTGGCAGATCTCGGCGATCGCGCGGATATCGGCGCAGGTCCCGTAGGGAGTCGGGCTGACGATCAGTGCCCCGGCCGCGTGCGGATAGCGCTCCCACGCCTCCGCGATCTTTTCCGGCGACGGCGGGTGGGCGACGTGGAGCTTCGCGTCCCACCGCGGGGTCACCCAGCACGGCTGCAGCCCCGAGAAGATCATCCCCGCCACCACCGACTTGTGGGCGTCGCGGCCGAGGATCAGATGCCCGTCATGTCCTCCCACCGCGAGCATCGCGGCCTTGACCGACAGCGAGCTTCCGCAGGTCGAGAAGAACGCGTGCTCGGCGCCCACCGCGTCGGCCATCAGGTCCTCGGCCTGCTGCAGATACTCGCCCGATGACGAACGATCGTCCAGCCCGGAGCTAGCCAACACGTCGTCACGGAACGGGTCGACCCCCATCACGGCGCGTACACGCGGATCGATGCCCCGGCCCTGCCGGTGAGCCGGCGGCGTGAAGCCATACCGATCCTGCCGGTGGTAGTCAGCCAGCGCCTCCAGCAGTGGCGCGCGACTGTGGTCCATCCGCGAGCGTCTCGCGCGGCCCGCACGTTCTACGTCAACCCCAACAACTGGGATCCGCATGCATGACTACTACCCGTTTGCGCGCACCCTAGCTTTCCGGCCACCGATGGCGAGTGGACGCTGCGTGGCATCGGTCGCGCCAGAACTTCGCCCGGTCCGCGTGTCTGTCGGGCGGCTGCTGTTCGTGGCGAACGGCCGCCTCGTTACGTCGCTCTATCTTCTCGCCCCACGCCCGGAGGTGTATCGATCATCGACCCGCTAGCGGAGCCGTCACAGTGGGCGTTGTACGACGCAAAATCGCGGCCCGGCCGGACGCTGGCTACGGCGTCGTTGACGTGGTCGTGGCCGCCGTCGGCGGAGCGCTCGTCGTCGAGCTGCTAGCCGCGGTCGGGTTCGAACTGGTGGGAGCGGTGCGCGAGGTCGTGTTGGGAGAGGTGGTCCCCGGGGCGCTCGACGCGCCGATCGATCGCGTTCGCGTGCCTGGATTGCTCGAGTAGCCCGAACTAGTCGTCGAGGTTGACGTTGAGGTTCGCCGCGGAGGCCGGGTGCCCGTGCTGGCCATGCTGCCTGCGGTGTCGGCAGACGCCGTCGCGGCCGTAGACTCGGGGAAGGGGGCGGACTGGGCGATCACCACTGTCGGTGCCGCGCGATGGGGACGCGGTCGTCGCGATACGCGATGTCCTGAGGGAAGGGCTCGGTGATAGTCAGCGTGGCGCGCTCGGGCGGCCACCTGAGTCGAGCCCAATTGCGCTCCGATCACACCGCCCGCTAGCCCCGCCGCCAGTAGCGGGATTAGCCACGCGAGCTTCCGCGCCTGATGTCCGGATTTCGCCGCCGGCGCTGCGGGTTCGAGTGCAGATGATGCCGCCGCCGCGTCAGCCGGCGCGCGTGAACCGTCTTCTTCAGAAAGCGGCCGCCTGACGAGCCGTTCGGACGTTTGTCCTCGGCGGGAGACTCGCCGTGAGAATTCTCCAGCCGTGATATGGCCGGCGAAGAACTCGCCCAGAGTCGCGCGCTGGGCGTCAGAGAGTCCCGCAGGAATTCGCCGCATGTCTGGTCCCTACCCGAAACCGATTGGTCTAACTGCAGAACTTCTGCACTGACCGCTGCCAGGAGAGCGGCCATCCAGTGGACTGGGGTCGGTGGTCGTAGATCGCTGGCGATTCCGCTGGAGAGCGGACCGATCCGAGCGCTCCCGAGTCTGGGCGGAAGGCCCCGTGCGCACCGACGGACTGATCCACAAGCCGGTCGTGTAACCGCGGGTGGATCCGCGCGACAGGTTCGCCGATGCCTATCGGTGTTGCTCGATCAGCAGTTTGGCCATCGCTCTGGCACGTTTGGCGGCGTCGGGATCGCCTGCGGCAGCGCACACGATCGAGCCCTTCATGAGGATGTGCCAGGAGCGGGTGAACGACTCGGTGGCGCGCAGCTCGGCTTGCTCCGCCAGTTTCGTGATGATCGCGCGGACGTTGTCGAGGTGCTCGATACTGGCCTTGCCGGCAGGGTGGGTGGCGCCGAGCTCGAGGAGCACGTTTACGAAGGAGTCGGCCTCGAAGTCTTCGCGATGAAACCATTCGTCGAACAGGTCGAAGATCATCAGCAGCTGCGCTTCCGGGGTGGCGGCGCGGCGCCTGGCTTCGCCGTCGATCCAGGCCAGCGTCCACCGCTGCTCGCGCAGGTTCAGGAATGCGAGTACCAGATCGTTCTTGGAGGCGAAGTGGTGGTAGAAGGTGGCCTTGGCAACGCCCGCGCGACGGATGATCTCGTCGACGCCGATGGCCTGGATCCCGTCGCGGGCAAAGAGCTCGTACGCCGTTTCGAGGATCCGATCGCGCGCGGCTGGCCTGGTTGCTGCCTCGCGGCTGGTTGTCACGGCCGAGATCCTAGCCGCAATAGACCGGTCGGTCTACAGTCCACGGAATGGTCTGTACGCCGGAGCCGGGTTTGGGCCGAGTTGGTTACGAACGCCACCGCCTAGCGCGCTTGACAGACCGGTTCGTCTGGGATAGATAGACAAGTCTGTCTGTCTATGTGGCGGAGGTGACCAGATGGGCTGGCCCGACGATGGCTTGAATCGCGATACCGCTAAGGAGCAGATCGCCGACTCGGCGGACCAACGCCTGGCGAGTGCGGATCTCGATCGACACGACGGAACTCGCACTGGACCCACGTCTGCGCGCTTCGACGTACGCCGCATTGATCATCAGCTCGGTGTGATCTTGGTGCTGGGGGGCGATCTGGATCTGGCAGCGGTTCCGCTGCTGCAGGAGCGCCTGGATCTCGTCGTGCGTGACAGCGGTGCGGTCGTCATCGACCTGGCTGGGCTGGAGTTCATCGACTCAAGCGGGCTCGAGGTGTTGGTGCGAGCGGACCGACAGTTGCGGGCCTCGGGCGGCCAGCTGATCCTGATGGGTGGATCGCGTGCGGTGCATAGGGTTTTTGAACTCGCAGGCGTGGACCGGTACTTCGAGTGGTCGGAATCCCCCAACTGCGGGACCTCGGCTGAGCGTGACCGCAAACTCGGAGGAGTGGTCAGGCCATGAGTAGCGCTGCGGCAGAGCGGGCCAGCGTTTCCCGCGAGTTGTTCGAACGCTGGCAACGAGACAAGGACCCCCGCGCTCGGGAGTCTCTGGTCGAGCTCTACCTGCCCTTGGCTCGCTCGCTCGCTGCTCGCTATCGCGGCCGCGGTGGGGAGCCGTTTGACGATCTGCTTCAGGTCGCCAGCCTCGGACTGCTAAATGCGCTCGACCGGTTCGATCCGGACCGCGGAGCGGCGTTCTCCTCGTACGCGGTACCGACAATCCTGGGCGAGCTGAGACGCCACTTCCGTGACACCGGATGGTCCGCTCACGTCCCGCGCAGCGCCCAGGAGCTGGCGCTCAGAGTGCAGGCGTCCGAAGAAGCGGTCGGGTCGCGACTCGGGCGATCACCGACGGCCGTCGAGCTCGCGCAGTACATGGAGATCACGGTCGAGCAGGTAATCGAAGGGCTCGAGGCCGCCGCGGCTCACCACTCCGCGTCGCTACAACACCCGCACGACGAGCTGGACGGTGAGTCGCGGTCGATCTGCGATGCGCTCGGCGAGGATGACCCCGGGTTTGAGCAGATCGACGCGAGGCTAACGATCACCTCTGCGGCGAGCCGGCTCTCCGAACGTGAGCGTCGCGTCCTACAGCTGCGCTTCTACGGTGACCTTAGCCAGAGCGAAATCGCCAAACGGATTGGCGTCTCTCAGATGCAGGTCTCCAGAATTCTCCGCCGGGCGCTCGAGCGCCTGCACGAGCCCACCCCACGAGAGGTCACGCCGCTCGGCCTTTCCGGTCGGCCGGACACAAGGACGGAGCCCGCAGGGGGGGCTCCTTCTCTCCCTACCGCGCGGCGGGACGCACGGACGGTAGGCGTCCCGCCGCGCAACCTCTGCTCCAGTTGAAATTGGCAATGTCACCTTCATCGGCCACGAGCTACTGCAGGAAGTGCTCGCAGTTACAACCCTTGCCGCTGGGCGGAATGGAGAATCCACTGGTCGGTAATAAAGTCGTCTGTACCCGAATGATTGTCGCAGTCGTGGCGCGATAGTCGAAATGCGCATCAGCAGGCAGACGAGACCGGTCGATGGCACTCCAGATGCCGGCGTTCTTCGGGAAGCGAATACGGTAGCGCGCCGGGCGTCGCGGCGAAGATGGGCGCGAACACGTGGTCGAAGGCGGCAGGTCCGGCGCATGGGGCGTGGGCGAGGATCCGGCGGAGACGGGATCGATCCGCAGGCTGTGGAGCGTGCAAGGGCGCTGCTTGGCTGCGCGGTGCGTGGAATCCGCCCGCCCGAGACCTGATCGCCGAACGAGGTGGTGCGCAGTCCGGCTGGGCGGTCAGCTAGTCGCCCGACTTCTTTCCGCCCTTACGACCGGCGGCTGCCTTCTGGGCGCGGTTGCCTCCGCTACCCGACCCGGAGCTCTGCTTACTCCGGCTCGAGCCGCCGCTGTTGCCGCCGCGGCTCGACGAGCCGGGCGAGTTCGAGATCGCCGCCGCCCGAGACTTGCTCATCCCCTTCTTCCGCAGCCCCTCGTACTGCTTGTCGTTCTTAACGCTCGATCCATGATCCTTGGCCACCGCAAATCCTCCTGTAGGTCGACAACTGAGGTCTCCCTACCCGAGCGCCTCGTTCACCACTCCCGGCACCCGCGTCCGCATCCGCTTTCCCGCGCACAAGCAGCGAGCCAGCTCCTCGGCATAGGGCAAAGCCACGAGCGCGTCCACCGCGGCCAGGACACCCGCTCGGTACCGCACGCTCAACCGACGGCGCTTCGGGTGAACTATCCAATCGGGTCGACCACCGCGCCCGAACACGCTCCTGGCCTGATCCCAGTGCAGGACCGTCACCAACACGCTCGCCATCAACGGCACCCGCTCCAGGAAGCCGTGCACGTGCTGCTCAGTCGGCGTCACCTCACGCCGCCCGTCCGCGTACGCCACGTCCCAGATCGCCGTGAGCTCGTGCGCCGCTAGCGCCGCGTAGGTCAGCGCGAGTACGCCTGCATTGATCTCGCAGAACAGCCCGAGCATCGTCGGAACTCCAGCCTCAGCCATCATCGCTGCATGGATCGCTGATTCTGTGGCGCCGGGAGTGCGCTCGATATCTGTTCGGCGGTGACACCACCAATCAGCCAGCCCGGCGCCGATCCAGACCGGCAACACGAAACCCTCGAGCGCCCTCCTCGTCGCGTCGTCGACACCCCTTCGGCGTCGGCGCTCGCTTGGAAGTAGAGCGCGAATGCTCATGTCAGCGTTATATCCGAGCCGGCCCGTCCCATGCGAATCGCCTGGCGCGACGCGACGCATCGCTGAGAACTCGCGAATCTTCTCGTCGACACGTAATCCAGACACGGCGCAGGGGTAGCAGGCTTAGATGGCGGTAGATCTGCTGCGTATGTCCGTTCGCTGCGATGAGCAGGCGCCCAGCGCCGTCCGCGAAGCGCTGTCCAGGATCGACGAGCTCGAGGGGATCGTGCCGGACGTGATGCTGATTGCCAGCGAGCTGGTGAGTAACGCGGTGATGCACTCAGCCTGTACCTCCGAGGACCTCCTCGAAATTCGCGTGACCCGCGACGGGCGGGTTCGTCTCTGCGTGATCGATCCCGGGGGCCACACAGAGGCAAAGCTCGCGGACCGACCAATGGGCTTGGGCGGGCTCGGTCTAAAGATTGTCGATGAGCTGGCCGACAACTGGGGCAGTCGCCTCGACGGCGAAAGCCACGAAGTTTGGGCCGAGCTCCGGCTACCAACCGCCTGAGACACGGACGGTCGCGCGCGGCGAACCGCGTCGCGGTCGAGGTCCCAGAGCGGCTCGGGCCCATCGGGCGTCTGGCTCTGAATGATCCAGCCCGGCTCGTCGGTGTCGACAGTGTCGTGTCCGTGGCGGGCGAGCGCGCTCGATTTCCCGGTTCCGGACATGCCGGTCACGAGCACGACGGACCGCTGCGAAGCGGTCGTGCGCTCCCTCGTGTGAGAGTTGCGTGTCACGTCAGCGACAGCCTGGGGCATCCACTCGTACGACGGGATCTGTGCGACATCGCCCGCGCCGGTTTCCGTCCGAGCGGTCCGGTGGGATTTCGGGCACGCCCCAGAACTTCGTTGATGTGATGATTCGCAAAGCGACCCCGTTTCCCCCGCGAAAGCGGGCGGCGTGGTTGTTCGATGCCGCATCTGAAGCGGAGCGGCAGATCGTCGCCTCGAGCGAGGTGCGAGTGCCGCCCGAGCCTTCCGCGACCGTTTAACGCCCCCGCGTCAACGGGCGTGGTTCCTTTGGGCCCGAGGTGCGATTTACGAGCCCAAATGCGGTTCAAAAGCCCGCAAAACTTCGATCTCCGGTGGCTAAGCCGCGAAGGCCGCCGAGAGCTCTTCGGTCTCGGCGAGGTGCTGGTGTGAAGGGCAGTAGCCGTTGTGGGGCGACGGCATCCGTTGGCACGGGGTGCCCTTGCGCGTGCTGGCGCGACACTGCAGCGGCTTTCCGTTGGCGTCGAATCCGTTCTGCGGCAAGCTGCGTAGATACTCCTCGACCATGCCCAGGAAGTATTCGATCACTCGCAGCACCCGCAGCTGCGAGGTCACCGGGAAGTAGGCACGGATGTCCCGGAACAGTGTTCTTGCCGGTCGAGCGAAATAGCGCTGGTCGGTCGTCAAACGCTCGACAGCCGCTTCACACCCGCGCAGAACGCGTTCGTGATTTGCGCACCTCCCGGAGCGGTGCGCGTCCTCGAGGATCTCGCCGGCGAGCTCCCGATAGATCGCCCGGCTGAACGCATACGTGCGGTTGTACATACAGCTCTCCTTGCTGGCTGCGGCGCGATCCCCCGCATTCCAGTGCTTCCCCGCGCGCGCGCACCCCAGACGCAGCAGGCGTTAAGCCTCCATTAAGCAGGAAGGGCACGTAGGCAGTGCGATCGCCCTAGGCCAGCGCTCGCAGGACCGCTGTGGTGGCGATCGCGACCACGAACACGACCACCAGCGACCTGCCGAAGCGCAGCGCGATCGCTCCGGCTCCGACCCCGGCGAGCGTGTGCCAGTCGACGCTGTAGCGCCCGTTTTTGTCGAACAGATCGGTGATGACGAGGGCGCTCAGCATCGCAACGGGCAACAGCCCGGCGGTGCGTTGCACACGGGGATGGTTGAGCACCGACGCGGGGAGCGAAAGGCCGGCGAGCTTCAGTGCGTAGCACCCGAGCGACGCTGCGATGATCGTGGCGGTCAGGGTCGTCATCGGTCCTCCTCTTCGTCGCGCCGGCGCGACGGCGCGAGCCCTGCGAACACGGCGACGCCCGCCGCCGCGATGATCGGCACGCCGGCCGGGGCGAGTGGAATCAGCACAAGCGCGACAGCGGCGGCGCCGAGCGCGACCGCCGGGCCCTGGCCGTGCGAGAGCTGTGGCCACAGCAGCGCGAGGAAGATCGCCGGCGCGGCAGCGTCGAGTCCGAGCGCCGAGGCGTCGATTCCGGTGCCGAGCAGCGCTCCGACGAGCGTCCCGCTCGTCCACAGCACATACAGCGTGACTCCGGTCACCCAGAACGCGAACCGTCCCGCGGGCTGTGATCGCTGGCCGAGAGCCATCGCGGTCGTCTCGTCGATCACGAACTGCGCGGTCGGCAGGCGGCGCAGGCCGCGCGGGCGAAGGAGACGGCTGAGCGGCACGCCGTAGAACGCGTTGCGCAGCCCCAGGAGCAGCGCCGCCGAGATCCCGGCGAGCGGCGATCCGCCGGCGGCGATGACGCCGACCAGGGCGAACTGCGACGCCCCGGTGAACATCACGGCACTCATCGCGACCGCCTCGATCACGCTCAGCCCCGCGGCGACAGCGACCGCGCCGAAGGTGATGCCGAGCAACCCCGCGTAGAGCCCGATCCCGGCTGCAGCACGGATGATCGCCCCGCGCTCCGGCAGGGGCTCGCTCGTGATCGCCCCGGGGCCGGCCCGAGGCCGTGTTGGGATCGTGGCGCTAACACGTCGAGATTACGGCGGCAGGCGGGCCACGCGATAGCAAATATCGCGCAGAAGGCCGACGGTTGCGCAATCATTACCAAGCATGGACGCGATTGACCGCCTGATCATTGCCGAGCTGCAGCGAGACGGGCGCCTGTCGAACGTCGAGCTGGCTGACCGGGTCGGCCTCACGCCGGCCCCGTGCCTGCGGCGGGTCAAGCGGTTGGAGGCGGACGGCGTGATCCTCGGCTACACCGCCCGGATCAATCCCAAGGCGATCGGCCGCGGATTCGAGGTGCTCGTGTTCGTCGATCTCACCCGCAAAGACCGGGCGACGTTCGAAGCGTTCGAGGCCGGAGTCGCCGCGCTCAGTGAGGTAATCGAGGTCCGGCGGATGTTCGGGTTGCCCGACTACCTGATCAGGGTTGCGACCGAGAGCCTGGAGAGCTTTGAGACCTTCATCTCAACGAGGCTCGGCGACGTGCCCGGAGTCGACAAGCTCGACTCGCACATCCCGATGAAATTGATCAAGTCGCCGGATCACGAGATAGCCCCGCGAACCTCTTGAGCCGGATCCGGATCCCGTCCGGCGACTATGTGTTCGGTCCCGGTGAGCTTGAACAGGTGTGCCGCCTGGGGTGCGAGATCAGCATCGATCTCGAAGCCACATCCCGTCTGCCGGCCTCGCTGCCATGCGGCCAGCAGGACTCGGAGCCCGCTGCTATCGATGAACTCCACGCGGGAGAGATCGAGCCGTACCGCCCTCTGCTCGGTCCGAAGCTCATTCAGCCGTCGCTCGAGCGCTGGAGCCGTCGCCAGGTCGAGCTCACCAACCAGCGACAGCTCGAGGAGCCCGCCGACCTGCAGTGTCTCGCGGATCAGAAAAATTCCGGGATCCGTTACGTCTCTCACCCCAGGCGGACGTAATCACAACCAACAGACCCCGCGCGGCCAGCGGTTGCAAAACAACTTGGCGCTTCCCGCACCGCCCCCCAAAAAGGGGTCCCCCAAACCGGTGGAATTAGTCGCGGGCGCGGCCGGGCCGGACATAGCATCGCGCGCAACCTAGGCGACCGGAGGGCAGGTTGTGGACGACGTGCTGCGCGCGCTTGAGGACGAGCGTCTCATCAAACGGGTCTATCTGCGGTACTGCGACGTGATCGACGCCAAGGACTACGACGCGCTGTCGGAGGTGTTCACCGCGGACTGCGTCGGTGACTACCGCAACACCAACGGCATCGTGCAGGAGGGGCTCGCGCCGCTCGTCGAGTACCTGCACGACGTGATGGGGCGCGGCTCATGCTGCGGGCCAACCCACCACAACGTCCTGAACTTCCGCATCGACACGGACGGCGACACCGCCAGCGGCCACGTCCACTTCTACGCGGTCCACCAGGGCGCCCGCGAGCTGTCGCGCAAGATGTACACCTGCTGGGGCCAGTACGACGACGAGCTCGTGCGGACCCCCGAGGGGTGGCGCGTCAGCCGGCGCATGTACACCAACTACGTCGAAGAGGGCGACAAGGGCATCGTCAACAGCAACGGGGGTGGGGGCTCTTGACGGCGCTCCAACTCGGCGCGGTGATCCCGTGCGACGGGGTCGGCAACGACCCGATCGTCCTGCGCGACTTCGCCCAGGCAGCCGAGGACCTCGGCTACGCGTGGATCGAGACGTTCGACCACGTGCTCGGGGCCGAGCACGCCGATCGCGACCCGGCTCTGCCGCCGCTCTACACCGAGGACAACGCGTTCCACGAGCCGCTCGTCACGCTCGCCTTCCTGGCCGCGGCGACGGATCGAATCGGCCTGTCTACGTCGATCCTCGTCCTGCCCCAGCGGCAGACAGCGCTCGTCGCCAAGCAGGCGGCGGAGCTCCAGCTCCTTTCCGGGAACCGGTTCCGGATGGGGATCGGCACCGGCTGGAACTGGGTCGAGTACCGGGCGCTCGGCGTGTCCTGGAGCGAGCGGGCCGCCCGGCTCGAGGAGCAGGTCGCGGTGCTCCGTGAGCTGTTCAGCCGGCCGCGGGGCGTGACGTTCAAGGGCACTTACCACGACCTCGAGCGGGTCAGCGTAAACCCGCTCCCGTCGGCGCCCCCGGAGATCTGGTTCGGCGGCGGCGTGACCGCCGTGTTCGACCGAGCCGCTCGTCTCGGCGACGGCTTCATTGTCCCGATGTGGGGGGGCGCTCGCGCGGGCCCAGCTCGCGGAGATCCACGAGCGGCTCGCCGTGCACGGCCGCCCGGTCGACGGCTTCCCGATCGAGATGGTGGTCGACGGCACGCTCGGCCCGGACGCGCTGCGTGCCGAGGCGGAGGCGTGGGAGGCGGCGGGCGGAACCCACCTCGCGCTGCGCAACGACGACGCCACGTGCCACCTCTTCGACGTGCCCCGCAACGATTGGACGAGCCCCGACCAGTTCATTGCGGGTCTGGAGAGTTCGCGGAGGCGGTCCGGTGAGCTGGTGCTCGACGGCCGACGAGCCCGGAGTGGCGGCTGCGATGGCGCGCTACGCGTTGGCCGTCGACGGTCGCGACTGGGCCGAGTTCGCGAGCCAGTTCACCGAGGACTGCTACTGCGACTACGGCGAGCCGTTCGGGGTGCTCCGCGGGACGGGGCAGGTCGAGGCGTGGGCGGAGGCGCTCCACCTCGGGCTCGACGCGAGCATGCACCGCATCACGAACATCCTCGTGCTCGAAGCCGAGCAGGACATGGCGAAGATCAGCTCCTACGTCGACGCGCTGTTCACGCGCGGCGAGCGGCAGTTCCACGGGGCGGGCCGCTTCGAGACCGAGCTGCGGCGGCGCGGCGATCGGTGGGCGATCGCGAGGCACGCGTTCTTCGGCATGTGGGCGGAGGGCGATTTCACCGTGCTCGACGTGGCGGAGGCGGTGCGCGCGGTGCAGGCGACGCCGGCCGCGTAGAGCGACGACGATCGCCCTCACGGCGACGGGCGCACCGCGATCGGAAGGATCGCGCGCCCGGACGCAGAACCCGGGGGCACGATGATCGTCGACGGCGCACACTACGTGCGAGGCGTGCGTCAGCACGACGGACCGCTCGGGATCGACGAGGCTGCCGAGCGCGCAGAGCGAGGCGACGGGTTCGTGTGGCTCGGCCTGCACGACCCGACCGACGCCGAGCTTCGTGACCTGGAGCAGCACTTCCCGCTCGACGAGCTCGCGCTCGAAGACGCCCGCGTACGACATCAGCGGGCGAAGATCGAGGACTACCCGGGCCACATCTTCTTCGTCGTCCGGACCGCGGACTACCACGATCGGGAGGGCGAGCTCGATTTCGGGGAGATCCACGCCTTCATCGGCGAGAACTTCGCGATCACGCTCCGGTACGGACGAGCGAGCGAGCTCCGCTCGGCCCGCAAGCGGCTCGAGGCGAACGCGATCCTGCTGCGCGCCGGCCCGGTCTCGGTCATGTGGGCCGTGCTCGACAAGGTCGTCGACGACTACGAGCCGGTCGCCGCGAGGCTCGGAGCCGACATCGAGGATGTCGAGTTCCACGTGTTCAGTGCTCCCGACGACCCGACGGAGCGGATCTACTTCCTGCGGCGGGAGGTGATCGAGTTTCACCGCGCGGTGCATCCGCTGCTCTTGCCGCTCGGAGTGATCGAGCGCGGCGGGGACCCGCGCGTACAGGGCGAGATCATCGAGTACTTCCGCGACGTCTACGACCACATGCAGCGGGTGCACGAGGAGATCGCCGCCGACCGCGACCTGCTGACCGGCGCGCTCGAGGCGAACCTAGCGGTCCTCAGCGTCAGTCAGAACGAGACGACCAAGCAGCTCACGATCATCGCCACGATCTTCCTGCCGCTGACGTTCATCACCGGGTTCTTCGGGATGAACTTCGCCTGGCTCACGAATCACACCCACCCGCTGTGGGTGTTCCTCGTGTTCGGAGTCGGCTCGCTGGTGATCTCGTGCATCGCCCTGTTCATCTACTTCCGTCGCAGCGGCTATGCCTAGTGGGTCGCGGTCCGTAGCCGGGCGCTGATGTCCGCGCACTCCTCGCACGCCGACTCGGGCACGACCCCAGCCCGCATCAGCAGCGAGAACGCCTTGCAACCCAGGCAGTAGCCGAAGATCGACTCGAGCGCCGCCGCCGGCAGGAACGCGATCAGCACTCCGTCGGCGGCCTGGTGCGAGACCGCGAACGCGAGCACCAGGGCGATCGTCGACATCGCCGCGCCGATCGCCTGCGCGAATCGCTTCGGGGGTCCCGGCACCGGGCGCTTGGGGCCGAGGCGCGGAGCGATCAGGTTCTGCGCGGCCCAGCCCAGCGGGCTCAGCGTCGGCCCGGTCAGAGCCCGTGCCCAAAACCCGTACGCGAGCGGGATCAGCAGCCAGTACCAGCCCGTCGCGAGGACCGCGATCACCGTCGCCAGCACCACGCCGGCGACGAACCTCGCCGCCTTCTCGTTGACCGGATTCGGGAACGAGAACAGCGTTCTCACCGCAGACACGCGAACTACCGTACTAAAACAATAGACTTACTGCCATATGCTCTGGCAGGGGCACCCCGGCGACGCGTACGGGGATTCACCGGCGACGGTGGATCCGGCCGCGCTTGCCCGCGTTCGCGCGGTCGGCGGCCTCGGCAGCCGCGTCCGCGATCTCGGTGCTATGGCGCAGCTCGCGGGAGCGTGCGCGAGCGCGATGGCGAGGCCGACCCGCGGGCGCCTGCGCGAGCTCGTCAGGCAGACCGCGGCGATCCTGAAGGCGGCGCTCCCGGCTTCGATGCTGTCGATCGCGGCGTGGGGGTTCGCCGGCCCCGGCCTGCAGGCCGGCAACTTCCTCGTGACGTTCGGGTCGATCGACCGCTCCGGCGGCTTCATGGTCGTCGCGATCGTCCGCGAGTTCGGGACCTACGTGACCGCGACCGTGGTCGCGGGGGTCGTCGGAACGATGTTCACCGCAGAGCTCGCGACGCGGGGCGTGCGCGGCGAGCTCGACGCCTTGTCGGTGCTCGGGGTCGATCCCGTCACCGAGCTCGTCGCGCCGCGGGTGCTGGCGCTGGTGCTGACGATGATGGGACTCGACCTGCTCGCGCTCGTGTGCGGCGTGCTCGGCGGCTATCTGGCTACGACGCTCGTGCTCGGCGGTACCAGCGGTGCGTTCTTCGCCTCGTTCTTCGCGAACACGACGCCCGTCGACGTGATCGCGAGCCTCGTCAAGTGCGCGGTGTTCGGCGGGCTGATCGGTGTGATCTGTGCCTACCGGGGGCTGACCGCGAGCGGCGGCGCGGTGGGCGTCGGACGCGCGGTCAACCGCGCCGTCGTCGGCTGCCTGGTCGCGATCTTCGTCGTGAACCTGATCTACACGCAGTGGTTCCTGGCGTCGTTCCCGCAGGTGGGGGTGTTCAAGTGACGACGCTCGCCACGCGCAAGCGGCGCAACGATCCGCCGCCCGATCCGAGTGGGATCTTCGACACGGCGGGCGCAATCGCGCGGTTCACGGCGCGCCTGTTGAGATCGCTCCCGGACGTCCGCCATTACGGCGGCGAGGCGCTCCGGCAGGCGGCGATCGTGGTCACCAGCTCGACGCTCGTGATCGTCGCGCTCGCGTTCTTCGCCGGCGGGTCCTGCGGCCTCGAGTCGAGCGCGCTGGCCCGCGCGTTCGGCGCGTCGCCCGTCGCCGGCGGCTTTTCGGCCTGGTGCACGCTGCGGGAGGTGATCCCGTTCGTGTTCGGGTACATCGTCGCGGCGAAGATCGGCTGCGCGATGGTGGCCGAGCTGTCGGCGATGAGGGTCGCCGAGGAGATCGACCAGCTCGACGGGATGGGGCTGCACTCGCTCGCCTACCTCGGCGGAACGCGGTTCGTAGCGTGCGCGATCACGCTGCCGTTCGCGTACCTGCTCGCGATCGCCTCGGGCTACGCGGCCGCCGGGCTGATGTCGCTCGGTCGGTTCGGTGATGTCTCGCCCGGCACCTGGAAGCTGTTCTTCCTCACCTTCCAGGGAAGCGACGACCTGCTCTACTCGCTCGCGAAAGGGCTGACGATCAGCGCGTTCGTGATCGTCGTCGCACTGCATCAGGGTTACGGGCTGCGCGCTCGGGGACCGGTCGAGGTCGGCACGGCGACCGCGCGCTCGATGGCGATCAGCATCGTCGGCGTGACCCTGATCTCGATGGCGGGCACGCTGATCTTCTGGGGCGCCAACCCGAGGATCCCGATCGGATGAGAGCGCGCCCGACCAGGCGGCTGGCGCTCGCCGCGCTCGGTGTGGTCGCGGCCCTGGTCGCTGTGCTGACGCTCACTCGCGGGCCGAATCGACACGCCGTCACCGCCGAGTTCACGGACGTCCGCGGTCTGGTCACCGGCGCGCCGGTCCGGCTTGCCGGTGCGCCGGTGGGCGAGGTCGCCGGAGTGTGGCTCGGACCCGACGGCTGGCCGCGCGTGCGGCTGTCGATCGACGACGGCGTCTCGGCCGCACGCGCGGGCGTGCGGCTCGCGTCCCTGAGCGGCGAGTGGAACAGCTACGTGTCGATCGTGCAGGGACCGCCGAGCTCGTTCATCCCCCGCTCGCAGACGACCAGCCCGGTCCAGGTCGACCAGGCGATGAGCGCGTTCGATCCCGCTACCGAAAGCTCACTCAAGCAGTTGCTCGGCGGGTTGCGGACGACGCTGGCGGGCCAGGGACCGGCGCTCGAAGCGACGCTCCGAGAGAGCCAGGCGGCCCTCGACGAGATCGGTGGGCTCGCCGGCGACGTCGGCAGCGACGGCGGCTCGCTGTCGCTGGCCGTGACCAGCAGCGCCACGATCGCCTCGACGCTCACCCGCCGCTCGCCGTCACTGTCGGCTGCGGTCGATCGCGGCGCGAGCCTGCTCCACGCAATCGCCGAGCGAGCGAGCGCGCTCGATGCCGGCCTGCGCGGGCTGCCCTCGGGGATCGGCGCCGCGACCACGACGCTCCGGCGCGCGCGGACGCTGATCGCTCCGACCGGGCGGCTGCTGAGCACCGCGAAGCCGGCGATCGACGAGCTTCCCGCGAGCGCCGAGGAGCTGCGTGGCGCGCTGCTGACGGCGCGGCCGGCGCTCGAGCGCGCCGCCCGCGTCGCCGGGGCGGCTCCGGCCGCGGCGCGCGCGATGACGCCGCTGCTCCGCGCCGCCGGCCCGATGCTCGCGGTACTCGCGCCCGTGCTGCGGGGGTTCGATCCGATGCTCGACCAGTTGCGTGTCCGCTTCCCCGACGCGTTCTCGTTCTTCGCCAACTGGGCCGATTTCACCTCGAACTACGATTCGGGCGGCCACGGTGCGCGGGTCGGGATCGTGCTGCCGCCGGCGCCCACGAACACGCTCCCGCCCGACTCGAACGGTCCTGGACAGCTGGCGCCGCCGTACCTGCGGGTGCCGGGCTCGCTCGAGGGCCAGCCGTGGAACGACTACTCGAAGAGCTTCGTCGGGAGCGGGAAGCGATGAGGCAGAACACGCTCGTGGCGGTGCTCGTGATCGCGGTCGGCGCGGCCGCGGTCGGCGCTGCCGCGCTCGTCTACCGGGCCGTCGCCGGCGACCCGGGAGGGCGCACGTGGAGCGCCGAGTTCACCAACGCGCGCGGGCTGGTGGCCGGCAACGACGTCCGCGATGACGGGGCGGTCGTCGGCCGGGTCACCTCGATCGGTCTCTCGCGCGACGGCCACGCGCTGGTCCGCTTCCAGCTCTCCGACCGCGCCGCCGCGCCGCGCGGCGACGCAGTCGCGGCGATCCAGGCGGCGGACCTGCTCGGCGACAACTACCTGTCCCTCTCGCCGGGGAGTGACCGCGCGCCGCTGCGCGGGGCTATCCCCGCGGGGCGGACGGTCGACGAGCCCCGACTCGACGAGCTGCTTGACGCGTTCGCGCCGAACGTCCGCGACGGCCTCCAGACGCTGGTTCTCGAGAGCGGTCTCGCGCTCGACCGGCGCGGCGGGGCGCTCGCGCGGGCGACGGTCGCGCTGCGTCCCGCGCTCGAGGCAGCGGGCGGCGTGCTCGACGAGCTCGACGCCCAGAACGGCTCGCTCGCCCGCCTGATCCCGAGCGCCCAGCGAGTGGTGACCCAGCTCGGCGACCGCAGCTCCGACGTCGGCCCGGTGCTCGACGACCTCGCGCGGACGGCGAGCGCGACTGCGGGCGAGACGACGCCGCTCGGGCAGGGACTGAGCGCGCTGCCGGCAACCCTCGCGCAGGTGAGGGGCACGGCGGGGCGGCTGTCGGCGACTGCGGGCGCCGCGACCGGCCTTTCGAGCCGGCTCGAGCCGGCGACCGGGGTGCTCGCCGCCGCCGTCCGACAGCTGCCGGGGCTCGTCGACCGCGCGCGCGGCGCCGCGCCGACGTTCGGCGCCGCGCTCGCCGGGGCCGGGTCGGCGCTCGCTGCCGGCGCCCCCGGGCTCCAGGAGCTGTCGGCGTCGTTCCCGAAGCTTCGCTCGCAGGCGCCGTCGATCGCCGCGCTGATGTCCGAGCTCGACGCGGCGGCCCCCGGGATCGCCGAGGGCTTCTTTGTCGACTTCCCCGACCAGGCCGACGAGTCCGGCAAGCAGCCCTTTGATCCGTTCGCCGATCCCCGCCGTGCGTATTGGCGCGGGGCGGCCGTGTTCAGCTGCGAGGCGTTCGGCGTGCCCGTCGCTCCCGGCTGCCTTGACCGCGCGCTCGCGAATCTGGCTAAGCAGCCTCCACCGCAATCCGCCCAGGCCCGTCGGCTGCTCGGGTTCCTTCTCCACCGATGAGGCGCGCCCGCAGAGCATCGCGTCGTCAGTTGCTGCTCGGCACGGCCGTGATCGCCGCCGTCGCGGCCGCGGCGTGGCTCTCCACAATCGCGATCAACGGCCTGCCGTGGTCGAGCCCGTACCTCGTGAGGCTGTCGCTTCCGGCCGGGGCGCCGCTGCTGCACCCCGGCGACGAGGTGCGGATCGGCGGCGAGCGCGCGGGCCAGGTCCAGTCGGTCGCGCTCGCCCGAGCCACGAACGACCGGGCGGTCGCGACGCTGTCGCTCGACTCCGGCTACTGGATCGGCCGCGGCGCGGGGGCTCGGATCCGCCCCCGCGGACTCGCGGGCGCGGTCTACGTGGACCTGCTCCCGGGCGCGCGGGGCCACGCGCTGCCGTCCGGCTCGCCCGTGCGCGCCGGCGCCGGGGTCCAGCTGACGGACGTGGTCGCGGGGTTCGACGGCGACGCACGCCGGGCGCTCGCGCAGACGCTGACCGCCGCCGGAGCGGGGGTCGCGGGCCGCGGCGCCGCCGCGGGAGATGCGATCGACCGCGCCCCGGCGTTGCTGGCGGGCGCGACTGCCGTCCTGCGCGCGGCAACCCCGCAGCCCGGAGCGCTGTCCGGCGCGATCGCCGGAGCGGGCACCGTCGCCGGCGCGCTCGCTCCCCCAGGATCGGGGACGCTCGCGGAGATCGTGTCGGACAGTCGGAAGACGCTCCGGGCGACGAGCGCCGCCGCCCGCCCGCTCGCGGCCACGATCGACCAGGGCCCCGGCGCGGAGCGCGCGAGCGCCGCGGTGCTGCCCGGCGCCGACGCGCTGCTCGCGCGCCTCGAGTCCGCGACCGACGCGCTCGAGCCGTCGGTCGGCGCGGTCACCGCCGCGCTCCCCGGCATCCGTGCGCTCGAGCGCGAGGGGCCGGCCATCAGCGAGCTCGCCGCGGTCGCGGGCGCGGCGCGGCCCGCGTTCTCGGCGCTCACCCCGGCGCTCTCGCAGCTGATCGGGCCCGCCTCCGGGCTCGAGCCGATCTCGGCGTCGGTGGCGACGATGGCCAATGTGCTGATCCCCTACCGCACCGAGCTGCTCGAGGCGCCGCTCGGCTTCACGCGCTGGGGCAACTTCACCTACGGCTTCGGAACCGGCGCCGGCCACCGGGCGGTGCGGTTCTCGATGGTGTTCACGTGCGCGAAGGCCCGGGACCCGTACCCGGCGCCCGGCGCCGCGAGCAAGGAGCGCAAGTCGTGCCCGTGAGCCATCGCGGCGCATTGGCCCGGCGGCGGCTGCTCGGCGTGCTCGTGCTCGCCGGGCTGCTCGCCGCGGTCGTGTTGCTGTGGCAGCGCCCGAACCCGTTCGCCACGACCGACACGGTGCGCGCCGACGTGGCCGACGCCGGCGGGCTCGCGCCGATCGGCGCCGACGTCCGCGTCGCGGGCGTCCCCGTCGGCAAGGTCGCCCGGATCGACCGGGAAGGGTCGGTCGCGCGGCTGACGATGACCGTCGACCCGTCGGCGGGCGTCGTCCATCGCGATGCGACGATCGCGCTGCGGCCGCGGCTGCTGTTCGAGGGGACCGCGTACGTGCAGCTGACGCTCGGCTCGCCCGCCGCGCCCGCGCTCGGAGATCGGGTGATCGGGGTCGCGCGGACCTCGACGTACGTCCCGCTCGACGACACGCTGTCGGTCCTCGACGGCCGGACGCGCGGCAACGTCCAGGCGATCGCTCACACGCTCGGGGCGCTCGGCGGCTCGAACGCGCCCGCGCAGCTGCGCGACACGCTGACCGCCGCGCCACCGCTCCTGCGCGACGCAGCGCTCGACGCCGCGGCCGCTCGCGGGCCGGGACAGGCGGCGCTCGCAGGCGCCGTGCGGTCGTTCGCGGGCGTCGCTTCGACGGTCGCGAGCCAGTCGCCGTCGCTGGCGCGGAGCGTCGACGGGGCGTCGGGCACGTTCGCCGCACTCGACACGACCGGGGTCCAGCCGCTCGGACAGACGCTCGCCGCGCTTCCGGCGACGGTGCGGGAACTGAGCAGCGGAGCCGGGGCGGCATCGTCGATCCTCGGGCAGCTCTCCGCGCTCGTTCCTCGGCTCGAGCCCGGAGCGCGCATGCTCGCGCCGGCGATCGCCCAGGTCAGGCCGCTGCTGCGCTCCGCGGTGCCCGTGCTCCGTGCCTGGCTGCCGTTACTCGCCGACGCGCAGCGCGCCATCACCGGCGCGCGGCGCGGTGCCGGGCCCGCGCTCGCCGCGATCCGGGCGCTCGACCCGACGCTCGCGATATTCAACGACACGCTGCTCGGCGCGCTCGAGCAGAAGACCGACCTAGGCGACCCCGCATACCTCGCGTTCCTCGGGCTGTTCGCGGGCGGCGGCGGCGCTTCGAGGCCGTTCGGGGTCGACGGGCAGGGGCACTTCATGCGCTTCGGGCTGCGGTTCCTGACCGGCGCCGGCCAGCCCCTGCCGCCGTGCACGCTACTCGAGAAGGTCTCTCCGGCGGTCGCGAAAGCGGCCGAAGGGGCAGGGGGGTGCACGCCGTGAGCCGCCGGCTCGCGGGTCCCGTCCCACGGCTGGGGCGCGCGGCGATCGCCGCGCAGATCGTCGGCGCGCTGCTGTTCGCCGCGGTGCTGCTCGCCTCCGAGGGCGTGCGGCTGCCATTCACCGGCGGCGGAGATTGGACGCTCCAGGCGACGTTCTCCGACGTCGGCGGGATCCACGGCGGCGAACGCACGCCGGTGCTGGTCGCGGGCGTCCCCTCCGGGATCGTCACCGCGGTCCGCGTCGAGCGCGGCCTCGCGCTCGTGACGATGCGGATGAGCCCGTCCGCACGCGGCGTCGTGCGCAGCGATGCGAGCGCTCAGGTCGAGCCACGCTCGGCGCTCGAGGACATGACGATCGACATCTCGCCCGGGTCGCCCGCGGCGCCCGACGCGGTGCCGGGGGCGCGAGTCCCCGCCGCCCGCACCAGCCCGACGACGACGCTCGACCAGATCACCGCCGTGCTCGACGCCGACACGCGCACCCAGCTCGAGATCGTCCTCGACCAGCTCGCGCGTGGCACCCGCGGTCGCAGCGGCGCGCTCCAGGACGCGGTCGCGCGGCTGCACGGGCTGCTCGATCCGGCGAGCCGCGTCGCCGCCGCGGTCGCCCACAGGCGGGTGCTGCTGACCGAGCTGGTCGGGTCGCTGGCGAAGCTGGGCGCGGCGGCCGAGCGCCACGACGCATCGCTTGCGGGGGCGCTGCGGTCGGGGGCGACGACGCTCGCGACGACCGCCACGCACGAGTCGGCGATCGAGTCGAGCGTCCGCGAGCTTCCGTCCACGCTCGCGTCGGTGAACGGCGCGCTCGGAGCGATCCGGACGCTCGCGACGCCGCTGGTGCCAACGCTCGCGGGGCTCGGCTCGACCGCCGCCGCGCTCCCCAAAGCACTGCAGGCGGTGCAGCGCTCCACCCCGGCGTTCAACGAGCTCGTGACGGCCGCGCGCTCGTTCGCGACCAACAGCGGCACCGCACTCCACGGTGCGGCCGGAATGCTCGGCGCGCTCGCGCCGACCGCGCGGGCGCTGACGCCCGCGATCGCGCGCGTCGAGCCGATCGTCTCCGCCGTCAATTCCCGCCGAGCGGGGATCGCGCAGCTCGGGGAGCGGTTCAGCGGCGTGCTCTCGACCGACGACGCGAACGGCCCGATCCTCCGCGGCCTCGGCTCCTTCGAGCAGTTCAACCCGGCGGACTTCGGCGCGCCGTCGGCGGGGCCGGCGCAGAAGGCGGCGCTCGCGTCGAAGGCGGCCGAGGCGCTGACGCTCTCCTGCCTGCACGGCGGCATGGTGGCCTGCCTGGTCCGTTACCTCATCCCGGGGCTGCCGAGGTCGGTTCGGTGAATACCCGTCTCCCGCCCCGAACGGTCGTCGCCGTGACCGCGTTCTTCGCGGTATCGCTGGCGCTGCTCGCGTTCCTCATGATCCGGCTCGGCGCGCTGCCGTCGCCAGGCGCGCGGGCGCGAACCGTCAACGCGGTGTTCGCCAACGCCGAGGGGCTGCCGGCGCAGGCCGACGTGCTCGTGCATGGGGTGAAGGTGGGGACCGTCAGCGCGATCCAGGTGCGCGCGGCCGGGAGCACGCGGGTGACGCTCGCGCTGTCCTCCGCAACGCCCCAACTACACGCCGACGCGAGCGCCGCGGTCGGCTTCAAGACGCCGCTCGGCGAGCCGTTCGTCGACCTCGATCCGGGCCAGGCCCCGGCGCGCCTGCGGACCGGCGCCGTCGCCAGCCGCAGCACCGTCGAGATCGACGACGCGCTCGGCTTCCTCGACGCCCCGGGGCGGGCCGACCTGCGCTCGGCGCTGCTCGCGCTCGGGCGCGGACTCAGCGCACCCCGCGCCGCCCAGGATCTGAACGGCACCGTCGCGGCGGTGGCGCAGAGCTCGACTCGGGTCGGGAGCGTTCTGGCTGAGCTCCGGGGTCAGCGCTCACAGCTCTCGGGGCTCGTCTCGAACGGACGGGTCGTACTCGACGCGCTGTCGGGTCGGGCCACCGAGCTCGGCGCGTTGACGGGCGATGCGAGGACCACTGTCGCCGCGCTCGCGGTTCAGCGCTCCTCGCTGGAGCGGGTGATCGAGCAGCTCCCGGGACTGCTCGCCACGGGGCGCGCGACGCTCACCCGCTCCAAGGCGCTGATCGCCCAGGCGACCCCTCTGGCCGGCGAGCTGGAGTCCGCGGCGCCGTCGCTGACGAGTGCGTTGCGGGCGCTGCCCGCGACGGTCTCCGGGCTCGAGCAGGTTCTGAGTTCGGCCGGGGCGATCCGCACCACCGTGCTCCCCGCGCTCGCCGAGCTGAAGGCGCTCGACCGCCCCGCGGCGACCGGCCTGCGGTTGCTCGCACCGGCGCTCGCCGACGCGGTCCCGGTCGCGCAGTACCTCGGGCCGCGCGGCCGGACGATCGCCGCGTGGTTCGCGAACACCGCCGACCTCGGCAGCCACGGCGACGCGAAGGGCGACTGGGCCCGGTTCTTCGTGATGTTCGACCCGGCGACGCTGACCGGTACAAAGGTCGGCGGCACGCCACCGGGCAACAGCTACACGGGCCCGGGCGACGCCGCCGACGACCAGCCCTACCGGGCCGGCGGCTATCAGCGGCTGGAGCCCTACGCGCCCGCGCTCAAGGGCCGGTGACGACCGTCATCCCAGCGGCGGCACCCGCTGCTGGTTGGGCAAGCCGAACAGCGTCGTCACCGGCCGCTCCCACGCGCCCGACGGGAAGTACTGACCCGTGTACGCCTCGCCGCCCGAGGAGACCGGGAGCAGCGTCGTGGTCAGGAACGTCGCCTCGAGCAGACCGAACCGCGGCGCCCCAGCGGCGGTCGCATCCGAGCGCCACGGCTCGGCGATCGCGTCGGTGAACGGCGTTGGGCGGCGCAGCCGCGCGTCGATCGCACCGGGCGCGGTCCCGTCCCGCAGCCCGTAGTCGAGCGCGAGCCCGGTCACGTAGCCGCGGAGACCCTCGAGCGACGCGCTCTCGCCGGGGAACAGCGCCGGTAGCGCCTGCGACAGAGTCAGCCCGTCGCGGGAGTCGACCGCGACGCTGCTGGTTCCCTGCACGACACCCACCCGTCCGGCATCGCCCGACTGCTCGATGAACCGCTCGCTCAGCAGCCTGTCCGACGCGAACACCGGCGCGGGCTCGAACACCTGGTCACGGGCCGGCAGCCGCGACATCGCGGCGGCGAGCGCCGGGGACCCCGCGTCGGTGCCGTCGAGCACCATCGCGATCGTCGTCCGGCGGTCGAGCAGGTGCAGCAGCTGCGCGGGGCCAGCACTCGTCACCGCCCCCTCCGGCAGCAGCTGCAACCGGACGGATCGTCTCGAGGCAGCAAGCGCCGCTCGCAGTCCCCCCAGCCGCCGCTGCCCCTGGGCGTCGCTCGGGATCACCGCGAGCACGTTCCGCGCGGCTGCGGTCGACACGGGGAGGACCTCGCCGCCGATCGACTGCCCGAGTGCGAGGCCGTCTGCATACGGGTCGCCGGCGACGCGGAACACGCGATTCCCCCGAACGGGAGCGGTGGCCGGGTCCCCCGCGATCGCCGGCACGCCCGCATGGGCGGCCCGCGCGACCGCGGGCTCGGAGCCGGCGCCGCACGGAAGCAGCGCGACCGGCCCGCCCGAGCTGCCGGTTCGAAGCGCCGTGCTCGCGACCGCCGCGGCCCGCTCAGGGGACCCGCCGTCGTCGAACGCCTCGAGCGCGAGCTTGTCGCCCCCGTCGACGCCACCCGCGCCGTTCATCCGCCCGATCGCGAGCTCGGCGCCGACCAGGAAGCTCGTGCAGCGCCGTGCGCCGGGGCCGCTGAGGTCGGCGACAGCGAGCACGTTGCGGACCGGCGCGCCCGGCGCTCCAGTCACGCCGACGGGAAGGGACACCGGCGACGGTGCACGCGCGCCGTCGACCGACAGGTAGCCGTTCCAGGCACCCGAGGTGGGCACCGGGATCCTCGCCGAGAACGCGCCGTCGGAGCCCGGATCGGGGTGCAGTTGCGAGATCACCGGTCGCGAGTCGCATCCGCACACCAACCGGACGAGCACCGAGCGCGCGTGCGCCGGGGGCACGACGACGAGCGTGTTCATCCCCGCGCGCGCGGGGGCCAGGGTCACCGGTGCCGGCCCAGCGGGGAGCAGCGCGTTGGTCAGCGTCGGGCCGGGGAGCAGGTCACCGCGCTGCGCCGGAAGCGGCTGACCGCGCCCCTGAGCGAGGCCCCCGAGGATGCCGCCGGCGGCGATCACCGCCGCCACCAGCCCGGTCTCCGCCACCAGCAGTCTCCGCCCGGGACGCCGAGCCATCAGCGCCCCGAACGTGACCGCCGCCGCGACGACCGCGACCTTGACGATCACGAGGCGCCCGTAGCCCGACCACCACAGGAAGTACCACTGATTGACCTCGCGGATCGCGATGATCGCCCCCGTCACCGCCGAGACGCCAACGGCCGAGATCGCAACCGGCGCGAACGCGCGCGCGGCGGCACCAAGGGCGACGCGGTCGAGGCGGGCCGCTATCGCCAGCGTCAGCAGCCCTCCGGCCCAGGTGCCGGCGGCCACCAGGTGGACGACCATGTCGAGCGCCGCGGGGACGCTCCCCTGGGCCATCACGTGGCCGCTGAGACCGTAGGTCACGAGCAGCCCAAACCCGGTCGCACCCTGCGCGAGCACCGCCGCTCGCGGACCCAGCCGCCGGGCGGCAACCGCAACCGCCACCGCGCCGAGAGCGGCGACCGCCAACCGCACCAGCGCCGAGATGCCGCTGCCCGAGGCGGTAAGAAGCCCGAAATCGAGTCCGCCCCCGGCGCCGGCGTCGGCCTCTGTCAACACGCCGCAGACCGCGGCCAGCAGAGCCACCGCCAGCGCGCTTCGACCCACGAGCGCCAGCCGTCGCTCGGTGCGCTCGCCGCCGCCGACCTGCCGCCGGCGCAGGGTCACGACCAGCAGCAGCCCACCCCACAACACGGCCCCGGCGAGCACGCCCGCCCACAGCGCCGCCGTTGAGAGGATGCCCGGAGAGGAGCCGCCGCCCCCGCGACCGGCGGTGCTCGCCCCGCCGAGGCCCGCGGCGGCGCCCGGGGGCGGGGCGCCGTTGGCCTCGGCGACGCCGAAGGCGAAGGTGCCGCTGACCGTGTGGCCGTCCTGGCCGAGCGCCACCCAGTGCACGTGGTAGACGGCCGGCGCGAGCTTTCCGCGCAAGTTCGCGGCGAGCTGCTTGCCGGCGTCGCTTGACCCGACGCTTCCGAGCGTGACTCCGCCGTGGGGGCCGCTCACGCTCAAAGACGAGCCGCGCGGGACCGCGCCCTCGGAGAACGCGAGCGCGACGGTCGACGGCGAGCCGGGGACGATCGACCCCGGCGCGGGGGCCGAGGTCACGAGCAGGGGATGTGCGGCGGCGACCGCCGCCCCGGCGCACATGGCGCCGAGGGCGACGGCCGCCACGAGGGCGGCTCGGCGGAGCATCGGTTATGCCCGCCGCTTGGATCTGGCTCGCTTGCCGTGCACGAGCCGCTTGCTCTGCTTCCGCTTCGCCTTCGCCTTCGAGGCGTTCGCCCCGCGTGGGGTGATCTGCGGCGTCAGCGGGCAGATCCCGGGCGGGCACACCCACAACATCGAGTGTGGCTTGTAGAAGCCCGCGTCGGGTGACCCTGGCCAGTCTCGCCGGTTGAAGTCGACGCCCAGACTGCTCGTGTTCTCGTCCCTGAACGAGTTGTCGTAGCTGAGCTTGCCGGTCGGCGAGACGTTGACGTCGTACATGATGTGGTCGCCGTCGACGCCGGACCTCGACACGAAGTAATCCGAGAACGCGAGCCGGTACGGCACCCCGTTCTGGTCGATCGAGGAATCGTCGAGCGCCGCCCAGTGGGGACCGCCCGTCGTCGGGTCGTTGACCACCAGCGTCGAGATCAGCTTCGGGCAGTCGGCAATCTGCTTGCCCTGCTCGAGCTGTTGCAGTGCCTGCATCCCGGTGAGGTCATAGCCGTCCGTGTGGATCCCGTTCGACAGGTCGCAGATGACCTTGCCGGACTGAGCGTCCTTGATCAGCTTCGAGATGTCGACGTCGTAGACGAGCTTCAGCTCGCCCTGGTCGTAGTAGTTGTCCGAGGTCGGCGCGCGGCCGATGATCGTGTGGAACAGCAGCCGGTTGTTTGGCGCGACCTGCACCCAGGAGCCGCCGTCGCAACCGCCCGGCTCATCCTGGAACTGGCCGCCGGTCGCGTTGACCTCCGGGATCGCGTCGTTGAAGACCTCCTTCCACTGCGACGAAGAGTCGCCCTTCAGCTTCGTCACATCGGGTGCGAAGAAGATCCCGCCGCCGCACATCGACTCGGAGAAGAACCCCTTCGACTGAAGGCCGCCCTTGTACCGGGTGGCGTCCGGCCACGTCTTCGCGTCCTCCATGATCCCGATCTGCCCGTGGCCCTGGTTGACCGGGTTCTGCGGCCCCTGGGGCATGTGCGCGACCGAGACGAGCTTCGGGTGAACCGGGTTCGTCGTGTCCCAGACCCGCACCGTCGGCCGGAACGCGTACTGATCGACGGTCTTGACGGGGTCGAGCACGATCTCCCGCGGCTCGGCGTAGTCGGCGGTGACCATCCGGTCCACGTCCTGGCGGATCTGGATCCCGTGCGGATTAGCGCACGTCTCGAGCGGCTCGCCCTCACGGATCGTGCACGGCTCCGGCACGCCGCCGGCGTTGCCGCTCTCGACTCCGCCGATGCTTCCGGCTGAAGTCTCGGAGGCCTGCACGAGGCCCTTGGTCTTGTCCGGGGTGAAGCTCAGCACCTCGCCGGGGGAACCGCCGTAGTTGGCCGCGGGTCCTCCCATCCAGGTGCCGATGTACGTGCCGGTGTTGCCGACCTCGTCGAACGCGTCCGGGATCGACCCGCCGAGGTGTGCCTGCGGCGGGATGATGTTCTGGAGCGTCATGTTCGGGATGTCCTTGACGGACAGCACGAACGCGGTGTCATTGAACAGGCCGCCGGCGATGATCGGCTGGCCGTCGTGCCACTCGTACTGCATGTGGTGAGCCTCGGTCTCGACGCCCCAGGGCAGCGGCAGCTGGACGAAGTTGACGACGTGTCCGTAGTCGAGGTTCGGGGTGCCGTCGATGTTCAGCTTCCTGCCGTCGACGACCTGAAAGCCGTCCAGGCCCGGGAGGAACTGCGGTGAGAGGAACTGCGACAGACCCTCGGGGTTGATCGTTGCGTTGGTGACCAGCTCGCCGAGCTCCTTGCCGTAGACGTCTGCGCCGTTCTGCTTGCCCGACCAGACGACCAGGTACTCCTGCTTGGCCAGCGGGTTCGGCTCTGGGCCCTTGTGGGCCCTCCACTTCGCCTCCGCCGCTTCCCACTGCGCGTCGGCCTTGTTGCGGAGCGTGATCGCGTCCGGCGCCAGGTTGTTCTTGACCGAGGTGGTGGTGCTGGCGCGCTGGAGCGTGTTCGCAAGCCACTGCGGATCGACCGGAAGCGATCCGAGCTGACTGCTCGGATCGGTCGAGGTCTTACCGCCGGGAGCCTGGTCGAGGATGCCTCCTCCACTCCCGAACGCGGTGCCTGCTCCGACTCCCGCCGCCGCCAGTGCCAACGCGACAACCGGGCCGAGCAGCCAGGCCGCGCGAGGACGACGTCGTCGTTGCCTCATTCTCTATTCCCCTTGCCTTGATTGGACTGTGGATGCGGCGGACCCGCTGCCCCCTGGATCGGGGCGTCGGGATCCGCCTGCGGTAGACCCGGTGCCCCCTGGATCGGAGCGTCCGGATCGGTACAGGACGTATACTCTACTAAATCAATTGAGTTTCTCGACTTGGCGGGGGGACGCTCATGCAGTTTCGTCAGATACTTCACCCGGACCTCGGGTGCGCGTCGTACCTGATCGCGGATCAGGGTCACGCCGCGGTGATCGATCCGAAGTGGGAGATCGAGGACTACCTGTCGGCCGCTCGACAGGCGGGGGCCCAGATCCGGCACGTGCTCGAGACCCACACCCATGCGGACCACGTGTCGGGGCGGCGCCGGCTCGCCGCGGCCACCGAGGCGACCGTCCACGTGCCGGTCGATCCGGGGGATCCGGAGGCGGCCGGGATCAGGGCGGGGGGCAGCGTTCGCGTCGGTGCGGTCGAGCTCCTTGCGCTCGCCGCGCCGGGGCACCGGCCCGAGCACCTCGCCTATCTCGTGATCCGGGATGGCGAGCCGCTGCTGCTGCTCTCCGGCGACTCACTGCTGGTCGGTGACGTCGCTCGGCCCGATCTCGCGGTTGCCCTCGACGCCGGCGCCGCGGCGCTGTGGGCGACGCTCCGCCGATTCGGCCGGCTCGGCGATGAGGTCGAGCTGTGGCCGGCGCACGTCGGCGGCTCGCTGTGCGCGAGCCGCAGCGCGTCGGATCAGACAAGCTCGACGATTGGAGACGAGCGCCGCGGCAACCCGATGTTCGGCTACGCCGACGCCCGTCAGTTCGTTACCGAGATCGGCCGATGTATCCCAGCTCGGCCGCCGCGGACCAAGCACGTCGTCGAGCTCAACCGCCGCGGCGCCGAGGAGCCCGGTCCGCTCCGCGAGCTCGACGCCGGCTGCCTGGCGTGCATCGGCCTCGAGCAGCTGTGCGTGATCGACATCCGCGACCCGGACAGCTTCGACGCCGGCCACCTATCGGGCTCGGTGAACCTGCCGGTGCGCGGCCAGGGAATCGGCGTGCGGGCCGGATGGGCGGCGGCCCCGGAGGAGCTGGTCGTGCTTGTGGCGCCCTCGCGGCGCGGTGGCCTCGAGGTCGCCGAGCTGCTGCGGGCGGCGGGGATCTGGAACCTGGCAGGACTATCGGTTACCGACCCGGCGTCGTGGGAGGAGGCGGGGCTGCCGGTCAGCACCGGTACCGCGCTCGCCCCCGAGCTCGTGGCCTCGGCGGTGCGATCCGGTCAGCTGAGTCTGATCGACGTCCGCGACCCGTCGGAGTGGAGCACCGGACACATTGCTGGGTCGAGCAGCCTGCCGCTGTCCGAGCTGGGTTCCGGACGGGGGCTCTCGCTTCCGGATGATCGGCCGATCGCGGTGGCGTGCGCCACGGGCGCGCGGGCGGCGCTCGCGGCGAGCCTGCTTCGCCGTCGCGGCTATGGCAGCGCCGCCCGGGTCAGGGGCGGCGTTGCGCAGCTCGCGGACCTCGGCCTGCCGCTGGTCGAGGAGGCGGCATGAGCGATCGCGGCTCGGTCGCCAGCGAGTTCAGCTGGCGGCCGACCCCGATGGCGGCGCTCGAGCAGCCGGAGATCCCGACCGAGCAGCACTTCGTCCGGGACCACTTTCCGGTCCCGGCGGTCAGCCCCGAGACGTGGACGCTCGAGATCGACGGCCACGCCCAGCGGCTCCTGCTGGACCTAGAGCGGCTGCGGGCGCTGCCGCCGCGGAGCCTGCGCGTGGTGCTCGAGTGCGCCGGCCACCGGCGCGTCGAGCTGGACCCGGTGCCGCCGGGCGTCCCGTGGGCGTGCGGCGCGATCGGCGAAGCTCGCTGGACGGGGACGAGCCTCGGCCCGCTGCTGCGGGCGTCGGGGGTTCCCGAATGGGCGCGGGAGGTGGTGCTGGAGGGCGCCGATTCGGGACCGTTCGAGGCGTTCCCGGGGACCCACCACTTCGCGCGCAGCCTCCCGACCAACAAGGCGCTCGATCGCGACGTGGTGCTCGCCTACGAGATGAACGGGGAGCCGATCGCGGTCGAGCGCGGCGGCCCCGTGCGGGTCATCGTTCCCGGTTGGTACGCCACCGACTCGGTCAAGTGGCTGACTCGGGTGTGGTTCACGCGCGAGGAGTTCGACGGCGTGTTCCAGGCGCACGACTACCGGCTGCGGACCGAAGGCGAGCCGGGGCCTGGCAAGAGGATGTACGAGCTCCCGATCAACACTCTGATCACGAGCCCGACCGACGGCGACCGTCTCGCCGCCGGCGAGGTGACGGTGCGCGGGATCGCGTGGGGCGGAGCAGGTGGCGTCGAGCGGGTCCTGGTCCGGGTCGACGACGGCCCCTGGAGGCGGGCGGCGTTAGGTCCCCGGCGGGGGACCCACGCGCGCGTCCAGTGGGGCCTCGACCTGAAGGTCGGGACTGGGTCGCACGAGCTCGCCTGCCGCGCGGTCGACCGCGAAGGCGGATTCCAGCCCGAGGCGCCCCCGGCCAACGTCCGCGGCTACGCGACCAACGCGGTCCACCGCGTGCGGGTCGAGGCCGGAACGCTCAGTTAGCCCGCGAGCGGATCACGACCCGTCCGCCGCGCGCCGGGATCATCGTCACGTTGCGGTTCTTGGGGCGCTCCGGCTTGGCGCTGGTCACGTGCAGGTCGAGCCTGCGGGCCATCGTCTCGAGCACGACCCGTTGCTCGGCCATCGCGAGCGCCGCGCCGAGGCACCGGCGCGTGCCGCCGCCGAACGGGATCCATTCGTAGGTCCCGGGCTTGATGGCCGCGCGGCGTCCGGCCTCGCCTTTTCGGCCATCGCCCGGGTCATCCTGCTGCTTCGCTCCGAGCCACCGCTCCGGCTTGAACGCCCGCGGCTGGGGATACAGATCCTCCCGGTGATGCAGCAGCAGGATGCTGATCCCGACCGCGCTGTCGGCGGGGATCGCATACTCGCCCAGCCGCCACGGCACCGCGACGCGGCGGCCGGTCATCGGGATCACCGGCCGCACGCGCATCGCCTCGGTGATCGTCGCCTCGACCACCTGGTCGGCGTCCTCGGACCCGGAGCGAACCGACTCGACCAGCCGCGCATGCGCGTCCGGCCAGCGGACGAGCCGCTCCCACGCCCACGCGAGCTGGTTGGCCGTCGTCTCGTGTCCGGCGAGCACCAGCGTCATCAGCTCGTCGCGCAGCTCGCCGTCCGACAGCGCCTCGCCGTCCTCGGTGCGGGCGCGCATGATCAGCGACAGGATGTCCGTCCGCTCGTCGAGATCCTCGGCGCGGCGGCGCTTGGCGATGATCGCGTAGAGGCAGCGGTCGGGGACGAGCAGCCCGAGCTTGGTCAAACCGAACGGCTCGTCGTGGCCGATGTTCATCAGCTCGGCCACTTTTGCCCCCGGCAGGGTCGAGGAGCGCAGGAGCTCGCGGATCGCGAGCCGCAGCGCGTGCTCGACCGTCCCGGGCCGCGGCACGCCCTCGATCCCGAAGATCCCGCCCATGATCACGTCGAGCGTGATCGCCTGCATCCGTGGCGCGAGCCCGAACGGCCGGCCGACCGGCCACCGGTCGATCTCGCGCTCGGCGGCCTCGGCGATCATCCGCTGGTAGCGCTCGATCGCCTCACCGTGGAACGGCGGCAATAGCAGCTTGCGCTGGCGCAAATGCCGCGGGCCGTTCGAGGTCAGCACCGAACCCGAGCCGAGCACGGGACGGAGCGGCGACTCCGAGGCGATCGTCGGCACCTTGTCGGGCGGGGCCTTGAATAGCGAACGGATGTGGTCGGGGTGGGAGGTGACCGACGTGTGTCCGCGGACGTACGCGTTGACGCGGAACACCTCGCCGAGCTTGTCGCGGTAGTGATGGACGAACTGCCACTGGAGCTGGCCGAACCACAGAATCTGTGCGGTCCGTGGCCACGGGACCGCCGGCGGCGCGGGCAGCCCCGCGAGCTCCTCGGGCGCGATCGGCCCGGCCTCGGACGGCGCCGCCGTCCCGATCAGCGAAGACGCGCGCGGCTCGACCGCAGGCGGAGTCTCGGCGACTGTGGTCACTAGGCACCTCCCGGAGGCTTGGGAACAAAACTACAGCGCTGTAGCTTTGCAGAATCGGCGTCCGGTGTCGAGCCCGAACGTAGACTGAGCGGGATGCGGGTGAGGCAGGGAGTGGTCGTGCTGGCCGCCGTGATCGGCGCGTTGCTTGCACCCGGCGCGGCGGCCGCGGCGAGCGACGGGCCCTACGCGCCGCTCGACCGCCCCGGTCCCCGGCTGAGCGTGCCGGCGAGCCGGCTCCGGGCGGCCCTGAGCTGCACCGCTGCAGTCGCCCGCGCTGTGCGCAATCCGATCCTGCTGGTCCCGGGCACCGACCTCGATCCGGGCCCGAACTACTCCTGGAACTACGAGCGGGCGCTCTCGGCGATGCACTGGCCCTACTGCGCGGTGACGCTGCCCGACCACGCGACCGGCGACATCCAGATCGCCGGCGAGTATGTCGTCTACGCGCTCCGGACGATCGCGCGTAGCTCCGGTCGCCGGGTCGACGTGCTCGGCTACAGCCAGGGCGGGATGCTGCCGCGTTGGGCGCTCCGGTTCTGGCCCGACACGCGCGCGCTGGTCCACGATCTGGTCGCAATCGACCCCTCGAATCACGGCACGCTCGACGCCGACGCGATCTGCCACGGCCTCTGCTCGGCAGCCGAGTGGCAGCAGGCCTCGACCGCCCATTTCATCGCGGCGCTCAACAGCTACGCGGAGACGTTCGCCGGGATCGACTACACGCTGATCTTCAGTCACACCGATGAGGTGGTGGTGCCGAACCTCGACGCCTCAGGGAGCTCAGCGCTTCACACCGGCGCCGGCAAGATCGAGAACGTCGCGGTCCAGCAGATCTGCCCAGCCGACCTCTCCGAGCATCTGGCGATGGGCACCTACGACCCGGTGGCCTACGCGCTCGCGGTCGACGCGCTTACGCACGAGGACGTCGCCGATCCGGCGCGCATCCCGCCGGCGGTGTGCGCCCAGTTGTTCCAGCCCGGCGTCGATCCGAGCACGTTCGTCATCGACTACGCGGCGTACGCGAGCGCGATCGGCCTGGCGCAGGCCGGGGCGCCGCAGGTCGGCGCCGAGCCGCCGCTCGACCCGTATGCCTTCAGGAACGGGCGCCGTGGCCGTCACAATCACTGATCGATGGCCACGTCGATCGACCGAGGCGAGACCGAGCGCCTGATTTCGGCGGGGGCGCAGGTGGTCGAGGCGCTCCCGACGGAGGACTACGAGAAGGCCCACATCCTGGGCGCGATCAGCCTCCCGCTGAGGGAGCTGGACGCGGAGAGCGCGAAGGCGCTCGACCCGGGCCGGCCGGTCATCTACTACTGCTGGGACTCGCTCTGAGACCTCAGTTCACGAGCCGCGTGTCGGCTCGAAACGCTCGGCTTCGAGCACGTCTACGACTACACGCTTGGGAAGCTCGACTGGCTCGCGCATCGTGGGCCGATCGAGGGAACGAAGGCGAAGGTGCCCAAGGTCGGCGACTCCGCGCGCGACGACGTCGTCACCTGCGCGCTCGATGACGAGGTCGGCGGCGTCGGACGAAGGATCGAGTCGTCTCCGTATCCGTTCGGGCTGGTGCTCTCGGGTGGGGGCGTGTTGCTCGGCCGGCTGCGCTCGAGCATGCTCGACTGCGACCCGCGGCTCCGCGCCGACGAGGTGATGGAGCCAGGGCCGAAGACGTTCCGGCCACACTTGCCCGCGGTCGCGATCGCCGCCGAGCTCGGGAAGCGCGGCTTTCGCTGGGCGATCGTCACGACCCCCGAGGGAGAGCTGATCGGGGTCGCCGCGCGCGCCGACCTCGAGGCGGCGACAGGCTAGGCGGCGACTGTCGGCAGCTCGACGCCCTGCTCCCGGGCGCGGAGCTCGACCAGCTCGCGGTCCTCCGGGTCCATCCGGCCGAGCCCGTCGGCGACGCGCTTGTGGTCAAGGTTCGTCAGCAGGTCGAGCGCCTCCGGCCACAGCTGCTCGCGCTCGGCCACCTCGGCGAGCGACGCGATCCGGTCCTCGCCCACGAGCTCGGCGAGCGCGTCGATCCGGTCGCGATCCTCCAGCACGAACGCCGTACGCAGGAGCGTCGCGTCGTCCAGATCGGTGATCGCCGCGTCCCGCGCGCCGTCGCCGAGGTGCCCGACGAAACGGCCCATCGTCACGTACTCGCCCCGCGCCACGAGTACGCGCGTGACCTTCAGCACGTGCTCGGGTGGCATTCCGGCGATCACGTCGCTCGCGCGGCGTGGGTCGAGCTCGACCGCGATGTCGGCCAAGAAGTCAACGGGCAGCTTCGCGGCGATGTCGACCGCGCGGCGCGGATCGAGCAGGCCCGCGATCCGCGCTGAGAGCACCGGACCGAATGCGTGCTGGGCGAGCATCGAGACGAGTCCGGTGGGCAGCAGCTTGCTGGAGGTGGCAAGCCGCTTGAACGTCGCGTCGTGCGCCGCGAACAGCATCTCGGTCGTCTGCTCGCGGAGGGTCGCGAGATCGTCGGGCGCCACCTGTTCCAGGTACTCGAGCTCGCCCGGGTCCCGACCGAGCAACCGCGCCAGCTTCGCCACCTCGGCTCGGCTTCGCAGCTCCTGGCTCGCGCTTGCCGCCCGCTCGGCATCCGGCCTCGCTTTTTCGGACCGCGCGCGAGTCATCGGGCTGCTCCCATCACCTTCCGGATCGGGCCGCGCAGCAGCCGCGGGATGTGCCCGAACGCTTTCTCGCCCGCCACCTGGAGCTCCGCGGCCTGGCGGTGTCGGGCATCGCGAATCGCCTCGGTGAGATCGCTGAGTTCGTCGTCGGACAGCGCCGCGACCCCCTTCGGTGGCGTGGCTTGAAGCTGCGCCTTGAGCTCCCGCGCGGGGTCCTCGCTACCCACCTTCGCGCGTCCTTGCTCGTCCCTGAATACAGTCCATGGCCGTCAAATGAGCGACGCGTACGTTATCGATGCGGTCAGAAGTCCCTTCGGCCGCTACGCCGGAGGGTTGGCCGCGGTGCGGCCGGACGACCTCGGCGCGCACGTCGTTCGCGCGCTGCTCGATCGCTCTCCCGGGCTCGATCCGGCACGCGTCGACGACGTCCTGTTCGGGGACGCCAACCAGGCCGGCGAGGACAACCGCAACGTCGCACGGATGGCCTGGCTGCTGAACGGCCTGCCGACGAGCGTGCCCGGCGCGGCGATCAACCGGCTGTGCGCGTCGAGCCTCGAGGCGGCGGTGCAGGCGAGCCGCGCGATCGAGACGGGCGACGCCTCGATCATGCTCGTCGGCGGGGTCGAGTCGATGAGCCGGGCGCCGTGGGTGTTACTGAAGACCGAGCGGCCGTTCCCCCGCGACCACCAGCAGCTGTGGTCTACGACTCTCGGGTGGCGGATGGTCAACGCGAAGATGCCCGAGCAGTGGACGATCTCGCTCGGGGCGAGCGCCGAGAAGCTCGCCGGGCTCTACTCAGTCACGCGAGAGGCTCAGGACGAGTTCGCGCTCCGCAGCCACCAGCGAGCGCAGGCTGCGTGGGAGGACGGGTTCTACGGGGGCTGGGTGGTCCCAGTGCCCGGCACCGAGCTCGAGCGCGACGAGAACATCCGCCCCGACACGACGCTCGAGAAGCTCGCGAAGCTGAAGCCGGCGTTCGCGGAGGACGGCACCGTCACCGCCGGCAACTCCTCGCCGCTGAACGACGGGGCGGGTGCGGCGCTGCTCGCGGACGAGGCCGGCGCCGACGCGATCGGCCGCGAGCCGCTTGCGCGAATCGTGTCCCGCGGCGTGCACGCGGTCGACCCCGACGTTTTCGGGATCGCGCCCGTCGAGGCGGCCAACACGGCCCTGCGGCGCGCCGGGATTGGCTGGGAGGACGTCGCGGTGGTCGAGCTGAACGAGGCGTTCGCCTCGCAGTGCCTGGCGGACATCGGCGAGTGGAAGGGTCTGGACCCGGAGCGGGTCAACCCAAACGGCGGCGCGATCGCGCTCGGTCATCCGCTCGGCGCATCGGGCGTGAGAGTGCTGGGCAGCCTCGCCCACGAGCTGAAGCGCCACGGCGGCGGCTACGGCGTCGCCGCGCTGTGCATCGGCGTCGGGCAGGGGCTCGCGGTCGTGCTCGAGGCCTGAACGCGGCCTACGACGCCGCGGCCTTGCTCAGGAACGGGATCAGCGCCGAGAAGAACGCGTTCTTCGGATAGGCGCCGTTCGGGTCGTTGTGCGAGTAGGTCGTGTCGCGGTTGACCAGCGTCAGGTTCCGCATCGAGATGCCCGACTGCTTGGCCAGCGCCTTCGCGTCGTCCAGCACGGCCTGCTTGCCGAGGATCGTCCCGAATGCGTACATCAGGAGCTTATGCGGCAGCCGGCGGCCCATCGTCGAGTTGACGTTCAGCACCTTCTGGGCGGGATTCGCGATGCCGTTGCCGATCGCGCGCGTGTCGTCGGTCAGCCGCTGCGGGAAGTACCACTCGGTGCCGTCGATGTTGAGGATCCCGGCTCCGGCGAACATCTGGGCGAAGCGGGTGATCGGGGTCAGCGCGCCCGAGCCGTCCCACGTGTGGTAGCCGTTGATCGTCTTCGAGGAGAGGCCCTTGCCGAGGTGGGCCTGCGCGGCGAGCAGGCTAGCCGGGGAGGTCGCGGCGTTGAGCGCGAACCCGTACTGGCCCTCGTTAGTCACCTTCACGGGCGGCTTCAGGTAGGAGGGGAGGAGCGGGAACTGCTGCCCGAGCGACGGCGAGTTCGGATCCTGGAGCACGCCGAGAGCGCCGGTGGCGTTGAACAGGCCGGCGAACGGAGCCGCGATCCCGCCGAATGCGAGCCACGGTGTCGCCTTCGGGTCGTTCAGCGCGGTGAGCGCCGCCTGCGCGTCCGCTGCGCTCTCCGCCGGGAAGCTGCCGCCGTCGTCGAAGATAAGGCCCGCGAGCCCCTTTGCGCCGGGCTGGCCGCCGAAGTTCCAGGTCGCGTAGGCGGTCACGACCGCGCCGCCGAGCGAGTGACCGCCGAGCACGACCTTGCCGCCGAGCTTGTGGGCGGCGGCGATCACACGGTGGAGGTCCTGGACGACGACGTTCATGCCCCACGCCTTGGCGTACTCGACCGACGAGTCGGAGATCCCCTTGAAGTGCTGCTTGACGCTCGCGTTGGTCAGGTAGCCGAGGTAGTAGTTGAAGACCTTCGTGGGTGTGGCCTTGCCCTGCTTGGCGAGGTTCAGCACCGACTCGTCCTGGAGCAGGGTCTCGCGGCGCACGACCGACCACACCTGCCACCCCTTCGCGGCCGACGCGATCCACTTCGCGAGCGGCACGAAATACGCCCCCGCCGCGGACGTCCCGGGCTCGAGCACGAGCACGTTCTTGGCCTTCGCGGAGCCGACCTTGATGACGCCGACGCGGTTGTACTTGGCCGGAGTGCCGGGGGCCTTGAAGCCGGGCATCCAGGTCACCTGGAGCGGCGCGGCGCTCGCCGAGGCGGCGCCCGCCAGCGCGAGCACGCCAGCAACGATTGAAATGCGGAGCCCCCACTTCACGGGGCTACACCCTAGCGAGTGCGCCCGCTCGAGCAACGTCACTGTGAACGGTGTGTGACGGCCAGGCCGTGCGGATGCACAGGGGCGGGGCGTCTCAGCCTCGAGGGCGCGCGGCCCTCGGCCAAGACGATGGCGATTTGGTTGACCATGCGTCAACCAAAACGCCAAAGTCCGTCAGCGGCGGTGGGCGCAGCCCCAGACCATCCGCGTCAGCCGCCGCGCGAGCACGACACGCCGGCCGCGGCCCCGCGCGTACTCCCACAGCGCGACGCGGTACCTGGCGCCGCCCGCGAACCCCGGGATCTGCACCGACCGCAGCGACCGCCCCCGGAACACCGACGCCCGTCGGCGGTCCACAAAAACGACGACGCGCACGACCGGCCGGCCACGGAACCGCGGGACGGCCACCCGCGTCCCGGAGCCGGCGCTGCACGCCGTCAGCCGGCTCGAGGCCCGCAGCGGCGCGCCCGGCCCGGTGACCGCGTCCGGCGAGGTGTCGATCGACACGTACGAGTAGGTCCCCGGCCACCTGTCGTCGGACGAGAGCGCCGAGCAGCCGTCGCGCAGGTCCTCGCAGTCGACCTTCTGCCCGCCGGACAGGTGCAAGTCGAGCCGCGAGTAGTAGTAGAACGAGAACGCGTTGCCGTCGTGATTCGGGTCGACCGAGGCCTCGGTCGCGTCGTGCAGCCAGCGCGTCGTCAGCAGCTCGCGGTCCGCTGAAGGCGAGTGTTTGACGTATCTGTCGAACCAGGCGATCGTGTACCAGTCGATCATGTCCGGGCCGCGGAGCGATGCCCCGAACGCCTGGTTCGGGATGAAGCTGAAGTCCAGGTGCGACCCGCCGCGGACGATGATCTCGCCGGTGTCGACGCCGGCCTTCGAGTAGTTCACCGACCACGTCGACTTCCCGTCGGGGTTCGGCAGCTGGGTGTTCGGCGCCGGCGGCAGGCCGTAGTCGGCCGACATCCCGAGCGCGGGGGCGTGCAGCGGCGCCGTCGTGCGGGCCGCCGGATCCGCCGGGCACCCCTGCTCACCGATCGTCTGCGACGGCGCACCGGGAGCCGCGCCGGGGACCGGCGCGTCGTTCGGGCCCGGGCCGCCGAGGTCGTCCCACGCGACGATCGCCTTCACGCGCGGGTCCCACTGGCCGATGTAGGACACCCCGGCCGCGCCGTAGGAGTGCCCTGCGATCCCGAGCTCGGAGGGACTGAGCAGCTGCCAGAACGGGTTGTACGCGGCGTCGAGTCCCTCCTTCACGCGACGGTTCTGCTTGTCGGTGTGGCTCGTCCCCGTGCTGCAGCTCCTGACGGGCTCGTACGGGTGCGCCGGCGTCGAGAGGAAGAAGTCGATCGCGTCCGCGGTGCCGTCGTAGAAGGGCCGCCCGTCGCTCTGCGCGGGGAAGCCCTCGTTGCGATCCGCGCCCGCGCCGAACGTGTCGCTCATCCCCTGCCCCTGGGGATCGAACGTGAGCACCACGTAGCCGGCCTTCGCGAGCGTCTGCGCGGCGTACCAGTACATCTGCTCGTCGGCCTGCACTGAGCCATTCGTGATCACAACGCCGGGCCGCTTCGCGGGTCCGGCAACGGTCGCCCACACGTGCCCCGAGAGCGTCGCGCCGTCGCGCGCGGTGAACAGCACCGGCCTGACGATCCCGTAGCCGTTCGCGCCCCAGCCGTTCAGGCGGATGTCGCCGGCACAGCCGTTGCCGTGGTTCCAGCAGAGGTCGGTCGTGAAGTTGCGCTCGGGATCCGCCGCCGCCGCCACCTGCCCGTCGATCGTGCTCTGGAGGCTGTCGGCCGACAGCTCGGCCTGGTACTCGGGCGTGTCGTAGACCGCCTGGCGCTGTTGGGTGATCGAGAAGTTCTGCGCCTCGACAACGGGGTTGAACGCGGTCGGGGGCGCCGCCGCGGCAGGGGCGACGGGCAGGGCGAACGCGCCCAGCACTACGCCGGCGATCCAAACCCGAACCCTGCCCATCGCCCGCCATGCTGCATAACCCGGCGATCCCGCGCAACGTGACGGAGCACGATTCTCATCGGCTCGGACTGTGCATCTGCACACTCGGGTAGCGATACTTGCGCGATGCAGGTCGTCGCTCGCGGGGAAGTCATCCGGCGGATCGTCGAGCGCACCGACATGGACGAGTTCGCCGACCGCGTGCTCGACACGTTCTGGGAGCGCCCCGAGTTCCAGCGGCTCCGCCCTCCCCGGGAGTCGGTTCGCGCCTGGGTCCGGTGGAATCTCGAGCTGGTCAATCGCTGGCTGATCGAGAGCCGGCCGCCGACCGAGGCCGAGCTCAACGTGTTCCGCGAACACGCGCGCGCCCGCGCCTCCGAGGGGACCCCGGCCGACGTCGTGCCCGCGAACTTCCGCGCCGGCGCCAGGTTCGCGTGGCGGGCGCTGCTCGAGGCGGCGACCGACGACGAGCGGCCGGCGCTGCTCGAGAGCGCGGACCTGTTGTTCGAGTACGTCGATCGCGTGTCGCGGATCTACTCCGAGGCATACGTGGAGGTCGCGTCGCACGCGTCGGCGTCGGCGGAGGAGGCGGCCGCGCGGAACGCCCTGTCGCGGATCTCGGCGGACGAGGCGCCGCGGCCGGAGGATCACCGGCTCGCGGAGCGCCTCGGCTTCCAGCTCGATCGCGCCGCGCGACCGTTCGTCGTGGCCGCGCCGCGCCGCTCGACCGAGTACCACGCCGAGCTTGCGGCCACGCTCCGCCGCCGCCGCGCGCTCGCCACGTCCGACCGGCGTCGCGTGATCGGCCTCTCCAATCGCAGGCTCGACTGGGACTCGCTCGAGCTCGACCGCCGCGCGCTGATCGCCCACGGGGCAGGCGCGATCGGGATCGAGCGTGGGCACGCGCTCGACGTGCTCTGCGACGCGGTCGAAGTCGCCGTCGCCCGCGGCGATACGGGCCATGTGGAGGTCGACGATTACCTCGGCGAGTTGCTCCTGCGTCGCTCGCCGAGGGTCGCGGTGCGGGTCGAGCAGAGGATCTACGGCCCGCTCGGTCCCGAGCTCGCCCGCACGCTCGACGTGCTCGTCGAGCACAACTTCGAGCGCGCGCGCAGCGCGGCCGCGCTACCGGTGCACCGGAACACGCTGCGCGACCGGATCGGCCGGATCTCGGAGTTGACGGGGGTCGATCTCGAGTCGTCGGGCGGTCGCGCGCTCGCCTGGCTTGCGTGGGTCACGAGAACGAATGACTCCGGCTGAGCTGCGTGTTGCGGGTCGGTTAGGAACCGCTCACCGCGTTTCACGACCGGCGGTTGTGAACTAGATTTCGGGCCCACTGCTGGACTTTCCGAACCTCTGAGGAGGAGGACCTTTTTGATGAGGAGTCTCTCCAGACCGGCCATTACGGCCGTCGTGGCGACCGCATCGGTCGTCGTCATAGCCGCGTGCGGCAGCTCATCGAGCAACTCGCCTTCGGGTAGCACCGGTAACACGGGCACCGCGAAGAAGGGCGGGACGGTCACGCTCGTGATGGGCACCGCGCCGGACTCGCTCGACCCGGGCTTCGGCTACACGACTCAGGCCGCCGAGCCCGACTGGCTTTCGTACACCGGCCTCGTTACCTACGCACGCGCCAGCGGCACCCCCGGCGGACAGGTGATTCCGGGGCTGTGCACGGGGCTGCCGACGATCAGCTCCGGCGGCAAGGTCTATACCTGCACGCTACGCAAGGGCCTCGTCTACTCGAACGGCAAGGCCGTCAAGGCGAGCGACTTCGCCTACACCGCCGAGCGCGCGATCAAGATTCCGTGGGGTGGCTCAGGCCAGTTCATCACCGCCCAGATCGCGGGCGCGACGGACTACTCGAAGGGTAAGTCGAGCTCGATCACCGGGATCACGACCGACGACTCGACCGGCAAGATCACGATCCGTCTGAACGCTCCGTACGGCGCGTTCGACAACGTGCTGGCGTTCCCGTCGCTGGGCCTGATTCCGACCGGCACGCCGCTGAAGAACCTGCCCAACAACCCGCCCCCGGGCGTCGGGCCGTACATGATCACGAACATCGTTCCGAACCAGTCGTTCTCGACGGTGCGCAACCCCCAGTGGTCGAAGATGAACATCCCTGGGATCCCGGCGGGGAACGTCGACGTCAACGTGAAGATCTCGTCGAACGTCGACTCGAACGCGCTGTCGGTGCTCAACAACACCGCCGACGTGTTCGACTGGGCCGACACGATCCCCGGCAGCCTGCTGCCGCAGATCCAGGCGAAGGCCTCGAACCGGTACGTGAAGAAGGTCATGAACTCGACCTACTACATCTTCTTGAACGTCAAGGCAAAGCCGTTCTCGAGCCAGCTGGCGCGAGAGGCCGTGGTGACCGGTCTGAACCAGAACGCGATGAACCGGCTCGGGTCGGGCACCCTGATTCCTGGGTGCTACTTCCTGCCGCCGGGCATGGTCGGTCACCCGACCGCGCCCTGCCCCTACGGTGACCCCGCCAGCGGCGGCGACATCGCCAAGGCAAAGGCGCTGGTCAAGCAGTCCGGGATGGCCGGTCAGGCGGTCACGGTCTGGTCTGAGACGCGCTCGCCGCGTCAGCAGTGGATGACGTACTACACGGCATTCCTGAACCAGATCGGGTTCAAGGCGACGCAGAAGGTGATCGCGGATGCGAACTACTTCTCGACGATCGGAAACCTGAAGCTCAACCCCCAGACCGGCTTCGCCGACTGGAACCAGGACTTCCCGAACCCGATCGACTTCTACCTGCTGCTGCAGGGGACGGCGATCCTGCCGACGAACAACGAGAACTTCGGCCAGGTCAACGATCCTCACATCAACAGCGAGTCGAACCGGCTCGGTCAGGTGCCAAGCACGCAGCTGAACTCGATCGCGAGCGACTGGCAGAACCTGGACCAGTACACGGCCAAGCAGGCCTACACGGCCGTGTTCGGGTACCAGACCTTCCCGGCGTTCACGTCGGACAGGATCTCGCAGAGCTACATCTTCTCGCCCCTCTACGGGTGGGACTTCAGTTCGTTCTCGTTGAAGTAGGGCGGAGGGACCCGGAGGGGTCACCCGCACACCGGTGGGCCGGGACGGCTACGCTGTCCCGGCCCCACCGGCATCTCTTTGAATGACGGCCACTGCATCAACCGGCACCGAATTCTCCGACGAGTTCGCGAGCGCCGGTTTCGGTGAGGGCGACCAGGTCCCGGCGGGGCTCGGCCCGTGGAGGCTCGCGTGGCGGCGGCTGCGGCGCAACAAGACCGCGCTGTTCTTCGGCGGCGTCTTCATCCTGATCCTGGTCCTGTGCCTGCTGGCTCCGGTCTACTCCCACAGCGTCGCTCACATCAGTCCCGCGGCCGAGAACATCGCCGGGCAGGGCAACAACTGCCCGCCGACGTGCGTCAGCGTCACCGGAATCCCGATCGGCCCGACCTGGACCTCGAGCTACTTCTTCGGCGCCGATCGCAATGGCCGTGACGTGGCCGTACGGCTCCTCTACGGCGGGCGCAACTCGCTCGAGATCGGCTTTGTCGCGACCCTGATCACGATGTTCTTCGCAATCATCCTGGGCGTCCTCAGCGGCTATTTCCGCGGGATCCTCGACGGCGTCATCAACCGCGCGCTCGACGTCATCTGGGCATTCCCGGCGGTGCTGCTCGGCGTCGCGCTCGGAGCTACGCTCGCGGTCTCGGGAATCCTCTTCTTGCACGGGACGTCGCTGCTGGTGCCGGCGGTCGTGATCGGGATCGTCTACATCCCATATGTGGCCAAACCGATCAGAGGCCAGGTACTCGTGCTGCGCGAGCGGGAGTTCATTGACGCCGCCCGCCAGCAGGGACTCTCGAGTTGGCGGATCATGTTCACCGAGGTGATGCCGAACCTCGCGAGCACGATAATCGTGTTTGTCCCGCTGATCCTGGCCAACGCGATCCTGCTCGAGGCGGCGCTCACCTACCTCGGCGCGGGCGTCCAGCCGCCGAATCCCTCCTGGGGGACGATGATCTCCGACGGGATCGCCCAGCTTCCGGCCGCGTTCCACGACGTGCTTGTCCCCGGGATCATGCTCGTGCTCACGGTCCTCTCGATCAACATCTTCGGCGACGGCCTGCGCGACGCGCTCGACCCGCGCGCGAAGGTCAGGATCGCGCGCTAGAAGGTGCTCGCCCCCGCAGATACGCCCGCATTCGAGCCGCGGCAATGACCCGGTTCATCGTCCGTCGATTGATCGCGATGATCGGCGTGATGTTCGTGATCTCGCTGCTGACGTTCCTGCTGTTCGAGTCGATCCCGAACGGCGACCCGGCAAGGCGGCTCGCGGGCCGGCTCGCGACCGCGAACGAGATCGCGTTCATCCGCAAGGAGTACGGCTTCGACCAGCCGATCTACGTCCAGTACGCGCGGATGATGAAGAACATCTTCACGGGCCAGGTGTACTCCTACTACCAGGGCTTCAACGTGGTCGACGAGGTCAAGCTGGGGCTTCCGGCGACGCTCTCGCTGGCAATCGGAGCCGGCATCATCTGGCTCTTCACCTCGATCGTCGTCGGCACGCTGGCTGCCGTCAAAGCCGGCAAGAACACCGACCGATTACTCACCGTCCTGTCGATGGTCGGGGTCTCGTTCCCCCCCTTCTTTCTGGGCGCGATCCTGATCTACTACCTCGGCTACAAGCTGAACTGGTTCCCGTTAGGCGGGTACGTCAAGCTGACCTCCGACCCGTGGCAGTGGTTCGTGCACATGGTGCTGCCGTGGTTCACGCTGTCGGTGCTGTTCATCGGCTTCTACTCGCGCGTGCTGCGCTCGACGATCCTCGACACGATCAACGAGGACTACGTGCGGACCGCGCGCGCGAAGGGTCTGTCCGAGAACCAGACGCTGCGCCGGCACGTGCTCCGAAACAGCCTGATCCCGATCATCACCCTGTTTGGGCTGGACTTCGCGCAGGTGATCGGCGGCGGCGCGATCCTCACCGAGTCGATCTTCAACCTGCACGGCATCGGACAGCTGGCCGCCGACGCGATCGGCAGGCTCGACATCACGGTGATCCTGGTGGTCGTCCTGCTGACAGCGTTCTTCGTGGTCGCGCTGGCCGCGGTTGTCGACATCCTTTACGCGTTCCTCGATCCCCGGATCCGGATAGCCGTATGAGCGACCCCCTGCTGGAAGTCGACGACCTGCGCGTCCAGTTCCACACCGAGGACGGGGTCGTCCGCGCGGTCGACGGCGTGTCGTTCACGGTCGACCAGGGAGAGGTCGTCGCGATCGTCGGCGAGTCGGGGTCCGGCAAGACCGTGACTGCGATGACGCTGATGGGGCTGACGCGCGGGCCGAACGCGAACTTCGAGGGCAGCGCCAAGTTCGACGGGACTGACCTCGTTACCGCGCCCGAGGACGAGCTGCGCCAGATCCGCGGCGCCGGGATCGCGATGGTCTTCCAGGACCCGATGAGCTCGCTGGATCCCGTCTACAAGATCGGCAAGCAGATCGTCGAGCAGATCCGCGTGCACAACAAGAACATCTCGAAGGCGCAGGCGCACGATCGCGCGATCGAGCTCCTCGAACGCGTCGGGATCCCGCGCGCGACAGAGCGGGTCGACGCCTACCCGCACGAGTTCTCGGGCGGGATGCGCCAGCGCGTGATGATCGCGATGGCGCTCTCCAACGACCCGAAGCTGCTGATCGCCGATGAGCCGACGACCGCGCTCGACGTGACGATCCAGGCGCAGATCCTCGACGAGGTCAGACAGCTGCGCAGGCAGCAGGAGTCGGGGATCATCCTCGTCACGCACGACCTCGGCGTGGTCGCCGACATCGCCGACCGCGTGGTCGTGATGTACGCGGGCCGCGTGGTCGAGCAGGGAACGCTCGACGAGATCTTCTACGACCCCCAGCATCCCTACACCTGGGGCCTGCTCGGCTCGATCACCCGCGTCGACCGCGACCGCTCCCAGCGGCTGCTCGCGATTCCGGGGATGCCGCCGTCGCTGCTGAGGCCGCCCGAGGGGTGCCACTTCCGGCCTCGGTGCCCGTTCGCGTTCGAGAAGTGCACCGAGGTGCCCCCGCTGACCGCGCGCCTGCCCGACACGGCCGATCACCTCGACCGCTGCTGGCTCGAGGTCCCGCAGAAGCGCGAGCTTCGCAAGCGCGGCGATCAGATCGGCCTGCGCACCAAGGAGACGGTGATCTCGTGAGCGTCGAAGAGCCCGAGCAGGCTACGGCGGCGCGCGAGCAGGCGGCGCCCGAGCAGACCGCGCCCGCGCCTGAGCAGAAAGACGGCGGCGCGCTGCTCGACGTCGAGCACCTGAAGATGTACTTCCCGATCAAGTCGGGGGTGTTGATCGATCGCAAGATCGGCAACGTCCACGCCGTCGACGACGTCTCGTTCGAGCTGCGCGAGGGCGAGACGCTCGGGATCGTCGGCGAGTCGGGGTGTGGCAAGACGACGCTGATCCGCACGCTCGTACGGCTGCTGGAGCCGACCGCCGGCGAGATCCGCTTCCGTGGTTCGGACATCACGCACGCCGATCGGAAGCAGCTCGAGCCGATCCGGCGCGAGATGCAAATGGTCTTCCAGGACCCGCAGGCGTCGCTGAACCCGCGAAAGCGGGTCGGCCAGATCCTCGCCACGCCGCTGAAGATTCGCGGCGTCCCGAAGGAGCAGATCGCGCAGGAGAGCCGGAAGCTGATCGATCGCGTCGGGCTCTCGCCCGAGCACCTGAACCGGTTCCCGCACGAGTTCTCAGGCGGTCAGCGGCAGCGGATCGGGATCGCGCGAGCGCTCGCGGTCGACCCCCGGCTAGTGCTGCTGGACGAGCCGGTCTCGGCGCTCGACGTCTCGATTCAGGCGCAGGTGATCAACCTGCTCGAGGAGCTCCAGGATGAGCTCGGCTTGTCCTATGTCTTCGTGGCCCACGATCTCTCTGTTGTGCGCCACGTATCGGACCGGATCATCGTCATGTACCTCGGCAAGATCATGGAGGTCTCGCCCGGCGAGGAGCTCTACCACAAGCCGATCCACCCCTACACGACGGCGCTGCTCGGTGCGATCCCGATCCCGGACCCGCGCGAGAACCGCGAGCGCTCGCGTCCGATCGTCGGCGGCGAGCCGCCGAGCCCGGTGCGGCCGCCGCCGGGCTGCCGCTTCCACACCCGCTGCCCGCGCGCGACCGACATCTGCAGCCGCGTCGAACCACAGCTCACCGCCTACTCGGGCGGGCACATGGCGGCCTGCCATCACCCCCAGAACGTCACCGACGACGAGATCAAAGCGTCGACCCGCTCGGCTGACTCTCCGCTCAGCTCCGGGGAGCTGGCGCCGGGCGAGGAGGAACGACAGGCGGCGTAACAGTGTCCGCGATTCAGCCGCTCGCGCTCCCCTGGCCGGCTGCGGGCCCGCTCGTACTGGTCGCCTGAAGCGGCCGGGCGCGCAGGCTGAGCGTCCAAGCGGCAACGATCGCCAGCGCCCCGAGCGCGAACACGAGCCACGCGACGACGTCCGTCCCCGGCGATCTGCCGGCGCTCCGAGCGACGGTGCCGGGGCTCGCGATCGGATGGCCTGACGCGGCCGCGAGCTTCTGGATCGCGGTCGCGGTGCTGTTCCCGAGCTTCGCGTTCGAGCCTGGCGCCCCGAACGCGCCGATCGCCTGCTCGGCGGCCGCGCTGCGCGCGCCCGGCTCGTACAGCGCGAGCCCGTTCGGCATCACCACCAGCAGCCGCTCGCGCGAGACGAGCGACAGCTCCTGACCGAGGAACCTGGCGTAGGACGAGGGCCGGTGCCACAGCGCGCCGACCGACCCGAGGTCCGTCGGCGAGGCGATCACCGCGACCCGGAGCGGCGCGCCGGCACTCCGTGCCTCGGCGAGGAGAGTGACGAGCTGATCCTGCCGGGCCGCGGAGACCCCCGCGTCCTGGGGCAGGAACAGTGACTGGGTCGCGAGCACGTCGCTGGCGGGATCGCCGTCGGCGAGCGCGTTCGCTGTGACGGCGAGCGCTGCTGCGATGGCCACTGCCACCGCGACGGCCGTCGCCGGGGCGCGGCCGCGCCAGAATCCGAGTGAGTGCGACCCGATGTGCGCCAGTGTAAGTCTCGGCTCCAGGCCGCCCTGGTCGCGATCCTGGTGGTGATGTCGCTCCCGGCTGCCGCGCAGGCCCACGGCCCGCTCGCCCCGTACGGGAGCAGCTACCTCGCGCGGGTCGCTAGCACGCCTCCGGGGACCGAGGCGAAGGCCACCGACGGCGACCAGCGGATGTGGCTGCGTGTCCCGGCGAACGAGCCCGTGATCGTGTTCGACTACCGCGGCGCGCCCTACCTGCGCTTCTCGGTCGGCGGGGTGGCCGTAAACCGCAACTCAGCGATGTTCTACCTCAACCAGAATCCGGCGCAGAACCCGCCGCCCGGCCTCAGCCCCGCCGCGCCGCCGCGCTGGCAGCGGGTCACCGGTGCGCACGCGTACTCGTGGCACGACGGGAGGCTGCACGCGCTCGCGGCGGTCGCGCTCCGCCCCGGCGCCACGTTCGTCGGCATCTGGCGCATCCCGATCTCTCTCGACGGCCGCCGGACCGCGATCTCGGGCGGGCTTTGGCACGCGGACAACCCCTCGATCGTGTGGTTCTGGCCGATCGTGGTGCTCCTCGCGTGCGCGCTCGCGGTCGCGCGCGCGCGCAGGCACTCTTTGGAGGCGGTCGTCAGCCGCGCGCTCGTGCTCGTCGCGCTGGCCGCGACTGGAACGCTCGCGGCCGGCGCCGAGCTCTACGGCCGCCCGGATGTCGTCGCCGGGCAGCTTGTCGTGCTCGGGCTGGTGCTCGCGTTCGTTGGCTACGGCCTGGTCCGCGTTCTGCTGGGGCGCGCCGGGGGCTTTCACCTGTTCGTGATCTCGTTCGTCGCGCTGTGGGCGGGTGGGGCGCTGGTGACGGTGCTCGTCAACGGGTTCGTGCTGATGGCGGTGCCGGCATTCATCGCGCGGACGGCGGTCGTGCTCGCGCTCGGCTGTGGGGGCGGTCTGTTCGTGATGCTGCTCGGGCGGATGGACCGGACCGAGGAGGAGCCGGCAGCCGCCGGAGGTGACGTCGCCGAACGGGCCGTGCGGTAGCTTTCGGACGCGATGCCGGGGGTTCTCCAGCGCCGCCTGACGACCTCGAGCCTGGCGCCGGTGGCGCTGATGCCGGCGGCTGCGTTCGCGGTCCACCAGCTCCGCTACTGGCTCGCGTACGGCGGCCGGGCGGGAGCGGTGCTCGAGCGACAGGGACACGCGTACCTTCACTCGCTCGCTCCGTGGCTCGTGCTGCTGCTGGCGATCGCCGCCGGACTGTTCCTGCGCGCGCTCGGCCGGGCCTTCAGGGGCCATTGCTCGGCACGGCGGTACACGGCCTCGTTCGTCCTGCTGTGGGCGGCGTGCGCGGCGGCGCTCGTCGCGATCTTCGCCCTCCAGGAGCTGCTCGAATCGGCGTTCGCGACCGGCCATCCCGCCGGGGTTCACGGCATCTTCGGCTACGGCGGCCTGTGGTCGATCCCGGCGTCGGTGTGCGTCGGGCTGGTGGTCGCGGCGCTGTTGCACGGGGCGCGGTGGGCGCTCCACGCCGTGGCCCGGATTCACGCGGCGCCACCAGCCGCCACTCGTCCTACCGCGCGGCCGCGTGCACCGCGCGACGTGCTCCTCCCCCGACTCGCTCCGGTCGCATCGGGCTGGTCGGGCCGTGGCCCTCCTGGCTGATCCTCGCCGCGCGGCATTACGCATCATCCCGCCGCGCCTGAAGTGATCAACCAGCAAATGAGGAGGACTCACCGAAGTGAACGCATCCCTGAAGGGCCGACGGGCGCTCGTCGCGCTCACAGTCTTGGCGGCGGCGCTGATCGTCCCCGCGGTCGCGTCCGCGCACGCGCGGATAAGCCCAGCGGTGTCGCTCAAGGGCGAGCTGCAGCTGTACAGCCTGGCAGTTCCGACGGAGAAGGACGGGCTCACGACGTCGAAGGTCGTGATGACGGTGCCGAACGGCTTCGGGATCGACTCGTTCGTGCCGCCGCCACCCGGGTGGCACATGCAGGTCGCGTCGAGTGGCTCCGGCGATAGCGCCGTCGTTACGAAGGTGACGTGGACCGGAGGGCACACCCCGACGGGTGAGGATTCCCTCTTCCAGTTCCTCGCCCAGCCGGCGTCGGCCCAGACCTACACGTTCCAGGTCGAGCAGACGTATTCCGACGGGTCGATCGTCAACTGGTCCGGTCCGGAGTCCTCGGACGCGCCGGCCCCGACGATCCAGGCCGCGAGCTCGCTGGGAGGCGGCGGCACGTCGACGCTGACGATCGTCGCGCTGGTAGTCGGCGTGCTGGCGCTGCTCGTCGGCTTGTTCGCGGTGATCGGCGGCGCGAGGGGACGCAGTCTCACGTGAGCGGTCGCGCCCGGATCGGTGTACTCATCGCCGCCGTCGCGGCGGTCTGTGCGCTTCCGGGCGCGGCGTCCGCTCACGCCTACCTGATCAAGACGGTGCCGGCGGCGAGCGTCGTGCTGAACTCGCCGCCCCCCAACATCCAGCTCACCTACGACGAGGCGGTCGAGCCGAAGTTCGCGATCATCTCGGTCACCGACGCCGCGGGCCGTCAGGAGACGACTGGTCCCCCGCAACGCTCGCCGGCCAACCCCGACACGCTCGTGGTGCCGCTGCGCGCGCACCTGCCGGCCGGCTGGTACCTGATTTACTGGCGCGCGATCTCGGTCGACGGCCATCCGGTGCAGGGCGCGTTCACGTACGCGGTCGGGCCGGACCCGGGACCGGCGCCGCAGTTCCGCGTGCCGAGCGTGTCGGCGACCGCGACCAAGGCGAATCTGCTGGTCGCGCGGTGGGTGATGCTGCTGTCGGTGATGGCGGCGATCGGGCTGTTCGTGCTCCGCACGCTGATCGCGAGGCCGCTGGTCACGCGCGTACAGGGCACGAGCCTGCGCAACGTGTCGGTCGCGTTCGTCGTCGCGTCGATCGTGGCGCTGATCGCGATCCCCGTGTACCTCGACTTCTCGACCGCCAACGACTCGCTGCGATCGGTGTTCGACCTCGGGGCACTGGTGCCGCTGTTCCGGGTGACCGCGTTCGGACGGGCGATCGTCGATCTCGAGCTGTGCTTCGCGCTGTTCTGTATCGCTGGCTGGATCGCCGTGTGGCTCGACCGGCCAGAGCGCCCGCAACGCTCGGTCGTGGCGCTCGGCGCGATGACCGGTGGGCTGATCGCCGCGGCGGCGGTGCTGATCGTCCCGGGCGCCGCCGGGCACGCGGCCCAGACCTCCCCCCGGGGCTTGACGATGGCGTTCGACTGGCTGCACATGGCGGCCGGGTCGGTGTGGATCGGCGGCCTGATCGGGCTGCTGCTGATCTGGGTCGGGCTCGGCCGCGGTCTCCGAGTCGACGGCCTGCGGGCGATCGTGCCGCGGTTCTCCAACGTCGCGCTCGTCTCTGTGATCGTGATCGCCGCGACAGGAATCGGCGAGACGATCGAGCACATGCCCGCCGTCAACGCGCTGTGGGACACAGGCTTCGGCGTCGCGATCCTGGTCAAGACCGGGCTGCTGCTGGTGGTGATCGCGGTGGCCTCCGGGAACCAGTTCCGCTCGAAGCCGGGGCTCGTCGCCTCCCGCGAGCATCCCGAGCGGGGCGGCCCCGCCGCGGGCCTGCTGGGGCGGCTGTCGAGCGTCGAGGTCGCGATCATCGCCGGGATCGTGTTCGCGGCCGCCGTGCTCACCAGCCTGGCGCCGCCGCCCCCGGCGTTCGCGCTTCAAAACTCGGCGCTCGCGCAGGTGGGGCCGGGGCGGGTGATCAAGACCGTCAAGCAGAACGGCTACGTGCTCCAGGTGCTGGTCACGCCGAACAAGGCGGCCGCGCCGGACTCGTTCGGGCTGCGGATCACCAAGAACGGACAGCCGGTCCGTGGCGCGAACGTGACGCTCACGTTCAACCACACCGAGATGCAGATGCCACAGCAGCAGTACCAGCTCAGGGAGACCCAGCCGGGGGTCTACTCTCGTTCGGCCCCGGCGCTGGTGATGGTCGGCAAGTGGGCGCTCGATTTCCAGATCGCGCCAAGCGGCGGGCCGCCGTTCAGCGCGCTGATCCTCGACCAGGCAAACGGATGAGGAGGTTCAACGTGAACATCCATGGACGCGCGCTCGTCGCGCTCGCGGCCGTCGCCGCCGCGGTCGCCCTGACCGCGTGCGGATCGAGCGGGGGCAGTGGCGTGAGCGTCCCGACCGTCGCCCCGGCGCGGGTGTTCACGCTCGCGGACTTCCAGCCGGCGAGCCCGATCGTGCCCCACCATCCGGTGACGGTCTCGTTCACCGTGCAGCTCCCGAGCGGCAAGCCGCTGACGCAGTACCGGACCGGCTCCGGCCCGCACACCGGCGTCCATCTGATCTTCGTCCGCAACGACCTCGCGTACATCATCCACACGCACCCGCCGATCGGCCCCGACGGCCAGCTCAAGCAGACGGTCACGTTCCCGGCGCCGGGCCCCTACCACGTGCTCGTCGACGTGTACCCGGACCTGGCTGGCGTGCTGCCGAACTTCCAGCTCACCCAGACCGTCCACGTGACCGGCGCCTACCACCCGCAGACGCTGCCCGCGTTCAACGGCAACGTGACCGTCGACGGGTACCACTTCACGATGCAGGGCCACCCGAACGTCCACGCGATCCAGGCGCAGTTCATTCACGTGAACGTCACGGATTCCGCGGGACGGCCGGTGACGTTCACCCCATGGTTCGGCGCGCTCGCGCACGCGATCTTCTTCCAGCAGGGGTCGCTCTCGTACTTCCACACGCACATCTGCGCGCCGAACGCGCCCAACTGCGGGACGCTCCCCGGAGTGCGCGCGAGCGCGATCACGGGCCACTCGGAAGCGCCAGGAAAGATCACGATCGGGACGCTGCTGCCGGCGCCCGGGACCTGGCGGCTGTTCCTGCAGATGAAGCTCGGCGGGAAGATCGTCACCGCGCCGTTCACACTGAAGGTGTCGCAATGAACGACGAGCAACTGAACCCCCGGGGCGTGTGGCTGCGGCTCCTGGCTGCCGCGGTCGCGCTCGCGGCGGGCGTGGCCGCGCTTGTCGTCGCGATCGTGCTCGTCCGGAGCGTGCTCGGCTGATGCGCAGGGCGCTCCTGATCGCGGTGCTCGTCGCGCTGGCCCTCCCGGCGATAGCGCTGGCCGACGCCGACCCAGCCAGCGACGTGCTGCTCGGGGCGCCGGTGTTCTACCCCTACCAGCCGCCGGTCCCGGCCGCTCTGCAGAAGAAGCTGAACGCCGAAGTGACCGCCGCCGGCCGGACGCACTTCCCGATCAAGATCGCGCTCATCTCCTCGCCGGTCGACCTCGGCGCGCTTCCGACCATGTTCGCCAAGCCGCAGCAGTACGCCACCTTCCTCGACCAGGAGATCAGCTTCAACAGCAAGCAGCCGCTGCTCGTCGTGATGGCGAACGGCTACGGGTCGGCCGGACTCCCGCCGGCGGCCGCGGCCGCGGTCAGCTCGCTCCCTAAGCCGTCGGGAAAGGACGGCGAGGCACTGGCGCAGGCCGCCCTCGAAGCGGTGCCGAAGCTGGCCGAGGCCGCCGGCCACAAGGTCCCGAACGCCGGCGGCGGCAGCGGCGGCTCGTCGGGCGGCTCGTCCGGGCTGCTGATCGTGATCCTCGTGGTCGTAGCGGTTCTCGCCGCTGGCACGGTGATCCTCGTGCGCCGGCGTCGCGCGGTCGTGCGCGGGCGCGCCGACCGGGGCAGCCGCGCTGCGCGGTGAGGCCGGGGCTCCTCGCCGCCTGCACCGCAGCACTTGCCGTGCTGCTCGCCGGCTGCGGCAGCTCGATCCGCTCGGACACGGCGGCGCTACCGCGCTCGCTGGTGCTCCAGGCGCGGCCGGTCGGTCGCGGTCCTCGCTTTCAGTCGCCCGTCAGCGGCCACATCGTCGATGCCTGCCGGCCGCGGCTTGGCGCGCGCCACGGGTCGCACATCGAGCTGTTCGCCGAGAACCGCGTGGTGATCGTCCCGGCCGGGATCGGCACGCTCCCGCCGCGCAAGACCCTCTCAGGCCGGATCACCTCGGCCCGCTGCTACAGCGAGCTCGCGACGCTGGAGCCGACGGGGCTGGTGCTCGTGCGCGCCGGCTCGCGCCCGACAGTCGCGGACCTGTTCCACGGATGGGGCCAGCCGCTCTCGCCCGTGCGGCTCGGGCCGTTCGATGCACCGCGCGGGACACGGGTCCGCGTATTCGTCGACGGACGGCCTTGGCGGGCAGCGCCGGGAGCGGTTCCGCTTAGGCCCCACGCGGTGATCGTGCTCGAGGTCGGGCCTTACGTTCCGCCCCACGTTTCGTACCGGTTTCCGCCCGGCACGTAAGGGATTCGCGACGTTCGTAAGGGGTGGGCGGGGCGCGTAAGGGGTCGGCGGCGATTAGTAAGGGGTCGGGGCCCTAGATCGGCTCCGTTCTCCCGATGTGCGGGACGGGGTCTCAGTTCAACCTGTGGTCGGTGCAAACGACCCATAGGAGCGACTCATGCATCCCCACCTCAGTTTCGAAGTCGCCGCCGTCCGTGCACAGGACGCGAGGCGCGTCGCCGAGGCCCGGCGCGCACACACCGTCGGGCGCCGCCATCGTCCAAGGTTCTACTTCGGGCGATACTTCGTACGTGGCCACAAGGCTCACCAGCAATCAGTTCGTGGGACGCGAGGCTCAGCTGGAGGAGCTCGTCCGGGCGTCGCGGGAGGCAGCTGAAGGACGGCCGACGCTGGTCCTGCTCGGCGGGGACTCCGGCGTCGGCAAGACGAGGTTGATCGGCGAGCTGGAGCGCAAGCTCGCCGGCGATGGGGCGATGGTGTTGCGGGGCGAGGGCGTCGAGCAAGCCGACGGAGAGCTCCCGTTCGCCCCTCTGACCAGCGCGCTGCGGCCGCTCGTCCGCGCGAGGGATCCTTCGTTCGAGGCGCTCGGTCCAGGCAGCCGCGCCGAGCTCGCCGCGCTGCTGCCGGGGCTCGAGCAGACCGACGGCCGCTCCGGCTCTCGAGACGATCCCTCCGCGCAGCTGCGCCTGTTCGAGGCGCTGCTCGAGTTGCTCGACGTGATCGGCGAGCGACAGTCGCTGGTGTTGATCCTCGAGGACGTCCACTGGGCGGACCGTTCGACGCGGACCTTCGTCGCGTTCCTCGCGCGAAGCCTGCGCGATGAACGCCTGCTGGTCGTGCTCAGCTACCGCACCGACGAGGTCCACCGGCGCCATCCGCTGCGCCCGCTGCTTGGCGAGCTCGAGCGCCTCGAGCACGTACGCCGGATCGGCCTCGAGCCGTTCGACCGCACCGAGCTGACCGAGGTGCTCGCGGACATCCTCGACGCGAAGCCGGAGGCGGCGCTAGTCGAGCGCCTGTTCTCGCGCAGCGAGGGCAACGCCCTCTACACCGAGGAGCTGCTAGCGGCCGGGCTCGATGGCCGCGGCGCGACACCTCAGAGCCTTCGCCATGCATTCCTGCTGAGAATCGAGCGCCTGTCGCCGGACGCGCAGCATGCCGCCCGCGCGATCGCCGTCGGGCGGCGCCTCGACGAGCCGATGATCGCGGCGGTCACCGGGATCGACCCAGTGCCGCTGCAGGCGGCGCTCCGCGAGGCGGTCGCAGAGCAGGTGCTGGTTGCCACCGACGACCGGCTGATGTTCCGCCATGCGTTGCTGCGCGAGGCGCTGTACGACGACCTGCTGCCGGGGGAGCGGGGTGACCTGCACCACGCGCTCGCGCGCATGCTCGAATCGCGCTGCGTCGACAGCGACGAGCAGGAGGCCGAGCTTGCGGCCTCGATCGCCGGCCACTACGCGGCGGCTGGGGACCAGCCCGCCGCACTCCGGGCGACCGTCCGCGCGGCGCTCGCCGCGCATGACGTGCACGCATATGGCGAGGCCGCCGACCTCGCCGAGCGGGCGCTCGAGCTCTGGCCCAGGGTCCCCAACGCGGGCGAAACGATCCCGCTGAACCGCGTCGACCTGCTCGAGCTCGCGGCCGCCGCGCATTCGATCGCGGGCGATCGCTCGCGCGCTGAGACGCTGCTGGAGCTCGCGCTCGAGGAAGTCGATCCCGGATCCGACCGGCGCTTGTACGCGAGGCTCCTGTATCGCAAGGCGCGAATCCAGTGGTCGCTCAACCGCGGGCTCGAGGGCGTCAGTACGGCGGAGCGAGCGCTGTCGATGCTCCCCTCCGACGAGGTCAGCGTCGAGCGCGTTTCGGTGATGTCGTGGCTCGCGCGGATGCGGTTCCTGCGGGGTCGCTATCGCCACGCAATCGGGGAAGGCGAGGCCGCGCTCGAGGAGGCGGTCGCCGTCGGCGACCGACACGCCGAGGGCGAGATCCTGAACACACTGGGGATGGCGCGGATCAGCATCGGCGACGTTGAGCCGGGGGTGGGCCTGCTTCGTCGTTCGATCGAGATCGGCAAGCAGATGCACGACCTGGACAACCTCGGGTACGCGTACGCGAACCTCGCCGACATGCTCGGATTGCATGCCGCCCGCACCAGGGAGGGGATCGAGGTCGCGGAAGAGGGACTGGCAACGATCCCGAGGCGGATGCCGCGCCAGCACGACTGGCTGATGCTGACCGTTGCGCAACTGTCGTTCGAGGTCGGCGACTGGGACAAGGCGCGCACCCACCTCGCGCCGCCGTCGATGCAACTCGACCGCGACACGTTCTTCCGCCTGCTGCTCGAGGCCGACGTCGGACTCGGCGAGGGCGACGACGAGCTCGCCGAACGGAGACTCGACGATGCCGCGCCGTTCGTCGCCGCGTCGACGGAGCCGCAGTGGATCGGATGGTTTGGAGCGTTGCGCGGCGAGCAGCTCCGCCGTCGGTCCGAGCTGCTCGAGGCTCGAGGCGCGATCGACGAGGCACTCGACCGGGTCGAGCTGTGCACCGATGACGTGATGAGCCTCGCGCGGGTCGCGGCCGCCGGGCTGCGCGTCGAGGCCGACATCGCGCAGCGCGCCAGGGACCTGCGCGAGCGCGCGCAGGAGCGCGACGCGATCACCCGGGCGAAGATGCAGATGCAGCGCATCGATGCGGCCGCCCAGGAGGGAGGCCCGATCGAGCGGGCGTGGGAGAAGACGGGCTTGGCTGAGCTGGCCCGCGCGCGGGCACGGGCGAAGCCGGATCTCTGGATCCAGGCCGCGCGCGAGTGGGAGTCGGTCGAGCGGCCCTACCAGTCCGCGGTGATGCGCTGGCATGCGGCGGAGGCGGAGGTCGACGCGGGCAACCGCGACGAGGCGGCCAGGTTGGCCGGAGCTTCGCTCGCAGTCGCCGAGCGGCTGGGGTCCCGGTGGCTCGCCGAGGAGGTGACCGCGTTCGCCCACCGGGCGCGGCTGCCCCTGGGTCCGGGCGCTGACGGCGCCGACTCGGGAGCGGCAGACGGCGGGGACGGACGAGCCGCCGAGCAGGAAGACGAGCCGTTCGGCCTCACGCCCCGCGAGCGCCAGGTGCTGGCGCTGATCGCCGAGGGAGCGACCAACCGCCAGATCGGGGCGGCCCTGTTCATCGCCGAGAAGACCGCGAGCGTCCACGTTTCGCGGATCCTCAGCAAGCTCGGCGTCAGCAGCCGGACGCAGGCCGCGGCGGTCGCCCACCGCCTGCACCTGACCTGAGGGCTCCGGACGAGCGCGCCGGCGGTCGGCTAGGTTCCCGACTCGATGCAACCCGTGTTCGACGGCCACAACGACACGATCACGCGCGAGGACCATGCGCTGATCGTCGAGGGCCGTCCCGAGGGGCACCTCGACCTGCCGGCGATGCGCGCGGGCGCAGTCCGCGGCGCGATCTTCGCGGTGTTCACCGAGGCCGACTCGCCCGACAACTCGATCATCCCGCGGGACGACGGCGTGATCGAGCACGAGTACGGGCCGCCGCTCGACCACGCGATCGCTGCCGCCGATGCGACGGCGGCCGCAGGACGGCTGTTCGCGCTCGAGCGGGGCGGGCACGTTCGGGTCGCGCGGACGATCGGGGATCTGGATGCGACCCGGTGGGACGGAGGGCCGCCGGCCGCCGTTCTGCATCTCGAGGGTGCGGAGGCGATCGACCCGGGACTGGAGGCGCTCGACCAGTGGTACGCCGCGGGGCTGCGCTCGCTCGGACCGGTATGGAGCCGCGCCAACGCGTTCGCCCACGGCGTCCCGTTCGTATTTCCCTCCTCGCCCGACATCGGTCCCGGCCTCACACGCGCAGGGCGTGTGCTCGCGCGGCGGTGCGCCGAGCTCGGGATCCTCGTCGACGTCAGCCACCTCAACGAAGCGGGGTTCTGGGACCTGGCCCGGCTGGAGCTCGGCCCGATCGTCGCCTCCCATTCGGCAGCGCACTCCCTGTGTCCGGCGTCGCGGAACCTGACCGATGCCCAGCTTGACGCGATTGGGGACTCCGGCGGACTCGTGGGGATCGTGTTCGCCACCTCGTTCCTTCGGCCTGACTTCGCTGAGGACCCGGACACGCCGTTCGAGCTGATCGTCGAGCACGTCCGGTACGTCGTCGACCGGATCGGGGTCGAGCACGTTGGGTTCGGCTCGGACTTCGACGGCACGACCGTGCCGGCACCACTCGGCGGTGCGGCAGGGATGCCGAAACTTCTCGATGGTCTGCGCGACGCCGGGTTCAGCGGCGACGAGGTCGCGGCGATCGCGTGGGAGAACTGGCGCGGCGTGCTGGCCGCGTGGTGGCGGGATTGACGCGCCGCTAGCCGCCGACCGCGATCGGCAGGGAGTAGAAGACCGCGACGGCCACGCAAAGCACCAGCGTGAGATACGGCGACACCACCGCGAGCGCTGCCGCGAGCGCGTAGGGCGCGAGCCCGACCACGCCCCGCGAGATGATCCTGCGGCGCGCCGCCAGGTCGAGCTGCTCGCGCATCAGCTGCGGCCGGCGGAACAGGATGAACCAGTTGAGCGTCGCGAACGAGATCGACATCACCAACAGCGTCCCGGCGTAGATCGCGAGCGCCAGATGCTCGCCGTGGCCCAGCCGCAGGTAGTCGGTCATCAGCGAGGTCGCGAACGGCAGCAGGGCCACCCACATCAGCAGCAGCAGGTTGAGGATCAGGAGCGGGTGGTCGGCGCTCCGTAGCCGGCTGATCATCGCGTGGTGGTTGATCCAGATGATCCCGATCGTGATGAACGAGTTGGCGTAGGCGACGTACACCTGCCACTGATGTCCGAGCGCGCGGGCGAGGCTCCCGTGCTCGCCGACGATCGGCACCGTCACGTTCAGCACCAGCAGCGTCGCCGCGACCGCGAACACGCCGTCTGAGAACGCCTCGAGCCGGCCGGTATTCATGGCCTGACTTTCGGCGCGGATTCATAACCGCCTCTTCGCATCCTGCGATTCGACTCTTACGGGGCGGCGGCACATTCGTTGCATGCTCAAGCGTCTTCTTTTCATCCCCCTTGCGACGGGCGTCGCGCTGACACTCGGCGCTGCCTCGCCGCTCCCAGCGCTGGCCGACACCGTCCCCGCGGCGAGCAGCGCCAACTGGGCCGGCTACGTCGCGAACGCCCCCTCCGACGGCTCGGGATTCTCCCGTGTCTCCGGTAGCTGGGTGCAGCCTTCGGCGAACACGAGCGCCGGCGACGGCGATTCGGCCTTCTGGGTCGGCATCGGCGGCGACGGCCAATCGAACGCACTCGAACAGGTCGGCACGCAGGCCAACGTCCAGAACGGCCAGACCGAGTACTACGCCTGGTACGAGCTCGTCCCGGATCCCCCGGTCAAGCTCGACCTCGCGATCCACCCGGGCGACCACATCTCAGCAAGCGTCGCCGTCAACGGCACCAACGTCACGGTTTCGCTGACGGATCAGACGACCGGCCAGTCCCGCACCCAGACCCTCCAGATGAGTAACCCCGACACATCGAGCGCCGAGTGGATCGCCGAGGCGCCGTCGACCATCGACGGAGGCGGCAACGCCGCACCGCTGCCGCTCGCCGACTTCGGGACGATCGGCTTCACCGGCTCGTCCGCGACAACCGACGGTCACACCGGGACGATCTCGGACTCCGCGTGGAGCTCGCAGCCGGTCGCCCTGAGCGAGTCGAGCTCGGCGACCGCGCAGCCCTCCTCGCTCTCGAGCGACGGCTCGTCGTTCTCGGTCGCATGGCAGTCGGGCGACTCCGGTGGCAGCACCAGTTCGACCGTGCCGGGTGGTGACAGCGGCTACGGGTCCGGCTACGGCTACGGCGGTGGCGGCGGCTACGGTGGCTATGGCTATGGCGGCGGCTACGGCTACGGTGGCAGTGGCTACCCCGGTGACGGCTACGGCTACGACGGCGGCTACGGCGGTGGCGGATACAGCGGGTACGCCTACTCGGCGAGCATGTACTGAGCCGCCCCGTACCCCGTCCGCTCCACCGCGCGCACGACCTCGGCGGCGTGCGGCGAGTCTCGGCAGACCGCGACTATCGCTCCTCCGGAGCCCGTGTAGTTCGCGGCGGCCCCCTCGCTGCGCGCCGCCGTCACCATTTCCACGCACCGCGGGTCGAGCTCGAGCATCTGTGCCCGTGCGTCGAACGTCCTATCGACGCACGCGTTGAACCGCTCGTGGTCGCCTGACAGCAGCGCTTCGCGGGCGCCACGTGCCGCGAGGGCCAGCCGCTCCATCCCGTCGTGGACCCCGGAGTCTCCGCGTCGGTAGCGGTCGCGAAGGCCCTCGTGAACGCCGCTCGAGCTCGCGGCCGCGTCCTCGCACCACCCGACCACGAGCGCCGGCAGCAGCCCGGCGTCGAGCTGCTCGTATCGCCCGCCGGTGGCGAACTCCATGAACACGAGCCCGCCGTACGACTGGACGACCCGGTCCTGGAGCCCCGCGACGATCCCGAGATCCTCGGTCTCGACCGCGAGCGCCAGCTCCGCCGTCCGCGCCGGCTCGAGCTCGACACCGTGCAGCTGGCACAGCGCCCGGATCACCGCGATCGCGAGCGCGCTCGAGCTGCCGAGGCCGACCCGCTGCGGAATCGCGGTTCGCCAGCGGACGGCGGCGCCGCCCGTCCCGAACGTTCGCGCGAACCGCCGCTCTGTCGCCTCGACCAGCGCGTTGGTCGGGTCGGCGCTCGGCTCGTGTGTCGCAACCGCCTCGGCCTCGGCGCGCCAGCCGGGCAGCGTCACCGCGAGCACGGCGCCGCCGTAGCCGTCGGAGGGGTTGCCGGCGAGCGCCGCCCGCGCGTGCGCGAGGCCGCGGCCGCCCGGCTGATCCGAGTTCACCTACCGGACGCTACGCGACCTTGCGGTCACGGCCCGGCGCGCGCTCACCGAGCGCGGTCCGGTAGCCGGCCGCGAGCTGCTCCAGCGAGGATTCCCAGGTCCTGCCCCTGACCGCCTGCAGCGCTGCGCGCCGCAGCCGCTCGCGCAGCAGCGCGTCCTCCGCGAGTCGCACCAGGTCGGCGGCCAGCGCCCCAGCATGGGCGGGGGCGAGCATGCCGGTCTCCCCGTTCTCGATCAGCGACACTGGCCCGCCCTCGGCGACCGCGAGTACCGGCAGGCCGCTGGCCTGGGCCTCGACGATCACCTGGCCGAACGTGTCGGTCTGGCTGGCGAACATGAACATGTCCGCGCTGGCGTAGGCCCGCGCGAGGTCCTCGCCCTGCAGCCAGCCGAGGAACGTCGCGTGCTCCCCGAGACGCTCGCGCAGCCGCTCCTCCTCCGGGCCGCCACCGGCGAGCGCCAGTTGCAGCCGAGGGTCGCGCTCGCGTGCCGCGAGGAACGCGTCGGCGAGCAGGTCGACGCCCTTCTCCTCGGTGAGCCGTCCGGCGTACAGGACGGTGAGCTCCCCTGGCAGCGAGCCGGGAACCCGCAGCGACGGATCGAAGCGCGACAGATCGACTCCGCGATCCCAGCGCCGGAGCCGCTCATCCGAGATCCCGAGGCCGAGGAGCCGGTCGTCGGTCGCCGGGCTCGGCGACAGCACCACGTCGCAGGACCCGTAGAACTTCGCGATCGCGATCGTCGCCATCGCCTCGAGCTGCTGCTGGCCGGTGCGCAGGCCCGTGTACGCCGCGAGCTCCGTGTGGTAGCTCCCGACCAGCGGGATCTCGAGCACCCGCGCGATCAGCCACGCCCCGATTCCCGCGGGTCCGGGCGAGCACACGTGGACCAGGTCGTAGCGGCCCTCCGCGAGCGCGTCGACGACCGCCGGGAGGCTGGGGATCCCGATCTCGAGGCCCCGGTAGAAGGGGATGTCGATCTCGGCGACGGCGGGCAGCCTGCGGTCGACGTCCGCGTCCGTCCCGATCACCTCGACGTCGAAGCCGCGGACCCCGCGCTCCCGGATCTGCTGGATCGTATGCGTGACCCCGTGCATCCCGCCGAGGCCGTCCGCGACGATCGCCACCCGCGGCCGGTCGCTGTCCGACCGCGTCAGCTTCAGCTTCTCCCGCCCGAGGAACGCCGTGGCGGCCGCGTACGGGATCGCCGGGATGCACGCGTCGAACAGATCGAGCGCCGCCCGCTTGGGGTCGAGCTCCGCCTGCCCGTCGGTCATCGCGACGATCTCCGCGACGGCAGCCGCGAGCTTGCGCTCGTGGATCCGCCGGCCGCGGCGGTAGAGGTCGGGATGGCTGATCTCGCCTTCCTGCAGCAGCTCGAGCAAGTTCCGCTCATTGACCCCGAGGTCCATCGCCACCAGCCAGGCCCGCAGCAGCGCTCGGGCATCCTCGGCCCCGAGGTCGCCGCCGGCGGCGCCATGGCGGACGTTGCCCTCGCGCATCACGCGCTCGACGATCCGAAGGACGCGGGTGGGATCGGGCCTTCCGGCTCCGTCGCTCGAGACGAACGTCCGGATTGCTAGCGCGATCGCCGCATGGGTCCATTTCGCGGCGCTGCCCTGCGCGCCGTGAGCCGCCACGCGCCCGGCACAGATGTGCGCCAGGAACTCCTCGGGCGTTGGTGCCCGCGGAGTCTCGGTGAACGTCCGGCCGATGTCGATTCCGGCGTGATCGTCCGAGCCCCCGATGGCGGTGCCCCCGTGGGTCTCGATGTAGACGAACGCCGGCAGGTTCAGCTCCTTGGCACGCGAGCCGTTACGCGTCTCCCAGATCGGAAAGAGCTCGGCGAGCCTGCGTCGGTGGACGGCGGTCAGCGGCTCCTCCACCGCGTAAAACGGATGCGCGAGCGCGGCGGTGATCCCGTGCTCGTGGAGGTACTGCGCGCACGCCTCCACGTCGTCGTTGTGCGCCTGCAGCCAGTCGTGGTCGTCGGATGTGATTCCGTAGCAGAGGACGTGTACGGCTTGAGCTTCTCCCTTGAACCAAACGGTGAGCTCTTCTGAGATGAACGTGTCAGGAAGGTCCGCCAGCGTCTCGATGCCGGCGATCGTGTCGTGGTCGGTGATCGTCACGAAATCCATTCCGCGACGCTTGGCCAGCTCGTAGACCTCCTCCGGTCCTGTCGCGCATTCGGGAAGCCGCAGCGAACGCTGGATCCCTAGCTTTGACAGCTCCGAGGCGGTCGAGTGCACATGCATGTCGGCACGACTCATTTGGGTCATGTGCAACAAAATGCCCTGCAAACGCCCGGATCCAGTGAAGAACTGGCGCAGGTGGTGTGATCTTCTCGTGAAAGAGGGGGGGCAGCTAGCCGGTTTCCGGAGAACGTTCCGCGCATGTCGCTGTCGCCACGCCTTATTTCGGCCGGTCTGGACGAGGTCGTGCTCGAGCGAGGGACGCTCCGGCTGGAGCTGTCGTTGCGCCCATTCTCGATCACCCTGAGGCGCTCCGGGCGGAGGCTGATGCGGGCGGGAGAGGTGTGGGTCGCCGACGGCGAGGTGGCCGACCGGTTCATCTCATTCACCGAGGGGGTGCTGGCCGATGAGCGCCTGCAGCCGCTTGAGCGGGCCCAGCGGGCCACCCTGTTGGGAGCGAGCGAGGACGGGCTCGAGCTGGCGGTGCTGTTGGCGGGTGGCAGGCAGGCGCTGCTGGAGGTGTCGATCCCGGATCAGCACCGCGCTCAGTTCGTGCTACAGGCCGACGACGAGGAGGGCGCGCGGCGAGGGCCGCTGCGGTTGGCGCTCGAGTGGGACCGGCGGTCCGAGGAGCGGCTGGTCGGCCTCGGCGCGCGCCACGGCTTGCAGCTGGACCAGTCCGGCCGGGCGGTTCAGCTCGGCGCCGACCGCCGCTACACGGGGCCGGACTGCCCGCCGGACCTGCTCGCGCAGGGAGGGATTCCCCAGGGCGACTGCGCGCCGATGCCGTGGATGCTGTCCAGCCGGGGCTACGCGGCGCTGGTCGAGACCGAGGCCAACGGCACCAGGTTCGACCTCGCGGGGGAGCGGATCTCCGTGTCTACTCGGGCGGGGGCCGGGCCGCTGCGCGTCCAGCTGCTGTGCGACCGCACCCCCGCCGCCCGGCTCCGCCACCTCTGCCGGCTGAGCGGCTTCCCGCAGCTGCTGCCGGAATGGGGCTACGGCTTCTGGAAGAGCCGGGACGTCTACGAGCACCAGGACGATGTGATCGAGGACTTCGATGGCTTCCGCCGCCACGCGATCCCGCTCGACGCGATCGTGATCGATTCGCCCTGGGAGACGCAGTACAACACCTGGAAGTTCAACCCTCACCAGTTCCCGGACGCGCGGGGGATGATCTCGACGATGCGCGCCGACGGGGTGCGGACGGTGGTGTGGGTGACGCCATGGGTGAACCTCGACTCGCGCGACGGGCAGATCCCCCCGCAGGCCGGCTCGGAGCGGCTGCATCGCGAGCCCGCGCCCAACTACGCGCCCGCCGCCGCGGCCGGCCACTTCGTCCGTGAGCCTGACGGCGAACCGTTCGTGACGCAGTGGTGGATGGGGACCGGGTCGCCGGTCGACTTCACCAGCCGAGCTGCCGAGGACTGGTGGCGCCAGCAGGCCAAGCAGGTACTCGCGCTCGGGGTCGAGGGGATCAAGGCCGACGACGGGGAGGGCTACTACATCCCCGATCGCGTGCGCCTCGCCGACGGCCGGAGCGGGGCGGAGGGGGCGTGGGCGCTCGGCGGCCTTCACCGCCGCTGCCTGCAGCGCGCGCTGGACGAGGTCCACCCCGGGACCGGCGTGCTGTTCGGTCGCAGCGGATGGATCGGCCAGCAGGCGACCGGCTTCACGTGGGGAGGCGATCAGGCGTCGGACTTCTGGTCGCTGCGAGCGCTGGTCGGTGCGACGCTCAGCGCCGCGTGCAGCGGCATCTCGAACTGGTCCCACGACGTCGGCGGCTACCTCGGGCACCGGCTCATGGAGCGCTGCCAACCCGAGCTGCTGGTCAGGTGGGTTCAGTTCGGCTGCTTCACGCCGCTGATGCAGGCGCACGGCAGGATGCCGCAGGAGCCGTGGCACTACTCCGAGCGCGTACTCGACGCCTACAGGGCCTACGTGGTGCTACACGAGCAGCTCGTCCCGTACGTCCGTGCCGCCGCCGCGACCGCCGCGCGCACCGGGCTCCCGATCATCCGACCGCTGTGCCTGACCGACCCCGGCGACTCCCGCGGCTGGGCGATCGCGGACGCGTACGGGTACGGGCCGTCGCTGTGGGTCGCGCCGATGCTCGATGACGCCGCCCGCGAGCGCGAGGTGGCGCTGCCGGCGGGAGAGTGGATCGAGGCCTGGTCGGGAGAAGTGGTCCGGGGCGGCGAGGAGCTGGTCGTCGAGGCGCCGCTACACCGGATCCCGGTGTGGGTGCGCAACGGCTCGATCATCATCACCTACCCCACGGGCCACGTCGGTTCCGGGCTGGGCGACACGCCCGAGGTGGAGCGGCCGCTCGTCGCGACGCTGTGGGGTACCCCGCGTTGCGGCCGGGCGACCGCGCGGCTCGCCGACGGGACCACGGTCTCGTGGCGGCGAGGCGAGTGGTCGTGCTCGGCCGAGCGGGAGATCGGGTTCCGCCAGGCCTAGCGTCGCGCGCCGCGCCACTAGTTCGCGTCGTAGCGCGCGATCGTCCGCAGCGACAGCGCCGTCAACGCCAGGCCCATCAGCGCGATCACGCCGGCGCACACTCCGATCTTGCCCCAGTCCCAGCCGTCGATGATCAGCGAGCGCAGCCCGACGATCACGTAGCTCACCGGGTTGATCCGCGCGAGCGTCTCCATCACCGAGGAGAGCCGATCGAACGGCACGAAGTTAGGCGTCAGGAACAGCAGCGGGAAGAACAGCAGGAAGCTCGACTGGGTCGCCTGGACGTTGCGAGTCCGGAGCGCAACGAGGATCCCGAAGCCCGCGTAGGCAACTCCGAACAGCGCTGACAGCAGCACGATCAGGACCGCACCGGCGACGCCGCTCTCGATCCGGGCTCCGAGCGCGAGGCCGGCGAGCAGCACGACCGTGCTGGTCATGATCCCGCGGACCAGGTCCGAGGACAGCCGCCCGACGATGATCGACGAGCGGGGGATCGGCGCCACGCGAAGCTTGTCGAAATATCCGTTCTCGATCTCCGTGACGAGCGCGAGCCCGGACGTCGCGGTCGCCACCGCGAACATCAGCGACACGGGCAACTGGAACGCGACGTAGCCCTGGCCTCGCAGGAACGGGGTGCTCGACGGGAACGTCTTCGAGACCTGGCCGATGTTCACGACCAGGAAGAACAGCGGGATGAACAGCGTCGGGATCGTCGCCTCGGGGTAGCGGGCGATCTCCCGCACCGCGCGGCGGCCGAGCAGCAGCGCCTCGGTCATCGCGTCCCTGCCCCCTCTCGGTCGGAGCCGCCGTCCTGACCCTCCAGCCGGCGGCCGGTCGCCTGGAGGAACACGTCGTCGAGCGTGGGCCTGGAGACGCTGATCGCTCCGATCGGAAGCTGGTCGCGCTCGAGCCGGCGGACGATCTCCGGGATCGAGCCGGCGCCGTCCTCGACGTAGAGCGCGAGTGCGCCGGGTTCGAGCACGATCCGCTCGAGTCCGGGGAGTCCTTGCAGTGTGGCCTCCGCGCGGCCCGGGTCGGCGCCCTCGAACGCGACCGAGACAACGTCGTGGCCCATCGTCGCCTTCAGCTCCTGGGGAGTGCCCTCCGTGACGATCCGGCCGTCGTCGATGATCGCGACGCGGTCACATAGGTTGTCGGCCTCCTCGAGGTATTGAGTCGTGAGGAATACGGTCGTCCCGGATTCGTTGATCCGGCGGACCTCCTCCCACACGGTCAGGCGCGAGGCGGGGTCGAGTCCGGTCGTCGGCTCGTCGAGGAACAGCACCTCCGGCTCGTGGACGAGAGCGCTCGCGAGGTCGAGCCGGCGCTTCATCCCGCCCGAGTACGTCTTGGTCCGCCGGTCAGCGGCGTCGGTCAGTCCGACCAGCGATAGCAGCTCGCCGGCGCGCGACTTTGCGCGGCCGCCGGTGATGCCGTATAGGCCGGACTGCAGCTCGAGCAGCTCGCGGCCAGTCTGGACCGGGTCGAGCCCGATCTCCTGGAGCGCCACGCCAATCCGGTGACGGACCGCGTCAGGGTCGGCGACGACGTCGAAGCCAGCCACCCGCGCGGTCCCGCTCGTCGGTGGCAGCAGCGTGCACAGCATCCGCACGGTCGTCGTCTTGCCGGCGCCGTTGGGCCCCAGGAACCCGAACACCTCACCCGGTGAGACGACGAGGTCGATCCCGCGCACTGCCTCGATCCCGCCCTTGAAGGTGCGCGTCAGCGCCCGTGCCTCGATCACCGCGGCGCCGTCGGAGGTGACCGACGGTGCGGGTCGGGCTGGTTCCGTGTCAAGGATCGATCGTTCCATCTCGTTGCTCACCTCTCCGACTCAGGCAAGCACAGGAACTCATCGGTCGTCTGACGGGTCCTAGCCCGGCGCGGGAAGCGGCGGGCCGCCCTCGCGCAGCCCGATCCGCTCGTACAGGCGCTTGAGCGGCTTCGGCGCCCACCAGTTCCAGGGGCCGAGCAGCTCCATCAGCGACGGGACCAGCAGCGCACGGACGATCGACGCGTCGATCAGCACCGCGAGTGCCGCGCCAATGCCGAGCTCCTTGATGAACACGATCTGGGATGTGGCAAAGGCGCCGATCGCGACGGCGAACAGGATCGCCGCGGCGGTCACGATCCGCCCGGTCCGCTCGACTCCGACCGCTACGGCCTCGCGATCCGAGGCGCCCGCGTCCCGCGCCTCCTTGATCCGCGAGAGCAGGAACACGCCGTAGTCGGTGGCCAGCCCGAACCCGACCGCGAACAGGAAGATCGGCTGGGTCGCGTCGAGCGCACCCTCGCTGTTGAACCCGAGCAGCCCCTGGAGGTGCCCGTCCTGGAAGATCCAGACGAGGATCCCGAGCATCGCGCTGAGGCTGAGGAAGTTCATGATCACGGCCTTGATCGGCAGCACGACCGACCCGGTCATCAGGAACAGGATGATCAGCGTCGAGCAGATCACGATCGTCAGGACCAGCGGGATGTGGACCGCCAGGCTGTGCTCGAGGTCGACGAACGACGCGGTCTGGCCAGCCACGCCGAGGTAGTACGGCGTCGCGAGCGCGCGGATGTCCTTGAGCAGCCGTTGGGTCGAGTTGCTCAGCGGTCCGTCGCGGGGCGCGACGGCGATCAGCGCGTCCCGCGCTCCGCCGGGCTGCGCCGGCGCGACGGAGGCCACGTCCGGGAGCCGCGCGATCTGGGCGCGGAGCGAGACGAGCCTGGGGTCACCCGCCGGGACGCCGACGACGACGTCGAGCGGGGCCGTGCGGTTGGGCGGGAAGTCCCGCGCGAGGGTCGCGTCGACCTGCTGAGCGCTCGCGCTGCCCGGCAGCACTCGCGCGTCGGCCTGGATGAACTTGACGCCCCAGAACGGGATCCCGAGAACGATCAGGAACGCAGCGCTGGCGATCGCGATCCGCCCGGGCCAGCGCATCACCAGCCGGGAGAGGCGGTACCAGAAGCCCTGCTGCTCGGGCCGCGCCTCGCGGTCCGCCGCCCGCTGCAGCCATTTCGGCCCGAGCGCGTTGACCCGCGGTCCGAGCACAGCGAGCAGCGCGGGGAGCACCGTCAGCGCGAGCGCCGCCGACACCAGCGTCGCGATCGCCCCCGCGATCCCCATCGAGTAGAGGAACCGCTGCGGGAACACCGCCAGCGACGCGATCGCGGCGGCGATCGTCAGCGAGCTGAAGATGATCGTCCGCCCGGCGGTCTGCATCGTGCGCTTCAGCGCTTCGGCGCCGAACCCCAGCGTCGCGGACTCCTCGCGGTAGCGGGAGACCATGAACAGGCTGTAGTCGATCGCGAGCCCGAGCCCCAGCCCGGTGACGAAGTTGAGCGCGAATACCGACAGGTCGGCGAAGCCCGTGACGACGCGCAGCGCGAAGAACGTGACGACGATCGTCAGGCCGCCGAGCAGCGGCGGCAGCAGCGCCGCGACCAGCGAGCGGAAGAACAGCAGCGACAGCAGCAGGATGATCGGGAACGCGAGCAGCTCGGCGTGCTCTAGGTCGTGGCCGACTTGCGTGTTGACCTGGGCGTTCACGACCGCGAGGCCGCCGAGCTTGACGTCGCGCTGCCCCTGGAAGCGGTCCTGGATCTGGGTCGCGACGTCCTTCAGCGCCTTGTCCGACAGCGGCTTGAAGTAGGCCACCACGTACGTGGAGCGACCGTCGGTCGAGACCATCGCGGGGTTGTGCGTGGTGTAGAAGCTCCGCACGAGCGCCACGTTGGGCGCATGCTCGAGCTGGCTGGCGACTTGGTTCACGCGGGCGCGGGCGGCCGCGCTCTGGACGTCCCCGGTCGAGACGAGCGCGACCACGCCCGGGTCGATCAGGTGGCCGGCCGCGTCCTTGTAGCGGTTCGAAGCCTGGACGCTCTGGGTGGCCGGGTCGTCGGCGCCATACGGGCTCATCCGCTTGGCGACACCGAACCCGAATGCGCCGGCGGCGATCGCGCCGATCACGGCGACGATCAGCACGCGCCGGCCGTTGGCGTATAGGAATGCGGCGAGTCGTCCCAGCATCTACGCGTCCTCCTTCGCGGCAGCCTCAAGCCGCGCCTCGGCGTTTCGGCACCAATCGATCAGCCATTGCGTCATCCCGAGTCCGAGCTCGAGCGTCATCGCGGGTCCGGCGTGGACCGGCCCGCCGCCCGACTGCAGCGTCTGCAGCTGGGCGAGCTTGCGCTCATTCCCCTCGCGCATCGCGCGGACGTTCTGCAGCCGCTGCTCGGGATCCGTGAAGTCGGAGAAGAAGAGCTTCAGCATCCCTTCGTCGCGCAGCTCCCAGTGCACGCCTATCTCGCCTGCGAGCCAGTCCTGGAGCGCGTGCCTCCCGGCGTCGGTCAGCTCGTACACGGTCCTCGCTCGCCCGCCCGAGGGCTCGGGGCGCCCGCTGATCAGCCCCTGCTCCTCGAGCCGTCGCAGCTCCGGGTAGATCTGCCCGTAGCTCGCGGCCCAGAAGAACCGGACCGAGCGGTCGACGAGCTGCTTGATGTCGTACCCGGTCCGCTTCCCCAGCGCCACCATTCCGAGAATCACCCGGCCGGTGGGGGTGAGCGGCGTGGGGGTCTCCTGGCTCAGCTCCCGCTCTTCGCGTTCCACCTGCTCCGGATCTGCCATAGCTCGCCAAGATATATCGGCCTGCTACATACGTCAACACGATCGGGCTTGAGCGTGACGAAGTTCACACGGGGCCGGCCCCGGGGGCGCGGCTCGCACGACAGACCCCGCTCCGATCGGGTGGGTGTGTCGTCTCGGCCGCGTGTATCGCGGCTCACGCGTCACACGTCCCCGGGGCGCCGACGGTGTCTCGTCTCAGCCGCGCTACCCGGACAACGCTCGCCGGCGCGACGCTCACACGACACACCTCCCCGACGCGGGGTGGGTCTGTCGCGTTGTCCCCGAATATCGACGCTCACACGTCACACCTCCCCGGGGCGCCGAGGGCGTGTCGTCTCAGCCCCGCTACCCCCGGACACCGCTCGGGCGTGCCCCGCAAAACCGCAAACCGCAGCCGCGACCGCGCCCCCCGCGCCGCTAGCCGCGCGCCTTCCGCTCCCAGGCGTCCGCCAGCAGCTCGCCCAAGAGCTCGGGGTCCGTAAGCCCCAGATCCACTCGCACCGCCGCCCGCCGCTTGCCCCAATACACCTCGGCGCACACGTCGGGCCGCGACTGGACGGCGGTCAGGATTCCGTCCTCGTCGACCATCACGTTCATGTGCTCGGGGTCCCAGAGGGTCGCGAAGATCCGCCCGCGGACCCGGAATGACGGTCGGCCGTGGTGATCCTGCTCGACGGCATCGGGCAGCGACAAGGCGATCGTCCGCGCCTCGTCGGCTGTCATCGCTCAGCTGCTAGATGCAGCCGTCGCCGTCGCTCGAGCCGCCGTTGTTGTCGGCATCCTGGTCGCCGCCGCCCTGCGGGATGCACCCGCTGCCGCCACCGCCGCCAGTGCTCGTGTGCGTGGTCGTGGTGGGCGGCGCCGAGTGCGTGGTCGGCGGAGGCGGGCTCGAGTGCGTGGTCGTCGGAGGCGGGCTCGAGTGCGTGGTCGTCGGAGCGGGGGCAGATTGCGTCGTCGTCGCGGCCGACTGCGTGGTCGTGGGCGACGAGCTCGTCGACGTCGTGTTCGAAGAGTGGTGCGGCTTGGCCTTGTGGTGTGGCTTCGTCGTCTTCTTCGCCGTCGTGGTGGTCGTCGGCGTGGTCGGTGTGGTGGCCGCCTTCTGCGTCGTCGTGGTCGACGACGACGCGCCGCACCCCGCCGCCACCAGCGCCAGCGACGCGGCCATTGCACAAAGGATCGGGAGCCGTTTTATTCTCATCCTTGCCTACCAAGACGCCCAGCTGGCGATTCCCTTCCCGAATCGCCTCGAAGCGATCCTAGGGGATCCCCACCTCTGAATTGTCGCCGACCATGAACCGGTACGCGCGCGGCGGGCGACGATCGCGGCCTACCTTGACGTTGCGCCCGAGCAGCGAGGACTCCATCCGGCCCTCGAGATCGCGCACGACCGCTCCGGACAGCAGGATCGAGTGCTCGACCTCGGCGTTCTCGATTTCGCATCGCTCCCCGACGGCTGTGTAGGGGCCGATGTAGCAGTCGGTCAGCCGCGCGCCGGCCCCGATGATCGCCGGACCGCGAACGGTCGAGCGCTCCAGCAGGGCGCCGGCCTCCACCACCACGCGCCCGTCGATCTGTGAGTCGATCAGCTCGCCCTCGACCCGGTTCTCGATCGTGTCGAGCACCAGCCGGTTGGCCGCGAGCATGTCCTCGAGCCGGCCCGTGTCCTTCCACCACCCCTTGACGATGTGGGGCTCGACCCGCGACCCCTTGTCGACCAGGTGCTGGATCGCGTCGGTGATCTCGAGCTCGCCGCGACCCGAAGGCTCGATCGCCTTCGCGGCCTCGTGAACCGTCGGCGTGAACATGTACACACCCACGAGCGCCAGGTTGGTGTTCGGAGCCGACGGCTTCTCGACGAGCCGCACCACGGTTCCGTTGCTGAGCTCGGCGACGCCGTACTGCTCCGGATCCGGCACCGGCGTGAGCAGAATCAACGCGTCGGGCTCGTTCGCCCGGAATGCGGCGACGAGGTCCTCGATCCCGCCCTGCAGCAGGTTGTCGCCGAGGTACATCACGAACGGGCAGGACTCGAGGAACGACTCCGCCGTCAGCACCGCATGCGCCAGCCCGAGCGGCTCGTCCTGGACGATGTAGGTCAGCTTCACGCCGAACCGCGACCCGTCTCCGGCCACGGCCCTGATCTCGTCGCCCGTCTCCGGAGCGATGATGATCCCGACCTCGTTGATCCCCGCCTGTGCCATCGCCTCGATCCCGTAGAAGAGGACCGGCTTGTTCGCGACCGGCACGAGCTGCTTGGCGCTGGTGTGGGTGATCGGCCGCAGCCGCGTGCCCTTGCCGCCTGACAGGATCAGGCCTTTCAACTCTTGCATGTGGCGCCAGAGTACCGGCGCGCGGCCATCGCTCAGTACCCGCCGGCGAGCTTGCCGTGATCCCAGCTAGCGATCCGCTCGGGCACGAACTGGAGCGCGACCCGCTTGGCGGCCTGCGCCGTGACCGCGGCAACGGCCTCTTCACCGGCCGACGCGCCTGCGTAACGCTCGAAGATCTCGGCGCCGGCGCGAGCGACGACGTCGAGCTCACGGTGGATCACGACGCGGGTCTCGAACATCACCCCGCGAAGCTTCTGGTACTCGACTCCGTCCTCGATCTGGAGCGTCGCGCGGTCGTCGCGCTCGAGGTTGCGGATCTTCTGCGACTTGGCGTACGTCCAGGCCCAAAGCTCGCCATCCCTGACGACGTACCAGAGCGGCATCAGGTGCGGCCAGCCGCGAAGGCCGTTGGTCGCGCAGACGACGACGCGCTGCTCGGCGAGGAACGCCGAGATCTCGTCGTCGCTCATCGCGATCTGCTCGCGGCGACTCACGTCAGCAGGCTCACCCGGCGAGGCTCGCGGCTGCCGCGCGAATCTCCTCGGCGGCCTCCCTGACCGCGACGCGGGCATCCTCGGGGTCGAGCACGACCGCGTCGCCGGCCTCTTTGAGCACCTCGCGAACGAGCCAGTCGACCCCCGCGAAGCCGAGCTCCACGATCAGGGCACCATCCGCGAGCTCGGCCACGACCGCGCGCTCTTCGCGCGCCCAACGGGCACGCTCCGGCGAGATCCAGATCCGCGCGCGTCGCGACGACGGGACCTCGCCGGTCCGGGGCCAGCCGTCGACGTCGGCGGCTGGGTCGACATCCGAGCGCGGGTCGAACCCGACGTCGGTGACGGTCGCGGACTTGATCCGGTCGAGCCGGAAGTGCCGGACGTCCTCGCGGGCGGGATCGAAGCTCGCCACGTACCAGCCCTCGCGACCGTTGATCAGCGCGTACGGCTCGACCATGCGGACGGAGAACTCGTCCTCGTTCTCCTTGTAGTACTCGAACGACAGCAGCCGCCGCTGCGCGATCGCGCGCGAGACGACCGGCGCGATCTCCGCGTCGTCGCCGCCGGCGGGCGCGATCTGGAGTCCCTCCTCGGCCGGATCCTCGCCCAGCGCGGCGACGACCTTCGCGCGCACGCTCGACAGCGAGCCCTCCGGGATGTGCTCACCGATCAGATCGATCGCCGCGATCAGCGCCTTCGCCTCGACCGGCAGCAGCCGCGCGGGCCGGGCGAACGAGTCGCCGTACGGCTCCGGATCCACCTCGATCGTCCCGTCGGCGCCGATCTCGGCGTACAGCACGTATGTGCCCGCGCCGAAGTTGACGACGTTCAGCAGCGCGATGTCGTCGTTCAGCTCCTGCTCGGAGACCTGGAGCGACTCGCGGACCTCGTGGGCGTCCAGCCGACGCCCCGCCCGTCCGGCCTCGATCAGGATGCTCGCGAGCGTGACGAGCCGTGCGAACCGCTCCGGACGGATCCCGGCCTCGGCGCGGCGGCCGTTGGCGGAGTCGGGATCGCGGTCCTCGGGCTCGCTGGCCGCCCGTGAAGGGGGGGGCAGAGCGCCGGCCGGAGACTGCGGCTCGCCCGAATGGCGCTCGATCAGCAGCTCGAGCCGCTCGCTCAGTTCCTCGGCCAGCTCGGGCGGGCCCACGATCCGCGCGTGCTCGCTCAGGCCGAGCACCCACGCGATCAGCTGCCGCGCGTTCGCATACGGGGTCGTGAACACCCGGTCGCCGTCGTCGCCGCCGGACCGCATCTCACCGTAGCGCCCGAAGTGCCGCTCGATCTGCCAGGCGATCCGAGGGCTGATCCACACCTCCGCGGTCCCGACCGGGTCGCCGAACTGCCAGTCGATCCGATTGGTATATACGCGCGGATTGAAATCGTCGGTCTTGGGACGCTGGAAGTCGTGCTCGGCCTTGGTCGCGTAGCCGACCTTGCCGCGGATCCGCGACAGGCGGAACACGCGGATCGCGTCGCGCTCGTGCGCGCGTCCGACGAGGTAGAACTGGCCGCCCATGTACAGCAGCTGGTAGGGGTCGACCCGGCGCGCGCCGAGCTCGTCGCGCTCCATCGAGTAGTAGTCGAACGTGATCGTCTTGCGCCTGAAGATCGCCGTCTCGATCTTCGCCAGCCGCTGCGAGACGTCGTGGCCGCCGGCTGACCCGGTGATGCCGAGCGCGACCGTGTGCTGCTCGGGCGAGCTCAACGGGCTCGGGCGGCCCCAGGAGATCTGCTGCAGCGCCAGCCGCAGCGGCTCGGCGTACGCGAACTCGCCGTCGAGCAGCTGCAGCGCGGTGCGGAGCGAGGCGAGCTCCTTGTCGGTGAATTCGATCGGCGGGAGGTGGAAGTTCTCCGGCGGCAGCGAGTAGGTCTCCTGCTCGACCTGGCCGTCCGCGGGCTTCTCCACCGACAGCACGATCCCGAGCGCCTCGAGCTCGGAGCGGTCGGCGTAGAACCGGCGCGCGAACGCGTCCTCGTTCATCACGCTGTAGCCCTCGACGTCTGAGCGGATCTCGTTGGCCGTCACTGGCCGCCGCTCCGCCATCAGGTACGAAATCAGCGACAGCTGACGGATCAGCTTCTCGGTGTCCTTCGCCATCCCTTGAGGTCTACTGTAGTCGCGCGTCGCTCGTCGGCCGCGGGCCAGGACCCGCAATTTGCGCAGATCTGCGACAGCGCGTTGTTGCTTCGGAACCAGGCAGCCTAAGCGGCTTCTGCGGTCTCCGCGCGACCCGCGAAGTACGCGCCGCCGCCGAGCGCCCGGTCGTAGCCGGACCACTCCTCGCCCACCGGCAGCTCCTTCTCGATTCGGTCGAAGCTTCCGAGCCGCCCGCCGAGGTTGTCGATCATGTGGACGAGCGTCGCCTCGCGCGTGCACGGCACCACCGGGCTCCCGTGCTCGAGCGAGCCGTGGTGGCTGAGGATGATGTGGAGCACCGCCTGGGCGAGCTCCGGCGGGAACCCGTCGATCCGATCGATCGTGCGGCGCACCCGGTAGTAGCCGATCGGGATCTCGCCGTAGAGGCGCCCGTGGTCGGACATCGAGATCGCGCCGCCCTGGACCTCGTAGGCCTCGAGCTTGCCGATGTCGTGAAGCAGCGCCCCCGTGACCGCGATGTCGCGATCGATTCCGGGGAACGTGGCTGAGATCGCGCTCACCGACTGCGCGACCGACAGCGAATGCTCGAGCAGGCCGTGCCGGTAGGCCTGGTGATAGCGCTTGGCTGCGGGCGCGTCGCGGTAGCTGGACCACGTCGCCGACGCCTCGCCGAAGATCTCGTTCAGTAGCCGGCGCAGGTGCGGGTGCTGGATGGTCGAGAGCAACGCGCGCAGATCGGCCTCCATCTGCTCGGGCTTGCGCGCCGGCCCGTCGAACAGGTCACTCGGGTCGTACTCGCCCTCGTTCGCACGCCGTAGCCCGGCGACCGTCAGCTGCGGGCCGAACCGCGAGTGGACGCAGTACCTGCCGCTCAGGTGGATGACCTCCCCGGTCGCGCACAGCTCGCGCGCCTCGACGACCCCGTCCCAGATGACCGCCGGGACGCTCCCGGTACGGTCGCCGATCGTCAGCTTGAGGTATTCGCCGCCGTCGCGGCGGGTCTTCAGCTCCAGGTCGCGGATCAGCAATACCTGCGCGATCTCGCAGCCATCGATAAATTCACGGACGTGCATCGGCGCCGAAGATAGAGTGGCGCGCGGACGGCAACTTCCTATGGATTGCAGCGCAATCGTGACCGGTGGAACGGGCGGGCTCGGCTCGGCGGTAGTCGCGCGGCTACTCGACGACGGGTGGCGCGTGGTCGTTCCGTGGGTGGTCGAATCGGAGCTCGAGCGCGTCGGGAAGCGGGACGGGCTGGAGCTGATCCAGGCCGATCTGTTCGACCCGGACGCGGTCAAGCAGGTGGTGTCGCTCGGCGTGGGCGAGGCCGGTGCGCCGCTGCGCGGGGTGGTGAACCTCGTGGGCGGCTTCGCCGTGGGCCCGCGCGTCGATGAGACGCCGATCGAGGACTTCGAGAAGCAGTTCCGGCTCAACCTGCGGCCGACCTACCTGATGGTCCAGGCGGCGGTTCCGCAGATGATCGAGGCGGGCGGCGGCTCGGTCGTGTGCGTCGGCACTCGAGCGGCGCTCCAGCCGTTCAAGGGCGCCGCCGGCTACATCTCCTCGAAGGCCGCGGTGATCGCGTTCGCGACCGCGGTCGCGGTCGAGTACAAGGACGACGGAATCCGCTGCAACACGGTCCTCCCCAGCGTGATCGACACGCCGGCGAACCGGGCCTCGATGCCCAAGGCTGACCATGATCGTTGGGTGGCACCGGCCGAGATCGCGGCAGTGATCGCGTTTCTGCTGGGTTCTGATTCGGCGCCTACCAGCGGCGCGGCGATCCCGGTTTACGGCCGGGCGTAGGGCGCTACTCGGACTCCACTCCTGCGGCCCTGTGCGCAGCTTCGTGCGGGCCCGAGGCCGTCGACCGCTACTGCGCGAGGGCCGCAGGAGCGGAGATCCGCTCGCGCCTGGGAGCCATAACCCCTTGACCACCCGGTTGCGTAAGCCTATGCTTACCGTAAGCAATGGCTTACGCTCAGCCCGCTCACAAAAGCAGCAACCACCACGACGGCTGGAGCGCGCTCGCCGACCCCACCCGCCGCGCGATCTTTGAGCTGATCGCCGAGCGGCCACGCCCGGTCGGCGATGTCGCGGATCACCTTCCGGTCAGCCGGCCGGCGGTCTCTCAGCACCTGAAGGTGCTCAAAGACGCGGGGCTCGTCGTTGATCGGCCGATTGGCAATCGCCGGATCTATCGCCTCAACCCGGATGGGGTGGAGGCGATGCGGGCGTATCTGGACCGGTTCTGGAATCAAGCACTGGCGGCCTTCAAGGTGGCCGCCGAACAGCGAGCACAGGAGGTCGAATGACAATGGAGCAGACCGCAACGCAGAGCGTCCGCGAGGAGATCCTCGTCGAAGCGCCTGTTGATCGGGCGTTCAGGGTGTTCACCGAGGAGATGGGCTCGTGGTGGCCGCCGGATCACCACATCCTCGAGGGCGAGCTCGCGGAGATGGTGCTCGAGCCGCGCGTCGGCGGCCACATCTACGACCGTGGGGTCGACGGCAGCGAGTGCCGGTGGGCGCGGGTGCTCGCCTACGAGCCGCCCAGCCGACTCGTGTTCAGCTGGGACATCGGGCTCGACTGGAAGCGCCAGACCGACCCGGACAAGACCAGCGAGGTGGAGGTCACCTTCGTCCCCGAGGGGTCCGATCGCACACGCGTGACCCTCGAGCACCGCAACATCGAGCGCCACGGCCCCGGCTGGGAGCAGATGCACGCCGCCGTCGGATCGCCGGGCGGATGGCGTCGCGGCCTCGACGCGTTCGCCGGGGCGGTGCGCGGGTAGATCGACGGGAGCACGCGGGGGCCGCGGCCGGCGAGGACGCGGTTCCCCTCCCCCGTCGCCTAGGATCAGGAGCTAATGGAGCGTAAGTGGTGGACGCTGCTGGTCGTCTGCGTCGGGACGTTCATGCTGCTGCTGGACATCACGATCGTGAACGTCGCGCTGCCGAAGATCGCGAGCGACCTGCACGCGAGCTTTTCGGACATCCAGTGGGTGATCGACGCGTACGCGCTGACGTTGGCGTCGGTGCTGCTCACGGCCGGGTCGCTCGCCGACCTGTTCGGCCGCCGCCTGCTTTACGCGATCGGACTGTCGCTGTTCTCGTTCACCTCGCTGCTGTGCGCCGTGTCGCCGAGCGCGCTGTTCCTGATCCTTGCGCGCGCTGGCCAGGGGATCGGTGGCGCGATCATGTTCGCGACGGCGTTGGCGCTCTTGGCCCAGGAGTTCCAGGGTCGCGAGCGCGGGACCGCGTTCGGGATCTGGGGCGCGACGATCTCCGTCGCGGCGGCCATCGGTCCGTTGCTCGGCGGCGCACTGACGGAGGGCTTCGGGTGGCCGTCGATCTTCGTGATCAACGTGCCGATCGGGATCGTGGCGGCCTTCCTGACCGTCGCCAAGGTGAGGGAGTCGCGCGATCCGCAGGGGACGAGGGTCGACTGGATCGGGACCGTCACCTGGACCGCGGGGCTGTTCCTGCTCGTGTTCGCGATCATCCGTGGCAACTCCCTCGGCTGGGGGAGCTCGACGATCGTGACTCTGTTCGCGGTCTCAGGGGTGCTGCTGGTCGCGTTCCTGATCTCGCAGTTCGTCCAGAGCAACGCGATGTTCGACGTCCGGCTGTTCCGAAAGCCGACCTTCAGCGGCGCCTCGATCGTCGCGCTGACGGTGTCCGCGGCGATGTTCGCAATGTTCCTGTACCTCACGCTGTACCTCCAGACCCTGCTGGGCTACTCCCCGCTGCAGACCGGGCTCCGGTTCCTCCCGTTCACGGTGATCTCGTTCTTCACCGCCGTCCTCTCGGGCAACCTCTCGGAGCGAGTCCCGGCCCGCGTGCTGCTTGGCGTCGGCGTGGGGATGGTGGCGGCCGGGCTGTTCCTGATGCGCGGGTTGACGCCGTCCTCGGGCTGGACCGCGCTGCTGCCCGGTTTCATCGTGTCGGGCGCCGGGCTCGGTCTGGTCAATCCGGCGCTCGCGTCGACGGCGATCGGCGTTGTTCCCCCTCAGCGCAGCGGGATGGCGGCCGGCATCAACAACACGTTCCGGCAGGTGGGGACCGCGACCGGAATCGCCGTCCTGGGCGCGATCTTCGAGAGCGTCATCAGGTCCGACCTGGCGCCGAAGCTCGCCGGGACGCCGGCCGCCAGTCAGGCCTCGCAGGTCGCTCACGCCGTCGCGGCCGGAGGCACCCAGAAGGTGCTTGCCGGGGTCCCTGCGGCGAACCACGCCCAGGCGTCGGCTGCGATCCACTCCGCGTTCACGAGCGCGATGAACGACATCCTGTTGGTCGCCGGCGTGATCGCGCTGACCGGCGCGGTCCTCGCCCTCGTCCTCGTCCGCACGCGCGATTTTGCGACGTACGGCGCGCCCGAGCCCGCCGCGGTCGCCGCCCACGGATAGGGATCCGGAGTCATCCGCCGCGACTTGGAGACTTGATCGGGGTTGAGGGAAGCAACGGATTTGCCGACTTGTAAACAAGGATGATCGAGCCGCTCTTTGAACACCGCCTCGAGCTCGCGGGATACGAGACCCGGGTGCTCGAGCTCGAGGGCGACGGCGTGCCGATCGTGATGTTCCACGGCTACGCCGACAGCGCCGACACCTGGCGCCAGTCGCTCGCCCGGCTCGGCCGCCAGGGGCGCCGCACGATCGCGGTCGACCTGCCCGGGTTCGGAACCGCGGACCCGTTGACCGACGACCCTGTGCTGCCCCAGCTCGATGCGTTCGCGAACGCCGCGGTCGATTACCTGGCGGGCAACCGGCGCCAGCGGGTGATCGCAGTCGGCAACTCGTTGGGCGGCTGCGTGTCGCTGCGGCTGGCCGAGCGCCACGGCGAGCGGCTCGACGGTGTCGTCGCGGTCGCGCCGGCCGGGCTCGAGATGAGCCGGCTGCTGTCGCTGGTCGAGCGCGACCCGGTGCTCGGCTCGCTGCTGGCGCTCCCCGCTCCCGTCCCGCCGATCGTGATCCGCGCCGCGGTCGCGCGGCTGTACCGGCGGCTCGCGTTCGCGGACCCGGACGCGATCGACCCCGCCGTGATCTCGACCTTCTGCAGCCACGCCCGCGACCGCTCGACCGTCGCCGGCTACATGGACACCGCCCGTCGCCTGCTCCGCGAGCTCCGCTCGCCGTTCGAGCTGGACCGGATCTCCTCGCGCGTGTTGCTCGTGTGGGGTGACCGCGACCGGCTCGTTTTCCATCGCGGCGCCGAGCGTCTGCTCGAGACGGTCCCGGGCGCCCGGCTCGAGCTGCTCCGTGGGATCGGCCACTGCCCGCAGGTCGAATCGCCCGAGCGCTTCACCCAGCTGCTGCTCGAGTTCAGCTCGCGGCCGGCCGTGGCCGCGGCCTGAGCCGCCTACCGCGAAAACTGCCCGTGGAAGGAGAACGGGATGTGGTGCGGCACCTCGGCTCGCGCTAGCTCCGCCAGCGAGCCGGCGTCGAGCACCAGCAGGAACGACCGCTCGCTGCGCGCATCCAGCACCACCGACAGGAGCACTCCGTCGTCCTCCAGGTCGGCCTCCGGCCGGGCGACGAACACCGGCTCGCCCGGGTAGCACCCATCTTCCGCCCAGACGCTGGAAGTCCGCTCCACCAGATCCCCCTTGACGATCGAGCCGAGCCATCCCGCTCGCAGCCCCACGCCCCAGACGTATCGGTACGGCCGCTCGTTGCAGCGCATGTAGTTGATCCGCGCGAGCTCGAGCGGCTCCTCCAGCAGCCGCTCGCTGGTCACGGTCCCTGTGCCAGGAGCAAGCCGGAAGCGCTCGAGGTGGGCCCCCTGGACCGGCTTGCCCTCGCGCAGCCGATCGAGGTACAGGTCCTGGACCATCCGCGGATCCGGGTACGTGCAGACGTCGACGACGACCTCCTCGCCCTCTTCGTACGCGTTGACGAGGTGGAACGCGAACCTGGCGTCCGTCGTGAATGGGCCGGCGACGGTCCCGGTCGAGCGGTCGAACAGGTGAAACCGCGTCCCGCGCTCGGGCTTCCACTTGAAGTTCTCGATGTACGGCCGGCCGCTCAACACAATCGCCGGGGGGTTCACGACGAAGGGGAACTCGGCAAGCACGAGCCAGCGCGGGGTCAGCCCGAACGAGTGCATGTAGGCCGGCTCGCGGACCGGCGCCGAGCCGATCACCTCGGGCGAGCCACCGCCCGGGCGCACCAGGAAGAACCGGTAGGCGCTGCGCGGTCCGAGCTTCGCGGCGTAGTTGAGCATCCCGCTGCTCGCGCGATCCATGTGGGGATGGGCGGTCGTGAGCTGCCCCGGCGCCTCGTACGCCACGCCGGCGGCCGCGAGCGTTTCGGGGTCGAAGTGGACCGGGATCGGCGTCTCGGTCATCGCGATGAACCGTTCGCCGAGCTTGACCAGGTTGACGTTGGCGTTGTCCGAGATCTTCGGCGAGAAGACCGCCGTGACCCGCTGGAACAGCGACCGGCACGGGTCGGTGGCGAACTCGGAGTAGGAGATCCGGCCGGTGTCCTGGGCGGCCCGGTAGGCCCGGGTCTCGAGGAACCGGTTGGCGTAGGCGACGCTGCCGTCGTCGAACGAGAACCGGTGGAGCATCGCGAGCCCGTCGAACCAATGGTTCATCGAGCGCTCGCCGACCTCCCATTTGGCCGGTCCGGTTCGGATCAGCGAGCCCTGAACCCACGGCGGCATCGCGCCGCGGACCGGCAGCGAGTCGATCCGGGTCTCGTCGTCTAGCGACTCGAACCCCTTGCGCGCGGTGAACGTGGTGGTTGCAGCGGCCGTGGTCTCCATCATTCCCTCCGAATCATTCCATTCGTATGGTCCGGACCGTACTGTACGCTCAGACCGATGTCAACGCCGCGCCTCACCGACACCTCGTACGCGGTGCTGGGCCTGGTCGAGCGCTGTCAGCCCGTCACCCCGTACCAGCTGAAGCAGGCTGCGGCCGTCAGCATCCTCCACTTCTGGTCGATCCCCCACACGCAGATCTACACCGAGTGCAGCCGTCTCACCGAGGCGGGCCTGCTCGACGAGCGGCGCGAGGACACCGGCCGCCGCCGCCGCGTCTACACGCTCTCGGACAGCGGGCTGCAGGCCCTCGACCGGTGGCGCGATGACCCCGCCACCGACCTCTACGAGCTCCGCGACCCCGGCCTGCTGAAGTTGTTCTGCGGGGCCGACCCGGCGCGCCTGGCCGAGGCGCAACTCGAGCAGCACGAAAACCGGCTCCAGCTCTACGAATCCCTGTACGAGCACGGGACGATGACCGACGGGATGCGGCTCGCGCTCGAGGGCGGAATCGGCCACGAGCGCGAGTACCTCAGCTTCTGGGAGCGCCTGAGGGCCGGCGCCGAGCCCGGGTCAGTCGATCAGTCGTCGAACTCGCCCGCGTAGAGCGCGAACACCGCCCCCTGCGGGTCCTGGACGATCGCGATCTTGCCCGGGCCGATCGACATCGTGCCGGCGAGCGTCGAGCCGCCGAGCTCCTCGCCCTTCGCGACCGCGCCCTCGATGTCGTCGGTCGCGAAGTACGCGAGCCAGTACGGCGGCTCCTGCGGCATCTGCGGCCGGATGCCGCCGTTCGAACGACCGTCCGGCGTCCTGATCACGAGGTACCGGAAGGGGCCGCCTTCCATCTCCTCGACCGTCCACCCGAACAGGTCGCCGTAGAACCCGGCGGACGCGTCGACGTCAGGGGACGCGAGCTCGTTCCACGTCAACGCCCCCGGGACGTTGACGAGCGAGGCGCCGATGTGGTTCCTCGGCTCCCAGACCTGGAAGAAAGCTCCCTGCGGATCCTGGACGACGCCCATCCGCCCGACGTCGAGCACGTCGAACGCCTCAGCGTGCACGGCGGCGCCGAGCTCCTTGGCCCGCGCCAGCGTGTCGTCGGCGCTGTCGACTGTGATGTAGGAGTTCCACGTCGGTGGCAGCCCCGCCTCGCGCTGCGGCTCGGGCTGCGCCGAGACCGCCGCCACGTCCTTGCCGTCCAGCTTCATCAGCGAGTAGGAGAAGCCCTCGCCTACCTCCTGCACGTCCGGCTGCCATCCGAACAGCGCCCCGTAGAACAGCTTGGCGCCGTCCTCATCGGTCGTGCTCAGATCGGCCCAGGAGAAGACCCCGTTGGCATACTTCGTTCGTTCGGCCATGGAGCGACCCTACCACCTGACAGCCGCCGGATATGGCCGCTCGGTGAACTGCGAATAGACTGCTTCCGATGCCCGATTTTTCGAAGGCGAACCTCAAGCAGGTCGAGGATTCAGCCGCCAGCCGCGGCCCCGACATCGAGGCCCGGTTCGCCCGCAAGCACCTCGACTCAGACCACCTGGGCGTCAGCTACTTCAGGTACGCGCCGGGGTACCGCTCGCAGATCGGTCACCGTCACCGCGAGCAGGAGGAAGCGTACGTCGTCGTCGGCGGCTCCGGCCGGGTCCGGCTCGACGACGAGATCGTCGATCTCAGCCAGTGGGACGTGATCCGCGTCGCACCCACCGTCGTCCGCTCGTTCGAGGGCGGCCCGGAGGGATTGGAGCTGATCGCGATCGGCTCAGACCGTCCGGAGGGCGGCGACGGCGAGATGGTCCCGGACCACTGGAGCGACTGACCTCGTAGAACGCCGCTCGGCGCGCAAGCCCGAGTGCGTATGCCGGCCACCACACTCCTGCGGCCGGCCCGCCGTTGCACGAGCCGTCGGACTCCCCGGGCGCCTTGATCCAGACCAGGGCGTCGAGGAGCGGATCACCGGTCGCGGTCGTCGGCGGGCGGCCGAGCCCGCGACCGGCCGGGTTGCACCACGCTCCCGCGCCCGCCGGGCCCCTGCCGTTGCGGCTGGTGTCGATCACGAAGTGCTTGCCGCCGAGCAGCCTGGAGATCGCCCGTCCGTACTTCTCCTCGGAGGCGGTCCAATCGAAGTTCGAGACGTTCAGTGAGAAGCCGCGCGCCCGCGCCACCCCCGCTCGCCGGAGCCGGTCGGCGATCACACCCGCCGGCTGCCAGCCCCGGTTGCCGGCGTCGAGGTAGATCGCTGTGCCGGGGTCCGCGCCCAGCCGAGCGACGGCGTCGCGGAGCAGCGACAGCGTCGTCAGCTGATCGGGCGCGCTCATGCAGTCGAGCTCGGGGATCGCGTCCGGCTCGAGGATCACGACCGCGCGGCCCGATCCGATCCCCCTGGCGAGCCCGTCGATCCAGCCCCGGTACGCCGCGGCCGAGCGCGCGCCGCCGGTCGAGTATCCGCCGCAGTCGCGGCCGGGAATGTCGAATGCGACCAGCACGGGCAGCGCGCCGGCGTTCCGCGCGCTCGCGACCGCGGCACGCACGTCCGCCGACGGGTCGGGCCCGTTCCAGTCGCCGAACCAGACCGCCTGCGGATGTTGCGCGATCTTCGCCATCGCCCTCGCGTCGGCGACCCGGCCATCTGCCCGCCACGCCGCGGCAGTCCGCGCCGCGTTCGAGCCGGGACTGACATACAGGCGCACACCCGCGAACGGGTTGCCGGGCGTCCCGGCGCCCCACGCGGAGGGTGCGGCCACCGCGAGCGATCCCGATATCGCGACCGTTACCGCCAATGCCTTCGCGATTCCCACAGGCCGATGGCTTTCCCGGACCCCGGCCCCGTCAAAAGCCGCAGAGCTGATCGCTCAGCTCGCGCAGCCGTCGCCGAGCGAGCGGATCGCGGGCCTGCGAGTCGGGCTCGGCGTCGCGGTCTCCGTTGTAATAGCGCCCGCTGACGCCATCGAGCGCGGGATCGGCGAGGAGCCGTAGGGTCGCCTCGACCCCCTTGGAGAGCGGCGTCGCCGGCGAGACCCCGGCGGCGCGCACCATCTTCGTCGGCATGAACGTCCCCGGGTGCAGGCAGGTGGCGGTGACGGCGCGCGGGTCGAGTTCCTCCGCGAGGTCGAATGTCAGCATCACCTGGGCGAGCTTGCTCTGCCCGTACGCCTGGACCCCGCTGTACGCCCGCTCGAGCATCACGTCGCCGAAGTCGATCCGTGCCTGCCCCGCGGAAGCGACGCTGACGATCCGTGCGGGCGCGGAGCGGACCAGCAGTGGCAGCAGTCGACGGGTCAGCATGTATCCCGCCAGGTAGTTGACGGCGAACCGGAGCTCGTATCCGTCGCGGCTCTCCATCCGCCCGTCGCCCGGCCCCACCGTCCCGATCCCCGCGTTGTTGACGAGCCCGTGGAGCGCGTCGTACTCGGCGGTCACCTGGTCGGCCAGCCCGCGGACCTCGTCAAGCGACGCGAGATCGGCGCGCAGCCAGTGGACGTCCGCGTTGCCGGTCGCGCCGCGGATGTCCGCGACCGTCGCCAGCCCGCGCTTGTCGTCGCGGCCGTGCGCGAGCACCCGCGCGCCGTCGGCGGCGAGCCGCTCCGCGAGCGCGCGCCCGAGCCCGTCGGTGGTGCCCGTGATCAGGATCGTCTGCTCGTCGATCGGCCGCACCACGTCCGATCATGACTACTCTTGGGCCCCGATGCGACTGCTGATCACCGGCGCGGCGGGGATGCTCGGCCAGGATCTCGCCGCCGCCGCGACGGCGGCCGGGATCGAGACGCTCGCGCTCTCCCGCGCCGATCTCGACATCACCGACTCCGGCGCCGTCGATGAGGCCGTCTCGCGCGCGCGTCCGGACGTCGTCGTCAACTGCGCCGCATGGACCGACGTCGACCGCGCGGAATCGCAAGAGCCAGATGCGCTCGCTGCCAACGGCTCCGGTGCCGGCACCGTCGCCCGGGCCGCCGTCGGGTCCGGCGCGTGGGCGGTGCACGTCTCGAGCGACTACGTGTTCGACGGGACCAAGCGCGAGCCGTACGTCGAATCCGACCCGACGAACCCTCTCTCCGCGTACGGCCGGACCAAGCTCGCCGGCGAGCTGGAGGTCGCGCGCGCCGCGCCGAAGGCCCACACGATCGTGCGATCGTCGTGGCTGTTCGGCGCCGGCGGTCCCTGCTTCCCCGCGACGATCCTGAGGCTCGCCGCCGAGCGCGACGAGCTCAAGGTCGTCGACGACCAGCTCGGCTGCCCGACGTTCACCGGCCATCTCTCAAACGCGCTGCTCGAGCTCGCGACCGGTGGCGGGGCCGTCGCCGGAACCGTCCACGTCGCCGGCGGCGGCTCGTGCTCCTGGTACGAGTTCGCGCGGCGGATCGTCGAGCTCGCCGGCCTCGACTGCGACGTCCGGCCATGCACCACGGCGGAGATGGCGCGGCCGGCGCCGCGGCCCGCGTACAGCGTGCTCGGCACCGAGCGCGGGAACGAGGTCCCGAGCCTCCCCGGGTGGGAGTCGGGGCTCGAGCAGTACCTGGCCGTGAGCGCGCCGGCGCGATGAGACTTCTGGTCTGCGGAGGAGCCGGGTTCATCGGCTCGACGTTCGTGCGCATCCGGCTGCGCGACCACGGCGACGAGGTGACCGTGCTCGACAAGCTCACGTACGCCGGCCGCCGGGAGAACCTCCACGACGTGTTCGACGAGATCGGGTTTCTCCACGGCGCGATCGAGGATCCGGCGGCCGTCGCCGAAGCGATTGGATCCCACCCGCCCTGCGACGCGATCGTCAACTTCGCCGCGGAGACGCACGTCGACCGTTCGATCAGCGGGCCCGAGGCGTTCATCATGACCAACATGCAGGGCACACACGTGCTGCTCGAGGCGGCGCGTGAGCGCAGCCTCAGATACGTGCAGGTCTCGACCGACGAGGTGTACGGCTCGATCGAGCAGGGCTCGTTCACCGAGAAGTCGCCGCTCCAGCCGTCGAGCCCGTACAGCGCGACGAAGACGGGCGCCGACCTGCTCGTCAGCGCTTACTTCCACACCTACGGGCTCGAGACCACGATCTGCCGCGGGTCGAACAACTACGGCTCGTACCAGTACCCCGAGAAGATGATCCCGCTGATGATTCTGAACGCGCTCGCAGGCGACCCGCTGCCGGTTTACGGCGACGGCCGCAACGTCCGCAACTGGATCTACACGGAGGACTTCTCGCGCGGGATCGGCCACGTGCTCGAGCACGGGCGGCCCGGCGAGGTCTACAACTGCGGCGGCCCGGACGAGTGCGAGAACATCGAGGTCGTCAGGCGGATCGTCGAGCTGTGCGGAGCCGACGAGTCGCAGATCCGGTTCGTCACCGACCGGCCCGGCCACGACCTCCGGTACTCGCTCGCGTCGGAAAAGCTGAAGGCGCTTGGGTGGGAGCCGCGCGTGCGCTTCGCCGACGGCCTCGAGCGAACCGTTCGGTGGTACCGCGAGCACGCGTGGTGGTGGGAGCCGATCCGCTCGGGCGAGTACCGCGACTACTACGAGCGTCACTACGGCCACGCGCTGGGGCGCTAGCCCGTCGGTGCCCGGCAGCCGGACCGACAGCCTCGGGCAGCTCGATCGCGAGGTGGTCGAGTGCCGCCTGTGTCCGCGGCTGGTCGCGTGGCGCGAGGAGGTCGCGCGCGTCAAGCGCGCCGCGTACGCGAACGAGGAGTACTGGGGGCGCCCGCTACCCGGGTTCGGCGATCCGCGCGCCCGGCTGCTCGTGCTCGGGCTCGCGCCGGCGGCGCACGGTGGCAACCGCACCGGCAGGATCTTCACCGGCGACCGCTCTGGCGACTGGCTGTTCGCGGCGCTGTGGCGAGCGGGGTACGCGAACCAGCCGACGTCGGTCTCGCGCGACGACGGACTCGCGCTCACGGACTGCTACATCGCCGCCGCGGTCCGCTGCGCGCCACCCGCCAACCGCCCGCTCCCCTCCGAGCGCGACAACTGCCTCCCGTACCTCGAGCGCGAGCTGCGCCTGCTCGACGGCGTGACCGTGATCATGTGCCTCGGCGGCTTCGCGTGGGATGCGGCGCTGAGGGTCGCCGCCGCGCTCGGCGAGACCGTTTCACGGCCACGCCCGCGGTTCGCTCACGGAGCCACCGCCGGCCTCCGCCGCTGGACGCTGCTCGGCTGCTACCACCCGAGTCAGCAGAACACCTTCACAGGGCGGCTCACCGAGACGATGATGGACGACATGTTCGCCGACGCCCGGAGGCTGGCCGGGGGAGTACCCTAATCCGGCGATGCCTGGCGAGGACCTTGGCGGCATCGGACCCTTGGGAGGAGTCGGTCCGGACGCCGGATCGATCCACAACCTGGGAGAGCTTGACGAGCGACTCGGTGCTGCCCGCAGCCTGACGGAGGTGCTCGACTCGCTTGCGGAGGCGATCACGATCCGCGATCCCGACAACCGGATCGTCTACGCCAACCGCGCCGCGGCCGAGCACATGGGGTTCTCCACCCCCCAGGAGATGCTCGAGCGGCCACCGCAGTCGATCTTCGACGACTACGTCGTCCAGGACGAGGACGGACGAGAGCTGACGATGAAGGACATCCCGTCGGTTCGGTTGCTCGCGGGTGATGAGGCGGAGCCGCTGCTGATGCGGACGATCGAGCGCGCCAGCGGCCGGATCAGGTGGAACCTCCTCAAATCGGCGCCAATCCGCGACGACCGGGGCGACGCGATCGCAGCGGTGACGATCATCGAGGACGTCACGACCGAGAAGGTCGCCGAGCGGCGCGAGCACTTCCTCGCGCGCGCAACGGAGACGCTGATGTCCTCGATCGACCACCAGGAGACGCTCGGCAACGTCGCGTGGCTGGCGGTCCCCGAGATCGCCGACTGGTGCGTGGTCGACCTGATCGACGACAGCGGCGCGCGCCGGCAGGTGGTCGTCGCCCACCCCGACCCCGACAAGCTCGCGATCGCCGAGGCGCTCCGTTCCTACGAGCCCGAGGTGCCGGACCCCGACGGTGGCCTCGGCCGGGTGCTCCGCACCGGCGTCGGCGAGCTGTACCCGGACATTCCCGACGAGATGCTGAGCGCCGCCGCGAGGGACGAAGAGCACCTGCGGCTGCTCCGCGCGGTCGGCTTCCGCTCGGTCGTGATCGTGCCGTTGCGCACCCGCGGGCGCACGGTCGGCGTGCTGACGCTCGTGACCGCCGAGTCGCTGCGGCGCTTTGACGAGACCGACAAGCAGTTCGCCGAACAGCTCGCAGGCCGTGCCGCGGTCGCGGTCGAGAACGCTCGGCTCGCTACCGCGCGGCGCGAGATCGCCGAGACGCTCCAGCGAAGCCTGCTCCCGGACCGGGTTCCGTCGATCCCAGGGTGGGATGTCGCGACCATGTACCGCCCGGCGAGCGGACTCGACGAAGTCGAGGTCGGCGGCGATTTCTACGACTTCTTCGAGACGCCGGCGGGATGGATCGTGCTGCTCGGTGACGTGACCGGCCGCGGTGTCGACGCGGCGGCGATGACGTCACTGGTCCGGTACGGCGCGCGGTTCCTCGCCAAGCACCAGCACGACCCCAGCCAGATCCTCACGAGCCTCGACGAGGAGCTCCGCCGGCAGCCGGGAGTGTCGCTGTGCAGCGCGGTCTGCATCCGGCTCGAGCCGGGCCGGATCGTGGTCAGCTCTGCCGGACACCCGCCGCCGCTGATCGTCCGTGACGACGGGCGGATCCGGGAGATCGGCGGCTCGGGACCGATCCTCGGCGGCTGGCAGGAGAGCTCCTGGGCCGATCGCGCCGTCGACGTCGGCCCGTCCGAGATGCTGCTGATCTACACCGACGGCGTCACCGACACACACGGCGAGCAGGAGCGGTTCGGCCGTGACCGGCTGCGCGAGTTCCTCGCCGAGCACGCCGAGTTCTCGCCCGCGGAGATGATGGTCGCGCTGGACCGCCAGCTCGAGCGCTTCCAGGCCGCGGGCGACGCCGACGACACGGGCGCCGTCGCGCTGCGGCCGGCCGGAGCCCAGGCAGCGAGCTCGGCAAAGCGCCACCTGACCGACGCCGAGAGCCGGGTGGCATGAGCCCGCTTGACCGCAACGATTTCCCCGTGGGCTTCCGGATCGAGACGTCCGAGTCCGCGGGCAGCCGCTCGATCGAGGCGTTCGGGGAGCTCGACAGCGGCAACTGCGACGAGCTGCTCGAGGCGTTCGAGCGCGTGGTCAGCGGCGATGGCCCGGTCGAGGTATCGCTCGATCTCCGCGGGGTGTCGTTCATCGACTCGAGCGGGATGCGGACGATGATCCAGATCGAGCGGATCGCGAACGAACGCGGAATTCCACTGGTGCTCGTGCCTCCGCCCGATCAGGTGACCGAGCTGCTCAGGACCGCCGGAATCGCCGAGCGGATGAACGTCCCGGCCAGCGCGGACGCAGGCCTGCTCGGGCCGGACTTCTCCGACCGCGTCGACCTCGAGCTAGAGCGCGAGCCGTACGCCCCGAGTCTCGCGCGAGCCGAGGTCCGCGAGGCGCTCGCGGGGCGCCTCGACGAGGACGACATCTCGACTGTGGTCCTGCTCACCTCCGAGCTCGTCACCAACGCGGTGATCCACCCGAAGGTGCCGAACAAGAGGAACATGGCGCTGCGGTTCTGGGTCTACGACCGCGGTGTCCGGGTCGAGGTCGAGGACCCCGGCAATGGCTTCGATCCGGGGAACCGCACGAGCAGCTCGCGCCACGGCGGCCGCGGCCTGTTCCTGGTCGACAGGTGCGCGATGAGCTGGGGCGCGCGTCGCACCGCGGACGAGCGCGGACCTCGCTTCTGCGTCTGGTTCGAGTTCCTCGGCGGCGGCCGCGCGGGCGCGGCCGTCAGCTAACGGACGGGGCCACCAGTGAGCCGGCCCGAGCTCGTTTCGCTGTCGCTCGCCGATCCGCCCGGGCGGTGGGATGCGCTCGGGTTCGAGGTGCGCGACGACCGGATGCGCCTGGGCGCGATCGAGGTCGAGCTCGGGGCACCGGGGGACGGGATCGTCGGTTGGAGCGTGCGCGGCGTCGAGGACGGCGCCGCGGTTGACGGGCTGCCATGGAGGGACTCAACGCTCTCGGTCGCGGAGCCCGCCGCGCCCCACCCGAACGGCGCCGTCGGTCTCGACCACGTGGTCGTGCTGACCCCAGACTTCGACCGCACCGCGGCGGCGCTCGACGCGGCCGGCCTGAGCCTGCGCCGCGTCCGGGACGCCGGCGGCTTTCGCCAGGGCTTCCGCCGGCTCGGCCCCGCGATCCTCGAGCTGGTCGAGGCGAAGGGCGCTCCGGTCGATCAGCCCGCGCGTTTCTGGGGGTTGGTCGTGATCGTCTCCGACCTCGGGGCGCTGTCGGAGCGTCTCGGCGACCGGCTCGCGCCCGTGAAGGACGCCGTCCAGCCCGGCCGCCGGATCGCGACGCTGCGCCGCCCCGCCGGGATCGGTACGAACGTCGCGTTCATGGACCCGGAATAGGTCTTCGGGCGGCGGCCGGCGAGCTTCTTTGCGGCTCTATACACCGCATAGATGTATGGATCCGCAAAGTCCCCCGCTAGGTCCCACACGCCGCGTCATCGGACGCCCCTCCGATGACGCGGTCCCCCGTGTGGTTTGCGCCCCTTACGTCGTTGCCCCCACACCCTGAATATCGACTGTCGAGGAACGCTCCCACAGACGGGAAAGGGCTGATTCGGAGTCCGTAGAAAGCACTGAGCCGCGCGCTACGCTGGCCGGATGGAGCCGCTCGAGCTGTTCAGTACACGCACGCGAGAGTGGTTCGGGGATGCCTTTGAGAAGCCGACCGCCGCGCAGCAGCAGGCTTGGCCCGCGATCGCCTCCGGCGAGCACGTGTTGATCTCGGCGCCGACCGGGTCGGGCAAGACGCTCGCGGCGTTCCTGTGGGCGATCGACCGGCTCGCCACCGACGACCAGCCCCGCGAGGGCATCGGCCTGGTCTACGTCTCCCCGCTGAAGGCGCTCTCATACGACATCGACCGCAACCTCCGGGTCCCGCTGCGCGGAATCGGCGCGGACCTCAAGGTCGGCGTGCGCACCGGCGACACGCCGCAAAAAGAGCGCCAGGCGATGCTCCGAAAGCCGCCGGACATCCTGATCACCACGCCCGAGTCGCTGTACCTGATGCTCACCTCCCGGGCCCAGGAGCTGTTCAAGGGAGCCCGCGCGTGCATCGTCGACGAGATCCACGCGGTCGCCGCGACCAAGCGTGGCGCCCATCTCGCGCTGACGCTTGAACGCCTGACCGAGGCGACGGGCAACCCGGACCTCCAGCGGATCGCGCTGTCCGCCACCCAGAAGCCGCTCGACGAGATCGGCCGCTTCCTGGTCGGCCCGAGCCGCGAGTGCCGGATCGTCGACACCGGCGTCCGCAAGCAGCTCGACCTCGAGATCCGCGTCCCGGTCGAGTCGATGGTCGAGCCCGACGACACGCCCGCCCCCGACCTCGACCCGCTCGCCGCCGGCGAGTCGACCCGCCGCTCGATCTGGCCGGCGATGTACCCGCAGCTGCTCGAGCTGATCGAGGCCCACCGCTCGACGATCGTGTTCGTCAACAACCGCCGCGGGGCCGAGCGGCTCGCGCTCCGACTCAACGAGCTCTCCGAGCACGAGATCGCCCGCGCCCACCACGGCTCGCTCGCGCGCGAGGAGCGTCTCGTCGTCGAGGAGATGCTGAAGGCCGGCGAGCTCCCGTGCCTGGTCGCGACCTCGAGCCTTGAGCTGGGGATCGACATGGGCGCGGTCGACCTCGTGATCCAGGTCGAGTCGCCGAAGTCGGTCGCCCGCGGCCTGCAGCGGATCGGCCGCGCCGGCCACACCGTCGAGGCGGTCTCGGAGGGCCGGATCTTCCCGAAGTTCCGCGCCGACCTGCTCGAGTGTGCGGTCGTCGCGCAGCGGATGCGCGCGAATGAAATCGAAACGACCGTGATTCCACGGAATCCCCTGGACGTGCTCTCCCAGCAGGTCGTCGCGATCGCCGCGGCCGCGCCCGAAGACCAGCCGGTCAGCGTCGACCGCCTCCACGAGCTCGTCACCCGCACCCACTCGTACGCGACCCTCAGCCGCACCCAGCTCGAGAACGTGCTCGACATGCTCGACGGCCGCTACCCGTCCTCGGAGTTCAAGGAGCTGCGGCCGCGGATCGTCTGGGACCGGATCGGCGGCACTATCAGAGCCCGCCCCGGGGCCCGCCAGCTCGCGATCACCAGCGGAGGGACGATCCCCGACCGCGGCCTGTACCTCGTCACGCTTCCCGACGGCCGTCGGGTCGGGGAGCTCGACGAGGAGATGGTCTACGAGGCGCGGCCGGGGTATACGTTCCTGCTCGGCGCGACCACCTGGCG
>DASXDA010000105.1:0-79589 GCA_036490875.1 Solirubrobacteraceae bacterium
GCACTGGTGGAAGTTCTACCTCTGTGCGCTCATCGGTGTGGGCATCACGGCGCTGCTGTTCGTGATCACCGACTACTTCACCTCGACCCGGTTCGCGCCGGTCAAGAGCACCGCACGCGCCTCGCAGACGGGGCACGCGACGAACATCATCCAGGGACTCGCACAGGGCTTCCAGTCGACCGCGCCGCCCGCAATCGTGGTCGCGCTGGGCATCCTGGGATCGTGGAAGCTCGGCGGCGGCGGCAGTCAGGGCATCTACGGCATCGGCGTCGCCGTGGTGGCGATGCTGTCGCTAGCCGGGTTCATCGTCGCGCTCGACGCGTTCGGCCCGATCACCGACAACGCCGGCGGGATCGCCGAGATGGCCGACCTGCCCGAGGAGGTGCGGAACGTCACCGACCCGCTCGACGCGGTCGGCAACACGACCAAGGCGGTCACCAAGGGCTACGCGATCGGCTCGGCCGCGCTTGCCGCCCTCGTGCTGTTCAGCGCGTTCGAGAACGAGCTGCAGGCGAAGGGCAAGCTTCCCAGCTTCTCGATCGGCAACCCGCCGGTGCTGATCGGCCTGCTGATCGGTGGATTGATGGTCTACCTGTTCGTCTCGCTGGCAATGGAGGCGGTCGGGCGAGCGGCCGGCGGCGTCGTAAAGGAGGTTCGCCGACAGTTCAGCGAGAAGCCCGGGATCATGGCGGGCACCGAGCTGCCGGAGTACGGCACCGCTGTGGCGCTCGTCACGAGCGCCGCGCAGCGCGAGATGATCCTGCCGTCGCTGATCCCAATCGTGGTCACCTTGATCGTCGGGCTGATCAGCGTCGAGGCCCTCGGAGGACTGCTGATCGGCGTGATCGTTGTCGGGCTGTTCGTCGCGATCTCGATGACCTCAGGCGGCGGCGCGTGGGACAACGCGAAGAAGCTGATCGAGGACGGTGCGTTCGGCGGGAAGGGCTCCGAGGCCCACGCGGCGGCTGTCACCGGCGACACGGTCGGTGACCCCTACAAGGACACCGCCGGTCCGGCAATCAACCCGATGATCAAGGTCGCGAACATCGTCGCGATCCTGATCATTCCGCTGATCACCTGACGATCTGGGGATAGCATCGCGGGGGAGGTGCGTGCCTCCCTCGCAGCAGCTCTGCTCGCCGTCGTCGTGGTCGGCTGTGGCAGCGCCAGCCACCGTCCAACGGTGTGCGCGCCGCGCGGCCGGGCGCTGCTGGCGGTGCACCTCGCCGTCGCGCAGTCGGCGGTGTCCGCGGCGGTGTCGAAGGGCAACAACGGGATGCCCCAGTGCGTTCTGACGGTGCGGCGGCCCGGGATGCGCCCGGTGCAGGTGACCGTCAACCTCGACAACGGGCCGCAGCCCTTCTTCCGGCTGGAGCGAACTGCGGTCGAAGCCACGCAGCAGTTCGGGACAGAGCGTCTCTACGCCGCTCCCGATCAGGTCATGGGTTTGGGACTCGACGCCGACTGGTATCCCGACAGCAACTACCTCGAGACCACCGACGGTAGGAGGCTGATCACGGCGACGATCGCGTGGCCGGGGTCGTCGCAGGCGCAGCGGCGGGCGCTGTCGATCGCGATCGCCCGTCCGTTCCTCGGGCGGCTTCACCACAACCCGAACGCGGGCTACTGACCGTCGCGTAAGCGACCAGGGCACCGCCACACGCTGGCGTCTAGAGTGCGAACCGCATGTTCATTCTTATCGTCGGTTCCGGTCGCGTGGGGTCAGCGGTCGCCAAGAATGCGCTCGATGCTGGGCACGAGGTGTCCGTGTTGGACTCCGACCCGCTCTCCCACGAGCGGCTCGACAAGGACCAGACGACGACGTGGGAGGATGCGGGCGGGAGGTTCACTGTCGGCACGGCACTTGAGATCGACGCGCTGCTGGAGGCGGGGATCGAGAACGCGGACGTGTTCGTGGCCGCGACCAGCGGCGATAACACGAACCTCGTGATCGCCCAGATCGCGCAACGGCGATTTGGGGTCGGCCGGGTAGTCGTGCGCGTCGCCGATCCGGCGCGCGCCGCGTGGTACGACGAACAAGGCCTCCACACCGTATCCCCGACGCAGATTGCGATCGACCAGGCGTCCAACATGGTGTTGAACGCTCCGGTGAGGAGGTAGCGCCGCGTGTACGTGATCATCGCCGGAGCCGGGAAGGTGGGGTGGAACCTCGCCCGCGAGCTGATCGGGCGCGACCAGGAGGTGACCCTGATCGAGTCCAACCACGACCGCTACCGGGTCGTCGAGGAGGAGCTCGAGCACGCCGTCCAGTACGGCGACGCGACCGAGCTGTGGGTGCTGGAGCGGGCCGGCATCCAGCGCGCCGACCTGGTGATCGCGGTGACCGGCGACGACGAGGACAACATCCTGATCTGCCAGATGGCGAAGGAGAAATACGGCGTCGAGCGGATCGTCGCCCGCGTCAACAACCCGCGCAACCTCCAGCACTTCCGGCTGCTCGACATCCAGCCTGCGGTGTCGGCCACCGACCTGATCCTGCGCCTGATCGAGCATGAGGTGCCGGAATACGGGCTCGTCCAGCTGCTCGCGCTCGAGGAGGAGCACCTGGAGATCATCGAGGTCGAGGTGGGGAAGGGGTCGCGGGCCGCCGGCAGCCGCATTCAGGACGTCTCGCTCCCCGACGGCTCACTGATCATCTCCGTGCTCCGCGGCGGGACCGGTTTCGTTCCGAAAGCAGATTCGATGATCGAGTCGGGCGATCAGGTGATGCTGATCCTCGACCCGGGACTCGAGTCGCAGATCACCCCGCAGTTCGCCCCCGACGCGGCTCCGTCGAGAGCGCGTGGCTGAACGGAGGGTCGACTTCCTCCTGATCGGCGGAGGGCTGGCCGCCGGGAACTGCGCCCGCTGGTTGCGCGAGGGGGGCGGCGAGGGCTCGATCCTGCTCGCCGGCCGGGAGCCCGACCTTCCGTACAACCGCCCGCCGTGCTCGAAGGAGTACCTGCGCGGCGAAGAGTCGCGTGAGCAGGTCCTGTTCAGGCCGCCCGAGTTCTACGAGGAGCAGCAGATCGAGGCGCTCACGAAGGTCTCGGTGATGAAGCTGGACCTCGACGCACGGACCGCCCAGCTCTCCAACCGCGACGTCGTCACGTTCGACAAGGCGCTGCTGGCGACCGGCTCGAACGTCCGGCGGCTGTCGGTGCCGGGCTGCGAGCTCGCCGGGATCCACTACCTCCGGACGCTTGGCAACAGCGACACGATCCGCGAGGACGCCGCCGGCAAGCGGGTGGTGCTGATCGGCGGCTCCTACATCGCGTGCGAGGTCGCGGCGTCGCTGACCGATCTCGGCTGCTCGTGCTCGCTCGTGATGCTCGAGCCGGTGCCGCTCAGCATCGGGTTCGGCGAGCACGTGGGACGGTACTTCCAGGGCCGGCTCGAGGAGCACGGGATCACGTTCCACGGCGAGGATTCGCTGGCACGCTTCGAGGGCGCGGACGGACGGGTCACGAAGGTGGTGACCGAGGGCGGCCTCGAGCTCGAGGCGGACGCCGTGGTCGTCGGCGTCGGGGTCAACCCGGATGTGATGCTGGCCCGTTCAGCCGGGCTGGCGCTCGGCGAGACCGGAGGCGTGCTCGTCGACTCGCGGCTCGAGACGCAGGTGCCGGGCGTCTACGCCGCGGGCGACATCGCCGACTACGACAGCGTCGCCAACCACCGCCGGGTCCGGGTCGAGCACTGGGACGTGGCGTTCAACATGGGCAAGACGGTCGCGCTGAACATGCTCGGCCGCGACCAGCCCCACGACGTCGTCCCGTACTTCTTCTCCGACCTCTCGGATTGGGCCTCGCTCGAATACGTGGGACCGGCGGCGCAGTGGGACGAGGAGGTGGTTCGCGGCTCGCTCGACGAACACGAATTCAGCATGTGGTACCTCGACGGCGGGCGCGTCGCGGGTGCGCTGTCGGTGGGCCGCTCCGATGACCTCGAGCACGCGCGACGGCTGATCGTCTCCGCGGCCGACGTGGGGGATCGGGTGGCCGAGCTCGGCGACGTGTCGACGGACCTCGCCGCGATCGGCTGAGGGTCTCGCTCAGGCCGCCGCGCGCGGGAGCGTCTCGCTCAGGCCGCCGCGCGCGGGAACCGCATCGCCCATGGCTCGCGCTGGACTCGGGCCCCATTGATCACGAACGAGATCGTGTGGTACCAGCCGGCCGTGACCACGAGCTCGAGGATCTGCTCGGGGCTGAAGTGCCGCTCGAGCTCTGAGAACGTCGTGTCGCTGACGGCGGCGGAGTCGTGCAGCTCGTCGGCGAGCGAGATCACCGCGCGCTCGGAGTCCGACCAGACCGCGTCGTCTACGGCGCCGCGGACCGTGGCCGCGAGTTGCTCGTCGGAGAGACCGAGCGGTTTGCCGAACGCGACGGCGTGCACTCCCCACTCATATTCGGCGCCGCACCGTGCGCAGGTCCGGTGGATCATGATCTCGCGCAGCCGTGGCTCGACGAGCCCGTGCCCGAGGATCCCGGCGCCGAGCGGGCGCATCCGAGCCGCGAGCTCGCCGTGCACCTGGAGCGTCCGGAACAGCGCCAGCGGCTCGAGCCCGCTGTTCGGCGGCATCCACTTCCGCAGCGCCTCCTCGACCGCCGGCTCGTAGGGCGGCTCCAGCGGAGCGATCCGCGGAGCGGTGCGATCGTCGGTCAGCTCTTGGGTGGTCTCGTCGATCATCTCGGCTCGCTTTCGGACGGGGTTGCGCGGGTCTGCTTCGGAAAGCGGAGCAGTGCGGGGCGCGAACCGTAGCGCTTCGGAAAGCAAAGCGCAACGATGCGTGGGCGATTAGCGCCGCGGAGTCGGCTTTCGGCGCGGCGTGATCGGCTCGCCGGTGTCGGCATTCAGGAACACCGGGCTGGCGCGCCGCCGCGAGAAGTCGAACATGTTCTCGATCGAGCCCGCCTGGGCGTCGTAGGAGTCGTTCCCGATCCGCCCGAGGTGCCAGTTGTCCTCGATGAAGCGGAGGATCGAGGTCTGGTCGGAGGCGGGGCGAAGCGGCGACGCCTCAAGCTGCGGGGGGAGGACTCGAACCTCCGTCTCCCGGTCCAGAGCCGGGCGTCACTGCCACTGGACTACCCCGCAGTAAGACGATGCGCCCCAGAGCAAGCGGGCGGCGTCAGAGCGGGCGAGTATAGCCCTGAAACGGACCGGTTCCGTCCGAGGTCGGTGGGAACATACGTTCGTATGAGTCGCCAGAGAGCACCGAATGGCAAGACCAGGGAAGCGGTCGCCAGGCTGTTCTCAGACGGGCTCTCAGGTGCGGAGATCGCTCGCGAGCTCGGCATCTCGAAGCCAACCGTCTGCTTCCACCTTCGGAGCCTCGGCGTGCCGGCGGCGGCGGAGTTCTCCAAGCGGTACGACTGGGACGCGATCGCCAACTACTACGAGGCGGGGCACTCGATGACCGGCTGCATGGCCGCATTCGGCTTCAGCCGTAACGCGTGGTTGGACGCGATCGGCCGCGGGGTCATCTGCCCGCGCCCGCGCCTCGAGCCGATCGCGGATGTGCTCGCGTCCGGCAGGCAACGCAGCCGACAGCACGTGAAGGTGAGGCTGCTCGAGGCGGGCCTCAAGGACCGGCGTTGTGAGCGCTGCGGGCTGAGCGAATGGCGCGGGGGGCCGATCTCGCTCGAGCTTCATCACGTCAACGGCAACGGTCTCGACAACCGACTCGAGAACCTCGAGCTGCTGTGCCCGAACTGCCACAGCCAGACCGACACCTGGGGTGGGCGCAATAAGCCACGCGCCCGCGCGAACCCGCCTAGCTGCTAGGTCCGGCCGAGGCCCGCTCGCCTAGATGTTGCCGTCCCCGTCGCTCGGGGCGCCCTGGTTGTCGGCGTCGGCATCGCCGGCGTTCGGGCCCTGTGGGATGCCGTTCTTGGTGGAGCTCGTCGCCCCGCCGGCGCCGCTGTTCGCGGCGGTGCTGCTGGTCGCGGCCGTGCTGCTGGTCGCCGCGGCGCCGGAGGACCCGGAGGACCCCGAGGCCGAGGTCGCCGAGCTCGATGAGTTGGAGCCGCAGGCGGCCACCGCGAGGGCGACCAGCACCAGCGCGAGCGGCGCGAGCCGGCGGATCGATGTGCGCGTCTGTGGCTTCATCAGGTTGCTCCTTCGCGTCCGGGGCTTCTCGAGCTGCACTCAGAACCTGCCTGCCGTCCCCTCTCGACCTGCTCTCCATACCAGGTCGGAAGCGTGCTGCTCACCTACGCTAGACGCTCCGAGGCGGCCAGTCATTCCCGCGCACCGTATCGCTGCGGGCGACACGACGAAAACGCCGTCGCAGGTGGGAAGGAAATCGGCCCGCGGGCGTCTGTGTTTGATGAAAACCCTCAAAAGACACGGGAGGCCTTGTGAGGAAGATAAATGGAGTTGCTTTGCTGATCGTTGGATGCATGTTTGCCGCGGCGTGCGGCAGTAGCTCGTCATCGTCGTCCGGCGCTGCGGCGCCGAGCGCCGGGAGCGCGGGCGGGTCTACGTCGTCGAGCGCGGCGAACGCTGCCGGTGGCGCCGACGCCTCCGGCGCCACAACGTCGACCGCCACGACCGCAGGCGCGACGACCGACATCACCACCAAGCACAGCAAGTTCGGAACGATCCTCGCTGCAGGACCCAAGAACAAGACCGTCTACATCTTCGAGGCCGATAAGGGCTCGGCCTCCCACTGCGCCGGCGGGTGCGCGGTCGCCTGGCCGCCCGTGATCGCCAAGGGCGCCGCGGCGGCGTCCGGGCAGGCGATGTCCGCCGACCTCGGGACAGTGACGCGCCAAGGCGGGGTCAAGCAAGTGACCTACAAGGGTCATCCGCTGTACTACTTCATCAAGGACAAGGACGACGGAGACGCGTACGGCCAGGCGTCGCACGCCTTCGGTGCAGACTGGTACGTGCTCGCGCCGAGCGGCGACAAGGTCGACAATTCGTGATCGGAAGAGATGACTGGACCGGAAAAACAAGACGAACCCGCGCCTGAGGTCCTGGCGGAGCTGACCGCGCTCGCGGACGGCACGCTGGACGCTGAGCGCGCCGCGGCGCTCCACCGGCAGATCGCCGGATCGCCGGAGCTGAGCAAGCGCTACGAGCGCGAGCAGCACGCCGTGGCGGCGCTCGCCACGGTGCGCGCCGAACGCGCGCCCGCGGGGCTGCGCGCGAGGATCGAGAGCGAGCGACGCCGCCGGTCGCGAGCCCCGCTGCCGCGCCTGCGTACCGCATGGGGCACGGCAGCTGTGGCGGCACTCGCGGCCGCGGCGCTGGCGCTGGCGCTGCTGCTCCCGGCGGGTGCGCCCGGCGGCCCGTCGGTGAGCCAGGCGGCGTCGCTCGCGCTCCGCGGGTCGGCGATGGCGGCGCCGGGCCCGGGCGGAGCCATCCCGGGCTCGACGCTCAACCGCGACGTCGAAGAGGTCTACTTCCCCAACTGGTCCAGCAAGTTCGGCTGGTGGGCCGCCGGGCAGCGGGTCGACCGGATCGGCGGGCGGAAGGCAGTCACCGTCTACTACGGGCGCGGCGACCAGCGGATCGCGTACACGATCGTCACCGCGCCGGCTCTGATGTTGCCGCAGGCAAGTGCCACCAACCTCAGCGGCACGAAGTTCCAAACCTTCGTCTTGGGCGAGCGACAGGTGGTCACCTGGCGGCGCGCCGGACACACATGCGTGCTTTCGGGCGTCGGCGTCTCCCAGCAGGAGCTGCTGCGGCTCGCCGCCTGGAAGCTCCCGCCGGCCGTGGCCTAGAGCGGCGACCCGGCCCAGAGCGCGACCGCGACCGGGCCCAGAGCGCGACCGCGCCTACAACGCCGGCCCGCCGGCCTGCCGGCCTGCCGCCCCTCCGGCCCGCCGCCCCCGCTAATCCCGCTCCCGTGCGACCTCCTGCGGCGCTTCGCCCGAAAGCGTACGGGCGATCCGCTGGCGCCCGCGGTGAAGCCGGGTCGTGATCGTCGCCTCGCGCACGCCGAGGCTGCGGGCCGCCTCCCGGTAGGAGAGCCCGATCATGTCGATCGCGACGACGGCGTCCCGGAAGTCGTCCGGCAGCGCCGAGATCGCGGCGTAGACCTCCTCGGCCTCGATCCGGGCCTCCGGCTGAGCCGAGCTCCGATCCTCAATCATGTCCAGCGTCTCGGGCGGCGCCGTCGCCTGGGGACGGCGGGCCGCCGCCCGGCGGGTCGAGATGAAGGTGTTGCGGAGCACCCGCAGCAGGTAGCCGAGGTCGTCCTCCGAGCGCAGGATTCGCGGCTTGCGGAGCACGCGGGCAAAGGTCTCCTGCACGAGATCCTCGGCCTCCTCGCGTGAGCCGCACAGCGCCCGGGCCGCGCGGTAGAGCCGATCAAGGTGGTCACCCAGCGCCTCGGGGTCGAGCTGCCGCTCGGGGGACATCCGTCCGGGGGCTGGGATCAGCCCGGGTCGACGAACGAGGCCGGCTGCTTGGTCATCCCGGCCGTGATGGCCGCGAGCTGGTTTGGCGAGCCGATCAGCTGCAGCTGGATCGCGGCCTCGAGCGCGAGGGTCTCCTCGGCGGGGCGGTTCCAGGACTCGTTGAATAGGCGCTTGGCTCCTCGGACGGCGTCGGGCGACCGGGTAGCGATCTCCGCCGCCAGCTCGCATGCCGCTGCCAGCGGATCGTCGGCCACTCGTGTGACGACGCCCAGATCGGCCGCTTCCTTCCCGGAGAACACACGACCGGTGAACGTCAGCTCCTTCGCGACGTCGATCCCGACCAGCCGCGGAAGCGTTCGCGTGATCGACATGTCCGGGATCAGGCCCCACTTGACCTCCATCACCGAGAGCCGCGCGTCGGGAGTCGAGATCCTGATGTCGGCGCCGAGCGCGATCTGGAAGCCGCCGCCGAGGCAGTTGCCGTGAACGGCGGCGATCACCGGCACGGGCAGCGTGATCCAGTCGTACGCCGTGCGCTGGAATGGGTTCGGAACGTTCATCAACGTGCCGTCGAGCCCGCCGTTCAAGCCGGCGTCGCCGGAGAAGGCGCTCGACACGTCGATGCCCGAGCAGAAGCTGGGCCCCTCTCCGTGCAGCACCACCGCGCGGACACCAGGCGTCGCGGCGACCTCCTCCGCGGCCTCGACGATCGCGGCGAACATCGCCTGGTCCAGCGCGTTGTGCTTCTCCGGGCGCGCCAGCGTCACCGTGGCGACGTGGTCGCTCACCTCAACGCGGACGCGATCCGGAGAGGGCATCGGGCCGAGCTTATCGATCCAGGATCAACGGGTCACCGACGCGGATCACACCCGGCTCGAGCACGCTCCCGTAGATCCCGAACGGGAGCGGCTCGGTCGTGTCGAGATCGCCGCGGTACTCGCGCAGGATGTCGAGCGTGGGAAGGTCGACGACGCCGGTGTCCGGGTCGCGGCTGGTAATCAGGCACCGGCCGACGTGCCCCTTGAACGTCACGAGTGCGTCGCCGATCTGGACCTCTCGCCCGACCCAATCGTCCTCGCGGTGCGCGGCGATCCCGTCGACCTCGATCAGCATCCTGAACCGGCGGCCGTCGACTCCCTGACAGCCGCCCTCGGCAGCGAGCTGCGCGAGCGACGCGCGGGAGATCAGCGAGGCTGCGCCCAGCGCGCCCCGGTCGACGGCTCCGTGTTCGCCCGCCTCGAGGAGCCGCAGCGGCTGCCCGGCGAACGCACTGATCGCCTCAGACCACGGGCCGGCGACGAGCCGGCCGCGCAGCAGCCCGGAGTAGAAGCGGGCGTCGATCGGCCCGTCTAGGCGGACCTCGTCGTCCACGACTCGGCCGTCGGGGAACGTGATCCGCAGCCGCCGGTCGGCGTCGTCGTAGTCGGCGACGACCGCGTTCAGCTCGCCGAGATGTTTGCCGTTGATCATCCGGTCGCGATCGTCGACGAGCAGGAACCGCCGGTCCTCGCGGACGCCGCTTCGACCGAGTGCGACTCTGTCGACCTCGCGCAGGCGGGTCCCCTTGATCGGGGTGATCGCCAGCCCGGAGACGACCCCCAGACCGATCACGCCGCGGACGCCTGCTCGGCCCAGTCGCGGTACAGACGCCCGTAGCGGCCGCGCTGCTCGAGCAGCTCCTCGTGGGACCCCTGCTCGACGATTTCGCCGTGCTCGAGCACGATGATCCGGGACGCGCGCTGGATCGTCGACAGCCGGTGGGCGATCACGATCGCTGTCCGTCCGGCGAGCAGTCGCCTCAGCCCCTGCTCGATCAGGTCCTCGGTGTGCACGTCGACGTTCGACGTGGCCTCGTCGAGTACGAGGATTCGTGGGTCGGCGACCAGCGCCCGCGCGAACGCGAGGAGCTGGCGCTGTCCGGCCGACAGCTGCACGCCGCGCTCCCCGACCTGCGTGTCGTAGCCGTGCTCGAGCGCCTCGATGAATCCGTGGGCGCCGACCGCGTGGGCAGCCGCGACGATCTCCTCGTCCGTCGCCGCGGGCCTCCCGAACGCGATGTTCTCCCTGACCGTGCCGCTGAACAGGAAGCCCTCCTGCGGGACGATCCCCATCTGTGAGCGGAGCGAGTGCGACGAAACCCCTCGGAGGTCGTGGCCGTCGACGAGCACGCGGCCGTCGGTCGGGTCGTAGAACCGCGCGACGAGCTTCGCGAACGTCGACTTCCCCGCGCCGGTCTCGCCGACGAGCGCGACGGTCTGACCGGGCGGGATCGTCAGGTCGATGTTCCGCAGCGCGAAGTCCCCGTCGCCATAACGGAACGAGACGTCGTCGAACTCGAGCTCGCCGCGGATCTTGCCGAGCTCGGTCGCGTCCGGCGCGTCGACGAGATCCGGCTGCTCGTCGAGCAGAAGGAAGATCTTGTCCAGGGCCGCCATTCCCGACTGGTAGGTGGTGTAGAGCTGCGAGAGCTGCTGGATCGGGTCGAAGAAGTTGTTGAGCGCCGCGATGAACGCGAATACGACGCCGGTCGAGATGCTGCCGTTGATCGCCTCGTAGCCGCCGATCAGCAGGATCTCGACCGTCACGAGCGCCGACAGGAACTCGACGGCCGGGAAATACGCGGCGTTCAGCTTCACGGTGGTCATGTTCGCGTCGCGGTTCTCGTCGTTCAGCTCTCGGAACCGCTCGATGTGGCGCGGCTCCTGTCCGAACGCCCGCACTACGCGGATCCCGGACAGAGTCTCCTGCAGGTAGCCGGTGATCGAGGCGATCTTCTCGCGCGTCAGCCGGTACGCGTCGGCGGACGCGATCCGGAACAGCACGGCGCCGATCGCGAGGATCGGGAACGCGATGAACGTCCACAGGGCAAGTTGAGGCGACATCACGAACAGGATCACGACGACCCCGATCAGGGTCAGGCCCGACTGGATCAGCGTCGCCATCCCGTCCTCGACCAGCTGGTCGAGCGCCTCGACGTCATTGGTCAGGCGGGAGATGATCACTCCGGCACGGTTACGCGAGTAGAAGCTGATCGACAGTCGCTGCAGGTGCGAGAACAGTTCGATCCGCAGGTCCTGGAGCGCCCGCTGCCCGACCCATCCGACGAGGTATGTCTGCGCGTAGGAAGCGACCGCGTAGACCACGGCCGAGACCAGGAACGCCGCGACCACCCAGTCGAGCGTCGAGACATCGTGCTTCAGGATGCCGTCGTCGATCGCGACCTTCGCGAGCGGGGCCGGTGCGAGCGCCGCCGCTGTCGCGATCACGAGCGAGGCGAGCATTGCGAGCACTCGCCACCGGTACGGCGAGAGCAGCTGGACGAGTCCACGGAGCTTGCGGCGCCGCCCGGAAGTGGCGTGGAAGCGACGCCTCAAATCAGCCATTCGGCTCACAGGCCCGCTACCTCCGCCTCGAGCGGCTTGCGGTTCAGGAACACCTGATCGGGCATCCCCTTCTCGACGATCTCGCGGTACAGGTCGGAGGTCGTCAACAGCTCGTCGTGGGTGCCGCGCGCAGCGACGGTGCCATCCTCGAGCACCACGATCTCGTCGGCCAGCGCGATCGTCGACAGCCGGTGGGCGACGATCACCGTCGTCCGGCCGCGCATCACTTCGCGCAGGGCGAGCTTGATCTCCTGCTCGGTCGAGGCGTCGACCGACGAGGTCGCGTCGTCGAGGATCAGGACCCGGGGATCGGCGACGATCGCCCGCGCGATCGCGATCCGCTGGCGCTGCCCGCCCGACAGCGTCAGCCCGCGCTCGCCGATCAGGGTGTCGTAGCCCTTCGGCAGCGCCCGGACGAACGAGTCGGCCTGCGCGGCGCGTGCGGCGGCCTCGACCTGCTCGCGCGTCGCGTCGGGGCGGCCGTAGGCGATGTTCTCGTGGACGCTCGCCGAGAACAGGAACGGGTCATCGGTGACGACGGCGATCTGGTGTCGCAGGCTCACCGGATCGACCTCGCGGACGTCGGCGCCGTCGATCTCGACGCTCCCCTCGGCGACGTCGTAGAGCCTCGGGATCAGCGAGACGAGCGCGGTCTTGCCCGCGCCCATCGCGCCGACGACGGCGATGGTCTCGCCGGCCGCGATCTCCAGGTCAACGTTGTGGAGCGCCGGCCGCGGCGCGCCGTCGAATCTCAGCGCGACGTCATGGAAGCTCACGTGGCCGTGGCCCGGCGGCAGCGCCGGCGACCCGGCGGGCACGGTCATCCGCGGCGCGCGGTCGAGCACCTGGAAGATCCGCGCGCCCGACGCGGTCGCGCGCTGCGCCGCGCTGAGCATGTAGCCGAGCGTCCGCATCGGCGAGATCAGGATCAACAGGTACGCGTAGAAGGCGGTGAAGTCGCCGATCGAGAGCGAGCCGTTGATCACCTGGCGGCCGCCGACGAGCAGGATCACCGCCAACCCGAGATTCGGCAGGAAGCTGATCAGCGGCGTGTACTTCGCCTGGATCTTGGTCGCCGTCATCTGCTGGTCGAACACCCGCTTGACGGAGTGCTGGAACCGCAGAAGCTGCCGCTCCTCGCGGGCGAACGCTTTCACCACTCGGACGCCGGAGATGTTCTCCTCGGCGTCCGCCGTGAGCTCGGCGATGCGCTGCTGAGCCTCCTGCAGCGCGGGGCGGGCGTGAATTCCGTAACGCCAAGCGATCAGGACCACGAGTGGGACCGGGGCGAGCGACAGCGCCGCGAGCCCGGGCTGGAGGATGAACATCGCGATCGCCGCGAGCGCGATCGTCAGCAGCGACTGCGCGATGAAGATCAGCCCGTAGCCGAGGAAGAACCGCACCGACTGGAGGTCGACGGTCGCCCGCGACATCAGCTGTCCGGTCTGCATGCGGTCGAAGAACGACAGCTCGAGCCGCTGCAGCTGTCCGTACAGACTGTTGCGCAGGTCGACCTCGACCCCGAGCGACACCTGGCCCGCAACCAGCCGGCGGAAGATGCTCAGGCCGAGCCGTCCAATCCCGGCGGCGACGATCGCGAGCGCCCAGATCACCAGGTCGTGCTTGGAGTGCGAGCTGATCGAGTTGATCGCCTGGCCGGTGAGGAACGGGATCAGGACGGTCGCCCCCATCGCGCCGAACGCAAGCGCGAACGACCACGCGACCGGCACCCGATACGGGCGCAGGAAACCGAGCAGCCGCCAGAAGATCGTCATGCTTCATAAAGTATAGTTGGGGATCTGGAGGCGGGCTCCGGTACGCGGCGCTTCTTGTGCCCGCCGGACTCGAACCTGCTCGCCGACGCACCCTGGCCGGTGATGATCTTCGCCACCTGCGACCGGATCCCCGACTACCGGTTCGGATAGTCGGCGTCTGAGAGGAGGACCGCCCGCGACAGCGGGCTGAAGTCCGCGCGCCGCGCGCCCCGTGGCAGCTCTGCAACGCGACGGTTCCACGTTGCGGATAGCACCACGGCACTCCTATGATCCGTGCGCTCCAGACGCAGGGTCAGGAGCGAGTCGCCACACGGGAGGGAGCGGCTAACCAAGTGGATCTCTTGACGCTGGGCTACGCGTCGCTTCGCGGCTTCGTGAACACGATCGGCGCGATGGGTCTCCTGCTGCGCAGGACGGTTGTCGCTGCGCTCTCGCCGCCGTATGACTACGGGCCGGAGCTCGTCGACCAGTTCCTGTTCGCGCTGCGGCTGGGGTGGTTTCCGATGATCGTCGCGTCACTGGCGTTCACGTATGGGCCCGCGGGCATCGAGGTCGGGAACTTTCTGAACCTGCTCGGTGCGATGGACCGCCTCGGCGGGATCTTCGTGATCATCGTGATGCGGGAGTTCGCGCCGCTTGTGTGCGCGATCGTGATGGCCGGCGTCGCGGGGACGGCGATGACCGCCGACCTGGGCGCTCGGAAGATCCGGGAGGAGCTCGACGCGTTGCAGGTGCTGGGCGTCGATCCGGTCAAGAGCCTGGTGGTCCCGCGGTTTCTCTCGCTGATGCTGCTGACGCCGCTGTTCTCGATCTACGCGCTGTTGTTCGGGACGTTGGGCGGCGTGTTGGTCACGATCTCGAATCACGCGCAGATCGGCCCGTTCTTCTCGACATTCTTCGCGCAGGCGAGCGTCGCGGAGTTCGAGGCGATGATTTTGAAGTCGCTGATCTTCGGGGGGATGATCGCGATCGTCTGCTGCTACAAGGGCCTGACCGCGTCCGGCGGCGCCGAAGGAGTCGGCCGGGCCGTAAATCAAGCGGTGGTGATCGCGTTCATTGGTATCGGCGCGATCGACTACGCATTCACGCAGACGCTGCTGGCGACCCACCCGGCGCTGAACACGCCGCGATGAAGCAGCGCGCCGGCATGCGAACTTTTGCGACCCACCACGCAGGGTGGACGGTGAATCGCCATTCATCGATCAGGGGGCGGCGATGAGTGCGCTGCGCGGCCGGCGACCGGCGCGGTCCGCGAGCGCCGCCTTCGCAAGGCCGCTGGCGGCGCTGACTGCGTTCGGCGAGGCCTCGCGGTTCTGCCTCAAGGTCGCCGCGAACGTGCTCGACGGGAAGGTCTTCCGCTTCATCGGCGAGACGCTCCGCCAGGCCGGGATCCTGATCGTCGGCTCGGCGCTGATCGTGCTCGGGCTGGTGTTCATCCTCGGTCTGCAGTGCGGAATCGAGGGCGCGTACGCGGCGAAGACCGTCGGCGCGCCGTCGTCGACCGGCGCGATCACCGCGCTCTGCGACCTGCGCGAGGTGATCCCGTACGCGTTCGGCTACATGATGGCCGCGAAGGTCGGCACGGGGTTCGTCGCCGAGCTGGGCTCGATGCGGATCTCCGACGAGATCGACGCGCTCGACGTGATGGGGCTCGACTCTGTCCTGTACCTCGGCTCGACCAGGCTGCTCGGCACCTGGCTGGTGCTGCCATTCCTGTACATGGTCGCGGTCGCGATCGGGTTCGTCGCGTCATACCTGGCCGACGTGATCCAGCTCGGCCAGGTCTCGAAGGGCGGCTACCTGCAGCTGTTCTGGCAGTTCCAGTCGCCCGACGACTTCTTATTCAGCGGCATCAAGTGCATGGCGATGGCGACGTTCATCGTGCTCGTCTGCATCTATTACGGCTACCACGTGACCGGGGGCCCCGTGGGTGTGGGGCGGGCCACCGCCCGCTCGATGTTCGTGAACATCCTCGGGATCCACCTGATCGGACTGGTCGGCACGCAGCTGTTCTGGGGCGGCAACGCGCGGGCGCCGATCGGCGGATAACTGTGGCCCTCCCCGCAGACACGCCCGCATTCGAGTCGCCACCGGCGGCGGCTCCGCGGTCTTGCGGCGGCAAGCGGGCGGCCTCTCGGTGCGACCGTGCCTGCGGGGAGAACCGCTAGCCATGCCTCGCGTCTCCGCGCTGATAGCGCTTGGGATCGCGGTCGCCGCGGTGATCGTGGTGATCGCCGGCAGCGGCTCGGCGTACACGATCCACGCCGACTTCTCCGACGCCGGACAGCTCGTGCGCGGAGACCTCGTCACCGTCGGCGGCCATCAGGTGGGGTCGGTCGGCGCGATCATGTTGTCGAACGATGGCCTCGCCGACGTCGAGCTGGATCTTTCGAGCTCGACGGTCCTCCCGCTGCGGCAGGGAACGATCGCGACGATCGGGCAGCTCAGCCTGACCGGCGTCGCCAACCGGTTCGTGTCGCTCAGCCCCGGGGCGGGCGCGGAGATCCCGAGCGGCGGCACGCTGCCCGTCACGCAGACCCGCGGGATCGTCGACCTGGACACCCTGCTCGACGCGTTGACACCGCGGGTTCGCGCCTCGCTCCAGGGAGTCCTGAGGGCCGGCGCCTACCTGGTCGCCCAACCGACGGCGTCCCAGTTGGGCGACGCGAACGCGTACCTGAGCCCGGCGTTCAGCCAGTCCGCCCAGCTCGGCAACGAGGTCGTCGCCGACGACGGGGCGCTCCGGCAGCTCGTGTCGAGCGTGTCGAGGATCGCGACGGCGCTCGCGGCCCAGAGCACGAACCTCGGGGGCAGCGTCTCCTCGACCGCCGGAGCACTCCGCGAGCTCGCAGGTCAGCGAACCGCGATCGCCGACACACTGTCCCGTGCCCCAGCCGTTCTGAAGCAGGGGACCCGGGTGCTGGGCCACGTCGACACGACGCTGTCGACGCTCGACCCGACGCTGGTGCATCTGCGTCCGGTCGCGACCCGAGTCGGGCCGCTGCTGAAGGCGATCCTGCCCGCGACCGCGAACGCGATTCCCACTGTCTCGGCGGTCCAGGCGCTCGTGCCGAGCGCCGAGGCCGCGCTCGAGGCGCTGCCGGCGGTCGAGCGCAAGGCGACTCCGGCCGTCCGATCGCTGTCCGGCTCGCTGACCGCGCTCAACCCGATCCTGTCCGGCCTGCGCCCGTACACACCCGACGTCGTCGCGGGCTTCTTCAACGGGGTCGGCGGCGCGACCGCCGGCACCTACGACGCGAACGGCCACTTCCTCCACGGGATGGCCGTGGTCCAGGGCGGAGGAAGCACCCTCACCGGGCTGCTCAACGTGCTCGGCGTCCAGCTCAGCAAGCTGCCGCCGCTCAGTGGCGAGCGGACGGGGCTGCTCGCGCCGTGCCCCGGCGGCGGACAACGGCCGGCCGCGGACCAGTCGAACCCGTGGGCGACGCCGGACGTGCTGAAGAGCGTCGGCAACATCTGCAAACCCGGAGACGATCAGCGGTGAGGCGGCTGGTGACAATCGTGGCGGCCGCCGCGGTGATCGGGGCCGCGATCGCGCTGATCGGCGGGTCCGTGGGTCACGGGCAGCCGACGGCACGGTTCGACGTGATCTTCGACGACGCTCGGGGCCTGGTCGCCGGGCAGCTGGTGAAGATCGCCGGCGCCCGCGCAGGGACGATCAACGACGTCGTCCTCACGTCCGGCTTCAAGGCCCGGATCGAGGCGTCGGTCGACCGCCGCTTCATGCCGTTCCACCGGAACTCCACGTGCACGATCCGGCCGGAGGGCCTGATCGCCGAGAACTACCTCGAGTGCGACCCGGGAACCGCGGGCAGCCAGGTGCTGCGGGCCTCGGGGGACCAGCCGCCGACGGTGCCCGTCACGCGCACGACCGAGCCCGTCAGCCTGCTCGACCTGTTCAACACGTTCAACCTGCCGACGCGCGAGCGTGGGGCGGTGATCCTCGATGAGCTCGGGATCGCGACGGCCGGCCGCGGGCAGGACATCAACCAGATCCTGCAGCGCGCGAATCCGGCTCTCGGCGCCGCGCGGGACGCGATCTCCGTGCTCGTCAGCCAGCGCACGCAGCTTCAGTCGCTGATCGACTCGAGCGACAAGCTCGCCACCACCGGCGCCGCCGGCACGGCGCAGCTGCGGCGGTTCCTCGACCGCGCGGCGGGGCTCTCGACGCTCACCGCGACCCACGGCGGCGCGCTGTCGCAGTCGATCGCGCGGCTGCCGGCGCTGCTCGCCGCGACCCGGCCGGCGCTCGCGCAGCTCGACTCGATCGCCACGCAGGGCACGCCCCTGCTCCAGCAGCTGCGGGCCGCCGCGCCCTCGCTGAACCGGGTGTCCGACGACCTCGGTCCGTTCGCGACGGTGGCCAAGCCCGCGCTGTCCCGTCTCTCGAGCGCGCTTGGAAAGGCGATCCCGGCGATCCGTCAGTCAACCCCGCTGATCCAGTCGCTGCGCGCGTACGCGAGCCGCTCGAAGTCGAGCACCGCGCTCGCCGGCAGGCTGTTCACCAACCTCCAGCAGCACGGCTTCACGGAGGAGTTCATGTCGATCTTCTACTACGTCGGCGCCGCGCTGTCGCGGTTCGACTCGACTTCACACCTGCTGCCGCTGTACGTGATCGCCCCGCAGAACGGGGCGTGCGGCCTGTACTCGACGAAGCCCGTCCCGGGCTGCAGCGCCCACTACGGCGCACAGGCCGGGTACCAGGCAGAGAGTGCAAAACCCGCTCGTGAGCGAGCCGCCGCGCGGCGGTCGGCCAGCCGCGGCGGCCCGAGCCCCGGGCAGCCGAGCGCGACGCCGTCGGCGCCCACCGCGTCGGGCTCGCCCTCGGCGCCGAACCAGCCCAGCACTCCGGTGGGACCGCTGCCGTCGCTGCCGTCGCTGCCGTCGCTCCCAACCGGACCGCCCCCGCAGCCGACGAGCGTGCTCCAGGCGATCGCCAAGTATCTGCTCAAGTGAGACGCTCCCGAACCCCCAGCGTGCTGCAGAGCCCGATCGTCGTCGGAACGGTCCTGATCGTCGTGCTCGGGATCGCGGTGTACCTGAGCTACATCGCCGAGAACGGCCTGCCGTACGTCCCGACCTACCGGGTCAACGTCCAGGTGGCGAACGCCGATGAGGTCCCGAAGAACGCCGACGTCAGGATCGGCGGGGCGAGAGTCGGCCAGGTGCTGACGATCACCCCGGAGCCCGCATCCCCGACCTGGCGGCACCCGTACGCGCAGCTCGGGCTCTCACTCCAGAAGAGCCTCGGGCCGCTGCCGCCGGACACTCACTACCAGATCCGGCTCTCGTCGGTGCTCGGCGGCAAGTACGTCGAGCTGCTGCCTGGCCGCAGCCAGAGTGGAGGGATTCCCGACGGCGGGACGCTGAAGCTGAATGCCCGGGCGAGCCTCAACCACGAGCTCCCGTTCGTCGACCTCGACACGGCGCTGCAGGCGTTCGGGCCGCGCACGCGCCAGGCGCTGCGCGGATCGATCGCGGGGTTCGGCGACGCCGTCGCCGGCCGCGGCATCCAGCTCAACGACATCGCCCACTCGCTGGCGCGGGGGTTGGGACCGCTGCAGACGCTGCTGGCGCTGCTCGCGGATCCGTCGAACCGGCTCGCCGACCTGATCCGCGGTGGCGCCGCGACAACCACCGCGCTCGCCGCCGTGGCGCCGACCATAAACGCGCTGCTCGCCAACGGGGCGACCACGTTCGGCGCGCTCCAGGAGTCGGCGCTCGGGCAGGCGATCGACAGGCTGCCGCAGACCGAGTCATCGGCGACGAACGACCTCAATGGCTCGATGCCGGCGCTCGCCGAGACCGCGGCGCTGGCCCGCGCGCTGCGGCCGTCGGCGGCCGTGCTGCCGACCGCGGCGTCGCGGCTCGACGCGATCGTGACCGGCGCGACTCCTGTGTTCCGGCGCGTCCCGACGCTCGCGTCCGACCTCGAGGGGGCGATCGGCGCCGTCCAGGCGCTCGCCCGCGATCCCGCCTCACGCCAGGTGTTCCGAGGACTCGGCTCCAACGACCTGGCGACGTTCGGCGCGTCGGGCCTCAACGGGCTCGGAGCGATCCTCCGCGCCGTCGCCCCCGAGCAGTTCGCCTGCAACATCGCGGGGCTGTGGCTGCGGAACTTCGCGGCGGGGCTGACCGAGGGCGACAGCACCGCCCCGTGGCTGCGGACGATGCCGCTGGTGGACCCGAACATGGGCCAGCTGGCGTCCTCGCCGTCGCCCGACCTCCACACCAACTACTACCCGATCGAGGACCGTCAGCAGTGTCAGGCCGGTAACGAGGTCTACACGGGCAAGCAGATGATCGGAAACCCGCCGAAGACCTCGAATGTCGTAGACAACACGGCGCCGCCGCCCGGGGTGCTCGAGCGCGCCAGGCAAGCGGGACTGGTGGCGGGCGGATGAGCGCCACCAGGTCCACGAGCGGCGCCCGCCCGCCTCGAACCGGCGCCCGGCCCCGGTCACGCCCGAGGGGCCGCCACCAGCGGCGCCGTCTGCATCCGCTCGCGGTCGCGGCGGTGGTGATCGCCGCGATCGCCGCGATCACCTTCTACGCGTTCAACCGCGGCGTGCCGTTCGTCCACCAGTTCACGATGAACGCGATCGTCACGAACAGCGTCAACGTCCGCGGCGGCGATCCCGTCCGGATCGGCGGGATCGACGTCGGGCAGGTCGCGTCCGTGACCGCCGACGGGACCGAGTCGCAGATCGAGCTGACGCTGCAGCCGTCCGCGCTGCCGATCCACAAGGACGCGACGGTCGTGATCCGCGACCGGCTGTTCCTGGAGGGGAGCTACTACCTCCAGCTGGACCCCGGCACCGCCGCGGCGCCGCGGCTCCAGGACGGGGCAACGCTCCCGGCCTCGCAGACGTCGAGCCCGGTGCAGTTCTTCCAGCTGCTGTCGACGTTCGACCTGCCGACACGGGAAAGCCTGACCGGCTCCTTCAACCAGCTCGAGCAGGGCTTCGGCGCGTCATCCGACGCGACGCTCTCTGGCAGCGGCGCGGCCGGCCTGAAGTCCGCTGCCCCGCAGCTGCAACCGCTGCTGGCCGACACCGCGGTCCTCACCCGGGCCTTCGGCGGCACGACGCAGGGTGACGTGGGCCGGCTGCTCAGCTCCTCGGCGAGCGTCGCCGACACGCTCGGCTCGAGCTCGGTGCAGCTTGCCGACCTCGTGCGGAGCCTGGGCACCACGTCGACGGCGCTGACCTCCTCGGACGGCGCGCTCGCGCGGACGGTGACCGGGCTGGACGCGACCCTGCGCTCGGCGCCGGCGTCGCTGACCGCGGTAGACGCCGCGCTGCCACCCGTGTCCGCGCTCGCGAGGACGCTCGACCCGTCGCTCCGCGTCGCCCCGCCGCTGCTCGTTCGCGTCACGGCGACCGCGCGGCGGCTGGCGACGGCGCTCGGCCCGGCTGAGCGCGGGCCGCTGATCACCTCGCTGCGTGCGACGTTCGAGCAGCTCCCCGCGATCCTCACGCAGCTGGCGAGCGCATTCCCCGTCGGCAAGGAGATCACCGACTGTCTGCGGACACACGTTGTCCCGATCCTCAACCAGGTCGTCCCCGACGGCAAGCTGTCGAGCGGCCGGCCGGTGTGGCAGGACTTCAACCATTTCCTCGGTGGCGTCGCGGGCGCGAGTGGGGGCTTCGACGCCAACGGCCCCTACACGCGGTTCCTCGCCGGGGCCGGGCCGAACACCTTGTCCGGGTCGTTCAGCGGGCAGCAGCTCGTCTCGACCGTCGCGCCGGGCGGCGGTGAGCTCCAGGGCGTCCGCCCCCACTGGTTCGGCGACCTGAGCCCGTCGGACTTCCACCCCGAGGCGTCGTGCACCAGCCAGAAGCTGCCGAGCCTCGCGTCGAAGACGTTTGCCCCCGATCTCGTCCCGAGTGGGAAGGCCGGGGGATGAGCGGGCGCGCCAGGGTCCAGATCCGCCGGTACGGCGGTCACGCCGCGGCGCTGCTGGTGCTGGCGATCGTCGGCACGGTCTGCGGTCTGTTCATCCTCCAGGGCCAGCGGCTTCCGAGCCCGTTCCAGAGCTACTACCCGATGAACGCGACGTTCCCGAGCGCGACGGCGGTGGTCGCGGGGCTGGGCGAGCCGGTCAACGTCGCTGGGGTCCGCGTCGGCCAGATCACCGGCACCGAGCTGAAGGACGGCCAGGCGATCGTCCACATGTCGATCGACCCGTCGAAGCTTCCGGAGCTGTACCGCGGCGCCCACGCGGCGCTCGTACCGAACACGCCGCTGAAGGACATGCAGGTGGACATCTTCCCCGGGCAGCGGAGCGCGGGAGCGCTCCCGCACGGGGCGACGATCCCCGCCGGGCAGACGCTCATCCCAATCGACTCCGACGAGCTCCTAGGCTCGCTCGACACCGACACACGCACCTGGCTCGCCGGGCTGCTGACCTCGCTCGGCCAGGCGACCGCGGGCCGCGGCGCCGACCTCCGCGGGCTGCTCCAGGCGCTCGGTCCTACCTCATCAGAGCTGAGGACGCTCGGCGACCTGCTCGTGGGCCGCCACCGCCAGATCTCCCAGCTGGTTCACAACTTCGGCGTGCTCACCCAGGCCGCCCGCTCCAAGGACGGGCAGCTGCGCACGCTCGTGCAGGCGGGGGACCGCACGGTTCGCGCGTTCGCCGACCAGGACGCGGCGCTGCGGACGTCGATCGCGCAGTTGCCGGGAACACTGCAGAGCGCCCGCACGACGCTCGCCGACGTCGTGCCGTTCGCGAACGCGCTCGGGCCGGCGTCGACCGCGCTCGAGCCCACCGCCCGCAAGCTGCCGACGACGCTCGGCAACACCGACACGCTGCTGCATGGAGCGGCGCTGCTGCCGCTCGACAAGATCCAGCCGTTCGTCAAGGCCTCGCTCCCGGTCGCTCACGAGCTCCCGCCGCTGGCGGCGGACCTGAAGACGGAGATCCCGGAGCTGATCGACGCGTTCAAGGTGCTCGCGTACGCGACCAACGAGACCGCGTACAACCCCGGCGGCGCCAACCAGGGATTCCTCTACTGGCTCGCCTGGTTCGCGCACAACTCCGCGTCGTTCATCTCGAGCTCAGACGCGAACGGCCCGGTATGGCGGTCGCTGTTCGTCACCAGCTGCCAGTCGTTGAAGGACCTGCCGTCCGGCCCGATCCTCGAGCGCGTGCTCGGAACCAACTTCCACTGCAGCTGATGGTCACCCAGGCACCCAAACGAGCGGCGGTACTGGCGGCAGTCGGGTTCGCGCTGTCCTGCATCGGGCTCGTGATCTTCGTCTGGACCCAGTTCGGCGGAAGCGTGCCGTTCGCCCCGCAGGGTTATCGCGTGCACGTGATGTTCAAGGAGACTGGTCTGCTGGTACCCGGCGCCGACGTCCGGATCGCCGGCGTCAACGTCGGGCGCGTCGCCGCGGTCTCGAACCGCGGCGTGAACTCGCTGGTGACAATCGACATCTCCCAGCAGTACGCGCCGATCCCGACCGACACCCGGGCGATCCTCAGACAGAAGACGCTGTTGGGGGAGGCGTACGTGGCGCTGTCGGCCGGGGACCGCAGCGGGCCGACGCTCGCCGACGGCGGCACGATCCCCCGTTCGCAGGTCGCGTCCACGCAGCAGCTCGACCAGGTGCTGAACTCGTTCGGCAAGCCGACCCAGCAGGATCTGCAGGAGTTCATGTCGGGCAGCGCCACCGCGCTCGCGGGACAGGGCGAGTCGATCAACGGCGCGATCGCCAACCTCGATCCCGCGCTCGGCGACCTGAACGCGATCGTCGGCGTGCTCGACGGCGAGCAGGGAAGTGTCCGCCAGCTGCTGCGCTCCGGCGCGACCGTGTTCACGACGCTCGGCCAGCGGTCCTCGGACCTCCAGTCGCTGATCACGGCCGGCAACGGTGTGCTCTCGGCGACCGCCGAGCGAAACGCGGCGCTGAACGCCACCGTGAACGCGATGCCGCCGTTCGAGCGCCGGCTGCGCGCCACGCTCGATCACGCGAAATCGACGCTCGCGATCGCGAAGCCGTCACTCGACGCGCTGCTCCCGGCCGCGCCGCTGCTGACGCCGACGCTCCGCGGCCTGATCACGCTGTCCGGTCCGGCGCTGCGGCTGCTGCACGCCGCGCCCCGTCTGGTGAACGATTCGATCGTCGCGCTGCCGGCGATCGAGCGCTTCCAGCGGGCGTTCCATCCGGCGCTGAAGGCGCTGCTCCCGGCCGTCAACCAGGTGTCGCCGATGATCAACTTCATCGGGCTCTACCAGAAGGAGCTGGTCGCCGCGATGGCGAACCTCGCGGCGAGCACCGAGGCGACCGCGCCCGGAATCGGCGGCAACCAGCATTACCTGCGCTCGCTCGCAATCGCCGGCAACGAGTCCGTGTTCGGTCAGACCGTGCGCTCGCCGAGCAATCGCTCGAACGCGTACTTCTCGCCCGGCGAGCTGGACAACATCAAGAACGGCGGCCTGCTCGCGGCGAGCTGCGACAACACGGGCAACAAGCCGCAGACCGGGTTCGCGGTGCCGAACATTCCGTGCAAGGTCCAGCCCGGCTTCCGCTGGGGCGGGATCACGAGGTACTTCCCGCACGTGACGTCGGGGTCGAATCAGTAGCGAGTCAACGCCCCGCGCGGCGATGATTACCGGATGGCGCAGGCCCGGATCGATTACCGGACGCTGTTCGTCCGGCTCGCCCGAATCGCGGTCTGGGTCGGAGGTATCGGGCTAGCCGGCGGCGCTCATCCGAGGCCGCCCGACGGCGTCGGCGGTGGCGGCGGTGGTGGTGGTGGTGCCGGAGGTTCGCAGAACGCGTTCTTTGGAACGCCCGCGCACGGATCGGCCATCGTCGCCAGATTCTTCGGTAGCGGGTGCATGACCACGCGCGTGGGTTTCGGGTAGGGCTTGCCACCCGGACACGGGATGCTCACCCCGACCAGGGCGCCCTCGTTGCCGCAGAGGATCTCCTCGACCAGCGGCACGTTCGAGTTTGCCGGCCCAGGCGCACCGGTGCATGCTGGGTACGTCTGCTCGAGTCCGGCCGGCGAGGTCGTCAGGCCGGCAGGATTCGTGTTGCCGCGGTAGCAGGAGACCGGGTTGCCGCTCTCGAAGTTGAGCGAGGCGATGTCGCCGTTGGTCGCGTGCCCATAGGAGCCGTTGTGCGCGAAGCTGTTCTTGAGGATCGCGGCCCCGTAGCCGTCGAACAGGCACGGGAGCGTGAGGATGCCGAGCACGTTGAAGTTCAGCGTGCCCCCGATGCACGGCGGTCCGTCCGCCTGCTGGACCTGGATCAGCACCCCCCAGGCGTTGTTGCGGACGATCCGGTTGTGCATAACAGTGTCGTTGCGTGCCCCGCTGAGTGACAGCCCCACCCCGAGCGGCGTGGCACCAGCCTGGCCCACCTCGGGCACGTTGGGGTTATTGTTGTCGTGGATGTAGTTGTTCATCAGCACCCAGCACGAATGGGTGTGGGTGACCGGGCTGATGCCATTGTTCGGACATGCGCCGTTCTGCGGCGAAGGGGGATCGTTGTTCTCGCTGTCGGTGTCGAAGCCGTCCTGGTTGTCGTTGAATTCAGAGTTCTTGATCACCAACTGGCCGCCGGAGTTGGTCCCGGAGTAGCCGAGTGCGTTGAACTCGGAGTGGGCCCGGTCGATCGTCTGGTTGCACCGCTGCTGGCAGGCGCCGATGTAGTAGCCGGAGTCGGCGAAGTTGCTGGCGTACGTCTGGAACCAGCTGCCCCCGGTCCAGGCGCTCGTAAAGATCCCATAGTTCGCCGGGGTGTCGTTCGGCCTGTAGAACGTGCTCGTCGCGCTCAAGTACGAGCCGACGTACCCGTGCCCACCGATCTTGCCGCTGCCGTCGCCGCCGTTCCACCAGATCTCGTTGCCGGCGTTGCCATGGCCGCTGAGGAAGTTGCAGGCGGTCAGGTTCTGGACCCACACGTTCGCGGCCTTCCACACCATGATCCCGTTGAGGCCGTCCGCACCGCCCTTACCGTGGGGACCGAGGTTCTGGTCGCGCCTCGCACGGCTGCACGCTGGACCTGACTTGGTTCCGTCAACGACTACGGTGTTGCGGTTCATGCCGCGCACGTATACCCGCGGTGTGGTGATCAGGATGCCTGCAGCCGTGTCGGACCGGCCGGCGGGCGCCCGCGAGGACCTGGTCTTATAGTCGCCCGGTCCGATCAGGATCCAGTCGCCTGGATGTGCCGCGTCGACGGCGGATTGGATCGTCTGATACTGCCCGTGGACGCCTTTGTAGGTTCCGACGAGCAGCACGCGGGCGCTCGCCGCAGTGGCCGATCCGAGCATCGCCAGCGCCATCAGAACGGGGACCCCAAACCGTTTCATCTTCTACCTCCGGGAGAACGACGCGTTGCATGCTCGCAGTGCGTGCGTCAGCTGCATCACCCAATTCGGATGAGCCGGCGCGTCCGCGGGTAGCGCCCGTTTGTGAATCGAATTTCGGAGGCGATCAACGCGCCGGGACGCGCACGAGTCGCCCGCGACGGCGCGCGACCGGTGTTCAGGTCGCTCGTGCGAGCCGGGTTCGTAGCCCGGGCCGTCACGTACGGCGTGATCGGTGCGCTGGCGCTGGCGATCGCGCTCGGCGCTGGGACCGGCGGCGCCGCTCCGGATCAGGCGGGCGCGCTCGCGCTGATCGCTCGGGCCCCGCTCGGCCGCGCCGCGCTGGTCCTGATCTGCGCGGGACTGCTCGCCTACGCGGTGTGGAAGCTCACTGAGGGGATCCGAGGTGGAAGCGGAGAGGGGGAGGGGCAACCGAAGCCCTGGGACCGCGTCTCGAACGTTGCTGGCGGGGTCGCATATCTCGTGTTCTTCGCGGTCGCGGTCCAGGTACTGACGGGCAGCGCCGGGGACTCGTCCGCCACCCCGAGGCAAGCAGCGGCGGGCGTGCTCGGCTGGCCGGCCGGTGACGTTATCGTCGGGGCCGCGGGCGCGATCCTGATCGCGACCAGCCTCTACCAGCTGCGCGACGCGGTCTCGGGCGCGTTCGCGGGCGAGATCGAGATGAGGTCGATGGGACGCGCCAAGCGCCGGCTGTTGATGGCCTCCGGTCGGGTCGGCCTTGCGGCGAGAGCGATCGTGTTCGCTCTAGTCGGGTACTTCCTGCTGCGTACCGCGATCGACTACGAGCCGAGCCGGGCGGTCGGTGTCGACGGTGCGCTCGCCCACCTGCACCGCGAGCCGCTAGGTCAGTGGCTGCTCGGGCTGGTCGCCGCCGGCCTGCTGGCGTTCGCCGTGTACTCGGTGCTGGAGGGTGCGTACCGCCGGCTCTAGCGCTAGCCGCGGCGGTGGCGCTTGTGCCGATGCTTCGCCTTGTGGTGCGCCGGCTTGCGCTTGGGCGCGGGAACGATCCCCGCGTTCGGCGGCACGTACAGCGCCGTCCCCTGCTCGCCCGTCTCGACGTCGAGCAGAGCCTGGTTGGCCTGGTTACCGGCGGCGTAGCTCTGATTGGCGACGATCAGGTCGGTTCCGAGATACGCGAGCCCGGACGGTGAATCGAACGGCACTGTCGAGTCGTTCGTGCCGGTGTACTGCTGTCCGAACCGAAACAGCTCGTGCCCGTTTGAATCGAGCTCGACGATCTGGTTGGACGCCCCGACGAGCGCGACGTAGATGTGCCCCGCGCGCGAGAGCACGCAGCCATCGGGGGCGTCGGCGGGGCCGCTCTCCCACAGCTGCTTGAGCGGGCCGGGGCCGCCGCCCGGTTCGATCGGGACCTGAAACAGCTTGCCGGTCGTTGGGTTCGCCGCCCCGAGGCCGCCGTTCGACGCCTGGTCGAACAGCAGCGTCCGGTGGTCCGGCATCAGCAAGATGCACGCGGTCCCGAACGGACCACCGTCGAGACGCCTGTCGGCGAGCCAGATCCGCGCCGTCCCGCCGCCCGGCGGGATCCGCCAGATCACCGCCTGCTGGTAGTCGGTCACGTACAGGCTGCCGTCGGGCCCCCATGCCGCGTAGTCGGGCATCGGCGCCTGGTCGAGGATCGCCGGGGAGCAGGGGGTGCCGGCCTGAGCGCTCGAGCAGAGCGGCAGGTCCGGCACGCGCGAGTACTGGCTCTGCGCGCCGGTACGAGGATCGAGCCGGATGATCCGCCCGCTCGTCTTGTCGAGCAGCAGCAGCCGGCCGCGCGCGTCGTTGGCGGCGACCTGGACGCCGTGCGGCTGCGACGTGTTCTGTCCGGCGATGGTCCACGAGCTCATCAGTTCACCGTCGGCCGTGTACTGGAGGACGCGCGAGGGGAGGCTCGAGCCCGTCGGGTTGTCGTAGGTTCCCTCGAACACCGAGCTTCCGACCACGTGCGGAAGCGCCGGGTAGCCGGGCGACGGAATCAGCGCGAGCACGCGGACGTCGCCGCGGGCGCGGGCGGCGGCGGACGCGGGGACGGCTGCCGCGACCGCGACCGCAGCGAGCAACGCGAGCAGGGGCGTCCGGAGCTTCACGCGTCCGCCAAGCGGGCGTCGAGGTAGGCGTCGAGCATCAGCTTCCCCTCGCCGAGCACCCGCGGATCACCATTGTGGTCCCGGCGGAACGCCTCGCGGAGCAGTCCGTCGCCGGCGAGCACGACCATCGCTGCGGCCGTCGCCCGAGCATGGTCCGAGGCGGTGGGCCAGTGGACCGCGAGGATCCGCTCGATCGAGGACGCGATCGCTGTGCGGGCGTGGCGGGTCGAGTCCCGGACGCGTTCGGTGCGCAGCCCGCCGTACCAGAGCGCGAGAAAACCGGGTCGCGCGCGGAATCCGGTTGCGAGCGCTTCGATCACGGCGCCCGCGGGATCGAGGAGCGGCTCGCGCTCGTCGGCGATCGCGACCGCCGCGACGAGCTCGTCGAAGTCCCGCCAGTAGCGAAGCGCGAGCGCCTCGGCGATAGCCCCCTTGTCGTCGAAGAACCGGTACACGGAACCGACCGGGATGCCCGCGGCCTCGGCCACCCGGGTGGTGCTGAACACCTCTGCGCCCTCGTCGGCGAGCACGTCGTCGGCCGCGTCGAGCACCAGCCGCAGCCGCTCGCGGCTGCGGGCCTGCGTGGGGGGATTCCGGAGCTGGAGGTCGGGCTCGGGGGTCACGGGCGCGGGGACGGCGAAGGGGTCCCGGTAAGCGTGGTCTGTTTTGCACGCATACCGTGCAAAAGACACCACCCCTACCTACGAAACTGAGTTCACATTCATGTTATCGTATGAGAATGGCGGACGCAAACCCCATGCATGTAACGCTTGAGCTGCGCGAATCCGTCGCCGCCGCGGCTCGCCGGCTCGCCGCGGAGAAGCTCGTGATCGGGACGGCCGGGAACGTGTCCGCGCGGGCGGGCGACAGCGTCGCGATCACGGCGACCGGCGCGCAGCTCGACCGTGTCGACGCCGACCAGATCGCAGTCGTCGACCTCGACGGCACCCCGCGCGCCGAGCTCGACCCCAGCTCTGAGCTAGCGCTGCACCTCGGCGTCTACCGCCGCTACCACGCCGGAGCGGTGGTGCACACCCACGCGCCGATTGCCACCGCGCTGTCGTGCACGATCGAGGAGCTACCGCTCGTCCACTACCAGATGCTGCTGCTTGGGGGCGCCGTCCGCGTCGCCCCATACCGGACGTTCGGAACGCCCGAGCTCGCCGAGGCGACGCTCGACGCGCTCGAGGGGCGAACCGCCGCGCTGATGGCCAACCACGGCGCGATCGCCTACGGACACGACATCGCCTCCGCCGTCGAGCGCTCGCTGTTGCTCGAGTGGGCGTGCGGGGTTTACTGGCACGCGAAGGCGATCGGCGAGCCGAAGACACTCGACGCGGCGCAGGCCCGCGCGGTCGTCGATGCTGTGGTCACGCGCGGCTACGGAGGGGACACGCACTGATGAACGTGATCGCGCTCGGCGTCCACGTCGTCGATGTGCTGGTCCGCCCGGTCGAGGAGATCCCCGAGGGTCAGGGCGGGCAGCTGGTCGACGAGATCCGGATCACGCCGGCCGGCTCGGCGGGCGGGACGGCGATCACGCTCGGCAAGCTCGGGGCCTCGGTCAGAAGCGCCGGCGCGATCGGAGAGGACGAGCTGGGCGACGTGCTACTGGCGCTTCTGGGGCGGTTCGGTGTCGATACTTCGCTGCTCGTGAGGCGTGCAGGGGTTCAGACATCGGCGAGCGTGTTGCCGATCCGCCAGGACGGGTCGCGTCCCGCTTTCCACGTGGTCGGCGCCAACGGGACGTACACGTCGGCGGACGCGCCCTGGGATGAGATCCAGCGGGCCGAGTTCCTGCACCTCGGCGCGCCGGAGTTCATGGGCGGCGAGGAGGCCGCCAAGATCCTCTCGTTCGCCCGCGAGCACGAGGTCGTCACCTCCGCCGACATCCTCGCGCCAGGCGAGCAGGCGGCGATGATCGTCGATTGGCTGGCGCCGGCGTTCGAGCACATCGACTACCTGCTCCCGAACGAGGAGCAGGTGCTCGGGCTGACCGGCGCGTCCGAGCTCGAGGCCGGTTGTGAGGCGCTGCTCGAGCGTGGCGTCGGGTGCGTCGCCGCGACCTCCGGCGCGGACGGTGCGGTGATGGCCGGCCGTGACGGGGCCCAGCGCGTGCCCGCGTTCGTCACCGACGTCGTCGATACCACGGGCTGCGGCGACGCCTTCTCCGCCGGATTCCTGCGCGGGCTCGGTCTCGGGCGGTCCGGGCGCGAGTCGGCGGTACTCGGGTGCGCCGCGGCGGCGCTCGTCGCTCAGGGCCTTGGCTCCGACCACGGCGATTTCACGCTCGAGACGGCGGATGAATTTGCGGCCGATACCCCGACCATCCAGGAGACAGGGACGTGAGCAAGCACTCGATCACTCGCCGGCGGTTCGTCGCCGGCACGCTCGCCGGCGGCGCCGCCGCGGCGATCCCCGCGGCGGCCGAGGCGGCCAAGCGGGGGCCCAACCCCAAGCCGAAGCACCCGGCGCCGGGCAGCGTCCGCACCGCCGACGTCGTGATCGTCGGCGCCGGGTTCGCCGGCCTCACCGCGGCGCGCAACATCCGCGCCGCCGGCAAGTCGGTGATCGTGCTCGAGGCGCGCGACCGGGTCGGGGGCCGCGTCTGGAACCACGACCTCGGCGGCGGCGTGATCTCCGAGCGGGGCGGAACGTTCATCGGGCCGACCCAGGACCGGCTGGCGGCGCTCGCGAGCGCGCTTGGGGTGCAGACGTTCAACACCTACGACAACGGCAACGACGTGTACGTCAACGGCTCGAACCGGATGACGTACAGCGACACCGGTCCGCTGGGCACCGCTCCGCCGGACCCGGCAGCGATCGCGGACCTCGCCGCGGTCGTGGCCCGGCTCGACCAGATGTCGACCTCGGTGCCCGTCGACGCGCCGTGGGACGCCTCGAACGCGGCCGAGTGGGAGGGCTACACGCTCGAGCGATGGGTCAAGGAGAACAGCGCGAGCCCGAGCTTCCAGGCGCTCGTCCCGCTCGCCACGAGGCCAATCTTCGGCGCCGAGCCGCGTGAGCTGTCGCTGCTGTTCACGCTGTTCTACATCGCCTCGTCCGGCAACGAGCAGAACCCCGGCACGTTCGAGCGCAACTTCGACACGCGCGACGGCGGGCAGCAGTCGAGGTTCGTCGGGGGCTCGCAGACAATCGCGCTGAAGATCGCCGCCCAGCTCGGCTCGCGCGTGGTGCTGAGCACGCCGGTTCGCAGGCTCGTTCAGGGCTCGAGCGGGATCACGGCCTACACCGAGAAGGTCACGGTCAAGGCCAAGCGCGCGATCGTCGCCGTTCCGCCCGCGCTCGCCGGGAGGATCGACTACGAGCCGCTGCTGCCGTTCCAGCGCGACCAGCTCACCCAGCGCTACGGCCAGGGTACGCTGAGTAAGGTGGCCGCCGTCTACAACCGGCCGTTCTGGCGGGACGCGGGCCTGACTGGTCAGGCGGTCGACACGGGCGGCCCGGTGAGCGCGACATTCGACGACTCGCCACCGACCGCGTCGAGCAGCCAGGGCCCGGGGATCATCTTCGGGTTCGTCGGCGGCGACAACGCCCGCTCGTACGCGACGATGTCGCCGGGAGCGCGGAAGGCCGCGGTGCTGGGTCAGTTCGCCAAGTTCTTCGGCTCCCGTGCGCTCCAGGCCACCGACTTCTTCGAGACCTTCTGGTCGGCGGACGAGTGGGCCCGCGGATGCCCGGTCGGGATCCCCGCGACCGGCGCGCTGCTCGCGTACGGCCCGTGGCTGCGCCAGCCGGTGGGACGGATCCATTGGGCCGGCACCGAGACATCCAACTACTGGAACGGCTACATGGACGGCGCCGTCCGCTCCGGCGAGCGTGCCGCGGGTGAGGTCCTGAACGGCCTGTGAGCGCGGCGGGGCTCACGGAGGAAGCCGAGCAGCTCGCCCGGCGCACGATCTCCTCGCGCGAGCTGGTCGCCCGAACGCTCGAGGCGATCGACTCGACCCACGACCGGCTGAACGCGTTTCGCTGCGTCAGGCCCGAGGCCGCGCTCGAGGAAGCCGAGCGCGCCGACCGGCGGCTGGCGGCGGGCGAGCGGGCGCCGTTGCTCGGAGTCCCCGTGGCGATCAAGGACGACACCGACCTGGCGGGGGAGACGACCGCGTTCGGGTGCGAGGGCGCGTTCGAGCCGAAGGCCGAAGATGGCGAGGTCGTCCGCAGGCTCAAGCACGCGGGGGCGGTGATCGTCGGCAAGACGACGACGCCCGAGCTCGGCCAGTGGCCGATCACCGAAGGTCAGTCATTCGGGGTGACCCGCAATCCCTGGAGCCTCCAGCACACGCCGGGCGGGTCCTCGGGCGGATCGGCCGCGGCGGTGGCCGCGGGCGTTGTGTCCGCCGCGCTCGGCTCCGACGGACTCGGCTCGATCCGCGTGCCCGCCGCCTGGACACACCTGGTCGGGATCAAGCCCCAGCGCGGTCGGGTCTCGACCTGGCCCTACCGCGACTCGTTCAACGGCCTGACCTGCGTCGGACCGCTGGCGCGGACCGTCGCCGACGCGGCCACCCTGCTCGATGCGGTCGCGGGCAACCATCCGCAGGATCGGGACCACCCGGCGCCTCCGGTCGAGCCATACGCGCGGACCGCCGAGCGCGCGGATCCCGGGCGCCGGTTGCGGATCGCGCTCTCGTTCAAGATCCCGTTCAGCATCGCCCCCGCGCGGCTCGACCCGCGGGTACGGGCGCGGGTCGAGCGACTCGCGCTCGCGCTCGAGCGCCTCGGTCATCACGTCGAGCGGGCCGACCCGGTCTACGGGTTCTTCGGCGCCGGCGTGCTGCCGAGGTCGATCGCGGGCCTGGTGCCATGGCTCGAGGGCATCTCCGACCACTCCAGGCTCGACGAGCGCACCCGCCATAACGCCAAGCTCGGCCGGCTACTGGGCCCGCTGCTCGGGGTCGGGCGCGCGCTCGAGGAACCGATGCGCCGTCAGGTCGGCTCGATCTTCAAGCGGTTCGACGTGATGCTGACCCCGACCACGGCGCAGCCGCCGCTGCCGGTGGGCGCGATCGACGGGCTCTCGAACTGGGACACCGACAGGGTGATCGTCGGCGCCTGCCCGTACGCGTGGCCGTGGAACGCGCTCGGCTGGCCGGGCGTGAGCGTGCCCGCCGGACTGACCGACGAGGGCCTTCCGGTCGGCGCGCAGCTGCTCGGCACGGCGGGTCAGGAGTCCCGTCTGATCGCGGTCGCGGCCCAGCTCGAGCGCGAGTGCCGGTGGCAGGAGCTGTGGCCGCCGGTTAGCGTTGGGCGCTGATGGCGACCGTTCGCGAGGCCACCTTCGAGCTGTTCCGCGCCCACGGGATGACTACGATCTTCGGCAACCCGGGCTCGACCGAGCTGCCGATGCTCGCGGACTTCCCCGACGACTTCACGTACGTACTCGGGCTGCAGGAGCTCGCCGTCGTTGGGATGGCGGACGGATTCGCGCAGGCGAGCGGGCGGCCGACGCATGTCAACCTGCACACCGCGCCGGGCGTCGGCAACGCCGTCGGCGGGATCTTCAACGCGCAGGCGAACAAGTCTCCGCTCGTGATCACCGCCGGCCAGCAGGTCCGCCCGCACATCACGATCGAGGCTAATTTGACGAACAGGGACGCGACCGAAGCGCCGCAGCCGTACGTCAAGTGGGCGCACGAGCCGCCCCGCGCCGAGGACGTCCCGATGGCGCTGTCACGGGCGATCCACCAGGCGTCGCTGCCGCCGCGAGGCCCGGTGTTCGTGTCGATCCCGATGGACGACTGGGATCAGCAGGCCGACGAGGACCGCTCGGCGCAGGCGCTGCGCCGGCACGTAAGCGGCCGAGTCGCCCCGGACCCTGACGCGCTCGTCGATCTCGCCGCGCGGCTGCAGGCCGCTGAGCGCCCGGTGATGATCGCGGGCCCGGACATCGACGTCAGCGGCGGCTGGGACGCCGCGATCGCACTCGCGGAGCGCCAGCGGCTACCGGTGTGGGCGTCGCCCGCGACGGGCGGCAGCAGGATCGGGTTCCCCGAGGGCCATCCGAACTTCGTCGGCATCCTCCCGCCCGCGATCGGGGCGGTGTCGGAGACGCTCAAGGGCCACGAGCTGGTGCTGGTCGTCGGCTCCTCCGTGTTCCCGTACTACCCGTACCTCCCGGGCCCGCTGCTGCCGGAGGGCACGTCGCTGGTCGCGTTGACGAGCGATCCCGGCGAGGCCGCGCGGGCACCGATGGGCGACGCGATCGTCGGCGACGTTGCGCTCGGGCTTCAGGAGCTGCTCCGGCAGCTGGGGGAGAGTGACCGGCCGGTCCCCGAGCCGCGACCGGCCCCGAGCGATCCGCCGGAGAGCGAGCCGATGAGCGGGTCGGAGGCGATGAAGGCGCTGGCCGCCGTGTGGCCGCAGGACGGGATCGCGGTGCTCGAGAGCCCATCGAGCACGCTCGCGCTGCGCAACCGGCTGCGCTTGTCGAAGCCGGGTAGCTACTACTTCGGCGCGTCGGGGGGACTCGGGTTCGGGATCTCGGCGGCGGTCGGGGTCCAGCTCGCGCAGCCCGACCGCCCAGTCGTGTGCGTGCTCGGCGAGGGCTCGGCCCAGTACGGGATCACGGCGCTGTGGACGGCGGTCGCCTACAACGCGCCGGTCACGTTCCTGGTGCTCCGCAACGAGGAGTACATGATCCTCAAGTGGTTCGCGGCGCTCGAGCAGGTCTCGGGTGCCCCCGGCCTCGAGCTTCCGGGGCTCGATACGGCCGCGGTGGCTCGGGCCTACGGAATGGACGCGCGCGACGTGTCGTTCGGCGACGAGCTGTCAGAGGCGCTGCGCGACGCGATCGCCGACCGCGACCGCCCGCGGCTCGTCCAGGCGCGCGTGGCGTCCGGAATGTGGATGGAGTAGAGCGCCGGCCCGAGGCCGGCCTGTGCAACTCGTGCCGGCACCAGCGGGTGGTCCGCACCACGCGGGGGTCCGTGTTCTCGTTGTGCGAGCGCTCGCGCGACGAGCCGGAGCGGTTTCCGCGATATCCGCGGTTGCCGGTGATGGGCTGCCCCGGGTACGAGCGCCGGGACGAAGACGCCTCGGGCTGAAGTTTGGCGATTTACCGCGCAGGGCGAACGGTGAATCGCCATTCATCGGGGCGGCGGGGCGGCGGGGCGGCGGGGCGGCGGCGTCGCCGCCGTCCGCGTGCCGCGGCTCCTACTGCGGTGGCAGCGGGCTGAGCACGATCACCGTGCTCCCGTCCTGGGCCTGCTCTGTCCGCTCGGAGAACAGGCCGTGGGCGGTGATGATGCTGACGAGCTCGGCCTCCGGGGCGTTCTGCATCTCGGAGACCGTCGGCGGCAGCGTCTCCGGGAGGGTGGTGTGGAGCGGGCGGCCAAGCCACGGTGAAAGCTCGTTGCGATCGAACGCGAGCGCCACGTCGAGCGGCTTGGTCGTCGTGCTCGTGTGGGGCTTCGGGCAGATCCCGGTGCAGCCCTGGACCGTGCGGCCGGGCGGCAGGATCGTGACGACGCTGTTGATGTTGTCCATGTACTTGAACGTGTAGAGCGCGAGCTCGAGCGCCTCGCGCCGCAACAGCAGCAGCCGGGCCGCGGACGGCTGGCCGACGCCGATCGAGCAGTTCGTGCTTCCGGTGCCGCACATGTTGTAGACAATCGTGCTGCCGGAGGAGAGGGGGACAAGGCCGCCGGAGCTGCCGGACGCCGGGACGGCCACCTGCAGCGGCTTGCTCGCGCTGTTGAGGTTGACCGCGGTCACGACCGTGAGCTGATCCGAGGGAGTCGCGCGGTAGTACGGGGCGACGTAGTCGGCGATCTCCTGCGCGCCGGCGAGGCCGCCCTGCGAGGGGCTGAAGGCGGACCAGTCGCCGCCGCTCGAGCGGGCGCGGTCGCCGGTGCTCGACAGGATCAGCGCGGCGGCGAGCGCGCACAGCGCGACCCCGAACAGCCCGACGATCGCCCATTTGAATCTGCCGAGGTGACCGATGCGGGACGAGCCCTCCCGCTCCCGCTCGCGCTCCCGCTCGCGCTCCCGGTCGCGTGTCGCGAGCAGGTCGCGTCCGGCGGAGACCGGCCGCTCGGCCGCGTGCTCCGGGGTCGCGCGGTTCCGCAGCCAGGCCGCGGCGGGTGGCAGCCTCGGCGGGCTCATACCGGTGGCCAGGTGGCCTCGTCGAGCAGGTCGATCGGCGGGCGGACGAGCGCGGCGCTGTCGAGCAGCTCGACGACCTCGTCGCCGTGCATCTCCTTGCGCTTGATCAGCTTCTCGGCGATCAGCTCGACGCGATCGCGGTTGGCCGCGATCGTCACGTACGCCGTGACGTACGCCTGGCCGAGCAGCACGGTGGCCGACTTGCGCTTGTCGCGGTCGCCGAGGACCGCGGCGATCGGGTTCTCGTCGAACGGGCCGCCGGTGCCGGCGCGGTTCATGATCTGGACGCCGATCTCCTCGAACCGGCGAAGCAGCTTCTCACGCTCCTCGGCCTCGTCCTCCGCGGACGCGAAGCGCCCGCCCAGGTCGATCGGGTTCGGGCCCATCGCGCACATCCCGACCATCCACGCCGCGCGGGCGGTCGCGCTCATCACATCCCCGCCGACGCCGGTTGAATTCTCGCGGTAGAAGACGTGCTCGGCGGCCATCGCGCCGAGCGTCCAGACCAGCTTTGAGAACTCCTCGCTGCGCCACGACGAGAACCGCTCCTGCGTCTCGATCGCCTGGTGGTGGCCGAGCGACTCGCCGCGCTTGCGGATCGAGAGCCGCGTCGAGAGCACGTCCTTCATGTACAGGTGGCCGTTGACCGCGTGGCCCGCTTCGTGAATCGCGACCGCTCGGGTCTCCTCGGGGATGTAGTCGATCGCGACGGCGGTGCCGGCCTCGACCGTCGTCATCGCCTCGACGATGTCTGACCAGCCGAACAGCTGCCTGCCGTCGGCGTGCGAGTAGGTCAGCGCGAGCGAGCAGACCTGCTCGATCATCGCGGGCGCGTAGCCGTTGGTGATCCGCGCGAGCTCGTCGCGGCGGCGCTCGGTGTCGAGGTCGGGGCTGTGGTCGACCTTCGACAGGTACAGGTTGAAGATGTCCTTCCGGTCCTCGAGCGTCGGCGTCCGGAACCAGACGTGGCGGCCCATCCGCCCGGGCCGGATCAGCGCCGGGTCGAGCCGGTCGATCGGCACGTTCGTCGCCCCGATGAAGAACACCTGCTCCTTGGTGGGGCGGGGCGCCGGCAGCCGCAGCGACTTCTTCCCGATCTTCCGGGGGATGAAGTAGAGCGCGTCGAGCAGCGTGTTCATCCGCTTGGTGAACTGCTGACGCATGAACGGCGCCTCGCCGATCCCGTCCATCTGCACGAGTAGCTGGTTGAGCGCGAGTCCCCCTCCGCCGCCCATCCCGCCCATCCCGGGGAACATGATGTTCTGAATCCACTCAGCGGGCTTCATGAACAGCGCCGGCACCCCGCTCGTCCGGGCCTCGGCCCGGTCCGCGAACAGCCGCTCGCGCCACGCGCGCGTCTCGAGAATCAGGTCGCCGGTCGGCGTCAGCGACCCCCACGATCCGAAGAAGCAGTAGTCCTCAAAGCTCTGGCTGCCGACGCTCCGACCGCCGAGCTGTCCGGTCATCCCGGTTCCGCCGGCGCCGAGGCTCGCGCGGCGCATTCCGACCGCGTCGATCTCGTCGATGAACACGATGCACTGGCCGCCCCACTTGCGCGCGAGCTTCTTCGCCTTGCGGATCAGGAACATCACGACGATCACGTCGATGCCGATGAACGTCGCCGCGAAACCCGAGCCTGGGATCGTCACGAACGGGCAGTTGAAGTTGGTCGCGATCGCTTTCGCGAGCATCGTCTTGCCGGTGCCCGGAGCGCCCAGGAACAGGAGGCCTCGCTCGCGCTTGCCGCCCGCCTTCTCGAACTCCTCGCCCGACTGCCACAGCCGCACGACTCGCGCGACCTCCTCCTTCGGCTCGGCCTGGCCGCGGACGTCCTCCATCCGCACGCCCCAGCTCGCGTCGCCGGGCTCGTAGCCGCGGACCTGGCGCAAGTTCGCCGCCAGCAGCGGGCCGAACAGGATCAGCATGTTGATGAAGAAGAGGACGACGAGGCTGAACGCGAGGTTCGGGATCAACCCGCCGATCGACCCGATCGCGTGGAAAATCTGGCCGATGCCGCCGATCCAGCTTTTGTGCTGGATCAGCGCGATGATCCCGCCGATCACCGCCAGCAGCACGGCGATGATGATCACGAACCGGTACAGCCGTCGCCAGAACCACGTCCGCCGCCGCGCGACCACGTCCTCCTCGGCGATCTCGCGGTCGACCCCGTACATGCTCGGCCACGGCAGCAGCCTCCGCGCGAGCACGTCGACGAGACCGCGGAACGCGATCACGCTTCCGATTGTCGCCGCGATCGCCGCCGGGATCGACAGGCCCAGCTTGTCGTAGAGCACGACGAAGAACAGCGGGCTCGTGAACAGCGCGACCGCTGTGGCGGCTCGTCGCAGGCGGCGCCACTCCCCAGCTAGGAGGGTCGCGTCCAGCCCAACGCGGCGTGCCCCGGTGCTCTCCTCGGCGTAAGCCATTCTCCGAGCCCAGGGTACAGGGACCAGTGCTCCGGGCCCAAACGGGAACGGGCTCGCGGAGGCGGGCGGTTAAGCCGGCGTTGCGATCGGCTGGCCGATCACGAGCCCGGTGTCCGGATCAAGTACGGCGGCGGCAGCCTCGGCGCGCGAGGAGACCCCGAGCTTACGGAAGCTCGAGGAGAGGTGGCTCTTGATCGTGCTCTCGGACAAGAACAGGCGGTCCGCGATCTCGGCGTTCGTGAGCCCGGCCGCGACCAGCTGCAGCACCTGCTTCTCACGCAGCGAGAAGACCGTCCACACGATTCGTTCGCGGATCGCGCGGGGGACCGAGATCTGGCCCGCGAGCACCGCGGCGAGCGTGCCGTGCAGCGCGCGCTCGTTCTCGGGCTCGGCGACGAACCCGTCGACGCCCGCGCGGAGTGCCTTGCGGACCGGCGCGGTGCCGCCGCCGGAGACGATCACGATTGCGGCGGCGGGCCGGAGCGCGCGCAGCAGTTCGACCGGGCCACCGCGCGCCAGCAGCTCGTGGCCGCCGGCGAACACGACCACATCGAGCCTGCCGCCGGCGCGGTCGAGCAGCGCGTTGACCTCGCCGGCGGTCGCGACGACCGGGAATGAGCCGCGCTTGAGCGCGGAAGCCAGACGCCGGCCCTCGATCTCGCCGGCCACGATCCCGACGGCCCCGCTCACCGGTGCCGCGGCGCTTGCGGGTGCGGTGCGAACGGTTGATATCGACATCACTCAGCTCCTTGCCGGTGCGGGGGCCCGCGTCTCTAGGTCCTCTTAGAAAAACGGCGAGGCGCGGGGAAACTTGCGCCAACCCCCGCCGCGCGGGCGCGTGGCCGGCGATCGCGCGCCCGCTGCCTACGCCGCCAGCGTGCAGGGGGTCGCGTCCGCCTGCGTCAGCGCGCGCTGCAACGCACGCCGACCCCGGTGGTGCAGGCCGTGGACCGAGTTCTCCGAGCGGCCCAGATGCTCCGCGATCTCGACCGGCGAGTAGCCGCCCAGATGGCGCAGCACGAGGATCTCGCGCTGGACGTCGGGGAGCTCGGTCAGCGCCTCGCGCAGCGCGCCCCGGAGGTGATGAGAGTCGAACTGTGGACGATCCTCGGCGACCGGACGCTCGGAGTCGTCGAGCGTGGGCGTCCGGCGCCGGACGTAGTCGATCGCCATGTTGTGCGTGATTCGCAACAGCCATGCCGAGAACGGCACGGAGCGCTGCTCGTAGGAACGGATCGCGGTCATCATCCGCGTGAACACCTGCTGGACCACGTCCTCGGCGTCGTGATCGTTGCGCACGATCGAGCGGGCGTAGCCGTAGACGTTGCCCGAGTAGCGGGTGTACAGATATTTCATCGCCGCTTGATCTCCCTGCTTGGCCCGCGCCACCGCGCGCACGACCTCACCCGGGCGCCGCTCCTCGTCGAGCGTCCGCTTGCTCTGAAAGCACCCTTGCGACATGTGATTTTCTCCTCGTCCTTGGTCGGCCTTCGGGCCGTCCGGTGGCTCGCCGCTGTGATCCAAGTCACTCTCTGCGTACACGGCTCGCGCAAGGTACGAAGCGCCGATTTTTGGTCGATTAGAATCCGTGTTAGTCCGGAATTAGTCGTAGATCAGCCGGCTGACAGCCCGTTGGCGCCGCTGGTAAAGGCCCCGAGGGGGTTACGCGACCCAGGCACGGGAGGAGCCGATGGCCCCAAAGCAGCGCGAAAGGCCGGTCGAGGTCGCCGATTCAGAGCGGCTCGCGCCGGCGATCTACGAGCGTCTCCCTTACGCGCTGGTCGTCGTCGACGAGCAGGGGAGCGTGCTGAACGCCAACCCAGCCGCGATCGAGATGGGCTGGCATACGGATCCGGACCCCACCCACCCGCCGCCAACCGTCTGCCACGAGATGTTCTCCTGCCGGCGGGCGGGCGGCCCGTGCACCCACGGCTGCCTGGTGCAGCGGGCTTCGCAGACGGGCGAGAACCTGCCGGAGATCCGGATCGACACGCCCCCCGGCTCGGCCGTCAGCGCCTTCTGGGTGACGGTCGTGCCGCTCGGGCTGGGCTCGGGCGTGCTGCTTCACCTGAGGCCGGGGGACGCGCGTGACCGCAGGCGCCGATCGGACCCGCACTGGATCAAGGGCCCGGAGTTGACGATCAAGGCGCTCGGGCGGATCCGGGTCGACTCGAGCGAAGGGCCGCTGGGGGGGAGCTGGCTCCAGCACCGCCCCGGCCACATCCTCAAGTACCTCGTCTGCGAGCGCGACCGGGTCGTCCAGGCCGACGAGATCGCCGAGGCCCTGTGGCCGTCTTCTGGCCGGCAGGCGCTGTCGAGCGTCAGGCATTTCATCCACGGGCTCCGCGACAAGCTCGAGCCCGACCGCCCGCCGCGGGCTCCGTCGACGTTCGTCGTCACCGTCAGGGGTGGCTATGCGATCAACCGCCGCCACGTGCGGATCGACGCCGACACGTTCGCCGGAGCGGTCCGCGATGGCCTTGCGGCGGCCGACCGAGGCGACGCGGATCGAGCGGCCCAGCTGCTTGAGCTGGGGATGTCTCTCTACCGAGGCGACCTGCTTGAAGACGAGCCGTACGCCGAGTGGGCGATGCCAGAGCGCGACCGGCTGCGCGCGATGGCGACCGACAGCCTGCGAGCGATGACCCAGATCGCGCTCACGCGCGGGGACCACGCGACCGCGGTCAAGCACCTCGACCGGCTCGCGGAGTTCGAGCCGTTCGACTCCGACATCCACAAGGAGCTGCTGCGCGTGCTGTTGGTCGCCGGCCGGCGCAGCGAGGCGCTACGGCGGTACTCGACCTTCCGCGCGAGGCTCTCCAAGGAGTTCGGTGCCGCTCCCGGTTTCGCACTCTCAGACCTCCATGGGGCCTGATCGCGCTCAGACCGCTCCGCGGCCCCCGAAGACGACCCGCACGGTGCGGGCGAGCAGCCACAGGTCGAACAGCCAGTTGCGCCGGTTCAGGTACTCGATGTCGAGCCGCACCATGTCCTCGTACGTGCGCTCGTTGCGGCCGCTGACCTGCCACAGGCCGGTGATCCCGGGCCGGCCGTCGAACCGGCGGTGATACCAGGCCGGGTACTCCGCGACCTCGTAGGGGATCGGCGGCCGGAAGCCGACCAGCGTCATCTCGCCCCGGAGCACGTTGATCAGCTGCGGGAGCTCGTCGAGGCTGGTCCTGCGCAGCAAGCGCCCGACGCGCGTCACGCGTGGATCCGGGTGGATCTTGTAGATCCGGGGCCCCTCGCCGTTGCCCGACCCCGGCTCCGACCGCAGCCGCTTCGAGATCATCTCGCGCACGAAGTGCGCGTGCGCGGCGGAGTCGGCGTCATGGCGCATCGTCCGGAACTTGTTCATCCGGAAGGCGCGCGCGCCGCGGCCGAGGCGGACCTGCCGGAACAGGACCGGTCCGGGCGAATCGAGGCGAATCGCGATCATGATCGCGAGCAGCAGCGGCGAGAGCAGCGTCAGCAGGACCAGCGCGACTGAGATCTCGATCATCCGCATCACCGCGCGGCCGAACCTCCTCGCCAGCCTCCGCCTGCCCGCGAGCCTCAGCGCGTAGCCTGGATGACGGAGCATCAAACGCGCCCAGCCGCCCGCCGAGTAGCGCCGCGGACGGCCGACGCGCACGGCGGCGCGGCCGCCGGTGTCGCGCAGCTCGACCGTCCGCAGGTAGTGCAGCTCGATCCCGCGACGGCGAAGCTGCAGGCACATCGCCAGGTCCTCGACCCGTGGCTGAGCGCGCTTACAGCAGCGGAGCGCATCCTCGAGGTCCGTGCGGCGGATCGCGAACGCTTCGTCGAGCACCCACTCCACTCGCGAGTACTCGCGGGGACGCGGGGCCGGCCGCGTGGTATCCAGCACCTCGCCCGTGCCCGTCCGCAGCGCCGGCGCCGCGATCCCCGCGTAAGGGTGGCGATCGAGATGCTCGACGAGCGCCGCGAACGAATCGGGCGAGGCCGGCTCGAGCGTGGGGGTGAGGACCACGAGCACGTCGGCCCGCGACGCCGCCGCGGCGGCGGCGAGCGCATCCATCACCCCGTCGCGCTCGCTGAGCCACGCGGCCCGGCCGCCGGGCGTGTGGCCGGCCGCGAATGACTGAGTGCCGTCGCTCGACCCGAGATCGACGAACAGCAGCGGCGCCCCGGCGAACGCGGCGGCGTCGCGGATCGCGGGCAGCGAGGCGGCCAGCTCGTCTCTCGAGTTGCGCGTGATCAGCACGACCTCGGCGGTCAGCGGCCGCGGCTCGACGGATTCGAGGTCGAGCGGCTCGGGCGCGAGCGTGGCTGCCGTGACGGTCATCGGCTCTTGCGCTGTCCCGTTCAGACAGCGGCCGTCGTGGCGTTGGCAGGGTTGACCGCGAGGCCCCGCAGCTCCAGCCCGGAGTCGGGAGCGAGGACGGATCTTGCGGCCTCCGCGCGCGAGGAGACACCGAGCTTGCGGAAGCTCGACGCGAGATGGCTCTTGACGGTGCTCTCCGACAGGAACAGGCGTGCGGCGATCTCGCCATTCGTCAGCCCGGCCAACAGCAGCTCGAGCACCTGCTTCTCGCGGTGGCTGAAGACTGGCTGAGCGATCGTCGCCCGCATCGGCGCCGGAACGCACAGCTGCCCGGAGATGACCGCGTCGATCGTCGGCACCAGCGCGTGCTCGAGCTGTCGATCGTGGACGAGTCCCTCGAGGCCCGCCTGCACCAGCCGCCGGCACGAGCTGCCGACGAACCCGGAGGCGACGAGCACGAGCGGCACGCCGGCAAGCTCGGTCCTTATGTGCTCGACGTCGGTGGCCGGGGCGAACGGCTCGAACGCGAGCGCGAGGACGACGACCGCCGGCGACTCGCGATGCATTGCCGTGGGCAACTCGTGAGCCGAGTCACACGCGAGCGCGACGTCGTATCCGCCGAGCTCGAGCGTCGCCTCGATCCGCGCCAGGAGCGTTCGGTCGGGTGAGCACACCGCGACGGTTGCCGTGCCCTCAGGCTCGACCGTCTCCACAGTCGCTCGGCTTGCCGCTCCCGCGCCTATTGCCACATCGACAAAACGGATCGAACGCGCGCCTCTTGCACGGATGGGTACGAAAAAGGGACGAGCGTCGGCGTTGGATTACAACGGCCCGGGGAGGCTCTCGCTTCCTCCACGGAGGCGCCCGGTGAAAGTCACGCGCAGCCGTGTCGTTAACAGCTTGGGGATGGGCACTTCTAGTCGAGCTTTCAGGTATCGGGCCGGGGGAATCCGTCGGACGCTGTTGCTGCTCCTGTCGCTCGCTGGTGCGGGCGCCTCGGGCGCGAACGCGACCGCGAGCCCGAGTCCGTCGGGCCCGGCGGCGGTGGTGGCCGCCGCCTCGGCGCCGCACGCCGTGATCGGGATGAACGGGTGGACCGTGTTCAAGATGGCGCCGCCGCAGCGCGACCAGCAGCTTGCGGCGATGGCGGCGGCGGGCGTGAAGGTTGTCCGCAGTGACGCGCCGTGGGCCGACATCGAGCCCGCACCGCCGGGCCCCACCGGCCACGCGTTCAACTTCACCGGGTTCGACTCGTGGGTCACCACGCTCGCGAACCACCACCTCACTTGGCAGCCGCTGATCGACTTCTCCGTGTGGTGGGCGAAGACCTGCCCCGGTTTCTGCGCGCCGAGGAGCGATTCCACCTACGCCGCGTTCGCGCAGGCGGTCGCGGCCCGGTACGGCGCGGGCGGGACCTTCTGGAAGCAGAACCCGAAGCTGCCCTACTACCCGGCTCAGATCTTCGAGATCTGGGACGAGGAGAACAACCAGACCTACTACGTCGCTCCGGCCCGGTTCGCGACGCTGTACACGGCCGCGCGGACCGCGATCCGCGCCGCCGATCCGTCAGCGAGCGTGATCGTCGGCGGGCTCGCCGACGACTCGCAGTCCTACGACCCGAGCAGGGATTATCCGGCGCAGTACGTGTACCAGATGTTCGCCGCCCAGCCGAGCCTGCGCGGGAACGTGGACGGGTTCGGCCTGCACCCGTACGGAACGACCGCGGCCGACGCGATCAAGTGGACGGTCCACTTCCGTCGGGTGCTGAACTCGCTCGGCGAAGCCTCGGCGCCGATCGACATCACCGAGTTCGGTTGGACCGGCGGCGACCCCGGACGCGAGGTCTGGCGCGCGTGGATGATGAACACGGTCGGCCAGCAGCTGTCGAGGTCGGACTGCGGGATCCGGCTGCTCGAGCCGTACGACTGGATCAACCCCGGCGACAGCTCGGGGGATTTCGGGCTGGTCGACCTGTCGACACTCTCGACGACGCTCAGGCTCGCGGGGAGCACGTGGTTCAAGGCGCTTGCGATCGCGGCGCCGGAGCCGACGCTCGGGCGATGCGGCGCGCAGCCGAAGATCCAGCGGGGGCCGGCGCCTGGGCACAAGCCCAAGCCGAAGAAGCACACGCACAAGCCGAAGCCCAGGCGGCATCGGCCGGCGCACAAGCGCGCCTAGCGTCCTAGCTACTTCGAGCAGGCCGGGTACTGGTGACGGGTGGTCGCACTCTTGCCGCGGGAGTAGCCCGTCACGAGCTTGAGTGTGAACTTCCCATGCGGCGGATGGTTGAGCCTCACCCGCTTGATGCTGTGCCCGCGGACCGTGCGGACGCGGCGGCCGCCGGCGAACTCGACGACCTTGACGGCGCGCGCGCCGCGACGCTGCGGAACCTGGACCGTGACCGCGGCGGTGCACTTACGGACCGGCGGCTTGGTGCAGTTGGCGTAGTACTTGCTGCTTGACAGCCGTCTGCGGGACGTGGTGACGGCCACGATCTTCACGGTGAATGACGACTTCGGAAGGTTCTTCAGCGTGAATGACCTCGTCACCGACGCGCCGCGGAGCTGCTTTACCCGTTTCCCGTTCACGTACACCGTCGCCGAGCGCAGACGCACACGGCCCCGCTGGCTGACCCGGAGCTGGAGCGAGCCCACCTTGACGCACGCCTTCGCATGTGTGCCCGCGCCGCCGCCGGGGACCGCGTGCGCGCTGACGCTCAGCCCGACCTGCGGGGCGAACCCGGGGTTGCTCGGCTCCAGTCCGCACGACTGGCCGGCGCGGCCGATCTTGACGATGCTCGCCGACTGGGTGATGTAGAGGCAGCCGTTCGAGTCGACCGCCGCGAAGTCGCCGCGGCTGCCGCCGGTGAAGATGTCGGTCGTCGACGGGATCAGCCCGAGCCCGAAGGCGACACGGGTCACCGTCCCGTTGTTGCGGTTCGCGACCAGATACGACGGCATCCCGGACGAGTGCGCTCCGAACGCGAGACCGTCCGCTCCCGGGACCTTCGCGATGCTGTCGACGTGGCCGGGCGTCAGGCTCCGGGTCCCGTCGATCCGCAGGACGTGGCCGTCGCTCTCTGCGTAGAGGTCGCCACTGACGTTGTCGAACGCGAGTCCGTCGACGCCTGGGGCCCGCGTGTAGACGCTCACCGTGCCGGCGCCGGTCGCGAAGTGCGACACGCGGAAGACCGCCGAGCCGCATCCGTTCTGGGATACGAACAGATCGCCGCTGGCGGGGTCGATCGCCAGCCCGGTCGCGCACGGCACGCTCGCAACGGTACGGAGTACCTCCCCGGTACCCGGGTCGAGCTGGACGATCTCCCCGGCTGAGTAGCGGGCGACGTACACGCTCCCCGCCCCGGACACGGCGAGGCCGGTGATCTTCCCGGGGATCGGCGACGGGGTCAGCCGAGTCCCGTCGGAGGCGGCGCCGCCGCCGGGCTGGAACCGGTAGACGTTGCCGTCCACGGTGTCGGCGACGTACAAGTTATCCGAGGTGTCGAACGCGACCCCGATCGGTCCCCAGTCGTTAACCGGTGACTCGGGGAACCCGGTCGCGTAGTCGGTCGCCGCGTAGCCCGACGTCGTGCTGTACGCGCCGGCCGCCGCGGGCAGCGCGACCAACATCGCGGTCGCCGCGATCGCTGCGCACACCGCTCGCTGTCTGAATCCGTTTCTGATCGCCGGCCTCCCGTTCCGCCGCAACCGCTTATACCAGCCGACCGCTCACCCCAGTGGCGGTCTCATACGAATACCGTCCGGGCTCACCCCTATCCGTACGAGGAGACATACACCTGTTCGCGGGCGCCGCGTTCACTGACGCCGGTGACGACGACTCCCATCGGCCGAGCGGGGAGGCGGCTGAGCGTCGCTCGCGCCGCGGACGCATGACCGCGGGTCGTGCGCGACTCGCGTGCGCAGATCAGGACCGCGTCGGCCTCGGGCAGCATCTCGAGCGTGTCGGCGACGGCGAGCAGCGGGCTCGAGTCGAGCACGATCGCGTCATACGTCTCGCTGACCTGTGCGATGAACTCCTTGAACCGGGTCGAGCCCAGCAGCTCCGCCGCGTTCGGCGGCGGCGTGCCCGACGGGATGCAGACGAGCCGCTGGCCGGCGGCGGAGTGGCCGTTGCCGTTGGTGGAGCCGCCGTTCAGCGCGACCGTCCCGTCCGCGAACGAGATCGTCCTCAGGATCTGGTCTGGCGAAGCCGTCCCCGCCAGGTACTCGCTGATCCCGGGAGCCTTCGGAATCCCCAATCGGTCGGCGAGCGCCGGCCGCCGCAGGTCGCAGTCGACCAGCAGCGTCCGCTTGCCCGCGGCCGCCATCGCGAACGCGAGCGAGCTCGCGACAGTCGTCTTGCCCTCGCCGGGAACGGTGCTCGTTACCAGGATCGAGCGCGGCGGCTGCTGGTGGTCGAGCAGCTCGAGGTTGCGCCGCAAGATCCGGAACTGCTCGAGGTCGACGGACCGCCGGCCGCCCGAGCCGCCCGTCATGTACGCGACCTGTCCCATCCCGCGCTTGCCGACGTAGCCGAGCAGCGGCAGCTGGAACGAGGAGTCGATGTCCTCGGGGCCGCGCAGCCGGCGGTCCATCGCGTCGCGGATGAACGCCGCGACGATCCCGAGCAGCAGCCCGAGCGCCAGTCCGATGAGCACGCTTTGGGATTTGTGTGGCGAGCTGGCCGCGGCAGGGGGCTGCGCGAGCTTCGCGACCTGCGCGCTCGAGGCGAACGTGCCGAGCGTCTGCAGACGAGCGAGCTCGTTCTCGTAATACGTCAGCGGGCTGGCCGGCGACGCGGATCGCAGAGCCGGCGGCAGCTTCGCGATCCGATCGCGGATGTCCGACGCCAGCTTGGCGAACTTGCCCCGCGCGTTCGCGTTGTCCTGGGAGACCAGGACGGAGGCGGCGGTGTTCGCGAGGTTCGCGGCCGCAGCGGGGGACGAGCCGGTGGCGCTTATCTGGAGGATCCCCGACTGCGGGGACACCTGCGTGGCGATCGCGCCCCCGAGCGCGCCGACCGAGTCGCCTGTCTTCAGCCGCCGCTTGACTTCGCTGATCACGGCGTGACCGGTGACCGTCTCGGCGTTGATCGACGCCAGGGCGGCTGGGGATTGGGGCGCGTTCGAGCCGAGGCCGACCACGCTGAGGGCCTGGGACGGATCCTGGAACGTGACTTCGGCGCTCGCCTGGTAGACCGGCTTCTGCCCGATCACGGTGGCGTAGCCCGCCGCCGCGCCGACGAGCGCGATCACCGCGATCATCGGCCAGTAGCGGCGAAGAACCCGCAGATAGTCGCCCAGCGTCAGGTACCGCGCGGCAGGCGTGGTCGGCTCGGTCGTCATCTCCTGTCAAAGAAAACGGAGCGGCGAGCCGAAACTTTTGGTCACGGCACTCCTTATGCGGCGCTTAGATGAAGCGGCGTAGCGGCCGAATCAGGCGGCGAGCGGCCGAGCCCGAACCGCTGCATGGGCGATCCCGCGCCGGTAGAGCACGAGCTCCTCCCATCCCCGGGGGCTGCGCAACCGCCTGAGCGTGTCGCGCGGGCCCTGCGGCGGCGGCACGTAGGCCGAGCCGAACGGGACGAAGTACGGGCTGCCGCGCTCGAGGATCTCGAATCCCGCCTGTTCGATCATCGAGTGCAGCGCCGCCAGATTCGGCTGCCACCACCACACACGATCGTCGGCGTCAAGCCGCGCGAACGGGGTTCGCGGCAGCAGCTTGGTCAGCACGTACTCGAAGCAGTCGTTGAACACGATCTGATCGCGCGTGACGGTGCGGATCCGCTCCAGCGCGCCGATGGGGTCGCGGAGGTGAAGCAGCAGCGACCCGACGAACACGAAGTCGAACGTGGCGAGCGTCTCAGAAGAAATTTCGTAGACGGTCAGCTCGTGGCGCTCGACCGACGACCCGAGCGCTTGCTTGGCGATCGGGAAGCCGTTGCCCTGGCGCTTGATCGCTTCAAGGTTCTCCTTGCCGCCGTCGTAGGACTCGCGGATCCGCGCCCGTGCCGGCCAGTCCCACCTGTACGGATCGGGAACGTCGACGGCGTGGACCTCGGCGGCGCCGCGGCGCTCCATCTCGAACGCCCAGAATCCGTCCCAGGTGCCGATGTCGAGGCACCGCTTGCCCGCCAGCGACGCCGGCATCGGCACCCGCGAGACGACCGGCCGTGTGTCGACCCGGCCCGGAGTCACGAGTCCCGGCGCCAGCTCAATCGTGTGATACCAGTCGTGGTTGCCGGCAATCCGCCGCGCCAGCTCGGCGCGGTCGACCTCCGGCTCAGAGGCGATCTCCATCGGCGGTCGGGAACGGTAGCGCAGGCGCGGGCTGTGATGAGTAGCTTCACCGCGGCGATGCCAGAGACCGCGCCCGCTCCCGAGGTCAGCGTGATCGTCCCGGTCCGCAACGGCGAGCATTCGATCCCCGAGCTGCTCCGGAGCCTCGACGCGCAGACGCTCGCGCGCGACCGGTTCGAGGTGATCGTCGTCGACAACGACTCCTCGGACGGCACCGCTCAGGTGGCGGTGGCGCACGGCGCCAGGGTCGTGCGAGAGCCGATCGCGAACCGCTCCCGCGCTCGCAACGCGGGCGCGGCTGCCGCCCGGTCGGATCTGTACGCGTTCACCGACGCGGACTGCGTCGCCGCCCCTGAGTGGCTAGAGGCGCTCCACGGCTGCCGCTCGCTCGCGCCGCTGGTCGCGGGGGATGTGCGCGTGCGGGTCCACGAGCCGCCGAATCCGATCGAGCGGTACGAGTCGATGTGGCGGTTCGGGCAGGAGGCGTGGGTCGGGCAGGGTTGGGCCGCGACCGCGAACCTGCTTGTCGGAGCCGATGCGTTCGACCGGATCGGCGGCTTTGACCCGACCTGGCGGCACATCGGCGAGGACGTCGACTTCTGCTTCCGCGCGCGCGACGCCGGACTCGAGCTCGCGTACTGCGGCGGCGCGGTCGTCGACCACGACGCCGAACGCGAGCTCCGCCCGTTGCTCGAGCGCTGCTTCCGCCACGGCTACTCGGTCAACCAGGCCTTCTACCGGCTCGGCGCCGGGTACCGGGCGTGGCGCGATCCGCTCCCGGCGCTGGTCGGCGACCGTGCGCTGCGGGAGATCGGCCACTCGCCGGACGGCCTGGACCCGGCGGAGTGGCGCCGAATGGTCCGGCTCGCCCGGCTCTCCTACGCCGCACGAGTGGCCGGCTCGGCGTGGGCCGAACTGGTGCGTGCGCGATAACGGCGCCACTAAGATCACCGCCGCGATGACCGTCGATCAGGATGCGAATCAGGTTCGGGACTACTACGAGCGCTATTGGTCGGCAGACGTCACGCCCCACTACGACCCCGGAGAGGTGCTCGGCGGCCTGCTCGAGCTGAGCATCGACTCAAGCTCCAGGGTCCTCGACATCGGCTGCGGCGCGGGCCAGTCGTACGCGCAGTCGGTCAATTCGGAGGCCGCCTCGTACAAGGGCGTCGACGTGTCGGAGCACGCGGTCGGCCTGGCCCGCGCGTCCGGGCTCGACGCGGAGGTGATCGAGGACGCGGCGGCGCTGCCGTTCGGCGACAGCCGGTTCGACGTCGCGATCTGCATCGAGGTGGTCGAGCACCTGTTCTCGCCGCATCGCGCCGCCGCCGAGATCCACCGTGTGCTGAGCCCGGGCGGTCGGCTGATCATCTCGGCGCCGAACGTCGCGTACTGGCGCCTGCGGCTGAACATGGTGCGCGGGATCTGGAACCCGCTCGGCGACGCGCTCGCGATCGAGCAGCCGTGGCGCGACCCCCACATCCGCTTCTTCACGCCGGCGACGCTCGGGCGGATGCTCGAGCAGGCCGGCTTCGCCCGCGTCGAGGTCGGCGCGCACGGCGGCTGCTTCCTCGATCACCTCACGACCCGGCCGACGAACTTCGGCGTCAGCCGCGCGTACCGGGCCGCCGAGGCCCGGTACCCGTCGCTGCTCGGGATGACCGTGCACGCCGTCGCAACGAAGTAGGCCCATGCCTGAGATCGAAGAGAACGTCGAGACCTGGAACGCCGCCGCGAGCTGGACGGCGGAGGGCGACGAATGGTCCGGACCGTGGGGGAGCGCCGAAGCGCAGTGGTGGGGAACGCTGCTGCCGCGGCTGCACGCGTTCCTACCCGCGGCGACGATCCTCGAGCTCGGCCCCGGCCACGGCCGGTGGACGCGATACCTGAAGGGACGGTGCGACGAGCTGATCCTCGTCGATCTCGCCGAGAACTGCATCGACGCGTGTCGCGAGCGGTTCGCCGCAGATACAAACATCACCTACCACGTGAACGACGGCTCGTCACTGCCGGCGGTCGCCGACCGCGCCGTCGATCTTGCGTTCAGCTTCGACTCGCTCGTTCACGCGGAGGCGGACGCGCTCGCGGGGTACGCGCGCGAGCTCTCGCGGGTACTGAAGCCCGACGGGGTTGGCTTCATCCACCACTCGAACATGGCCGAGCTGCGGGCCCGCGCGGCACTCGCGCGGCGCGTCCCGCAACGGTGGCGCAAGCCGCTCAGCGCCAGGGGCGTGCTCGTCAACCTGTACGCGTGGCGGGCACAGACGCCGTCGGCGCAGTGGTTCGGGCGAGCATGCGAGGAGGCCGGGCTCGCATGCATCGCGCAGGAGAAGATCGCGTGGGAGTACGGCCGCTTCCTGACGGATGCGATCACCGTGGTGACGCCGCGCGGGTCACGCTGGGAGCGGCCGCGCGTGCTCGTCGAGAACCCCGACTTCATCCGTGAGGCGCGGATGATCTCGAGCTCGGCGAAGCTCTACGCCGAGGGCAGCTTCCCGGCGACATCGAGCAGCAGCTCGACGTAGCGCGGCCGGAGCCGGTCCCAGCTGAAGTTCTCGTAGGCGTAGCGGTGGCGCTCGGCGGCGCGGTCGCCTTCGCGATCGGACGGGCCCACGCCGGCGAGAAGCCCCGCCAGCGCCCCCCGCTGCCGGAGGTCGGCCGCGTGCCGGAGCGGGCCGAGCGCGAACTCCGTCACCGCGTAGTCGTGGACGAGGCACGGCAGTCCCAGCGCCGATGCCTCCACGAGCGCCCGCGGCAGCCCCTCGAAGGTCGACGCGAGCACGAACATGTCCGCCGCCCGAACGTGATCGGCGACCTCCGGGGGCGCGACCGTGCGGATGCTGTGCCCGTCGCCGCCGAGCCGCTCGCGCGCCAGCGTGCGCAGGCCCGGAGTCTCCTCCTCCTGCTGGCCGACGAGCAGCAGGAACGGGCGCGGCTCGGGTAGCGACGCGATCTCCTCGATCAAATAGTCGAGCCGCTTGTGGTAGCGGTTGAGCGCCGCCACGCTGACGACGATCGTCGCGTCCGGCGGAAGCCCGAGCCGCGCGCGGAGCGCGCGCCGCTGCTCGTCGGACGGCCACCCGAGTTGCGGCGGGATGTCGAAACCGAGCGGCAACACGACGTGGCGGCGGGGATCGGCGCCGCGGGCCAGCACGTACTCGTTGGCGGCCGGCGTCAGGTCCTGGACGCGGTCGAGATGGTCGAAGCCCTCGCCGGCGAGCGTGCCATTCGACAGCACCAGCTTGAACCGCTGGCGCAGCAGCGACCTGCTCGCCGCGAGCACCCGGGCGGTGTCCCACTCGCTCAGGAAGACGACGTCGGGACGCCGGCGCGCGACCAGCGGCTGCAGCGTCAACCCGAACGCGAACGCCTCGATCCGGAACGACCGCGCGTCGAGCGCGCGGCCGAGGCCGCGCGCGACCGCGCTGTCACGGCGGACGCTCGGGATCGACCGCTCGCGCCAGCCGCGCGGGCCGCTGCCCTTGATCAGCTCGAGTTCGAGCGACGGCTCGTCGCGGAGAGCCTCGAAGCACTCGCGGGCGAACGTCTCGAATCCGCGGTGCGCGTGGTCGAGCCCGGAGCACACGAGCAGCACACGCGCCGGGGGCGCGGGGTCAGCCGGCGGCATCCCAGGCGGCCATGAAATCCGGAGCGAGGCTCTGGCAGCAGACGAGGTCGTAGCTGCGCCACACGAACCGCCCGAGCCACGGGACGCCACGCGGCACGACCGAGGCGAGGCTGCCCGAGCGGCCACGGGCTGCCGGCTGCTCCGCCGCGACCCGGAACCGCTCGTAGAAATACGCGTACTCGCCGGGGTAGAGCTCGGTGAACCGTCGCTCGGCGGCGGCGATTCTCGCCAGCTTCAGCCGCCACGTCTCGAGCGTCTCGGTCTTCAGGTGCTCGCCGACCGCGTCCTCGTCGAACAGCAGCCGGAAGCCGTGTTCGGACATCCGCCGCGCGAGCTCGAGGTCCTCGTAACCGAACGGGAACCGCTCCTCGTCGAATCCCGCGACCCGCTCGAGCAGCTCGCGCTTGACCGACGCGTTGCAGCTGTAGAAACGCTGCCACTCGGCCTCATCGGAGTCGATCGTCGAGTAGTCGAACTGCACGCCGTCCTCGAGCCAGCGCATGAACGGGGTCACCTTCACCCGCGGCGACCAGTGGACCGCGCCGAGCACGCCGACCTCGACGGCCGGCTCGCGCCGGTGTCGCTCGAGGTGCTCTGCCACAACGCCCGGGGTCGGGACGATGTCGTCGTCGAGGAACAGGATCAGCGGCGCTCGCGCTGAGCGCCAGCCGAGGTTGCGAGCGGCCGACGCGCCGGCCCGCTCGGCCCTCAGCACCCGGACCGGGAAGTCGCGCCCGACCGACGCGATCGCCGCGGCCTGCTCGCCCGCTCCGCGCGCGTCCACGACGACGACGAGCTCGACGTCCGAGACCGCGGGCCGCTGGCGCTCGATCCCCGCGATCACGTCGGCCAGCGTCTCGGACCGCCCCGCGGTCGGGATCACGATGCTCAGCTCCGGCATCGGCTCGCTCACCACAGGCGCTCGGCGAACGGCGGCGCGTCCGCGTCGACCCCCGTGACCTCGCCGACCACCTTCGCGGGCGAGCCAACCGCGATCGCGTAGTCCGGCAGCTTGCCTCGAACGACGCTGTTGGCGCCCACGATGCAGCAGCGGCCGATCGACGCCCCGCGCAAAACCGCGACCCGCTCGGCCAGCCACGTGCCGCGCCCGACCCGGATCGGCCCGGTCGCCACCGAGTTGTGCATCACGTTCGGCCGGCCCTCCGCGAACGTGTGATCGGAGTCGATCAGGCTGCTGAACGCGCCGATGATCACGTCGTCCTCGATCACGATCGATTCGCTTGCGGAGATCATGCAGTATGGGCGGATGCCGACCCGGTCGCCGATCGTGAGCACGGGCCCCGCCGTGTCCCACGCCGGGGTCTCGACCGACAGGTAGCAGCCCGCGAGGATCAGCGAGCTCGACCCGATCGAGATCTTGTGGGCGCCGAACACGCTGCCCGGCCGGTGGACGATCGCGTGCTCGCCGAACGCGTGGAAGCGGCCGCGCCAGTAGGGCCGCGTGAGCTTCGCGCGGAGTGCGATCCGGCGCATCGGATAGCGCGCCAGCCCCTCGATCAATCCCGGAGCCGCCGCTGGCATCGCGCGCAGTGTAGATGCGGAGTCCGGGCGTCCGTGCCGCTTAGGGCACCCGCTCCAGCGTCGAGCGGGGAGCGAGCCCGACGCGGTGGGAGCGCGCCGCCCCCAGCGCGTTGCGGCGGGCGGCGCGGGCCCGTCCCGAGCCGAGCAGTGAAGCCGGAAGCGCGGCCAGGCTCCGCATCCGGAACCCGACGACGTTGATCGCGGCGACGGCCCGCGCGACGGCCAGCCCGCGCCTGCGCGCCATCCACGCATACGTGCTCGCGTGCCAGCGCTGATGGCGATCGTCGCCCCACGCCTGCGTGGTCGCGGCCGACTCCTCGTGGTGGACCCTCGCCTCCGGTACGTATCGAGCCTTCCAACCGTGGCGGGCCAGCCGCCAGCCGAGGTCGAGGTCCTCGGCGTACATCCACTGCCCCGAGTCGAAGCCGCCGACCTGATTCCACGCGCGCCGGCGGACGAGCAGAAACGCGCCCACCGCCCACGAGACCTCGCGCCCGCGCTCCGGGTCGAACCCCTGCTCGATGCACCAGTGGCGAGCCAGGCGGTCGCTTGCGCGCGTCGCCCCGACGACATAGGCGAGCGTGAACGGGATCGTCGGGAACGGGTACACGGAGTGCTGCGTGCTGCCGCCGGGGAGGATCAGGCGCGGCGCGATCGCGCCGGCCTCGGGATGACGCTCACCCTCGGCGAGCAGCCGCTCCAGCGCGCCGGGGGTAAGCCGGATGTCGGCGTTGGCGGGTGCGATCCAGCTCGAGCGCGTCTGCGCCGCGATCTCGTTGACCCCGGCGCCGAAGCCGAGGTTCTCCTCGGACGCGATCAGCCGCACCCACGGAAACCGCTCGCGCACGAGCTCCGGCGAGCCGTCCGAGGAGGCGTTGTCGAGCACCCACACGTCGGCAAGCCCGGCGTCGGACGCGTCCCGCGCCGACTCCAGGCACCGCTCGAGCAGCGGCCGGGTGTTCCACGAGACGACCGCGATCGTCACGGGCTTTGGTTGCGTGTCGGGTTCGTTCAAAAGTTGCGGCAGGTATCGGTGGCATGGAACGTTATGTGCTCCATGCACTTCCCAAGCCGCCTCCGTCGGCGCGAGCCTCGCTGGCGACGCGCCCAGATGTGGGACCCGGCGCCCGAGCCTACGGTCGAGCCGGCCGCCGCCGGGCTCGATCCGCGCACCCTGAAGATGCCGCGGGCGCTCGAGCGGTTCGACGCGCCGCCGACATTCATCTGCGGGTGCGCCCGGTCGGGCACGACCTGGACGCTTGAGCTGTTCGAGCGCCACCCGCACGTCCGCGCGATCTGCGAGAGCTGGATCTTCAGCCAGACGCGCGGGGTCACGAGCCTGCTCGCGCAGCCGTACTGGAGCGCGTCGGAGCAGGAGGGGTGGGGAAAGCGGGTCGACGCGCCGTTCGGCGCCGTGCAGATGCTGCGCTACCACGAGATGGTCAACGACCTCGGCGCGCTCGTCGCCGGGTGGCTGGCGCGCAGCGCGAGCCAGGAGCACCGCTTCCTCGTCGTCAAGGAGCCGCTCGACGTGCTCGCGACCGCGATCCTGCTTCCAGACGCGCGATTCGTCCACGTCGTCCGCGACGGCCGCGACGTGGCCCTGTCGATGCGGCGGGCCGCTGAGACTTGGGACCCGACGATGGGGGTCGGGCTGCCGATCGAGTTTCGCGCGGAGGCGTGGCGGCGTCAGGTGCGGGGCGTCCGCGCGCACCGAGAGTTCCTCGGAGACCGGTATCTCGAGATCCGTTACGAGCAGCTGCGCGCCGACCCGGTCGCGGGGATGCGCACGCTCTTCTCGTTCGCCGGGATTCCGTACGACGACGCGCTGCTCGACCGCATCCGCGGCGACACCGAGCTGTCCTCCTACGGCGAGCTCGCGCACCGCAGCGGGTTCCGTGGCGGCGCTCGCAACCGGACCTGGCGCGATGAGCTGAGCGCGCGCGACGCGGTCCGCTTCAGCCGCGCCGCCGGCGAGATGCTCGTCGAGCTCGGCTACGAAGACGGGCGGCGGTGGCTGGTTTCGAGGCTCCGTCCGTGGGCACGGAGGCAACCCGCGATGGAGGTGAGCTGATGGCGTCGGAGATGCGGAATTTCTGGGATCAGAGGGCGGAGGAGGACGCGTTCTTCTTCGTCGACAACCGGATGGAGTACCGCCACCCCGACCTCGACAGGTTCTGGGCGGACGGGGAGCGTGACCTCGATCTGCTGCTGGCCGCGCTCGGGGCGGCGGTCGAGCGCAGCGACACAGTGCTCGAGATCGGGTGCGGCGTCGGGCGGCTCACCCGGGTCCTGAGCGAGCGGGCCCGCGCGGTGGTCGCGGTCGACGTGTCCGAGCGGATGCTCGAGCTGGCCCGCGAGCACAACGGCGCGCTGTCGAACGTCGAGTGGGTGCGGGGCGACGGATCGACGCTCGACGGGGTCTGGTCCGGCTCCGTCGACGCGTGCGTGTCACACGTCGTGTTCCAGCACATCCCCGACCCGCAGATCACGCTGTCATACGTGCGTGAGATCGGTCGCGTCCTTCGCCCCGGCGGGTGGGCCGCGTTCCAGATCTCGAACAACCCGAGGATCCACACCGGCGGCTCCGCGCTCAGTGGCGTCAGGCGGGTGCTGCTGGCGGCCGCGGGGCGCGCCCCCAGGGGCCAACACGACCGGCGCTGGCGCGGGTCGATGGTCGAACTCGACGCGCTGCGCGCGGCGGCGGCCGACGGGTCGACGCGGGTCGAGCGGATCGTCGGCGAGGGCACGCAGTTCTGCTGCGTGCTGCTGCGGCGCGACTGAGGAGGGTCCGATGTCGTTCATCCTGCTCGCAACTCAGCGGACCGGCTCGAGCTGGGTCCAGGAGATGCTGCACAGCCACCCGTCCCTCAAGGTCTACAGCGAGCTGTTCCTACCGGATGCGAGCGGCATGCCGATGTGGGAGCCGAGCGACGTCGAGTTCGCGGCCAGCTTCGTGGGCGGCCGCGCGCGGCCGCCCACGCTGATCACGCGTCGCTACTGGACCGTCGCGTACCTACGTCGCCTGTTCGGCCAGCCGGGCGAGCTGAGCGTGGGGTTCAAGTACATGTACGACCAGGTCCCGCACAGCCCCGAGGTGCTCGTATACGCCGCGGCGACGCGGGTGCCGGTCGTGCACCTGATTCGCCGCAACCTGCTGGACACGGTGATCTCCGCGGAGCTCGCGGCCTCGAGCGGCCTCTACCACCTCCCGGCCGACGGGCGACCGGCGATCCCGTGGCTCGCCTCCGAGCGCGGCGAGGAGCGGATCCGGCTCGACCCCGATCAGGTTGTCGCGGAGCTGACGAAGCTCGAACGCGAGCGGCGCCGGTTCCGCAGGTGGCTGGAGCTCACGCGGACCCCGACGGTCGAGGTCGAGTACGAGGCGCTCGTCGCCGACCCGTCGCGCTTCGGCCGTGTCCTCGAGTTCCTCGGAGTACCCGACCCGGATCCTTCGCCGCTCGAGTGCGGGCTGAAGAAGGTGCGGACCGAGTCCCGCGCCGACGTGATCGCGAACTACCCCGAGCTCGAGGCGACGCTCAGCGCGACGCCGTTCGCGGCATTCCTGACGGCGTAGCGCCAGCGCCCGTCAGGCGGGGACCGCGGCGACCGGCCGCGACCGCCGGCGCAGGTAACCGACCGCCTCTCTCAGCAACCGGCGTTCGAGCGCGATCGTCGCGAAGATCGTGAGCGCGACGTACAGCGCGAACAGCGCGAGCGCGGCCGCGCCGCTGCGCTCCGGGCCGATCAAGGCCCGCACCGCCAGGATCGGGACGACCGCCACCAGCGTCGGGGCGAATGACCGCAGGAGGTGGGGCAGGATCCGCATGCCGTTGAAGAAACGCGCGATCACGAAGCTGCGCGTCACGAGCGCGACCGCCTCGCCGATCGCGAACGCCAGCGCCAGGCCGACCAGCCCGTCGCTGTACATCAGCGGGATCCCCGCGCCGATCACGACCGCGGAGACGAGCACCGCCTGAGCTGCGATCGGCCACGTGATTCCGCGCGCCTTCACGAACACCGACCAGTTGTAGCCGACGTGATGGACCGCGGTGACGAGCCCCATGATCGCCAGCACCGGGATCGCGGGCTCCCACTGATGGCCGAGCACGAAGTGCACGAGGTCGGCTCCGAACAGCGCGACCCCGACGCCGAACGGGACCGCCCACATCAGGGACAGCCGGTTCGACTTGACGAATATTTCGGACAGCAGGTCGGTCCGCTCACGGACCGCGCAGACCCCGGGATAGAGGGTGTCGCTGACGACGTTGTCCGCCTGGTCGGTGAACTGGACCAGGTTGCCGACCAGCGTGAACGCGCCCAGGCCGGCGAGGCCGAGCGGAACGACCCCGACCAGGTAGATCACCTGGAACGTCGCGAGCACGGCCAGCGCAGAAATCAGGAGCGGGGTCGTGAAGCCGATGTACGAGCGGAGCGTCCCGCGCTCGTAGCGCAATCGGAGCCGGTAAGGCGAGGCGCGCAGCGCCACCAGCGAGCCCGACCACGACCCGGCGAGCGCCCCGATCACGAAGCTCCAGTACCCCGCTCCGGCCACCGCGAGCGCGACCGTGACGATGAACGCGATCACGGGATCGACCGACTGGAAGATCCGCAGCCGCCGGTAATCGAGCTGGCGGTAGAACGCCGCCAGCGGGAACTGGAGCGCGGTCGACGGGAGCAGCAGCAGCAGGACGAGGCCCGGAGCGAGCACCCTTGGGTCGCCGCTGACGATCGCGAACACGACCGAGATCGCGGCGGCGACCGGCGCCGCGGCGGCGACGAAGATCAGCTCGACCGTGAACGCCCGCTGGAACGCCTGCTCCTGGTTCTCGTCGGACTGCTGGATGTACTTGTCGTTCGCGCCGAACTGGTTCTTCAGCCCGAGCGCGGCCCAGACCGTGAAGCCGATCAGGCCCCAGACGCCGTAGTCGGCCCGCGTCATGAAGGCGGCCACCACGAGCCCCCGCGCCGCGCTCAACCCCATCAGCCCTACCTGGAAGGCGCCCGTGATCATCACGCCCTTGGCGACGTGGCGCCGCACGTTGGCGATCCCGCGCAGGCGCTCATCGCGGAGCGCGGGGCGTGTTGGTTCGACGAGTTGCGCCTCCCGGGGCATCAGACAAACAACGGCCTTGGAGGCCGTAACTGGCGCTCAGACGCTCATGTATCCTCGGGCCGCGGTCGCCGTGCAGCGCGCTCTATCCGTCAGTGTCGTGATCCCGGCGCGCGATGCCGCTCCGACGATCGGGCGCACGCTCGAGGCGCTCCGCGCGCAGGACACCGACGAGCCCTTCGAGGTGATCGTCGTCGACGACGGCTCCACCGACGACACCCCCGCGATCGTCGAGCGGTTCGCCCCGCTGGCGACGCTGATCCGGTCCGAGCGGAGCGCGGGTCCGGGCAGAGCTCGGAACCGCGGCGTCGAGGCGGCCGGCGCGCCGGTGATCGCTTTCACCGACGCCGACTGCTTCCCGACGCCGCAGTGGCTGGCCCGGGGCGGCGAGGCGATTGCCGCGGCCGACCTCGTCCAGGGGCGCGTGGAGCCGGACCCGACCGTCGGCCGGACCCCGTTCGACCGGACCCTGTCGGTGGAGGGCGACCGCGGCTTCTACCAGACCGCGAATCTGTTCGTGCGGCGTGAGACATTCGCCGCGACGGGTGGATTCCGTGACTGGGCGCTCGAGCGGCCGGGACGTCGGCGGTGGTCGCCCGATCGCCGACGCGGCCGAGCGACGAGGACGCCGATCGGCGAGGACACACTGTTTGCCTGGAGCGCGGTTCGGACCGGAGCGCGCAGCGCGTACGCGCCCGAGGCGCTCGTCCATCACGCGGTCGTCCCCGGGCGGCTGAGCGACGCGATCTTCGACCGCTGGCACTGGACCAGGGACATGCCCGGGCTGGTCCGGCTCGTCCCAGAGCTCCGCGAGACGACCCTCTACCGCCGCTGGTTCTTCGGCGAGTGGACGGCGCAGACCGATCTGGCGGCGGCCGGGGCGTTGCTCGCCGCCGTCACGGGGCGAAAGCTCTGGCTGCTCGCGAGCGTTCCTTATCTGGACCGTGTACGCCGAGAGACAGCGATCTACCGCGACGGGCGCGATTCGCGCCTGTCGGTCCTCCGCCGCGCGGCCGCGCACGCCGCCGGCGCGCCCGCCGTCGACGCCACCACGCTCGCGGGGTTCCTCGCCGGGGGCGTCGAGTGGCGGTCGCTCGTGCTCTGAGGCGGGCTCGTGCGGGGACGGGGGACCCGCGTGAGCCGCGTCCGCCGCTTCGACCTGGGCGCGATCGCGACCGGCTGGATCGTGTGGACGGTGCCGATCCTGGTGATCGGCGCGATCTACTACTCGCCGCGCCACATCGCCTCGCCGGCGACCGTCGTGACCGCCCTGATCGGCCTGATCGTCGTGCTGGTCGCGGCGCAGCGCCCCGACCTGAGCCTGCTCGGCCTGATCCTGTTCCTGCCATTCCAGGGACTGGTGCTCGCGAAGTTGTGGGACCTCGGGATGCCTGCCTCGGTCGTGAGTCACCTCGGGGCGTGGAAGGAGGCGCTCGCGCTCGGGGTGATCGTCGCCGGCCTCCGCAATCTGATCGCGACCCGCCGGCGGCTCGATGTCGTCGACCGGCTGGCGCTCCTGTTCGTCGCGCTGACGATCGGGTACGCACTGCTGCAGCCCGCGTTCCTGTCGGGCTCTCCGACGGCCTCGAACATCCGCCTGCTCGGCTTCCGGGAGACGGGCGGGTTCGTGCTGCTCCTGTTCGGCGCCCGGCACGCGCCATTCCCCGCGGGGTTCGCGCGGCGGGCGGGTCGCGCGGTGCTGATCGCCGGTGGGATCGTGGCCGCGGTCGGGCTCTTCGAGGCGACGTTCTCCGCGGCCTGGAACTCGTTCGTCGTACACGCGATCAAGTACCCCCGCTATCAGGCCGATATCCTTCACACGTACGTCGCTGACCCCGGTGACATCCGCGTCTACGGGATCGTCGGAGGGGCGCGGATCGTCCGGATCGGCTCGGTGTTCCTGAACCAGCTGACGTGCGGCTGGTACTTGATCCTGCCGTTCGCGGTCGGGCTTGAGCGGGCGGTCCGGCGGACCGCGTCACCGCCCGTGCTCGTCACGACGGCGATCATCGGCGCGGCGCTGCTATTGACCCAGACCCGAAGCGCGATCCTCGGCGCCCTGATCGTCGCGTTCCTCGCGTTCCAGCCCGCGGCCGGGCGCGGCCGGCACTGGCGCACGCGGGTGGCGATTCTGCTCGCGGCGCTCGCCGTCGTCGCCGTGCCCGCGATCGCGGGCTCCGGGTTGAGCGACCGGATCGGCAGCGCGACCAGCCACAGCGACCAGTCGACCGCCGGCCACCTCAACGGCTTCTCCGAGGGGGTCGACACGGTCGGCCGCCATCCGCTCGGCCTCGGCCTCGGGACCGGCGCCGGGACCGGTCAGCGGTTCGCTGTCCACGGCGACGTGATCGCCGAGAACAACTACCTCGAGATCGGGGACGAGCTCGGGATCGTCCCGATGCTCGTGTTCGTCGCGCTGACGCTTGCCGTACTGCTGTCGCTGCGCCGTCTCTCACGCGGAGATCCAGACCCGCTGACGACCGCCGTGTGGGCCGGTGGTGTCGGGCTCGCGTTCGCGGCATGGTTCCTGCAGACGTGGGGCGACTTTGCCGTCGCGTGGACGTTCTGGGGCCTCGCCGGGGCGACGTTCAGCGTGGTTCGCCAGAAAGCCCGGGTGTCTGCGGTTGCGCCCGTGGCTCGCCCAGCGCGAGCCGGTACGCCTCGAGCGTTGCCGCTGCGGTCCGCTGCCAGGTGAACTCGGCCGCGCGATCTCGCCCGGCGCTCGCCATCGACTGCCGCAGCGCCGGCTCCGAGACGACCCGCTCGATCGCATGGGTCCACGCCTGCGGATCGTCGCCGGCGACCAGCAGCGCGGTGTCGCCTGCCAGCTCCCGCGCCACCGGAATTTCGCGGGCGAGGACCGGAAGACCCGCCGCCATCGCCTCGAGCACCGGCAGCCCGAAGCCCTCGGCGACGCTCGGGAAGCAGAGCGCGGTCGCGTCACCGTAGAGCCGCGCGAGCCCGCCGTCGGTGACCGCGCCGACGCGGTGCACGCGGGACGCCAGACCGAGCTCGCCGATCAGCGTGTTGATCCGTTCCTCGTCACCGGCCGGCGGGCCCGCGATCACCAGCTCGACGCTGGTTCTGACGGCCGAGAGCGCCTCGAGCAGCAGCGGGTAGCCCTTACGCGGCGAGGTCTCGCCGACGGTCAGCAGGTAGCCGCCCGCGGGGGCGCTTCCGAGCGGGGATGCTTCGGGCGCCGGCAGCGGCGTCACCCCGAGCCGCGCGACCACGACGCGCTCCGGAGCGACGCCGAGGTGGATCAGGTCATCGGCTGTCGCCTGCGAGACCGCGACGATCACCGACGCGCTGTCGAGGAGCTCGAGCTGCGCTCGCTGCTGCTCGACGTGTCTGACGGGGTGTAGCTCGGGGTGGCGGACCGCGGCGACGTCGTGGACTGTCGCGACCAGCGGCAACCTCGTTCGCGGGACCAGCAGCCCGGTGGCGTGCACCAGCTCCGCGCCTCCGACGAGCCGCTCGATCGGTGGCCAGCGCGCCGACCGCCACCACCGCTCGACGATCCTTGTCGGGACGCGGATGTGGCGCGACCCGGGCGGGAGCGCGAACGACCGTCGTCCGACCGCGAACCGGCGGAGCGCGGCGCCGTCGCGCTCGAGCGCCGCCCCGAGCTGGGTGACGTACCGCGCGATTCCGGTGCGCCCGGAGATCACAGGCGTGACGTCGAACGCCACGCGTGGCCGCTGCCCGGTCACCGCGCGACGGACTCGAGGACTTCGGCGTGAGCGGCGATCGAGCGTTCCCAGCGGAACGACGAGGCCCGCTCGAGCCCCCGCTCCGACTGCTCCTCGCGGGCGGTCGGGGTGCGGATCAGCCGCTCGAGCGCGTCCGCCATCGCGTCGGCGTCGCCGTCCGGCACCAATATCGCCGCGCCGCCGACTACCTCGGGGATCGAGCTGTTGGCGAATGCGACGACCGGGGTGCCGCACGCCATCGCCTCGAGCGCTGGCAGCCCGAACCCCTCGCAGCGGCTTGTCATCACGAACGCGTCGGCGGCCCGGTAGGCGGCGGGCAGATCGTCGACGTACCCGGCGAGCTCGACGCGGTCGGGTCTCGGTGCAGCCGCCACGGCCTCGCGCACGCGCGCGAGCGTCCACTCGTCGCGAGGCCCCGCGAGCACCAGACGATGGGGGAGCCCGCGGTCCGCTATGCGCGCGATCACCTCGAGCGCCTCGGGAAAGCCCTTGTGCGGACCCCACGCCGCGACGTGCAGCAGGTACGGGACCTCCGGCTCGGGGGCCGGCCCGGGCTTGAACACGTCATGGTCGACCCCGTGCGGGATCACGGTGATCGCCGCCGGGTCTAGCCCAAGGTGACGGATTCCCTCGTCCGCGGAGAATCTCGACACCGCGATCACGGCCGAGGCGTGCCGGAGCCGCGGACCGACCCGTCGCCACCGGCGCGCGTCGGCAGCCAGGATCGGGTCGGGCCGGGTCAGCGGGGTCAGGTCGTGGAGCGTCTGGACCCACGGCACCGGGCTGCGCCGAGGCGGCTCCTGTGCGGGGCTGAGGAATACGTCGCCGCCGCTGCGCGACAGCCGGCGGGGCAGCAGCAGCTCGTGCTCGAGCGTCCGCGCGCGAGCGGGCGCGCGGGGGCGCTCGACGATCCGCCCGGCGCCGTCGGGGAGTCTGGCGCCGGCGGCGGCGATCACTGATACCTGGACGCCGGGTTGGGTGGCGAGGCCGCCCACGATGCGCCGCAGATACGTCCCGATCCCCCGCATTTGCGAACCGTCCGAGAGCGCGTAGCCGTCGATTACGACGGCGGTCAAGGCGCGATCGGCACTGACATTTTGCCCTAGAGTACCCGGCCCTGGACCAGGCGGATGCGGCCAGACATGGCGTAGGAGGTGACCGCGGGATGCGCATCGGGCTATTCGCCCACCGGCTGGCACAGAGCGACGCCACCGGCGTCGGGCGCTACGTGCATGAGCTCGTCGCCGCGCTCGCCGCGATCGCGGTGGACGACGCGATCACGGTCGCGACGACTCCCGAGGGCGAGCCCACCGGCTGGGTCCCGCCGCGCGTGCGCGAGCGGGTCGTGCCATGGCCGAGGCGCCCGGTCCAGCTCGCGTGGTGCCTCGGGACGGGGCCGCGCCTCGAACGTGCGCTGGGCGAGCTCGACGTCGTCCACCTCCTCCACCCGTTTCCCCCCGTTCGGTGTTCGGCGCCGCTGGTGGCCTCGGTGCACGACCTGTTCCCGCTCGAGCGGCCCGACTGGTTCAGGCGCTCGGAGCGGTGGACCTACCGCCGGAGCCTCGAGCTCGTGGTGCGCCGGGCGCGGCGGATCGTCGTTCCGTCGAGTTACGCGGCGGACCGGGTATCGGCGGTGCTCCAGGTCCCGCCGGCCCGGGTCGAGGTTGTTCCGCTGGGGCTGGGCGGGTCGTTCGCGGCGGCGGTCCCCGAGCCCGAGATCGACGCCTGTTGCCGTCGTTACGGGCTCGAGCGCGGCGGCTACGCGGTGTCCGTCGGCGCTGTCAGCACCCGCAAGAACGTGGTCGCGCTCGTCCGGGCGGCCGGCCGGCCTGACGCGCATCGGCTCCCGCTGGTCCTGGTCGGCGGAGATGGCCACGGCGCGGCGGCGGTGGACGCGGAGATCACGCGGCTCGACGGCCGCGGCCGCGTCGTGCGGACCGGCTATCTGCCCGACCGCGACGTGGCGGCGCTCGTCCACGGCGCGGCCGTGCTCGCGCATCCGGCGCTCGCTGAGGGCTTCGGGATGGTGCCGCTCGAGGCGATGGCGGCCGGCACTCCCGTGATCGCCGCTCGCACGTCGTCGATCCCCGAGGTCGTCGGCGACGCCGCTCGGCTCGTCGACGCTCCCGAGGATCCGGCGTCGTGGGCGCGCGCGCTCGGGGAGCTGATCGACAGCGCCGACGAGCGCCGCGAGCTCGCGAGGGCCGGCCGCCGGCGCGCGGCGGATTTCAGTTGGGAGCGGACGGCGCAGGCGATGCTCGGGATCTACGCGGATGCCGCGCGTGGCTGATCCTGTCGCTCAGCGCCCGGGATCGCTGGCGGTGGTCGTGGTCAACGACTTCGCCGAGGTCCGCGGCGGTACCGACCGGGTCGCGCTCGATGAGGCCGCCGGCCTCGCCCGCCGCGGCCACCGTGTGACGCTGATCTCAGGCGCCGGGGAGCCGGCGGCCTCGCTCGTGGAGGCGGGCGTGACCGTGCACGTCATCGGCCAGCAGACCACGCTCGAGGACCCAAACCGGCTGGGCGCTGCGGCGCGAGGAATCTGGAATCGGGCGGCGGCGGCACTCGTCGAGCGGGTCGCGGCGACGGAGGCCGGCTCGGGTGCGGCGTTCGTGCATCTCCACGGGTTCACGAAGGTTCTGTCGGCGAGCGTCGCTCGCGCCGCCGTCCACTCGGAGCTGCCCGTGGTCGCGACGCTGCACGACTACTTCGTCGCGTGCCCCAACGGCGGCTTCTTCGACTACCGCCGCGAGCGGATCTGCCGGCTCGAGCCGCTCTCCGCGCGGTGCGTCGCGACGAACTGCGATGCGCGGTCGTACTCCCACAAGCTGTGGCGAGTAGGCCGTTCCGCTGTCCAGCGTGGGTTCGGCGAGATGCCAGGGGGAGTCGGGGACTTCGTCGTGCCGACGGAGATGGCGCGGGAGATCGTTCGTGGGTTTCTGCCCGCGGCCGCGCGCTGCCACATCGTTCCCAGCCCGGTGGACGTGCCGCGGGCGGAGCCCGCTGACCCGGCCGGCAACGAGTCGTTCGTGTTCGTCGGCCGGCTGCAGCGGGACAAGGGCGCGGCCGTGTTCGCTCGCGCCGCGCGGAAGGCCGGGGTTCGCGCCGTGTTCGTCGGCAGCGGGGAGGAATCCGACGCGGTCCGAAGCGCCTGCCCCGACGCCGAGCTGACGGGGTGGCTCGCCCCCGAGCGCGTGCGCGACGTCGTCCGAGGCGCCCGCGCGGTCGTCAACCCGTCGCTCGTCTACGAGACGCAGGGGCTGACGCTGCTGGAGGCTGCTGCCCAGGGCGTCCCGGGGATCGTCTCCGACGCGAGCGCGGCGAGGGAGGCGGTCGCGGACGGCGTCACCGGGCTGTGGGCGCGGGCCGGCGACAGCGACGACCTCGCCGACAAGCTCGCGACGCTGCAACGAGAGCCGGAGCTTGCCGGCCGCCTCGGCGGGTCGGCGTACGAGCGGTTCTGGACCGGCGGATGGGACACCGATCGCCATCTCGATCGGCTCGAGGCCGTTTACCGCGGGGCGCTGGGTTCGTGAGACGGCTGCTCCTGATCACCGCGATCGCGCCGCGGTTCGACGCGGGCGGGGGCGGCGAGATCCGCCAGGCTCACCTGATCGAGGCGCTCTCCGCCCGGTTCGAGGTCCACATGCTGCTCGCGGGCCGGCTCCGGGATCAGCGCGTCGGCCGGCTGCTCGCCTCCGTGACGGAGGTTCCGGCCGCCCCCGCCGCCGACCCTCCGGGGCCGATCCGCCGTCGCGTGCGCGACGTCCGTTGGGCGGTGGTCGAGCGAAGCTCCGACGAGCTCGCGCGGCATCGCGCGGTCAGACGCGCGCTGAGTCAGCAGATCCATGCGCGCCCCGAGATCGACGTCGTGTGCGTGGAGTACATCTCGCTCGCGCCGTTGCTGCCGGCGCACAGGGATCAGCTCTGGTCGCTGACGCTCCACAACCTGCCGTCTGAGATGGCGCGGCACAACGCGCGGATCGCGCCCGGGGCGCGTCAAAGGGCGATGCAGTCGCTCCAGGAGCGCAACGCCCGGCGCGTCGAGCACTGGGCGGCGCGCGCCTACGACCTGGTGGTGACAGTGTCGGCGCAGGACGCAGCGCTGCTGCCGGTGCCGGCGGCTGTCGTCACCAACGGTGTCGATACCGTGCGGTTCCAGCCCACCCCGGTCCCCGACTCGGGGCGCGTGGTGTTCACCGGCGCGCTGCACACCAGCCCCAACCGCGACGGGATCCTCTGGTTCGCCTCAGAAGTGTGGCCGGCGGTGCGCGCGCGGGTGCCGGACGCGAAGCTCGAGATCGTCGGGTCGCGGCCCCCGGCCGACGTCCTCGCGCTGACGCGACTCGACGGGGTCGAGGTCAAGCCGGACGTCCCGGACATCGCGCCGTTCCTCGCGAGCGCGCGGGTCGCCGTCGTGCCGCTGCGGATCGGCTCGGGCTCGCGGCTGAAGGCGCTCGAGGCGATGGCGACCGGCCGCCCAGTGGTCGGGACGTCGGTCGGACTCGGCGGGCTCGAGCTCGAGCCGGGACGTGACGCCCTGATCGCCGACGAGCCGGACGCGCTCGGCGAGCAGGTGGCGCGCTGCCTGGCCGACTCAGAGCTCGCGGCGTCGCTTGGAGCCGCCGGCCGGCGGCTGGTCGAGGACCGGTACTCGTGGCGGCAGATCGGCGCTGACTACGCGTCGCTGCTCGAGGCCCGGATCGCGGGACGGACCTCTCCGCCGAGCAGCTCGGACACGGTCGTGACGAACTCCCGCCCGATCCGGTCCCAGCCGAAGCGCTCGACAACGTAGTCGCGTCCGTTCCGTGCGAGCGACTCGGCGAGCTCGTCGCGCCGCAGTGCTTCGGTCACCGCGGAGGCGAACGACTCGGGGTCCTCGGCGAACAGCGCGTGGACGCGGTGGACGGCGCCGATGCCGCCGAGGCCGACGGCGGTCCCGATCACCGGGCGGCCGGCGGCCATTCCCTCGAGCGCCTTCAGCCGTGTGCCGGTGCCCACTTTGAGCGGCACCACCACGGCTCGCGCGGACTCGAAGTACGCCGCCATCGACGGGACGTTCGCGTGGACGCTGACGCCGGGTACCCGCTCCAGCGCGAGCACCTCCGGCGCGGGCTCGCGGCCGACGAGCATCAACGTCGCGTTCGGGACCGCGGCGCGGACCAGTTCCCACACCTCCGCGCAGAACCACACCGCGCCGTCGACGTTGGGCTGCCACGCGAGGTGGCCCGGAAGCAGGATCCGAGGCTCGGCCGGCAGCGGCGTCGGCCGCAGCGCCTCGAGGTCGACGCCGTTGGGCACGACGCTGAACCGGGCGGAGGTGCCTGGGCCGGCGATCTCCGACAGTGCGGCCGCGTCCTCGTCCGAGCAGACCACGCAACGGTCATATCGCGAGAGCGCGCGGCGCTCGAGGGCGGTCGCCTTCGCCAAGTCGCGCTCGCGGAACCACCGCTGCCGCCGCCCCGGCGCCGGCTCGAGCTCTGACTCGATCATCCCCGAGAGGAGGTTGTGGAAGGTGAGGATCCACCGCTCGCCCCGGAGCTCCGGGATCACCGGCGCGAGCGCCTCGTGCTCGACGCAGACGAGCGCGTAGTGACCCCGGCGCCGGTCGATCTCCTTGGCGAGGTCGCGGCGGACCGACCGCGTCGGGTAGACGGGCGACGGGTCTCGGGAGCCAAGCGCGATCGCCAGCGACAGCGCCCGCCGTCCGACCGGGTGCTCGGTCCACGGCGCGGTCCTCCTCGGCAGCTCGGTCACGTCCTCGACGAGCTCGCGGACGCGCTCCTCCGGCCGCGCCCCGGCCGTCAGCAGGTCGGTCGGGAAAGCTTGCGCGAGCGCCTCGAGCAGGTGTGCCTGGCGGATGCTCCCGCCGCCGAGCGTCCGGTCGGGTGGCTCGTCGGTGACCCACAGGATCCGGCTTGCGCGGTCCATCGCTACGACGCCGCCCGCTCGCCGCGCCGCCACCGCTCGATCGCATGCTCGTGCGCGGCGAGCGTCAGCTGCGCGACGTGCGCGGGGTCGCTGATTCCCGCGATCCGCTGCGCGCCCGCCCGCCCCATCTCGGCGGCGAGGCGCCGGTCGCCGAGCACGTCGATCAGCGCGTCGGCCCACGCCGCCGGGTCGTCGAGCGGGGCGATCCGCCCGCTGACGCCGTCCTCCACCAGCTCGCGGAACGGCGGGATCGCGGACGCGACCACCGGCCGGCCGACCGCGGACGCCTCCGCGACGACGTTGCCGAAGCTCTCCCACCGTGACGGGAACGCGCAGACGGTCGCCCGCTGAAGCTGAGCCTCGACGCCGTCGCGGTCGAGCTGCCCGGTGAGCTCGATCGCGTCGGACACGCCCAGCCGCTCGGCCTCGGCGCGAAGCCAGGCGGTTGAGGGAGGCGCGCCGTCGGCGGTCGCGTCGCGCCCGACGAACGCGAACCGGGCCTCGGGAACGGCGGCGAGCACCTTCGGCGCCGCCCGGAGCACGACCTCCGGGGCCTTGCGCGGCTCGAGCCGGCCGACGAAGGTCACCCGCGGCGCCCCGTTCTCAGGCATCGGCGCCGGGTTTGGGAGCCGCACCGGATACGGGATTGCGTGCAGGGCGCGGTCGCCGAGCCCGAACTGGCCAGCCACCTCGTCGAGGTTCGAGCGGGTGCTGATCACGACATTGGCACGTCGCGCCGAGAGCTCCTCGAGCCACGCGGCGAGCCGGCCGTCGAGGCCGCCGGCGCGGCCGCCCTGGCCGGTGTGCGGGAACAGCTGTCGCGCGCTCGAGTGCAGGCGGACGACCAGCGGGACCCGCCCGCGAAGCGCGAGCGCCAGCCCCTCGGCCATCCACTCGGGACATTCGACGACCTCGGGGCGGATGTCGAGCGACCCGATCAGGCGGGCGACCGTCACCGCGAGCCACGTTCGCCGCCAGCTCTCCGGCGGCAGCCGCCACGCGCCGCGGACCGGCGGCAGCGCCCGGCGGTGGATGGTGACCCCGCCCGTGCGCTTGACGCTCGGCTCCTGCCCCTCGACGACCGACAGCACGTGCACCTCGACCCCGTCGGCGGCGAGCGCCTCCGACAGCACGTCGACGTACGTGCCGATCCCGCCCCAGCCGGTCTCGGGCGGCATCTCCTGGGATACGAACAGGACCCTCACGCGGCGATCCTCGGCTCATCCAGCGCCGGCGGGCGCCGGGCGGCTGTGACGATCTGCTCGACCGTGCGGTCGGCGAACTCGGCGGCCGAGTAACGGCCCGCGGTCTCGCGTCCCTCGTCGATCAGACGGGCGCGCAGCTGCGCGTCGGCGGCGAGGCGGCTCACGCACGCTGCGAGCGAGCGGGGATCGTCGGCGTCGAACACGAGCGCGTTGACGTCGTCGCGGATGAACTCGGCCGTGCCGCCGCGGCTGGTCGTGACCACGGGCCGGCCGAGCCCCATCGCCTCGAGCGGGACGAGGCCGAACGGCTCGTTCCACCGCACCGGGAAGATCACCGCGTCGGCCTGCGCGTACGCGGATCGGAGCCGCTCGCCATCGGCGAACCCTTCGAACCGGACCCGCTCCGCCGCCCCGGACCGCCCGGCGAGCGCCCGCATCTCGGCGACGTAGCGGTCGTCGCCGGTGCCCCACACGGTCAGCGTCGCCTCCGGCGGGAGCTCGGCGAGCGCCGCGACGGCCGTGTCGATTCCCTTCTGCCGGTCGATCCGGCCGACGTACGCCAGCCGCCACTCCCACTGTCTCGGCGGGAGCGCCTTCAGGAACTTGTCCTCGATGCCCGGGTGGACGATCGTCATCGCGGGAGCCTCGATGCCCGCCTCGCGCGCTCGCTCGAGCGTGTAGCGCGAGTTGAACACGAACGGCCCCGCGCTGTTCAGCTCGACGTCGACCGGCACCCCGCAGACGCGCTCGAGCGCGCGGCCGACCGCCTGGCGCCGAGGGCCGGTCCAGGTCTTGATCCAGCGATCGTGCTCGCGCCCGTACACGAGCCAGTCGTCGTGGACGACGAACACGGCGGGGACGCCGGCCCGGCGCGCCTGCTCGATCAGCGATAGCGACATGCACCCCATCGACCACCAGGCGACGACGTCCGGGTTGAACTCGATCAGGTGGCGCCGCAACTCCCTCGCGTTGTGGCGCTCGAGCCGGAGCTGCTGGAAGACGTTGAGGCGCGGGAACTCGTAGCGCTCGAGGTCCCAGTACCACCGCAGCGTGCGGTGGACGTCGGGATCCTCCTCGCCCCGCGCGGACTCCTCGACGTAGTCGGACGTCAGCACGCGCGTGCGGTGCCCGAGCGCGTTCGCCCGGTGCATCGCCTGCTGCCAGGCGAGCTCATAGCCCCCCGCGTGCTGCGGGGGATACATGTTGCCGACCGCGAGGATGCGCATCCCGGTCCTTACGCCCGAATCGAGGTTCAACCGCGCCAGGACGTTATCGATGGCCTGCGCCGCGGGCGCCGCTTCGGAGCTACGCTGCGGCCGCCCGTGAAGGTCTCGGCGATCATCCCCACCCACAACCGGCCGGCCGTGCTGCGCGACTGCCTCGAGACGCTCCACGCCCAGCAGGTCGACCCGTCCGCGCTCGAGGTGATCGTCGTCGACGACGGGTCGCCGGTCGACATCGGCGCGGTGGTCGCGGCGGTGGCCGCGCGCGGCGAAATCGCGATGCGCTGCGAGCGGCTCGAGCTGACCGGCCTGAACGGCGGGCGCAACCGCGGAGCGGCGCTGGCGACGGGCGACGTGCTCGCGTTCCTCGACGACGACACGCTCGTCTCACCGGGCTGGGCGGCCGCGCTGCTGCGCGCGTTCGAGGACAACCCGTGCGCCGCCGTCGGCGGGAAGATCGAGCTGCGGCTCGCTGGCCCCGAGCCCGAGTGGCTTTCCCGCCGCCGCTACTACCTGGCGGAATATGACCTCGGCCCCGAGCCGTTCTGGCTCGACGATGAGCTGGTCGACGGGCGCGACTCGTCTCCGGTCGGCGCCAACTGTGCGATCCGCCGCACGGAGTTCGATCGGATGGATGGATTCCGCGCGGGGCTCGACCGGATCGGGGACTCGCTCGTCTCGAACGGGGACACCGAGTTCTTCCACCGGATGCGCGAGTCCGGGCGGCGGATGCGGTACGAGCCCGAGGCTGCCGTGATCCACTGCGTCCCGGCCGACCGGCTGACTGTCGAGTTCTTCGTCAAGCGCCACTACGCCCAGGGGGTCAGCGACGAGCTGCTGCTCGGCACGCGGGGTGAGCCCGCGACCTGGCGGCGCCGGATCCAGCTCGCCGGAAAGGTATGGGAGGGGTGTAAGCGGCTCACCAAGGACGTGATCCGCGGCCGCGGAACCGTCGAGGGCCGCTTTCAGCTCAGCTACTGGATGGGTCGGGTCCGCGCGCTCGGCAGGGTGCCCGCGGCGCCCGTTGGGAAGTAACGCCGGCGGCCGCAAGTTTCTCGGCGGCACGCTCGTTACGTGCGGAGTGCCGCCGAAGCTACGGGTTCTGCACGCGCTGGAGGCGTTCGCCGGAGGGACCGAGCGCCATCTGCTCGATCTTGTCGCGCATGTGGAGGACGCCGAGCACGTGATCGCGGTTCCCTCGGTTCACCTCGGCAGGCCGACGATCGATGCGATCGTGCGGGCCCGCGAGATCGGCGCGACCGTCGAGCTGGTCGAGATGACGCGATCTCCGGCGCCACACCGGAACGCGGCGGCGATCACGTCGATGCGGTCGCTGATCCGCCGCTATCGGCCGGACGTCGTCCACGGCCACAGCTCGCTCGGCGGCGCGATCAGCCGGCTGTCCGCCACCGGCACGCAGGTGCCCGTCGCGTACACGCCGAACGGGCTCAGCCGCGCGACCTGGGCGCTGACCGCGGAGCGCTACCTGCGCTCGCGAACCGACTGGCTGATCGCGGTGTCCGAGGGCGAGGCGGAGTTCGCCGCGGGCAAGCGGCTCGCGCCGCCGGATCGGATCAGCGTGATCCGTAACGGGATCGACCTCGAGCCGCTGGCACCTCTGCGCCCGTCGCTCCGGGCCCGTCTCGGAGTGGCCGAGACGACGCCGCTGGTCGGATGCCTCGGTCGTCTCACCTGGCAGAAGGCGCCGGAGATATACGCGGCCGCGTGCGGGATCGCCGCCCGCCGAATCCCGGACGCGCACTACCTGCTGATCGGCTCGGGCCTCCACGAGGACCTGGTCCGGGCCGAGCTGGAGTCGGCCGGGCTGGGCGACAGGTTCCACTGGCTCGACGCGCTGCCCGGCGCGGCCGCGGCGTTCGCAGAGCTCGACCTGTACGTGCTCCCATCGCGGTTCGAGGGCGGGCCGTACACGCCGCTCGAGGCGATGCGCGCGCGGACCGCGACGGTCCTCACCGACGTCGCCGGCAACAGCGACTCCGTCGAGCACGGCGTCACGGGGCTGCTGGTCCCCGTCGATGAACCCGAGCCGCTCGCCGACGCGATCGTCGAACTGATCCGGGACCCGGCCCGCCGCGCGGCGTTCGCGGCAGCCGGAGAGGAGCGGCTTCGCATGCTGTTCGACGTGCGCGAGATGGCCGAGCAGACCGCAGAGGTGTACCAGCGGCTGGCCGCCGACCGGCGCGGGCCGGCGAAGCTGCTGCGCCGCGCCGTCGCCGCGGCGTGAGCCGCTAGCGCTCGGGCGCACACGCCCGCCGCCCGAACGGCCGCACCCTCAGGGCGCGGCCGTTCGAGACGTCGCCTAGGTACCGATCTCGGCCGGGCCCTTGAACGCCGCGCTCGGCAGACCGGTCGTCGCGCACAGCTGCGGCGAGCTCGTCGTGAACGCGATCAGTGCCTTCGCCGCGAGCCCCGCGAACGTCCCCGAGCTGACGGTCCCCTTGACCTCGGTCACCGCGGCCGCGCTGGTCGTGGTGAACGGGATCGTCGATGCGGTCCCGTTGCTCCAGCTGACGATCGCGGTGCCGGACGAGCTCCCGTTGGCACATCCCAGCGAGCCGCTACCCGATGCGCTAACCGACCCGCTCGTGATCCCGGAGACGCCCTGGCAGTTGCCAAAGCTCCCCGTGAACGTGTAGCTCAATGGCGACGCTGTCGCCTTCAGGCCCGGTGAGAAATTCGCCGTGCCGCTCAACACGCACACGCCGTGCGTCGCTGCCGATGCACCCGTGATCGAGATGGCAAACACACCCACAACCGCCATCCCGACGACCGAAATCACTCGGCGTGACTTCATCATCACCTCCCGCTTATTAGATGGTGCCCCTCCTTGGCGGTCGGAATCCTATGTGTGCCGCGAGGAGCGGCGGACGAAAAACGGACGGTTTTGCAGGCGCTACGAGGTGGGGGCCTAGTAGACGAACGGGAGCTCGGCCGCCACCTCGCTGAGCAGCGGAGCGCTCGCGTCGCGCGCCGAGGGGGAGAGCGCGAGTCCGTCCGGCCACGCGATCCCGACGTCCGGGTCGTCGTACTTGATCCCCCGCTCGAGCTCGGGCGAGTAGTAGGCGCTCTGCTTGTAGATCACATCCGCCTGCTCGGACAGGGTGCAGAACCCGTGGGCGAAGCCGACCGGGCAGTAGACGAGTCGCATGTTCTCATCGGTCAGCTCGAACGCCTCCCACTCGCCGAACGTCGGCGAGAGGTGGCGGACGTCGACGACGACGTCGAGGATCGCCCCGCGGGCGCAGCGGACAAGCTTCGCGACGCCGTCGCCGATCTGGAGGTGCATGCCCCTGACGACGCCGCGACGCGAGCGCGAGTGGTTGTCCTGGACCATCTCCTCGGGGATCCCGAGCTCGGCGAACACGCTGCGTCGATACGTCTCGCAGAAGAATCCCCGCTCGTCGCCGAACACCTGGGGCTCGATCAAGATCGTTCCTTCTAGACGGGTCGCCAGTCTGCGCAAACGTTTCTCCTGAGGCTCGGGAACTCGGGCAGGGAAGCGTACGGGGGGATCGCGGGACGGCGTCGGGCGCTCGGAGTCCCGTCCGGTCGCCGACTGATACGAATTTCATCCTCCAGGTTGGCTTCCAACGAAAGCCGCGCACGCACCCGGGCGTTTGCTCGACATGGCGGAGCTCACCGGCCTGATCCTCGCGGGCGCGTCCTCCGAGGAGGACGACGTAGTTCAGCGCCTGAAGGGAGGGTCGCGCTACGCGATGCCGCTGGCGAACCGCGCGCTCGTCCGCTACGCGGCGGGGGCGCTCGTTGCCTGCGGGATCCAGGACATAGCGGTCGCCGTCTCTCACGAGACGATCGAGGACGTGACCGAGCAGATCGGTGAGGGCGACCGGTTCAGCGCGCGCTTTCGGTACCTGGAGCAGAACGAGTCGGACACCGCCCTCGAAACGCTGCTCGCGGCCCGTGAGCTGCTCGGAGACAACCGCCCGATGTTCGTCCACTCGGGCGATGCGCTGGTCACCGCCGGCCTCGGCGAGGCGGTCGAGGAGTTCGAGCGGGGCGCCCCGGACGTGCTGCTCGTCTCCGAGCCATCCCACTCGTTCCCCGAGACGACCGTCGTCGGCGCGCGCTCGGCGGTTCGCCGCAGCCAGTTCGCGGGGCTCGACAACGTCTCCCCGGCCGCGATTCTCGCGCCCCGTGCACTCCGGGAGCTCGGCGGCTTCAGCGCCGACACCGACACGATCGGCGGCACCGTCGCCGTCCTCGCCGAGGCGGGCGTAAACGTCGTCGACCGCGCGCTCGGCGGCTGTTGGTGTTACACGGGCGAGTGCGACCACCTGCTCGAGGCGAACCGGATGATCCTCGACGAGCTTCCCCACATCCCGGTCGAGAGCGAGCTGCCGACGGTTCGTATCGAGGGCCGGGTCGCGATCCATCCGAGCGCCCGGCTGGAGCGGACGACGGTCCGGGGCCCGGCGGTGATTGGCGGCTCGGCCGAGCTGATCGACACGTTCATCGGGCCATACACGTCGGTAGGGCCCGGCGCGAGGCTCGACGGCGCGGAGGTCGACCACTCGATCGTCCTCGGCGGCGCCTCGATCCAGCATCTGGGCCACCGGATCGAGGCGAGCGTGATCGGCGCGGGAGCCCAGGTCGCCCGCGATTTCGGGATGCCAACCGCGGTCCGCCTCCAGGTCGGGCGCTACTCGACCGTCATGCTCGCGTAGAGCGCGCCTGAGCTCGATAGCGCCTCTGACCGCGCCAGGCGCGACAATCGGGAGAGGATGTGGGGCGGTCGTAGCAAGCTGGCGCTGGTCTTGGTGTCCGTGACGGCGCTGTGCTCGGTGGCGCTCGCCAGTCAGGCGTTCGGCTACTCGGTCTGGCCGCTCGCGGGCTCGGGCGTCGCCTGCGGCACACCGCCGAGCTGTGGCGACGCCGGCGCTGGGAGCAGCGCGCTGCTCGCCTATCCGATCGGGGTCGCGCTCGACAAGGCGGGCAACGCGTACGTCGCTGATTGGGGCGACAACGTGGTCCGCAAGCTCGGGGTCGGCGGCAGCATCACGACGATCGCCGGCAGCGGCACCCAGTGCTCCGCGCCGCCGGGGTGCGGCGACGGCCGCGCGGCGACGGCCGCGACGCTGAGCTTCCCCGACGGCGTCGCGGTCGACCAGTCCGGGAACGTCTACATCGCCGACACGCTTGACAACGAGATCCGCAAGGTCGCGCCGGGCGGGAGGATCACCAGGTTCGCCGGCACCGGCACCCCGTGCGCCGGCCCCCCGAATTGCGGCGACGGCGGCGCCGCGACCGCCGCCCAACTGAGCTCGCCGTTCGGAGTGGCCGTCGACAAGTTGGGCAACGTCTACATCGGCGACGCCGGCGACAACGAGATCCGCGAGGTCACGCCCGCGGGGAAGATCAGCCGGATCGCGGGCACCGGCGAGCCCTGCCCGAAGGCGCCCGGCTGCGGCGACGGCGGCGCCGCGACGAGCGCGCAGCTGGGCTTCCCGGCCGGAGTCGCCGTCGACGGAGCGGGGAACGTGTACGTCGCCGACGACGGGAACAACGAGATCCGCAGGTTCTCGCCGGGCGGCGCGATCGCCCGGATCGCCGGCACCGGCGCGGTCTGCGCATCCGCGCCGTCGTGCGGTGACGGAGGCCCGGCCACCAACGCGACCCTCGGTGGCCCGGATGGCGTCGCGGTCGACCAGCACAAGAACGTGTACGTCGCCGACGGCGGCGACAACGAGGTGCGCAAGATCAATGCCGCCGGCACGATCTCCCGGATCGCCGGCAACGGCACCGGGTGCGCGGTGGCGCCGGGGTGCGGAAACGGCGGCCCCGCGACCAGCGCCCAGCTGAACTACCCGGACGCCGTCGCGGTCGACCAGCTCGGCAACGTGTACGCCGACGACACCTCCGACAACCAGCTGCGGCTGCTCTCCACCGCGCGCGGCTCGTCTGTGGTCACCTCATCGGGGACCGCCGGCGTGCTCGCGCTGACCTCGACGGTCGCGGCTTCGTCGGTCACCGTCCGCTACGTCCTGAGCCTCCGTTCCGCGGTCACCCTGTCCGTCACCCCCCACGGCGGCAGCCCGACGGTCATCGCCCGCGCCACCGGCAATCCCGGCTGGGCCACGCTCGCGTGGAACCGCCAGTTGGGCGGCTCCGCGGCCGCCCGCGGAACCTACAAGCTGACGGTGAGCGCGACGGTGGGCGGGAAGGCTTTGACGAGCAGTCTGCGCGTGCGGTTGTAGGGGACGCTCACCGCGACCGGTTGGTCACGAGCATCGCGACGCCCGCTCCGCCGAAGATCAGCCCGACGACGAACAGGCCGAGGCCGACCCAGAGCAGGATGTTGGTCTTCGCGCCCACCACGACCGCTGCGCTTACGGCGGGAGCGCCGCTTGCGTTCATCAGGACGATCGCCCAGTCGCCTTCCTTGACATCCCACGCAGTGCTGACCTGGTCGCCTCCGCTGCTCGACGCCTGCCAGAAGCTCTGGCGGCCTGGAGGGCCGGCCGGCGGGCCCCCCGTCAGCGTCTTGTACGAGGCGGTGTGGTCGGAGATGTCGGTCACCCGGCTGCGAGCCACGTTTCCCAGGTAGGCGTTGAGGGCTTGCTGAGGCGCGATTCCGACGAACAGCGGGCGCCCGTTGGTGCTCCTGGCGGTGACTCTCACCCGGCCGACGATGTCGTTCGCGAAGCTCGGGAGGCTGCCGATCTCCAGCCCCTCGGAGGTGACCGCGTATCCGGAGGACGCCACCTGCAGCGTGGATGACGTGTAGTAGCCGTCGGAGCGCTGGGTCAGGTGGATCACGACGAGCGCGATTGCCCCGATCAGCAGCAGGCCGCCGATGCCCGCGAGGATCGCCCCGCCGACGGTCTGACCGGAACCTCCGCTGCTGGCCGTCGATCCTGTCGGGGCGACGTTGGCCGCAGGTTTGGGTTCCGGTGCGGGATCCTCAGAGACAGACATCTGAGCGGCCTCCTCGTGGAATGGTCCACGCTTCTGACCCCAGAGGCAGTCTCCGCCCGCCGGGAGCTCAAGTCAAGGACTCTGTCCTGCAGGTTCACGGGAGTAAGGAAGCGCCACGAACCCGGACACGCCCTGAGCGGGCATGGGCTACCGTCCCATGCATCCCACCCGTCCCGTATCGGAATCGAGACTGCCGGACCAGTAAGCCCGAAGGAGCGCTCTGCTGTTTGGACGGAGGCCTGCTCGTTTCGCGCGATGCGCAAGCCCCCAGTACGCGGCGGAGGCCTGCAAACCAGAAGTCAGCGCAAGACCCGCCAGTCCGCTGTCCTGCGGTCGACTCGGTGCGTCAGTTGCTCGGTCGAGTTGCATGTAGCGGCGGCTTCGCTCATCGTTTCACTCATGAGGGGGACGATCCGGCCCTACAAGCCAGGCGACCTCGCATCGATCCTGCGTCTGTGGCAGCAGTCGGGATCGGTGCCGGTGGGGTCCGACGGGGTCACGCTCGACCAGGCCGTCGAGCTGATCAGCTCGGGCACCGCCTCGACGCTGGTTGCCGAGCGCGATGGCGAGGTGGTTGGGATAGCGCTCGGGAGCGTGGCTGCGGCCGTTGGATGGATCTACCGGCTCAGTGTCGCACCAGATGAGGAAGGTGACGAGTTTGCCCAGCAACTGCTGAGCGAGCTCGAACTGAAGCTTGCCGAGGGCGGGGCCCGGAAGCTAGCCACGGTCGTTCAAGAAGCCAGCCCGCTTCTGGCCGCGTTCGAGCGGTACGGCTATCGGACGGCGAGTGCGATGCGCTACCTAGAGCATGAGCTGCCGGCAATCGGCGCTTCGGTACCGGCAGCGCTTGAGGAGCTCGGCGCCCACCTGATCCATCCGGGCCTGTGGCAGGAGCTGCGCGGCCTCGACGAAGCCAAGCAGATCATCGAGCGCCGGGTGATCCTGCCACTCGCCGAGCCGCGGCTGGCTGCGCGCCATGCCGTTTCGCCGCCCAGAGCGATCGTCCTCTTCGGCCCTCCCGGCACCGGCAAGACAACGTTTGCCAAGGGCATCGCCTCCCGTCTGGCGTGGCCATTTGTCGAGATCGAAGCCTCCGAGATCGCCGGCGAAGGGCCCGAGCGTGAAGCGAAGCTACTTGCGGAGAGCTT
>DASXDA010000106.1:0-19020 GCA_036490875.1 Solirubrobacteraceae bacterium
CGAGATCCACGACAACGGGGTCATCGACGTGATGGTCTCGCTGACGACGCCCGGATGCCCGATCCGCAGCCACTTCCAGACCGGGGTCGCGGAGGCGGTGCGGGGGCTTGACGGCGTCACGCACGTGAATGTCAGCTTCGACGTGCTCTCTGACGACGAGAAGCAGAGCCTCGGCCGCAAGCTCGGCCGCCCCACCCTCCCCGAGGGGGCGCTCGCCCAGGTGCAGAATGTGATCTGCGTCGGCTCGGGTAAGGGCGGCGTCGGCAAGTCGACGGTAACCGCAAATCTCGCCGCGGCGCTGGCCGCCAGTGGCAAGCAGGTCGGGGTGCTCGACGCCGACGTGTGGGGTTACTCGCAGCCGCGGATGCTCGGGCTCGGTGCTGAGCGGCCCCGCGTCAACGCGGAGCGCAAGCTCATGCCGCTGACCGCCCACGACGGCATCAGCGTGATGTCGATCGGATTCTTCATCGAGCAGGATGCCGCGGTCGTGTGGCGCGGGCCGATGCTCCACAAGGCGTTGCAGCAGTTCCTCGAGGACGTCGACTGGGGCGTGCTCGACTACCTCCTGATCGACCTGCCGCCCGGCACCGGCGACGTATCGATGACGCTCGCGCAGCTGCTCCCGCAGGCGAAGTTCGTGATCGTGACCACGCCGCAGGCCGTCGCGCAGAAGGTCGCGCGGCGCTCCGCCGAGATGGCCTCAAAGCTGAAGCTCGAGATCGCGGGCGTGATCGAGAACATGTCGGCGTTCGTGACACCGGCGGGCGAGCGTTACGAGCTGTTCGGCGAGGGCGGCGGCAGGCTCCTGGCCGAGGAGCTCGACGTCCCGCTGCTCGCGAACGTGCCGCTGACGATGGCGCTCCGCGAGCAGTCCGATGCGGGCATCCCGGTCGTCCTCTCTGACCCGGACGACCCGGCCGCCCAGGCACTTTCGCACGCGGCGCGCGGGCTGATCGCACTGTCGCCGATCGAGCTTCCGGTGATGCAGGCGCCGGCTCCCGCCGCGGCTCCGAAGCCCGCCGGGATGTCGCTGCCGATGGCCTAGGTCCGTGCCGTCGGCGCCGCACGACGCGGTCGTCGTCGGCGGAGGTCACAACGGGCTGGTCGCGGCCACACTGCTCGGCCGTGCCGGTCGCTCGGTGCTCGTCCTCGAACGCTCGAGCCACCTCGGTGGAGCGGCGGTCTCGCAACAGGTGTTCCCCGGGGTCGACGCACGCCTGTCGCGCTACGCGTACCTGGTCAGCCTGTTTCCGAGAACGCTGCTCGAGCAGCTTGGCGTGAACGTCGAGCTCCGCCCCCGCCGCCCCGCCCGCGCGCTCGAGGCCCAAGGACGCCTGCAGCCGCTGGTCGACCGGGCGGCGAAAAGCGTGTTCCCGACCCTGACCGAGCCGCTGCGAAGCCGTGATGAGCTGTGCGCACTCGTCGGCGACGACGCAGCCTGGGAGGCCCTGTTCGAGCTGCCGATCGGGGAAACCCTCGAGCAAGCCATCGACGACGACGGGATCCGCGGCGAGCTCGCGACCGATGCGCTGATCGGGACCTTTGCCGACCTCCACGACGCCGACCTGCGCCAGAACCGCTGCTTCCTCTACCACGTGCTCGGCGGCGAATGGTGTGTCCCGGTGGGCGGGATGGGGGCGCTCACAGCGGCTCTGGCGAGTGCCGCGCGCGACACCGGCGCCGAGCTCCGCACCGGCGAAGAGGTCACGGCAATCCAGACGGATGGAGAAAACGCGGAAATCACCTGTGCGGACGGCGCCACCCACACGGCGCACCACGTCCTGGCCAACGTCGCTCCAACCGTGCTCGCGCGCCTCACCGGCGACCCAGCGACCGAGCCGCCGCCGGAGGGCGCACAGCTGAAGCTCAACATGCTCGTCACGCGCCTGCCGCGCCCCCTGGAAGGCGGCACCGAGTCATTCAGAGGCACCTTCCACGTCAACGAGGGCTACGACCAACTGCAGCGCGCCTACGCAGAGGCGGCCGACAACCAGATCCCCGCGACGCCTCCGTGCGAGCTGTACTGCCACTCGCTGACCGACCCCTCGATCGTCCCCAGGGGACACCACACCCTCACGCTCTTCGGGCTCCACATGCCCGCGCGCTTATTCGCGACCGACCCCGAAAGCGCCAAGCAAGCCGCGGTCAAGGCCACGCTCGAGTCGGTCAACAGCAACCTCGCCGAGCCGCTCGAGGACTGCCTCGCGGTCGACGCCGACGGGCGCCCGTGCCTCGAAGCGCTCACACCCACCGACATCGAACAGCAACTGGCAATGCCCGGCGGCCACATCTTCCATGGGGACCTGACGTGGCCGTTCGCCGAATCCGATCACGAGCTCGGCGGCTGGGGCGTCGAGACCCGGCACGCGAACGTATGGCTATGCGGCGCCGGCGCGCGCCGTGGCGGCTGCGTCAGCGGGATCCCCGGACACAACGCGGCCCGGGCGGTACTGGATCAGCTCTTGCCGTAGTAGTCCGCGTTGAGCTTCGTGTACTGCTGCCACTCGTCCGGGAGCTGGTCCTCGGCGAAGCAGGCGTCAACCGGGCAGGCCTCGACGCACGCGTCGCAGTCGATGCACTCCTCCGGGTCGATGTAGAGCATCTCGACGCTGTCGTAGTCGGGCTCGTCGGGGGTCGGATGAATGCAGTCGACCGGGCAGACCTCAACGCACGAATTGTCCTTCGTGCCGATGCAGGGCTCGGCGATCACGTAGGCCATAGGTTCTGTCTTCCTGTCTTCGACTTCGGTTCGGGGCGCGCCAATTCTACGGACGATGCCCATCGATAGCCTCCCGCTCCGTGGTCTCGCCTGCGACGACGCCAACCGGCTAAGTGCTGCTCCTGACGGGCGCCACCGGGACGATTGGACTGCCGCTGCTCCGCCGGCTGACCGCCGGGGGACTGCCGGTGCGGTGCCTGGTGCGCGATCCGCGCCGCCTCGAGGCGCAGCGGGTGCGCGTCCAGATCGCGCTCGGCGACCTCGCCGACCCGTTCTCGTTCAGGCACGCCCTCCGTGGCGTCGACACGGTCGTGCACCTCGCCTCGACGATCCGCGACCAGCCCGGCGGCTCGATCGAGGAGCTCGACGGCATCGCGACCTGGCGGCTGGTGAAGGCGGCCGAGCGGGCCGGGGTCGGTCGGTTCGTGTTCTTCTCGACGCTCGGAGCGTCGACCCGCAGTCCCGCGCGGCTGATGCGCGCCAAAGCGATCGCGGAGCGCGCGCTGCTCGACTCCTCGTTGCACTCGACGATCTTCGCCCCGTCGATGGTCTACTCGCCGAGCGATCACTTCATCACGCTGCTCGAGCGGATGTCGCTGCTGCCGGTGATGCCGATCTCGGGGGCGGGACGCGCCGGCTTCCAGCCGATCTGGGCCGAGGATGTGGCCGACTGCGTGATGGCAGCGCTGCCCGACGGGCCGCTGGGCGCCGATTCTGCCGGCGCCCGCTACGAGCTCGCCGGGCCCGAGACGCTCACATACGCCGAGATCGTCGATTGCGTGCTGCGCTCGCTGCGCCGCCACCGGCCGCTCCTGCGGCTCCCGCTGCCGATCGTCAAACGCACGCTGCGGCTGATCGAGCTGCTGACCGGACCGGCCGCGTTCGCGACATGGGATGAGGCAGAGCTACTCGAGGTTCCCCTGATCTCCCGTCAAGGGACCGCCGACGCGGAGCGGCTCGGCGTACTGCCGAAGCCGATGCGCGCGGTGCTCGGCGTCGGCTGACACAGAACCGGGTAGCGCCCTCTCGAAGCCCGAGCAGGAAGGAGAGCGAATGGCATCGGCAATTGAGGACGTCGGCGGACTCCCGGGCGCGACAGTCTGGGACCACGAGGGGGCGAAGATCGGGAAGGTCAAGCGTCTGTACGCAGCCGGCGACGGCGGCGCCGTGATGTGGGTGACGGTCGAGACGTCGCTCGGAATCGACGACAAGCGGGAGGTGTTCGTGCCGCTCGCGCGACTCAAGCACGAGGACGACGAGCTCCGTGTCCCGTACACCACCAGGCACATCCAGAGCGCGCCCGAGGTCGAGGCCGGCGAGGCGCTTTCGGAGGGAGACGACCGCGCGCTGCGCGACTACTACTCGATCGACCTCGCCGACCAGGAGCTGCGTACCGACAACGACTCCTACGCCGGGCAGGTTCCTGACGCCGAGGAAGGCAGCGCACGGCAGATCGAAGCCGACGACGCGCGCGCGCCCGAGCGGGACACCGGCGAGGCCGCCGAGCGGATGCGTGCCGGCGAGGGGGACGGCGGACCCCAGCTCAGCGACAAGCCGCGCCAGCCGACCGTCGGCGACGTGGTCGGCCAGGACTAGGTCGCGACTGTCAGCTCTGGGAGCCGGTCGGCCCACGGCAGGGCCCGCTCGAGCTGCGCAGCGACCGCCAGCAGCACGTCCTCGCGTGCCGGCCGGCCGATCAGCTGGACCGAGGTCGGCAACCCATCGTCGCCCTGATAGAGCGGCAGCGCCACCGCGGGCAGGCCGGTGACGTTGCAGACCGCCGTGAACGGCGTGAAATGACCCGAGCGCCGGTAGTGGTCCCACGGATCCGGGCCGAGGCCGTTGACCTCTCCGATCGGCAGCGGTCGCTGCGCGAGCGCCGGAGTGACTACCACGTCGAACTGCTCGAGGTAGGCGATGATCGTGCGGGCGAACCCTTGGAGCTTGCCCATCGCGCTCAGGTAGGCGAGCGAGTCGTGCTCGCGAGCGTGCTCGTAGATCGTCCACGTCAGCGGCTCGACGTCGTCCTCGGTCGCGTCACGGCCGCGGATCCGGCCGCCGATCAGCACGGTCATCGCGATGTTGGGGCCGAACGCCCGCGTGAAGTCGGGCAGCAGCTCGGGGTCCGACCACGGCGGCTCGGGCGGTTGGATCTCGTCGACGTCATGGCCGAGTGACCCGAGCAGGTCGGCGGCGTCACGGGCGGCCTGTTCGCACACCGGATCGAGCTCCGCGCCGTGGAGCGGCGGATGGGTGGCGAGGCCGACCAGCAGCCGCCCCGGCTCGTCGGCGACCGCCTCGGCGTACGGCACATCGGGCTCCCCCAGCCACGTGGAGTCACCGATTTCGTAGCCGGCGAGCAGGTCGAGCAGCTGAGCGGTATCGCCGACCGTCCGGGTCAGGACGCCGTCCTGGACCAGGAAGCTGTCGCCGGCGTCGGGGCCGACCGAGATCCGGCCCCGCGCAGGCTTCAGCCCAACCAGACCGCAGCACGCGGCAGGGATCCTGGTCGAGCCGCCTCCGTCGTTGCCGTGGGCGATCGGCACCATCCCCGCGGCGACCGCAGCCGCCGAGCCGCCGCTCGACCCGCCCGGCGTCCGGTCGAGCCCCCACGGATTGCGCGTCGGGCCGAACCGGCGCGACTCGGTGGTCGGCAGGATCCCCATCTCGGGGAGCGCGGTCTTGCCGACGATCACGAACCCGGCCTCGCGCAGCCGGCGGACGAGGAACGCGTCGTGGTGGGCGACGAGGTCGCCGAACAGGTCGCTGCAGAGTGTGATCGGCATCCCCGCGACCGGCCGGTTGTCCTTGACCGCGATCGGGACGCCCGCAAAAGGACGCGGATCGCCCGGTCCGACCTCCCGCGCCGCCGCGAGCGCGGAATCGTTCGCGACGTGCGTGAACGCGTTGATCGTCGGCTCCAGCTCGTCGATCCGCCGCAGCGACGCCTCGACCAACTCCAGGGAGGACAGCTCGCCGGTGCGGATCAGGCCCGCGAGCTCGGTCGCCGACTGGAGCAGCAGCTCGTTCACCGCAGCAGAGCCTAACCGCAGCGGGCAAGGGTCTAGCCTGTGCGGCTGCCAAGACTCACGCCCACGCCGCCCAGGAGCTCGCACGACATGACAGCAACCCAAGAAGTCCAGTCAGGTCTCGAAGGCGTAGTCGCGTTCGCGACCGAGATCGCGGAGCCAGACCGCGCGGGGGGAGCGCTGCGGTACCGCGGCGTCGACATCGAGGAGCTCGTGGGCAACGTTCCGTTCGGCCAGGTCTGGGGACTCCTGGTCGACGGCAAACTGCTGCCCGGAATGCCGCCGGCTGAGCCGAATGCGCTCAGCGTTCACTCCGGCGATCCGCGCGTCGACGTCCAGTCGGCACTTGCGATGCTGGGCCCGCAGTGGGGCTTCGGGCAGCTAATCGACATCTCCGATGAGGAGGCGCGCGACAACCTCGCGCGGGCATCGGTGATGGCGCTGTCGTTCGTCGCTCAGTCGGCGCGAGGGATTGGAAAGCCCCCGGTCTCCCAGCGTGAAGTCGACAAGGCCACTCGGATCGCGGAGCGATTCCTGATCCGGTGGCGCGGTGAGGCCAACCCCGACCACGTCGAGGCGATCGACGCGTACTGGATCTCGGCGGCGGAGCACGGCATGAACGCCTCGACGTTCACCGCTCGCGTGATCGCTTCGACCGGCGCCGACGTCGCCGCCGCGCTGAGCGGCGCGGTCGGCGCGCTCAGCGGGCCACTGCACGGAGGCGCCCCGTCCCGCGTGCTGACGATGCTCGACGAGGTGGCCCAGATGGGAGATGCCGACCGTTACGTCAAGGATCTGCTCGACCGTGGCGACCGGCTGATGGGCTTCGGCCATCGCATCTACCGAGCCGAGGACCCAAGGGCACGGGTGCTGCGTCGGACCGCCAAGCAGCTTGGGGCGCCGCGGGTCGAAGTCGCCGAGTCACTCGAGCAGGCCGCGCTCGCGGAGCTCCAGGCACGCAAGCCCGACCGCGTGCTGGCGACCAACGTGGAGTTCTGGTCGGCCGTCGTGCTCGACTTCGCCGAGGTGCCGCCGGAGCTGTTCACGCCGATGTTCACGTGCGCTCGGACGGCCGGTTGGTCGGCGCACATCCTGGAGCAGAAGCGCGAGGGCAGGTTGATACGGCCGACCGCGAAGTACGTCGGGCCGCCCCCCCGGCCGCTGTCAGACGTCGAGCGCTAGCGCCGCCGCGCGGTACGGGCCCTCGACGTACTCGTCGAGCATCCGCGCCGCGCTGAACCGCGGTCCAAGCGTCCGCAGCGAGGCCCGCATGCGGTCGATCCACGGCCGCGGCAGACCGGCCTCATCGCGCGCGTAGAACTCCGGTACGACCTGATCGTCGAGCAGCGCGTGCAGCGCGACCGCGTCGCGCTCGTCCTGCGCCCAGTGGTTGTCATCGACCTCGCCGGCCAGCGCCCATCCGTTCGCACCGTCGTACGCCTCGGCCCACCAGCCGTCGAGCACACTGAGCTGGAGCCCGCCGTTGAACATCGACTTCATCCCGCTGGTGCCGCTGGCCTCGAGCGGGGGACGCGGAACGTTCATCCACAGGTCGCACCCGCGAACCAGGACGGCCGCGGTCGCGAGGTCGTAGTCGTCGAGGTACACGACCCGCTCGCCGATCACCGGCGCGTATCGGAGGCCGAACAGCCGCTGGAGCGACTGCTTGGCCTCCTCGTCGCGGGGGTGCGCCTTGCCGGCGAGCACGACCTGGACTGGGCGCTCGCCGCCGAGCAGCCCGAACGTCCACTCCGGGTCGCGCGTCAGCAGATCGAGCCGCTTGTATATCGCGACCCGGCGCGCGAAACCGATCGTCAGCACGTCGGGGTCGAACACGCGCGCCGCGGCCTCGGCGTACTCCCGGGAGTCGCCGCGCAGCAGCCGATTCTGGGTGCTGCGCTCGCGAACGAACTCGACCAGGGCGCGGCGCTGGCGGACGCGGACATCCCATAGCTCCTCGGCGGGAATCTCGAGCACGCCCGCCCACGTGTCTGGATCCTCGACCCGCTCGAGCCAATCTCCGCCGAGCCACCGGTCGAGCAACTCGCGCATCGGTGCGCCGATCCAGGTCGGGACGTGGACGCCGTTGGTGACGTGTCCGATCGGTACGGCCTCGGGCTCGCGACCGGGCCACAGCGGCGCCCACATGTCGCGGGCGACCGCGCCATGGCGGCGGCTGACGGCGTTTGCCGAGCCGCTCAGCCGCAGCGCCGCCTGCGTCACGCCGAACGGCTGGGCGCCGTCGTTCGGGTCGGTCCGGCCGAGCGCGATCACGTCGGACTCGGGAATCGGCAGCCGGGCCGCGAGCCCCGCGATCGCGGCGTCGACCTGCGCCGCGGGATACGCGTCGTTGCCGGCAGCGACCGGGGTGTGGGTGGTGAACACCGTCCGCGCCCTGGCCGCGGCGATCGCATCGCCGTTGCCGCCTCCGACGTTCATCTCAGCCGCGAGCGCGAGCGGCGCCAGCGCGGCGTGCCCCTCGTTGAGGTGGACCACGTCCGGCTCGATCCCCAGCTTCGACAGCGCCATGATCCCGCCGGCGCCGAGCAGCACGTACTGGGCGAGCCGGATCGCCGGGTCGGCTTCGTACAGCCGCGCGGTGATCCACCGCTCCATCGTCCCGTTGGCCGAGACTTCGGAGTCGAGCAGGAACAGCGGCACGCGCCCGACGTCGACCCGCCAGACGTGTGCGACTACACGGGTGTCGTAGATCGGAACCTCGACCGTCACCGGCGTCCCGTCGGCCTCGGTGACGCGGGCAGCCGGAAGCCGCTGGGGATCTGTGTCGATCCAGTACTCGTGCTGCCAGCCGCTCGCGTCGATCCACTGGCGGAAGTAGCCCTTCCGGTACATCAGGCCGACCGCGACCATCGGGATCGCGCGGTCGGAGGCCTGCTTCAGCAGGTCGCCCGCGAGCGCGCCGAGGCCGCCCGAGTAGATCGGCAGCGAGACATGGACGCCGTACTCGGCGCAGAGGAACGCGACCGGCCGATCCGGATTGAGGAACCCCGCGGCCGGACGCGCGAGCTCCTCGTCTACCGCTCGCGACAGCGCCCGCGCCCGCCCTACGAGCAACTCGTTCTCGGCCGCTCGCCGCAGCGCCCGGGTCGAGGCCTCCTGCAACAACCGCACCGGGTTGCGCAGGCACAGCTCGAACCGCTCGCGGTCGATCGACGCGAACAGGTCATGTGCGCCCGGCAGCCACGACCAGCGGTAGTTGTAGGCAAGCCGCGCAACCGGCTCGAGCGGATCGGGGAGGCGCTCGGCGAGCTCGGCGGCCGCCGCCTGGATGTCCTCGCGGCCGGCGGTCACGATGGCGGAGTCTTCCAGCTCCGACCGCCGACGCGCGGAGAGACGAGCGGGCGACCCCCTCCAGCGTTGCGGGAGGGGGTCGCCCGAATCAGTGCGGGCAGACGGCGAGGTCCCGCTGGACCCGCACCGGGATGTTCCGCAGCGGGCAGCGGTACGAGCTGCCCTCGAACGCCCGCTTCCACATGTTGTCCGACGTGTTCTTGAACACGTTCGTGCCGTTGAACGCGTACTTCGCGCATGCGTGATTGACGTGCGGCCGGACGGTCGCGTACTTGTGGTTCGACGCCGCCAGCAGCACGACCATGCAGTCGGACTGGGCCCTCGTGCGGCTTCCGAACGCCTTCAGGATCGCGGTGCGCTGCTTCTGGCTCGGCGGCGACGTCTTCGGCATTGCGAGCGCGACCGCCGGCACCGCCAGCCCGATCGTGATCAATGCAACTGCTACGCGTCTAGGCAACTCGAGATCTGCAGCGGATTCTTCCACCGCAGAGCGCGGTCCGCAACGGGCGCGCGCTGCTCCTCGCCCGATTCCCCGATGGGATGATCTTCCGCTGTGAGGCTAGGCGTGCTCGCTCTCGGCGACTCGATCACGAACGGCGGCGGCGAGCTGCAGTGGGGCGTGGCCCTGCAATCGTGGGCGTTGTGGGTGGCGCGGGGACTCGGGCTTCCGTACACGGGCTACGCCGTCGACGGGGCGACTGCCGGCGACGTCGTCGAGCAGCAGATCCCGCGGTTCGAGCGCGACGGCGCGGAGCTCGGCCGCCGATACAACCTCGGCTGCCTGTACATCGGCGTCAACGACGTGCGCGGCGTCGATTGGGACGCGCGCGCGTTCGGGGAGTCCTACGAGCGCGCGCTCGCCGTGCTGGAAGCCCACTGCGATCGCGTGCTCGTGCTCACCGCGCCGCTCGATCTGGGCCGCCCCCGCGCGGGCGCGAAGGTGCACGAGCTGAACGCGACGATCGAAGCGGCCGCTCGCGCGCACGGAGCGCTGATTCTCGATCTCTTTGACTTCGGCGCGCGCAACCACGTGATGGTCGACCACGTTCACCCGACCGCGTTCGGCCAGGTCGCGATCGCGGAGCGCGCGCTGAACGTGCTGGAGCGCGACGGGATGCCCGTCCGCGCGCGACCGTCATCGCTGGTCGGCTATGAGACGACCCGCTGGCAGCGCCTCCGCGGCGACACGACGTACACCTACCGACACCTCAAGTCGAGCGCGCGGGCTGCGGCGATCGTGGCCTGGTTCCGGCTGCGGAGCTAGCCCGGGCCGGCCTACGCCGCCCAGAAGTCCTCGCGCAGCACCTCGCCGTCGCCCGCCATCCGGGGGCCGAACACGAGCAGCTCGAGCCCGTCGGGGCCGGCCTCGAATGCCCGCGCGATCGTCGGTGCGACGCGGATCGCGTCGAGTTTCGAGACCGCGATCACCTCATCGTCGAGCTTCATCTGCCCGTCGCCCGAGAGGATCACGTAGACCTCCTCGGCCTCCTCGTGGCGGTGGGCGAACGCCTGCCGCCGGCCCGGCTTGACGCGATGGAACGCGAGTCCGACCGTCTCGGAGTTCAGGTCCTTCCGCGGGAACCGCGCTTCCTGGACCTCATCGAAGCCGAACTTCGGAGCGACGTCCTCGATCTCCTGGAGGTTCTTGATCGTGTAGCTCATTCCGGCAGCCTACCGGCCTCCTCGGTGAGCACACGCAGCCTCCGCGCGAGGGCCGGAGTGAGCGCTCCGGCCCGCAGCCGCCACCGCCAGTTCCCGGTCGCCCGCGAGGGGTAGTTCATCCGCCCTTCGCTGCCTAGCCCAAGCACATCCTGCGCCTGCACCATCGCGAGCCGCGCCGGCGAGGAGAACGCCAGGCGGATCAGCGTCCACCACGGCTGGCGCCCTGCCCGCAGCCCGCGCGCGGACAACTCCGCGTTCACCGCCTCGCGCTGCCCCGGGTCGAGCGACTCGTACCAGCCGCCGATCGTGTCGTGGTCGTGGGTGGCCGTGTAGATCACCCGGTTCTCCACGTGGTTCTCGAACCGGTGGGGGCCGTGCGGGTCGTCGGGATCGAACGCGAACTGCAGCACGACCATCCCGGGCAGGCCGAGCTCGTCGCGCAGCCGCCGGACGGCCGGGGTGATCACGCCGAGGTCCTCGGCGACGAGCGGAAGCGGTCCGTCGAGCTCGAGCCCGCGCGCCATCGCGTCGAACACCGCGCGTCCGGGCCCGCGCTGCCAGCGGCCGTCGCGCGCGGTGCGCGAGCCGGCCGGCACCGCCCAGTACGCGACGAAGCCGCGGAAGTGGTCGATCCGGGCGAGGTCGAACAGCTCGAGCGTCCGTCGGAGCCGTTCGGTCCACCACCGGTAGCGGCGGCGGCTGAGCACCGGCCAGTCGTACAGCGGGTTGCCCCATAGCTGCCCGCTCGCCGCGAACGCGTCCGGCGGCGCCCCGGCGACGAGGCCGGTCTGGAACAGCTCCGGATGGAGCGCGTGGTCGGCGCTCCCGGGGGCCACGTAGATCGGCACGTCGCCGAACAGGCGCACTCCGCGATCGAGCGCGTACCGGCGAAGCGCGCTCCACTCACGCTCGAAGCGGACCTGATCGGCCCCGGCGCTGACGCCGGCGAACCGCTCCCAATCGCCGATCCAGAACGAGTGGCGCTCGCGGAAATCGAGCAGTTCCTCCGGGCTTACGTAAGCCCGGGGATCGTGCAGCAGGCCTCGCCACGCGGCGAACGCGGAGCGCGACTTGTACGGCGACCCGTACCGGTCGGGCGGCCCGAGCGGCAGCGTCTGCCACCACGACTGTCCCGCGGCCGCCAGCCAGTCGACGAAACGGTACGCCTCAGGACCGAGGCGTCCTGCGGGCAGCGAGGTGATGTGAAGTTGTACGCCACTCGAGCGCTTGAGATTCAGCACGTGGGTATGTTGAGGTCATGGCCAGTTCCGCGACGCGAACCCAGACGTCGGCCGCCCGTGGCGGGAGGCCGAAAGCTGCCCGGCGGGCACCGACCCGAATCGTGATCCAGTACCCGTCGCCGTCGGTCGACGGCGGACGGTATCCGGCCAAGCGATGCGTCGGCGACACGGTGCGCGTCGAGGCCGACGTGTTTCGCGACGGCCACGAGCTGCTGCGCGCCGTAGTTCGCCACCGCGCCCCCGAGGGCAACTGGGAGGAGTCGGAGATGGAGCGGATCGACGCCCATCTCGGCGGCGTCCGCTGGGCCGGGAGCTTCCCGGTGGACCGGACCGGTCGCTACGAGTACACGGTCGAGGCGTGGACCGACGCGTTCGGGACCTGGCGCGACGAGCTGCGGCGCAAGCTCGAGGCCGGACAGCACGAGCAGCCGGATGACTCGAACGCGGCCCTTTCCGGCGAGCCTCGACGCCGAGCGGGCCGGACGTTCGAGGGCGAGCTCTCCGAGGGGCTCGTGCTGCTGCGCAGGGCCGCCGCGCGGGCCGAGGACGCCGTGTCCGGGTCGCTGATCGACCACGCCGTGCGCTCGCTCGAGGACCCCGCGATCCCCGAGGCTGCCAAGCACGATGTCGTGCTCGGGCCCGAGCTGTTCGAGGTGGTCGAGCGGGTCCAGGAGCGCCACGACGACGCCTCGGTCGCGGAGCCGCTCGCGATCGAGGTCGACCGTGTCCGCGCCCGATTCGGCTCGTGGTACGAGCTGTTCCCGCGCTCATGGGGAGGGCTGGAGGGCGTCGAGCGCCAGCTCCCGAGGCTCGCCGAGCTCGGCTTCGACGTGCTCTACCTGCCGCCGATCCACCCAATCGGCCACACCAACCGCAAGGGCCGCGACAACTCGCTGATCGCCGCGCCGGAGGACCCGGGCTCGCCGTGGGCGATCGGCGACGAGAACGGCGGGCACGACGCCGTCCATCCCGACCTCGGCACGATCGACGACCTCCGCCGGCTGACGCGCGCCGCCGCCGACCACGGCATCGACATCGCGCTCGACTTCGCGATCCAGGCCTCCGCCGATCACCCGTGGCTCCGTGAGCACCCCGAGTGGTTCCACCGCCGGCCGGACGGGACCCTGAAGTACGCCGAGAACCCGCCCAAGCGCTACCAGGACATCTACAACGTCAACTGGGACTCGCCCGACTGGCAGGGGCTGTGGCAGGCGCTGCTCGACGTGATGCTCCAGTGGGTCGACTGCGGCGTCAAGGTGTTCCGCGTCGACAACCCGCACACGAAGCCGTTCGCGTTCTGGGAGTGGATGATCGAGCAGGTCCACGCGCGCGACCGTGACGTCGTGTTCCTCGCGGAGGCGTTCACGCGCCGCGCGGTGATGCGCCACCTCGCGAAGATCGGTTTCAGCCAGTCGTACACGTACTTCACGTGGAAGAACTCGCCGTACGAGCTGACCGAGTACGCCTCTGAGCTGGCGCACTCGGGCGAGCAGGAGTACTTCCGCCCGAACTTCTTCGTCAACACACCGGACATCCTCCACGCCTACCTCCAGCACGGCGACCGGCCGGCGTTCGAGGCCCGGCTCGTGCTGGCCGCGACGCTGAGCCCGAGCTACGGGATCTACTCGGGGTTCGAGAACGTCGAGAACGTTCCCGTCCGGGAGGGATCCGAGGAGTACCTGCACTCCGAGAAGTACGAGATCAAGCAGCGCGTGCTGGGAGGCGAACTGCTGCCGGCGATCCAGCAGCTGAACTTCATCCGCCGCGAGAACCCGGCGCTCCAGCACCTGTCGAATGTCACGTTCCTCGACACCGCCAACGAGGCGCTGATCGCGTACGCCAAGCAGACGACGAGCAATACCGTGATCTGCGTGATCAACGTCGACCCCCATCAGGCGCAGGCGGGAGCGGTGACCGTGCCCGCGTCGCTCGGGCTCGCGCCGAGCTTCACCGCCCACGACCTGCTCTCCGACGAGAGCTACCAGTGGCGGATCGGACCGAACTACGTGCTCCTCGAGCCGGGAACAAGGCAGGCCCACCTGATGAGGGTTGAGACGTGAGCGTCGGCCCCCCGACCCTGACCCATATCCTCGCCGCCGAGCGCGCCGCGACCAGCCGGCCGGCGATCGCCGAGCGCGAGCAGGAGAGCGACGCCCAGGCCGTCACCAGGCAGTGGTTCGAGGCCGAGCCGCTGTGGTTCAAGCGCTCGGTCTTCTACGAGATCCACGTGCGCGGCTTCTACGACGCCAACGGTGACGGGATCGGCGACTTCCGCGGGCTGACCGAGAAGCTCGACTACCTGCAGTGGCTGGGGATCGACTGCATCTGGCTGCTGCCGTTCTACGAGTCGCCACTGCGCGACGGCGGCTACGACATCTCCGACTTCACCAAGGTCCACCCCGACTACGGGACCGTCGACGACGTCAAACAGTTGATCGATGCGGCGCACGCGCGGCAGATCCGCGTGATCGCTGACCTCGTGATGAACCACACCTCGATTGACCACCCCTGGTTCCAGCGCGCGAGGCAGGCCCCGCCCGGGTCGGCCGAGCGCAACTGGTACGTGTGGTCGGACACCGACGACCGCTACAGCGAGGCGCGGGTCATCTTCGTCGACACCGAGTCCTCGAACTGGGCCTGGGACCCGGTCGCCGGCCAGTACTACTGGCACCGGTTCTTCTCGCACCAGCCCGACCTCAACTACGAGAACCCGGACGTCCGCGAGGCGATGCTCGACGTGCTCCGCTTCTGGCTCGACCTCGGGCTCGACGGGTTCCGGCTGGACGCGGTTCCTTACCTGTTCGAGCGCGAGCACACCAACTGCGAGAACCTCCCCGAGACCCACCAGTACCTGAAGCGGGTCCGGCGCGAGATCGACGAGCGCTATCCGGATCGGGTGCTGCTGGCCGAGGCCAACCAGTGGCCGGCGGACGTCGTCCAGTACTTCGGCGAGGGCGACGAGTGCCACATGGCGTTCCACTTCCCGGTGATGCCGCGGATGTTCATGGCGCTGCGCCGGGAGGAGTCCAACCCGGTGTACGAGATCCTCGAGCACACGCCCCACATCCCCGACACCAGCCAGTGGGGTCTGTTCCTTCGCAACCACGACGAGCTGACGCTCGAGATGGTCACCGACGAGGAGCGCGACTACATGTACAGCGAGTACGCGAAGGACCCGCGAATGAAGCTGAACCTGGGGATCCGCCGCCGGCTCGCGCCGCTGCTCGACAACGGCCGCGACGAGATCCAGCTGATGCACGCGGTCCTGTTCTCGCTGCCCGGCTCGCCGGTCCTCTACTACGGCGACGAGATCGGGATGGGCGACAACATGTTCCTCGGCGACCGCGATGGCGTACGCACCCCGATGCAGTGGTCCGGCGACCGCAACGGCGGCTTCTCGCGCGCGGACTTCGCGCAGCTGTACGCGCCGTCGCTGATGGACCCCGTCTACGGATTCCAGGCGGTCAACATCGAGGCCCAGCTGCGCACCCCGACCTCGGTTCTGCGCTGGCTGCACCGTCTCATCGCGCTCCGCAAGGAGCACCCCGTGTTCGGCTTCGGCACGTTCGAGCCGATCGAGACGTCGAACTCGCGGGTGTTCGCCCATCTCCGCCGGTTCGAGGACGATCTCGTACTGTGCGTTCACAACTTCGCGCGTTCCGCGCAGGCGGTCGAGCTCGACCTGCGCGCCTACGAGGGCCGGCGCCCCGTGGAGCTGTTCGGCCGAGCCCGGTTCCCCGGCATCGGTCAGCTGCCATACCTGCTGACCCTCGGCGCCCGTGGTTTCTACTGGTTCGAGCTCTCCGAACAGGAGGAAGATGGCTGATCCCGTTCAGCTCCCCGTCGACATCGAACGCCTCGTCGCACTCGACGAGCTACCCGAGTGGCTGCAGGAGCAGCGCTGGTATGCGTCGAAGTCGCGTCACGTCGCGGGCGTCGAGGTCGTCGAGACGGCGGTGCTGCGGGATCAGCCGCTGCTGCTGCTGACGCTCGTGCAGGCGCGGTTCGCGACCGGCACGCACGAGCTCTACCAGCTGCTGCCCGCCGACGGCTCGTTCGACGAGCTCAACGACGCGTCCGAGGCGGTCGAGCTCGTGCTCAAGCTCGAGCGTGGCGAGACGATCGAGACGCCGCAGGGGCGGTTCGCATTCGAGCGCATCGACGGGTTTCCTCCGGTCGGCGAGGCCGCGACCGCGCGGCCGGTCGGCGCCGAGCAGTCGAACACGTCGCTCGTGTTCGACGACCGGCTCGTGTTGAAGGTGTTCCGCAAGCTGGAGCCGGGGATCAACCCCGAGCTCGAGGTGCTCAGGTTCCTGACCGAGCACGGGTTCGAGAGCATCGCGCCGCTGCACGGCTGGTACGAGTACGAGGGCCAGGCGCTGAGCGCCACGCTCGGCGTCGCGCAGACGTTCCTTCCGGACGCGATCGACGGCTGGGACCTCGCGCTGGATCAGATCGTGTCGCGGCCGGACGTGTTCCTCGACCGCCTCGGCGGCCTCGGCCACGTCACCGCGGAGATGCACAACGTGCTCTCCTCCGACGCGGGCGACCCCGCGTTCTCACCCGAGGAGCCGAGCCAGGAGGCGCTGTCGCTGCTGAGCGCGACCGTCGACGAGGACATCGAGCGGGCGTTCGTGCGGCTCCCCGACGACGAGCGCGTCGCCGAGATCGCCGGCCGCGGGCAGGACATCCGCGAGCGGCTCGCCCAGCGCGCGCAGATCGGCGTCGGCGGCCGCGTGATCCGCACCCACGGCGACTACCACCTCGGCCAGACCCTCTCGACCCCGGACCGCGGCTGGGTGATCATCGACTTCGAGGGCGAGCCGGCGCGGCCGCTGCACGAGCGGCGCCAGAAGCGCTCGCCGCTCCGAGACGTCGCGAGCATGCTGCGCTCGTTCGCGTATGCGACCTCGGCCATCGAGATCCTCCGGGGCGAGCGCGCACCCGATGAGTTCGAGCAGCGGGCGCGCGAGCGGTTCCTCGAGCGGTACTTCGAACACGTCGACCCGACGCTGGTGCCCGCGGGCGACAGCCAGATCGGCACACTGTTGTCGATCTTCGAGCTCGAGAAGGCGATCTACGAGCTCCAGTACGAGCTCGACAACCGCCCCGACTGGGTGACGATCCCGGTCGCCGGGATCCGGAGGCTGCTGGACCAGGAATGACCACCGTCGCCTCAACCGAGCTCGACGCGCTGGTCCGGCGCGAGCACTCGAACCCGCACGCCGTCCTCGGCCCGCACCCGGCCGACGACGGTGTCGCGATCCGCGTGCTGCGGCCGGCGGCGAGCGCGATCACGGCCGTGCTCGACGACGGCACCGAGCTCGAGCTCCGCCAGATCCACCCCGGCGGCGTGTTCGAGGGCGTGCTCGAGGGCGCCGAGCAGCCGCTCCGCTATCGGCTCGAGGTCGACTACGGCAGCGCCGGCAGCTTCACGATCGACGACCCGTACGCGTTCACGCCGACGATCGGCGAGCTCGACCAGTACCTGATCGGCGAGGGCCGCCACGAGGAGCTCTACGACAAGCTCGGCGCCCACGTGCTCGAATGGGGGCCCCACCCGCCCGTCGTCGGCACCGCGTTCGCCGTGTGGGCGCCGTCGGCGCGGGCCGTCAGCGTCGTCGGCGACTTCAACAGCTGGGACGGCCGCCTGCACGCGATGCGGACGCTCGGCGCGACCGGCGTCTGGGAGCTGTTCCTGCCGAGCATCGAGCCGGGCGAGCGCTACAAGTTCGAGATCCTCGGCGCCGACGGCGAGCTGCGACTGAAGGCCGACCCGTATGCGCAGGAGGCCGAGCAACCGCCCCAGACCGCGTCGATCGTCTTCCGCTCCGAGCATCGCTGGGGCGCCGGCGACGCCGAGTGGCTTGCGGCGCGGGCGGATGAGCAGCCGCTCACACGGCCGATGTCGATCTACGAGGTCCATCTCGGGTCCTGGCGGCTGAACCCGCTCGAGGGCAACCGCCCGCTCACCTACCTCGAGCTCGCCGACGAGCTGTCTAGCTACGTCAAGGACATGGGCTTCACCCACGTCGAGCTGCTGCCGGTGATGCACCACCCGTTCAGCGGGTCGTGGGGCTACCAGGTGACGGGCTACTTCGCGCCCGCCCCGCGCTACGGGCATCCCGACGAGCTGCGCGAGTTCATCGAGCGGATGCATTCGAACGGCGTCGGCGTGATTCTCGACTGGGTGCCCGCCCACTTCCCGCGCGACGAGTTCGCGCTCGCGCGGTTCGACGGCACCGCGCTGTACGAGCACGACGACCCCCGCCGCGGCGCGCATCCGGACTGGGGCACGCTGGTCTTCAACTACGGCCGCCACGAGGTCCGCAACTTCCTGATCGCGAACGCGCTGTTCTGGCTGCGCGACTACCACGCCGACGGGATCCGGGTCGACGCGGTCGCGTCGATGCTGTACCTCGACTACTCCCGCAACGAGGGCGAGTGGGTCCCGAACCAGTTCGGCGGCCGTGAGGACCTCGACGCGGTCGCGTTCCTCAAGGAGTTCAACGAGGTCGTCTACGGACGCGAGCCGGGAGCCATCACCGCGGCCGAGGAGTCGACCGCGTGGCCGGGCGTCTCGCGGCCGACGTACCTCGGCGGGCTCGGGTTCGGCTTCAAGTGGAACATGGGCTGGATGCACGACACGCTCGGCTACTTCCAGCAGGACCCGATCTACCGCCGCTACCACCACCACGAGCTGACGTTCTCGCTGATGTACGCGTTCAGCGAGAACTTCATCCTGCCCCTGTCGCACGACGAGGTCGTCCACGGCAAGGGCTCGCTGAACTCGAAGATGCCGGGCGACCCGTGGCAGAAGCTCGCCAACCTCCGGGCGTTGTACGCCTACATGTGGGCGCATCCCGGGAAGAAGCTGCTGTTCATGGGCGGCGAGCTCGCCCAGGAGTCGGAGTGGAGCCACGAGCGCTCGCTGGACTGGCACTTGCTCGAGCAGCCCGGACATGCCGGAATCCAGTCGCTGGTCCGCGACCTCAACCACCTGTACCGCGACGAGCCGGCTCTGTGGGAGGTGGACTCCGATCCGTCGGGGTTCTGG
>DASXDA010000107.1:0-25588 GCA_036490875.1 Solirubrobacteraceae bacterium
AGGTCGAGATCGACGCGATCGAGTCGTTCGTCCGAGAGGGCGGCGGGCTGATCGTGCTCGGCGAGACCGAGCAGGACAAGTACGGCAACAACCTCAACGAGCTGCTCGCGCGGTTCGGCGTGCACATCGACAACGACACCGTGCAGGACTACGAGCACTCCGTCAGCGCCCCATCCTGGATCCTCGCTCAGCTCGACGACGGCGGGCGGGGCTCGCGCGGCGACGTGCTCGCGCAGGTGCACTCGGTCTGCCTGTACCGATCCGGGACGGTGTCGGTCGAGAACGGGGCGCGGATCCTCGCGCGCACATACGCGTCCGCCTCGGCGCCCGGCGCCGGGCTGATCGCGACCGTCGAGCACGGCGCGGGCAGGGTCGTGGTGCTCGCCGACTCCGACGTGTTCGGAGACGACTGCCTCGGGCAGCTCGACCACCGGCCGCTGTGGCTGAACCTCTGTCATTGGTGCGCCCGCCCACCCTCGCGGCGCGACACCGACGGAGCGACGAGGCCGGCCGCCGCCGACCCGGCATGGGTCGGGCTCCGTGACGAGTGCAACGCGCTCGCGCTGCTTCAGGCGCCCGACGGCTCACTCGCCGGCGATCGCGCCGCGGCCGAGCGCCACGTCGAGCAGATCCTCGCGCGGCTGAGCGAGCTTCGCCCGCGGTTCGAGCATCAGGCGGAGTACCTCGGCGCGGTCGTCGAGGACATCCGGGCGTGGGCCGGCGGCGGCTTCCAGAAGCCCGACTTCGGCCGCTCGCTCGACCGCTTCCGCCCGGACCTGCAGCGCACCGACGGGAGCGAGCAGCTCGTGTTCTTCCCGATGTACAAGCAGAACGGATCGCGCGACACCTGCTGCGAGGCGCTGATCGTCCGCGTCCCGTGGCCCGGCTGGATCGCCGAGCTCGAGCGCGGGCGGGCGGGGTTCAAATACGACAACCCGAAATTCGTGCCGGTTCAGCTCGTCGACGCGACCGCCGGCTACGACAGCGAGTGCGCGGTGCTGTTCCCGGAGATGGTGTCTATTGGACCCCCGCCCGCCCGCCCGCCGAACCACTTCGGCGCGATCTTCTGCGACCGGGAGGCCGCGCGGCTGCGGCGGATCGGCGGCGCCGCCGCCGACCTGCTCGCGCTCAACCTCCCGCCCGACGCCGCTCGGATGCTCGCCAGCCCGGAGATCTCCGAGCAGGCGTACATCCTCTGGGACCTGATCCACGACCGCACCCACAGCCACGGGGAGCTGCCGTTCGACCCGTTCATGGTCCGCCAGCGCGCTCCGTACTGGATGTACTCGCTCGAGGAGCTCCGGTGTGATCTGACCGCGTTCGGCGAGGCGGTCGCGCTCGAGCGGGGCGACCGCGGCGCGGCGGTCACGTTCGCCCGCTACGTGCAATACGCGATCGTGCTCGACCGGCTGCTGCGCTTCCCGATCGCGGGTGAGCGGGTGCGCAACTACGACGGCCTCGGCGGCCAGCTGCTGTTTGCCTACCTGCACCGCCACGGCCACCTGCAGTGGGCCGACAACCGGCTGACGATCGAGTGGGAGACCGTCGTCGACGGGATCGGCTCGCTGCGCGACGAGATCGAGGGCCTGTACCGCGCGGGCATCGATCGGACCAAGCTCCAGCACTGGGCGGCCGCCCACGACCTCGTGTCCGAGAGCGTTCCACCGGCGGTCGGGTCGAAATGGGCGGCGAGCGCCCGCGACCTCCCCGAGCTCGTCGACCCGCGCCCGTACGTCGACCTCGTGCTCGACGACGAGTTCCCCCTGTCGATCTTCTACACCTCGCTCAAGGCCAAGCTCGCGGCTTGAGCGGAACCGAGCAGCGGCGCGGGTTCGCCTCCGACAACGCCGCCACGGTCCACCCCGAGGTGCTGGCGGCGATCGAACGCGTCAACACCGGCCACGCGTTCGGATACGGCCACGATCGCTTCACCGAGGCGCTCGCCTCGAGGTTCCGCGAGCACTTCGGCGAGCGCGCGGTCGCGTTCGGAGTGTGGGGCGGGACGGGCGCGAACGTCCTGTGCCTGCGCGCCGCATGCCGCCCCTGGGAAGCGGTCGTGTGCCCGGAGACCGCGCACCTGAACGCCGACGAGTGCGGCGCCCCAGAGGCGATCGCCGGCGTCAAGCTGATCACGGTCGTGACCGAGGACGGCAAGCTCAGCCCGGCGGCCGTCGAGCCTACGCTCGGGCGCGAGGGCGACGAGCACGCTGTGCAGCCGCGGGTCGTGTCGGTGTCGCAGTGCACCGAGCTCGGCACCGTGTACACCGTCGATGAGCTCCGCGCGATCGCGGAGCTGGCGCACGCGCGCGGGCTGCTGCTCCACGTCGACGGCGCCCGGCTCGCGAATGCGGCGGCGGCGCTTGGCCTGACGCTGCGCGCAGCCACGACCGACGCCGGCGTCGACCTCCTGTCGTTCGGGGGAACCAAGAACGGGCTGCTCGGGGCCGAGGCAGTCGTGTTCCTTGAGCCGGGGCTGGCGGACGGCTTCGAGTTCCTGCGCAAGCAGTCGATGCAGCTGGCGTCGAAAATGCGATTCCTCTCAGCGCAGCTCGAGGCGCTGCTGACGGACGACCTGTGGCTCCGCAACGCCGGCCACGCGAACGCGATGGCGACGCTGCTCGCCGAGCAGGTGCGTGAGCAGCCGGGGGTCACGATCACCCGCCCGGTCGAAGCGAACGCCGTGTTCGCGATCCTCGCGCCGGATGCGGTTCGCGCGCTGCGCGAGCGCTACGACTTCTACGTCTGGGACGAGGCGAGGAGCGAGGTCCGGTGGATGTGCTCGTGGGACACCACCGAGGAGGACGTCGAGGGATTCGCCCGCGCGGTCGCGGAGGTCGCGGGGGTCGCCGGGGTCGCGGAGTAGCGACCGATGCGCGAGACCGCCGAGGACCTCGCCGCGCTGCAGCTGCTGCTCGACTCGAGCTACGAGCGCGCCGGCGCGCATCTGCTCGGGATCCACTCGCCCGAGCGCCGCGTCGGCGCCGAGCGGCTGTGCGAGCTGCTCACCGGGATGTGCCTGCTGTCGCTGGCGACCGTCACGGCCGACTGCCGGCCGGTCGTCGGCCCGATCGACGGGATCTTCTATCGCGGCGAGTTTCACTTCGGCTCCAGCCCCGACTCGGTCAGGTTCCGCCACATCCGCTCGAGACCGCAGGTGAGTGCGACCCATCTGCCGCGTGAGGAGTTCGCGGTCACCGTGCACGGACGCGCTGCGCTCCTCGACGTCCGCGCCACGGAGCACGCGGGCTTCCGCGAGACGCTGCTCGAGGTGTACGTGCCGCGTTACGGGCCCGAGTGGGAGGAGTTCCTCGACAGCGGACCGGTGTACGCGCGGATCGACGCGGAGCGGATGTTCGCGCTGCTGATCGCGCCGTCCAACACTGAGCGCTCGTGACCGGCGCACGCGCCAGCATGTTCGCTCCGGGTCGCGTGAACCTGATCGGCGAGCACACCGATTACAACAAGGGGCTGGCGCTGCCGTTCGCGATCGATGCGGGCGTGACGGTCTCGGCGGAGGCGCTCGACGAGCCGGTGATCGAGGCGGTCGCGGTCGACCTCGGTTCGTCCGATCGGTTCGAGCTCGCGCGGCCGGGCAGGGCGCGCGGCTGGCGCGCGTTCGTCCGCGGCACGGTCGTCGAGCTGACGCGGGCCGGTGTGCCGGTGCGAGGCGCGCACCTCGAGATCACCGGCAACGTCCCGCGCGGCGCCGGGCTGTCCTCTTCGGCGGCATTCGAGGTCGCGCTCGCGATGGCGCTGATTTCGGTGTCGGGTGACCCCGGATCGGATTGCGAGCTAGCGGACCGGACCGAGCTCGCGAAGCTTTGCTCGCGGGTCGAGAACGATTGGGTGGGCGCGCGGACCGGGCTGCTCGACCAGCTGGCATCGCTGTACGGCGAGCCCGAGCACGCGCTGCGGATCGACTTCCGCTGGCTCGAGGTGCGGCCGGTCGAGCTGCGCCTCGACAGCCATCGGCTGGTCACGCTCGACTCGGGCCAGCGCCACGCCAACGCTGCCTCCGGGTACAACGACCGGCGCGACGAGTGCGCGCGGGGGTGCGAGCTGCTCGGCGTCGACAGCCTCCGCGAGGTCACCGGGCCGATGGCCGCGGAGCTGCCCGGACCGCTCGACCGCCGGGCGCTGCACGTGATCAGCGAGAACGAGCGGGTCGAGCTGGCGGTCGAGGCGCTCGGGCGGCGCGATCTCGACGAGCTGGGAAGGCTGCTCGACGCCTCGCACGCGAGCCTGCGCGACTTCTACGAGATCTCGACGCCCGCGGTCGAGCGCACGGTCACGCGCCTCAAGGATGCGGGGGCGCTCGGTGCGCGGATCCTCGGCGGAGGGTTCGGGGGTCACGTGCTCGGGCTGCTGCCGCCCGGCGCCGAGGCGCCCGAGGGGTCCGTCGAGGTCCATCCGGGCGCCGGTGCTCGCGGGGCCTACACGGAGGCTTAGAGCGTCACCGGCTCGCCCGCGTCCGCCGACCGGTAGAGCGCCTCGATCGTGCGCGCCTGACCGATCGCGTCGGCTCGCCCGAGCAGCGGCTCGGCTTCGCCGCGGACTGCGCGGGAGAAGTTCTCAGCCTCGAGCCCGTACGAGTTCGCAGGCGGAAGCTCGATCCGCTGCACCCCGTCCTCGCCGCGCAGCTCGATCACCGGCGTGCGGGCGTGCCAGGGGTCGTCGAGGAACAGCGATCCGTCCTCGCCGACGACCTCGAGCTCGTCGCGTGCCGTGAGCGCGAGTCCGGCGTCGAAGTGCCCGATCACGTCACCGGCGAACCGCAGCGTCGCAGCGATCACGACGTCGACGCCGTCGCCTCCGAGCGCCTGCTCGGCATACACACGCTCGGGCTCGCCGGCGAGTAGCCGCGTACCGCTGATGCAGTAGCAGCCAACGTCCATCAGCGCCCCGCCGTCGAGCGCGCGGGAAAGCCGGATGTTGGCCGGGTCGCGCGCGTTGAAGCTGAACGCGGCGCGGATCACCCGCAGGTTGCCGATCGCGCCGTCCGCGACGAGCTCCTGCAGCTTCCTCGTCTGCGGGTTGTGGCGATACATGAACGCCTCCATCAGCAGCAGCCCGGCCCGATCGGCTGCGTCGAACGCCCGCTCGACCTGCTCGAGGTGACGGCTGAGCGGCTTCTCGCACAGCACGTGCTTGCCCTGCTCGAGCGCCCGCAGAGTCCACTCGACGTGCAACGAGTTCGGCAGCGGGATGTAGACGGCCTCGATATCACGGTCCGCGAGGAGGGCGTCATAGGTGTCGTGCACGCGCTCGATTCCGTACTCGTCGGCGAACGCCGCCCCGCGCTCGCGATCGCGGCTCCCGACGGCGATCACCTCGACGTCGCCCAGCGGGGCGGCCCCGTCGAGGAACAGCCCGTTGATCCTCGCGGTCGAGAGGATCCCCCACCTGACCGGCTGCATCATCGCGCTCCGAGCAGCAGATCTACGACGAGCTGGTCGAGGCGCTCGTTGTGATAGCCGCGGCCGGCGAGCCGGTCGAGGTCGTGGTCCTCTCCGAGCAGTGCGGACGCGGCCTCGGGCGAATACGTGCCGACGCTCGGCTCGGCGAGCCCCTCGACCAGAGCCGCCGCTCGTGCCGCTTGGATCTCCTCGGACGCGTCGAACTCCCGAGACTTCGCGGCCAGCGCCAGATAGGTCCGCATGCAGCCGGCCGCGAATTCCCACACGCCCTCGGCGTCCTCGTTGCGGTACGCGTGGGCGTCGAAGTGCCGGGGGCCGCCGTAGCCGGAGGTCTCGAGCAGGTGCACGAGCAGGAACGCCTCCTTGAGGTCCTCGGCCCCGAACCGGTAGTCCTGATCGAACCGTCCGATCCGCTGGCTGTTCAGATCGATGTGGAACAGCTTCCCCGCCCAGAGGGCCTGCGAGACGCCGTGGACGAAGTTGAGGCCCGCGATCGTCTCGTGCGCGACCTCCGGGTTGACTCCGACCATCTCGGGGTGCTCGAGCATCGAGATGAAATGGAGCGCGTGCCCGACGGTCGGCAGGAAGATGTCGCCGCGCGGCTCATTCGGCTTCGGCTCGATCGCGAACCGGATCGCGTAGTCCTGCTCGCGCACGTAGCCGCATAGGAAGTCGATCGCCTCGCGGTAGCGCTCGAGCGCGTCGTCGGCTCGCTTTGCGGCGCCGGCCTCGAGGCCCTCGCGCCCGCCCCAGAAGACGTACACCGAGGCGCCGAGCTCGGCGCCGAGGTCGATCCCCCGCATCGCCTTCGCGATCGCGGCGCGCCTGACGCCGCGGTCGTTCGAGGTGAACGCGCCGTCCTTGAACGCCGGGTGGGTGAACAGGTTGGTAGTCGCCATCGTCACGTGCATCCCGGTCCGCTCGAGCGCTTCGGAGAAGCGCGCGACGATCCGGTTGCGCTCACCGGGCAGCGCGCCGTACGGGACGAGGTCGTTGTCATGGAGGCTGACCCCATAGGCGCCGAGCTCCGCGAGCCGCTCGACCGACTCGACCGGGTCGAGCAGCGCCCGGGTCGGCTCCCCGAACGGGTCCCGTCCCGGGTTGCCGACCGTCCACAGCCCGAACGTGAAGCGATGCTCCGGCCGCGGTGTCAGCTCGCTCTCTACGACCATCCCGACCACGATCTCATATCTGGCGTAGAGCCGGGTATAGCTCCCGGTATCGCTGACGTTGCTTGCGGTAGAGCTCGACCCACTCGGGGACCGGGTCGATCCGCCCGCGTGGCCTGACGGTCGCGGCGACGGCCGCGTGCACGTCGGGCCACGCCGACGCCGCGACGCCGCCGAGCAGCGCGGCGCCGAACGCCGCGCCCTCGTCCACGGCCACCCGCTCGAGCGGCAGCTCGAGCGCCGAGGCGACGATCTCCAACCACTTTTCGCTGCGCGCCCCGCCTCCGGAGGCGCGCCCGAGCGTGATCGGCTCCGACAGCTCGGCGACCAGGTCGAGCGAGTCGCGCAGGCCGAACGCGACTCCCTCGAGCACCGCCCGCACGAGCGCGCCGCGATCGTGCCTGACGCTCAGCCCGACGAACGCGCCACGCGCGTCCGGGTCGGCGTGCGGGGTGCGTTCGCCCGCGAGGTACGGGAGGAAGATCAACCCCTCGGTCCCGGCCGGCCAGCGCCCCGCCTCGGCGATGAGCTCGTCGTACGGTACGCCCGGGGCGGCCGTGTCTCGCAGCCAGCGGAGCGAGCCCGCAGCCGACAGCATCACGCCCATCGAGTGCCATCCGCCCGGAACCGCGTGGCAGAACGTGTGCAGGCGTGCCTGCGGATCGGCCGCGAACCGGTCGAGCGCCGAGAACACGACGCCGGAGGTCCCGAGTACGACTGAAAGCGGCCCGGGTCTGTCGACGCCGACGCCCAGCGCCCCCGCCGCCTGGTCGCCGCCTCCCGCAGCGACCGGGACGCCGTCGTCGGTGATGCCCGAGCTCACTGGGCTCTCGAGCACCTCCGGGAGCCAGCCCGGGTCTAGGTCGAGCTCGGCGACAACCTCCTCGCTCCACCGTCGCTGCGCGACGTCGAGCAGCAGCGTCCCGGAGGCGTCGGAGACGTCGGTCGCGTGCGCGCCGCACAGCCTGAGCCTGACGTAGTCCTTCGGCAGCGTGATCTTCGCAATCCGCCGGTAGACCTCCGGCTCGTGCCGGCGCAGCCACAGCAGCTTCGGAGCGGTGAATCCCGGGAGCGCGCGGTTCCCTGTCAACCCGATCAGCCGGTCGAGCCCGATCGTCCGCTCTATCTCCGCGCACTCCTCGCCGGTCCGCTGGTCGTTCCAGAGGATCGCCGGCCGCAGCACCTGGCCCTGGTCGTCGAGCGTCACGAGGCCGTGCATCTGCCCGGAGAGCCCGATCCCGGCGGGCGGGCCGACGGCGTCGCGGAGCTCGGCGAGGACGTCGCAGGTCGCCTGCCACCAGTCCTCCGGGTCCTGCTCGGCCCAGCCCGGCCGGGGGGTCGACAGCGGGTAGCCGCGCTCGGCGCCCGCGAGCACGCCGCCGTCGTGGTCGATCGCGAGCGCCTTGACGCCTGAGGTCCCGACGTCGATGCCGACCACCGGCGCGGTCATCGCTGCGGGACGGGCGTCATGCGGCGGCGCTTTGCGGACAGCTGCGGGCGCATAGCGTGAGCGCTAACATACCCGCTTCGAGGGCGTTGAGGTGAGCGACTCTGGACCCCAAGGCCGGACTTCGCCGTCCGGCCGGCGACGGCCTCCGGCGATGTCGGACGTGGGCCGGCTCGCGGGCGTCTCGCACCAAACCGTATCGCGGGTGATCAACGGCAACCAGCACGTTCGCCCGGAGACGCGTCGCCGGGTGCTCGCGGCGATGAACGAGCTCGGCTACCGGCCGAACCTCGCCGCCCGGGCGCTGGCGACGGGGCGGTCGAACATGCTCGGGGTGGTCAGCTTCGACACGACCCTGTACGGCCCCGCCTCGATGCTGTTCGGGATCGAGCGGGCGGCGCACGAGGCGGGCTACTTCATCATCGTCGCGAGCATGACGGCGCTCGACCGCCCGTCGCTCGCCAGCGCGGTCGAGCGGCTCCGGGTGCAGGGCGTCGACGGGATCCTCGTGATCGCGCCGCTCGACGTCGCCGCGGAGGCGCTCCGCTACGCCCCCGACGACATTCCGCTGGTGGCGATGACCGGGGGACCGCACGAGGAGGTCCCGGTGGTCGAGGTGGACCAGATCTCCGGCGCCGTGCAGGCGACCGGGCACCTGCTCGATCTCGGACACGCGAACGTGTGGCATATCGCCGGCCCGCCGGGCTTTATCGAGGCGACGCGACGGCGGCAGGGGTGGAGGCAGACGCTCGAGTCCGCCGGGATCGAGCCGCCAGCGCCGCTGACCGGCGACTGGAGCTCGCGCTCCGGGTACGAGCTGGGGTCGAGCCTGGCGACGGACACGGGGGTCACGGCGGTGTTCGTGGCCAACGACCAGATGGCCCTCGGCGTCCTTCGGGCGATGCACGAGCACCGCAGGCGGATCCCCGCCGACGTCAGCGTGATCGGCTTCGACGACATCCCGGAGGCTGCGTACCTGCTGCCGCCGCTCACGACCATCAGACAGGACTTCCTCGAGCTCGGCAACCGCGCCCTGCGTCTGATGCTGCAGACGATCGAGGCCGGTGACGGGCAGCTGCGCGGCTCCTCGGTAGAGCCCGAGCTGATCGTCCGCGCTAGCACCGGGGCCGCGCCGCGGCGGCCGAGTTGACCCCGTCGGATGTGATCGCTAACATGCCGCCGCCGGGGCATACCCGGGGAGAGTGAGGAGCAGCAGATGCCGCGCAAATTCGGCGTTTCGGGCGCATGTCGCGCGACCGTCGAAAACCTCCGGTGTGCGTCGCGTTAAGCCGGGCTGGACAACGGTGGCTCCATTTGAGAGCGTTCACAACCGATAGCTGGAGCGAGGGCTAGCACGACACGAGGGAAGGAGTGAGGGGATGGCGGATCCAGAAGATGTGATGGGCGACGCGGTAGAGCGTCTGGAATGGGACGAGCGCAAAGAGGAGGACAACCCCGTCAAGCGTTGGCGTCAGATGACTCGCCGCACGGCGCTCACGGGTGGCGCGGCCGGGCTCGCGGCGCTGGCGCTCGAGGCGTGCGGCGGTAGCAGCAGCTCGGGCACGAGCTCGGCGCAGGCTGCGAGCGGAAGTAGCGCGGCCGCCATCTTCGGCGTGAGCCAGTCCTACAAGTTCACGCTCGTCAACCACGTGACGACGAACACGTTCTTCACCCCGACGCAGAACGGTGCGGCCGACGCGTGCAAGCTGCTCGGCTGCTCGTACCAGTGGACCGGATCGCAGACGAGCAACGTCTCCGAGATGGTCAACGCGATGAACTCGGCGATCAGCGCCGGCGTCAACGGCATCGGAGTCGCGTTGATCGACCTACACGCGTTCAACGCCCCGACCAACAACGCGCTGAAGGCCGGGATCCCGGTCGTCGCGTACAACGCCGACGCCGCCGGAAACGCCCGGCTGGCGTACATCGGACAGGATCTGTTCGTGTCGGGCCAGCAGATGGGCAAGCACATCCAGTCGCTGGTGCCGTCCGGCGACGTCGCGCTGTTCATCGCCACCCCGGGCGCGCTCAACATCCAGCCGCGGATCGACGGGGCGCTCGCCACGCTGAAGGGGATCCCGGCGATCAAGACGCATGTGGTCGCGACCGGTGCCGCGATCCCGCAGGAGCTGTCGGTGATCCAGGCGTACGCGAGCGGCCACCCGAGCACCAAGGGCATGTTCGCGGTCGACGCCGGCAGCACCCAGGGCGTCGCCCAGACGATCCAGAAGAGCAACCTGAAGGGCAAGGTCAGTGGCGGCGGCTACGACCTGACGCCGATCACCCAGCAGCTGCTCGCGGCTGGGCAGATCCAGTTCACGATCGACCAGCAGCCCTACCTGCAGGGGTTCCTCCCGATCATGGAGCTGTATCTGTACAACGTCAGCCAGAAGCTCACGGGTACCGCCGACGTCAACACCGGTCTGAAGTTCCTCGACTCAACGACGGTCGGCCCGTACAACACCACCAAGAGCAGGTTCGAGGGCACCAGCACGGCGCCTGGCGTCCAGAAGTCATAGGTATAGGATCCGCAGCATGAGGTCTCCCAGCCACCGCTGACCGTGGCGGTCGCATCGGATACCGAAGCAGCGGCACCCGCTCCCGGTGGCCCGGCACAGAGCCGGGCCGGGGGCGGGAGGGCCATGGGCCTGGTCAAGCGCGTCCTGACGCTGCGCGAGGGCAGCATCATCGTCGTCACGCTGGTGACCTTCGCGTACTTCGCGATCAGCACCAGCAACTTCGCCACCGGCGGCAGCTTCAAGGCCCTGCTGCCGTACTTCGCGCCGCTGGCGATGATCGCCGCCGGCGAGGTGTTCGTGATGATCCTCGGCGAGATCGACCTGTCCGTCGGGGCGGTGTACCTGTTCACGCCGTTCATATGGCACGTGCTCCACCACGCCGGGATCCCGCTGTACCCGAGCATCATCCTGGCCGTCCTGGTCGCGATGGGAATCGGGGCGATCAACGGCATCTTCGTCGCGTACGTGGGGATCGCGTCGTTCGTCGCGACCCTGGGGATGCTGTTCCTGCTCGACGGGTTAGCGCTCGTGATCTCGCACTCGACGCCGATCCAGGTGCCGGGGACGTCGATCAGCGGCGTGACCTCGTTCGGGCAGATCTTCGGGGGAGGCACGTACTCCGAGCTGTTCTGGGCGATCGGGATCGTGATCATCCTCCAGATCGTCTTGTCGTTCAGCCGCTGGGGGCTGTACACGGTGTCGGTCGGCAGCAACCGGCTGGCGGCGGCCGAGGCCGGCGTGCGGACGCGGATGATCACGATCCGCAACTTCGTGCTGTGCGCCGGAATCGCCGGCTTCGTCGGGATCCTCGAGGTGGTCCGGGTCACGAGCGCGACCCCCGACCCGTCGGGGTCCAACACGATCCTGCTGCAGGTGGTCGCCGCAGCGATCATCGGCGGGACGCTGATGACCGGCGGCGACGGGACGATCGTCGGAGCCTTCATCGGCGCGCTGTTCCTCGGGATCCTCACCGAGGGGCTGACGATCAAGGGCGTGAGCGCCAACTATCTCGACCTGTACCTCGGGATCGCGATCCTGATCGCGATGACGCTGAATACGATCGTTCGCCGGGTGCGAACGGGAGCCGGACGTGCCTGACCAGGCGTTCGCCGGCGAGCAGATCGTCGGGCCGTCGACGGCCGACGACGATGTCCTCCGCGTCGAGCACATCGCCAAGCGGTTCGGGCCGATCACGGCGCTGCGCGACGTCAACCTCCACCTGCGCAAGGGCGAGGTGCTGGGGCTGCTGGGCGACAACGGTGCCGGCAAGTCGACGCTGGTCAAGATCATCTGCGGCTTCCAGAAGCAGGACGCCGGGTCGATGTGGCTGAAGGGCGAGCCGTACGTCCCCAAGAGCGTGCTTGACGCCCGCGCCCACGGGATCGACGTCGTCTACCAGGACCTGGCGTTGATCGACCAGCTGTCGGTCTACCACAACCTGTTCCTGCGGCGCGAGGCCGTGTTCAGCCCGATCCCGGTGCTCAACAACCTGCGGATGCGCCGCGAGGCTCGCAAGGCGCTCGACGAGATCGGGATCCACATCCCTGACATCCGCGCGCCGGTCGCGCGGCTCTCCGGCGGGCAGCGGCAGGCGATCGCGGTGGCGCGGGCGATGACCGGCGACGCCGACATCCTGCTGCTCGACGAGCCGCTGGCCGCGATGGGGGCGAGGGAGGGCGCCCTGATCCTCGACGTGATCTCGGAGCTCAAGGAGCAGGGCAACGTCTCGATCATCATGATCCTGCACAACTACGTGACGGTCTTCCAGGCCTGCGACCGCGTCAGCCTGATCCAGGACGGGGTGATCGCGCTCGACAAGCCGACCTCCGAGACGTCGGTCGAGGAACTGACGGAAATCGTGGTCGAGGAGTACCGCCGCGCGCGGCAGGCGGAGCACGCGGCCAACGCCGCCGCGGTCACGGCCGAGCACACGGCCGACGCGAAGCAGGGCGACGGCGCCGAGGGCGGGAACGGCGCGCAGGGGTCCGAGGGCGACGCTGCCGGCGGCGCCGGCGCCGGCCCGCCGCGCGCCGAGTGACCGATACCGCCTACGCGATCGGAGTCGACTTCGGGACCGAGTCTGGGCGCACCGTGCTGCTCGACCTCTCGAGCGGCGAGGAGCGCTCGAGCGCGGTCGTGCCGTACCCGAACGGAGTGATCGACCGGACGCTGCCGGGGGGCGACGAGCGCCTGCGCCCGGACTGGGCACTGCAGGACCCCGACGACTGGATCCTCGTGCTCGAGGACGGCCTCGCGTACCTGGTGGAGGACGCCGGGATCGACCCGTCGCTCGTGGTCGGCGTCGGGATCGACTTCACCTCGTGCACGGTGCTGCCGGTCGACAGCGAGGGCGTGCCGCTATGCAAGTACCCCCACTGGCGGCGCCGGCCGCACGCGTGGCCGAAGCTGTGGAAGCATCACGCGGCGCAGCCGGTCGCCGACCGCTTGAACGAGGTCGCGATCGAGCGCGGCGAGCCATGGCTCGGGCGCTACGGAGGACGGATCTCGTCGGAGTGGTACTTCCCGAAGCTGATCGAGCTGTGGCTCGAGGACCGGGAGCTGTACAACGAGGCGCACTCATTCGTCGAGGCGACCGACTGGATCGTCTGGTGGCTGACCGGGCGGCTGACCCGCCAGAGCTGCACCGCGGGCTACAAGGCGATGTACTCGCCCGACGACGGGCTTCCGTCGCGCGAGTACTTCGAGGCGGCGTACCCCGGCTTCGATACGCCGGGCGAGAAGCTCGGCCGGACGTTCGTGCCGCTTGGCACGCGCGCGGGGACGCTGCGACCCGAGGCAGCGCAGGCGGTCGGGCTGCCCGAAACGGTCGCGGTCGCGGTTGGCAACGTCGACTCGTTCGTGTCGCTCCCGGGGTGCGGCGTCGACCGGCCGCGCAGCTACGTGACCGTCGTCGGCACCTCGATCTGCGACATGCTCGTCCACCCGGACGAGGTCCGGCTCCCGGGCATAACCGGCGTCGTGAAGGACGGGATCCTCCCCGGGCTCTACGGCTACGAGGCGGGACAGGTCGCGGTCGGCGACATGCTCGCTTGGTACGTCGATCTGCTCGGCGGGGCCGGTGGAGGGTTCGCCGAGCTCGAGCAGGCGGCGGCGCGGCTCGGTCCCGGTGAGACGGGCCTGGTCGCGCTCGACTGGTGGAACGGAAACCGCTCGATCCTCGCCGACGCAGACCTCACCGGCGTGATCCTCGGGCTGACCCTGCAGACCGAGCCCGGCCAGCTGTACCGGGCGCTGCTCGAGTCGATCGCGTTCGGCAACCGGCGGATCGTCGAGAACTTCGCCGAGCACGGCCTCGCGGTCGACGAGGTCATCGCGTGCGGCGGGATCGCCGAACGGAGCCCGCTGCTGATGCAGATGTTCGCGGACACGAGCGGGCTGCCGGTGCACGTGCCGGCGTCGAGCGAGATCCCGGCCCGCGGGTCGGCGCTGTTCGGCGCGGTCGCCGCGGGGACGTTCGAAGACATCGGCGCGGCGATCAACGCGACCAGACCGCCGGTGGCGAGCAGCTACCTGCCCGACGCGGACTCCAAGACCATCTACGACCAGGTGTACGCGATCTACCGGAGCGCCTACGACCTGCTCGGCAGCTCCCACGCCGAGCTGCTCCACGGGCTCAAGCGGATCAGAAACGAAAGGAGCCGGGCATGACCTCGAACTCGAACCCGCGAATCGGACTGCTCGGGATCATGCAGGAGCTCTACGACGAGATGATCCCCGGGATCACCGATCATCAGGCGGCGTACGCGCGCGACGTCGCCGCGCAGCTCTCCGGAGTGGCCGACGTCGAGTTCATCCGCCCCGCGCGCAACCGCGAGGACGTCGAGACGATCTCGCGCGAGCTCGTCGCGGCCGGCGTCGACGGGATCGCGATCGTGATGCTCACGTACGGTCCGGCGCTGCGGACCGTCCGGGCGATGATCGACACGCCCGTGCCGCTGCTGCTGGCGAACATCCAGCCCGAGCGGTCGGTGACGCCGTCGTGGAACATGGATGACCTCACCTACAACCAGGGGATCCATGGCGCCCAGGACCAGGCGAACGCACTGGTGCGCGACGGGATCCCGTTCTCGGTGATCACCGGCGACTGGCGATCGGAGGAGTTCGCCCAGGACTTCGAGGACTGGGCGCGCGCGGCCCAGGCCGTGACGATGCTCCGCGAAGCGCGGATCGCGCTGCTCGGCTACCCGATGAACGGCATGGGCGACATCCGGTACGACCCGCCCGCGATGCTCCGGCGGATCGGCGCGAGCGTGATCGCCGAGGACCTCGGCGGCCTCGTGCGACGGATCGAGGCGGTTTCCGACGCCGATGTCGAGGCGCTGCTCGAGCGTCACGCCTCGACCTTCGAGGTCGCGGCTGACCTTCCTCGCGAACGCCACGCGTACGCCGCCCGGATCGAGCTCGCGATCCGCGCGATGCTGATCGACGGGGACTACTGCGGCTTCTCGTTCCATTTCGACTCGATCGGAGGCGACGGGCGCTTCGAGCAGCTACCGCTGCTGGCGGCGTCGGACCTGATGGCCGACGGCTACGGCTACGCGGCCGAGGGCGACACCAACACCGCGACCCTGATGTGCGCCGCACAGACCCTGATCGGCGAGGCGCACTTCAGCGAGATGTACGCGATGGACTGGGAGCTCGACTCGGTGCTGATCAGCCACATGGGCGAGGGCAACTGGCGGATCGCGCGCAAGGACCGGCCGGTGAAGCTGATCGACCGCGAGCTCGGGATCGGGCATCTCGGCAATCCGCCGACGCCGGTGTTCTCCGCCGAGCCCGGCCCAGCGACGACGGCTGCGCTGGTGCCGATCGAGGGTGAGTACTACCGGCTCGTCGTCGGGCACGGAGAGGTGCTCGACACGCCGGAGCTCCCGAACGTCGAGATGCACTACTTCCACTTCCGTCCCGAGGCCGGCATGGAGACGTTCATGGACGAGTGGCTGCGGCTCGGGGCGCCCCATCACTTCGTCACCAACCTCGGCGAGCACTGCGAGCGGTGGCAGCGGCTCGCCGAGCTGCTCGAGCTCGAGTACGAGGAGATCTGAGCCGTGTCCGCGGTCGAGCTCCTGGTCGACGACGTGCTCGAGGCCAACCGGGCGCTGCCCGAGTACGGGCTGGTGACGCTCACGTGGGGGAACGTCAGCGGGATCGACCGCGACCAAGGGCTGATCGCGATCAAGGCGAGCGGCGTCTCCTATAAAGATCTGGTTGCCGGCGACATCGTCGTCCTCGACCTCGACGGCAACGTCGTACACGGCGAGCGGCGCCCGTCGACCGACACCCCGACGCACCTGGTCCTGTACAGGTCGTTCGAGGAGATCGGCGCAGTCGTCCACACCCACTCGACCTGGGCGACGGCGTGGGCGCAGGCGCAGCGTGAGATCCCGGTACTCGGCACGACCCACGCGGACCTATCCGCGTACCCGGTGCCGGTGGCGCGGGCGCTTGCCGCGGACGAGGTCGAGGAGGGCTACGAGACCGCGACCGGGGCCGCACTCGCCGAGGCGGTCGGGCAGCGAGGCGCGCTCGAGGTCCCGTGCGTGCTGGCCCGCGGCCACGCCCCGTTTTGCTGGGGGGCGACGGTCGAGCAGGCGCTCGACACCGCCGTGACGCTCGAGGAGGTCGCGCGGATCGCGCTGCTGACGCTCGAGCTCGACCCGGATGCGCCGCCGTTGGCGGACGCGGTCCGCAACAAGCACTTCGAGCGAAAGCACGGCCCGGGCGCGTACTACGGGCAGGCGTGACGCGGCCGCTGGTCGAGGTCGTCGTCGCGCGCGACGCGATCGAGCGGCTTCCGGCTGCGCTCGACGGTCCCGCGCTCGTCGTGATGGATCTGAACACCCGCGAGGCGGCGGGGGAGCGGGTGGTCTCCGTCTTGTCAGGCGCGGGTGTCGACGTGGAGCCGCTCGTGTTCGGGCGCCGGTCGGGACTCGAGGCGAGCCTCGACGCGGTTGCGCGCGTGCGCGAGGCGCTCGGTGGCGACAGGGTTGGGATCGCGGTCGGCGCCGGGGTGATCACCGACGTCGTCCGCTACGCGTCGCACCAGCTCGACCGCGACTTCATCAGCGTCCCGACGGCGGCGTCGATGGACGGGTACGCCTCGAGCGTCGCGCCGTTGACGCTCCGGGGCGTCAAGGTGACCTACCCGGCCCGCGCCCCGCGGGCGATCTTCGCCGACCCGCGGGTCGCGGCCGCCGCGCCGCCAGAGCTGACCCGCGCGGGGATCGGCGATCTGCTCGGCAAGGCGACGGCCCGCGTCGACTGGCTGGCGGCGCACCTGCTGTACGGCGAGCCGTTCGATTCCGACGCCGCGGAGCTCGTGCTCGGCCCGCTGTTCTTCGCGATCGCCGACGTCGAGGCGGTCCTCCGCGGCGGGGAGCGTGCGCTCGTCGCGCTCCTCGATGGGCTGATCCAGTCCGGGATCGCGATGGCCGTCGTCGGCAGCTCGCGGCCGGCGAGCGGGTGCGAGCACCACGCGTCGCATTTCTGGGACCTGCTGGCCGCGCGGGGGATCAGGCCGCACGGCGCGCACGGCATCCAGGTCGGATACGCGACCCGGTTCGCGATGCGTCTGCAGCGGTTCGCGTTCGGGGGCGGTGTGCCGGAGCTGCGCCGCCCGGTGCTCGGAGAGCTGTTGAGTGCGGGCGCGCGGGAGTGGCTGGGCGAGCCGACGCCGGAGATCGTCGCGGCCGTCGAGTCGAAGCGGGAATTCGTGGCTGAGCTGGGGCACTGGCCGGCGAGCGGCGCGGCCTGGATGGCGGTCCGGTCCGAGCTCGCGCCTGCGCTCGAGCAGTTCGACGCGGTCGACGGGGCGCTGACGGTCGCGGGCATCCCGGCCGAGTCGGGCTTCCTCGGGGTCGACGAAGCGATGCTGAGGGCGACCTTCCGCTACTCGAATCGGCTGCGGGCGCGGTACACGACCGTCGACTTCCTCGAGGGGCAGGGGGTCCTGGATCGAGCGATCGAAGATTTCTGTTAGCGCTAACAGAAATTGGGTAGATCGTTCCTCGTTACCCACATGCCGGCTTGCGTGGGACCGGGCAGGCAGGCGCGAGAGGGAGGTCCAGTATGCAGTTCGCTCCTCGCAGGCCACGGACCGGCCTCGCTCTATTCGGGGCAACAGCGCTCGTCGCGGGCGCGATCGGTGCCGGCGCCGCGAGCGCTCACCCGGGGAACGGCCACCACGGCCAGGGCCACGGCCACGGCACGCCCGGCATCACCAGCGTTCCGTGGGGGAGCGTCGGCGGTGACGCGGTCAATCTGTACTCGCTCACCAACGGCAGGATGACGGTCAAGATCACGAACTACGGTGGGGTCGTGCAGTCGATCTGGGTGCCGGATCGGCGCGGGCGTCTCGTGAACGTCGCCCTCGGCTTCTCGAGTCTGAGCGACTACGTCAACGACTTCACCCAGGGCGCGACCCAGACGCCGTGGCCGGCGGCGGGCGGATCGGGAGACACGTACTTCGGGGCGATCGTCGGCCGGTACGCGAACCGGATCGCCAACCACTCGTTCAGCCTGAACGGGAACACGTACACGCTCGACGCCAACAACGGAGCAAACACGCTCCACGGTGGTTACCTCGGCTGGAACACGGTCGTCTGGAGCCCGAGCACGTCGTCGTCCGCGACGGCGGCGACGCTGACGCTGACCCACGACTTCCCGGCGGGCGAAGGCTGTCTGCAGTCACTGAGCCCGGGCTGCACCGGGTTCCCGGCGGCGGTCAGCGCGACCGTGACGTATTCGCTGACCCCTGACGGGCAGCTGAAGGTCGCCTACGACGCGAAGAACACGTCGAGCAGCGACTCGACCGTGATCAACCTCACCAACCACACGTACTTCAACCTGGCGGGTGAGGGTTCGGGCAGCGTCGAGAATCAGCTGCTGCAGATCAACGCCAACGACTACACGCCGGTCAACACGAACCTGATCCCCGAGGCCCCGTACTTCGTGCCGGTGGCCGGGACCCCGTTCGACTTCCGGCAGATGACGCCGATCGGCAAGAACCTGCGGGCCACGGATCTGCCGGACGGCACCTCGGGCTCGCTCAAGCAGCTCCAGATCACCCATGGATATGACCACAACTGGGTGCTGAACGGGTATCCCGGCTACCGGCTGGTCGCGGTCGCCCAGGATCCCCAGAACGGGGTCACGCTGAAGACGTTCACGGACCAGCCGGGGGTGCAGTTCTACTCCGGGAACTTCCTTGTCGGCGACCTGATCGGCACCGGCGGGAAGACCTACAGGCAGACCGACGGGTTCACGCTCGAGACCCAGCACTACCCCGACTCGCCGCACCACATCGGTGATCCGGCGTGGCCGTCGGTCGTGCTGAACCCCGGCTCGACGTTCACCTCGACGACCGCCTACAAGTTCGGCGACGGGGGTCGCGGCTCGGCGAACCACGGCCGCTTCCGCTGAACCCAAGCCCAGCGTGGTGTGTTTTGCCGCCTACGGCCGGCAAAATGCACCACGCACCGGGGGCTACCAGCGGTCGTGAACGTGCTCGCGGATCAGCCGGTCGTACACATCACGGACGCCGTCGACCTGGTCCTGTCGTAGCGGCGCCGTCGCGGCGGCAGAGACGTTCTGCTCCATCTGCTCGACGTTGCGGGCGCCGGGGATCACGGTGCTGACTCCCTCCTGGTCGATCACCCAGCGCAGCGCGAACTGCGCGAGGGTCTGGCCAGGGTCGACGAGCCGCTTCAGCTCCTGCGCGGCGCGGACGCCGACCTCGAACGGCACGCCCGCGAACGTCTCGCCGACGTCGAACGCCTCGCCGTGGCGGTTGAAGCTGCGATGGTCGTCGGGGGCGAACGTCGTGTGCTCGTCGTAGCGACCCGACAGCAGGCCGGAGGCGAGCGGCACGCGCGCGATGATCCCGACGCCCGCCTCGATCGCCGCCGGCAGCACCTGCTCGAGCGGCTTCTGGCGGAAGCAGTTGAAGACGATCTGGACGGTCGATAGGCCCGGGCGAGCGATCGCCCACAGCGCCTGCTGGGAGGTCTCGACCGACACGCCATACGCGCGGATCCGGCCGCTCTCGACCATCTCGTCGAGCGCCTCGAACACCGCGTCGTCGTGAAAGACGCCGTCGGGCGGCGAGTGCAGCTGCACCAGGTCGAGCGTCTCCATCCCGAGGTTCTCACGCGACCGGTCGTTCCACGCGAGGAAGTTCTCGCGGTTGTAGTTCTCGGTCAACTGCTCGACGCGGCGTCCCATCTTGGTCGCGACGAACACGTCGGGGTGCGCGCGGTGCAGCTCGCCGCAGAAGCGCTCGCTGCGGCCGTCGCCGTAGACGTCGGCGGTGTCGAAGAACGTGACCTCGTGCTCGTACGCCGCCTCGAGCACGGCCCGCGCCGCGTCCTCGCTGACGTCGCCCCAGTCGGCGCCGAGCTGCCAGGTGCCGAGCCCGACGACGCTCACGGTCCGGTCGAGTCGCGCGATCTCCCGCTCTTCCATGGCTCAGCTCCCTGGGGTCAGCTTGTACGGGTAGTCGGTGAGCAACTCGTACCCGTCGTCGGTCACGAGCACGAGGTCCTCGAACCTTACGCCGCCGATCCTCCGGTCCCACAGCCCCGGCTCCATCGCGAGCACGTCTCCCGGCACCAGCGGGTCGCGGCCGCCGAGCCCGAGCAGCGGCGCCTCGTGCACCTCGAGCCCGACCCCGTGCCCGAGCGAGAACTGGAATCCCTCGCCGGGGTCCTCGCCTGCGCCGGTCCGCTGGGTTCGGTACCCCGCGGCCTCGAACCGGTCGCAGGTTGCGTCGTACAGCTCGCGGCCGGTGACGCCGGGCTTCGTCGAGGTGATCGCGTCATTCAGCGCGGCCTCGACGAGCAGCTGCTGCTCGCGGATCAGCTCCGCGTGCTCGGGCGAGGGGTCCCCGACGATGAAGGTTCTGGTCATGTCAGCCCAGCACGCGGTCGCCTCGTCTCGTGGCCACAGGTCGACCTGGATCGGCAGCCCGGCGGGCAGCGGACCGCTGCCCGGGTCGTGGCCGAAGCCGGTCCACACGGACGCGACGGTGACATCGGGTGGGCATGGCGCGCCCGCCTGCGCGCAGGCCTGCCGGAGCGCCGTGCGCACGCGCTCGGCTTCGAGCACCTCGCCGCCGAGATACAGGCGACGGTCGGTCCCCGGCATCGCCTGGGCGAGCATCGCCTCCGCCGCCGCCATCCCGGCCTCGGCCGCGCGCTGGGCGCCGCGGATCCCGTCCAGCTCCGGGCCGCCCTTGGACCGCCGCCGGGCGTCGATTCCCTCGTCGTCGATCGTCACGCTGACGTCGTCGGCACGCAGCCGGTCCGCGACTCCGACCGGGAACGAGCCCGGGACGATCGTCTCGGCGATTCCGAGGTGGCTGACGACCCTCGCGACGAGCTCGCGCTCGGCATCGTGGTCGGAGTAGCCGGCCCGGCGCAGGTCGCGCAACCCGAACGCGACGAAGTCGAGGATCTCCGCGTCCGGCAGCGCCCTCGCGATCCGGTCCCGCTCGAGCATGCTCGTGAGGATCACGGTCCGGCCGTCGAGCTCGATCCACAGCAGCGGGTCGCCGATCGCGATCGGCACCTCGTGCCGGAGCGCCGCCGAGCGCTCGGTGTCGCCGAACAGCATCAGCGCGGTCATTGGGCGGCGCTCGGGTAGTGGTAGATCTGCGTCTGGGTCACCTCGATCCTAAGCTCGACGGCGAACGGGATCAGGTCCCGCAACGAGCGAAGATTGACCGGCGGCATGTCCACGGGCGGTGATGCTCGCACGTCGCGCGCCGAGCCGTCTGTGCAGAATGGAGGGAGATGAGCGCCGAGGGTCTGCAAGCCGCCGAGGAGAAGATGCGCGCCGCCGGTCAGCCCGAGGAGGCGGTGCTCGCGTTCGGCCGTTCCTACCAGCGCGTCGACGGCGGCGAGTCGGCGGTCGTCCGCTCCTCCGAGCTCGAGCCTGCGAGCGACGTGCCCGTGTATGACGAGCTCCCGGACGCCGATCCGCACGATGCGCTCGAGCACGTCGTCTCGATCAAGCTGAACGGCGGGCTCGCGACGACGATGGGGCTCCGGCAGCCCAAGTCGCTGATCGAGGCTCGCGACGGGCTGTCGTTCCTCGACATCATCGCCGGGCAGACGGTCGCGCTCCGCCGCCGGCACGACATCCGCCTGCCGCTGTTGCTGATGAACAGCGAGGCGACTCAGGCCGAGACGACCGAGGCGCTCGCGCGCCACCCCGAGCTCGACGCCGGCGTGCCGCTGACGTTCATGCAGAGCATGGTCCCGAAGCTCGACGCCGGGTCGCTCGAGCCGGCGTCGTGGCCGGCGGCGCCGTCGCTGGAATGGAATCCGCCCGGCCACGGGGACGTGTACGGCGCGCTACGGCGCTCCGGCGCGCTCGCGGCGCTGCTCGACGCCGGGTTCCGCTACGCGATGATCTCGAACATCGACAACCTCGGGGCGCGGGTCGAGCCGCGGATCGCCGCCTATCTCGCGGCCGAGGGGATCCCGTTCCTGATGGAGACGGTGATCGGCACCGAGGCCGAGCGGAAGGGTGGCCACCTCGCCCGCCGCCGCTCCGACGGCCGGCTCGTCCTCCGCGAGACCGCCCAGCTCGCGCCCGACGACGAGCAGTCGTTCCGCGACTTCCGCCACTGGCGCTACTACAACACCAACAACCTGTGGCTCGACCTGCGGGCGCTCGACGAGGTGCTCGAATCGAGCGGCGGCGTGATGGAGCTGCCGCTGATGGTGAACCGCAAGACCGTCGATCCGCGCGACCCCTCGACGCCCGCGGTGCTCCAGCTCGAGAGCGCGATGGGGGCCGCGATCCAGAGTTTCCCGGGAGCGCGGCTGCTGTGCGTCCCGCGGACCCGGTTCGTCCCCGTGAAGACGACCAACGACCTGCTCGTGCTGCGCTCGGACGTCTATCGCCTGACCGAGGACCGGCTCGTCGAGCCGGTGCCCGAGCGCCACGGGAAGCTCCCGTTCGTCGAGCTCGACAAGCGCTACTACCGCGTGATCGACGAGTTCGAGTCCCGGTTCCCGTTCGGCCCGCCGTCGCTACGCGACGCCGAGCGGCTGGTCGTCGAGGGTGACGTCACGTTCGGGCGCGACGTGGTGGTGCGGGGCGCCGTCGAGGTGATCGTCGGCGGCCCGCGGCGCATCGACGACGGGACCGTGCTGGAGGGGTAGCGCGGCGGGGCCCGAGCTCGGCGACCCGAGCCGCTCGAGCCAGTCGCGCCGGTCAGCGGCATCGCGGCGCTCGAGCTTGTTGATCGCGGCCGCGACGTTCGGGTCGAACTGCGTCCCGGCGCAGCGCTCGAGCTCAGCCAGCGCGTTGGGCGTCGGCATCGCCTTGCGGTACGAGCGGTCGGTGGTCATCGCGCTGTAGGCGTCGCACGCGCACACGATCCGTGCCTCGATCGGGATCGCGTCCGCCGCGAGCCCGTCGGGATATCCACGGCCGTCGAAGTGCTCGTGGCTCGCACGGACGATCCGCCCCAACCGCGGGGCGCCGCGCCGTATTGCCACACGATCTTCTTTGCATGGTCGATCAGGACGACCCTGTGATGGCCCCGCGCGACCGCTCACGCGCCGGCTCCGGTTCGTAACGAGATCGCGAACACCGCGGACTGCGCCCCGTTGCCGCCGTCTCCGCCGGCGACGACGATCCGGTTGCCGACGACCGCGGCGGCCGCGTCGGATAGCGGATGGGGGAGGTGGCCCACCGTGCGGACCCGTCCGGTGGCAGGGTCGATCGCGAGCACGGCGTCCGTCTGCGCCCCGTCCAGCGCACGGCGACCGCCGACGAGGACCGCCTCACCCGCGAGCGTCGCCGCCGAGGCGTGCGTCAACGCAACCGGAAGCCGCCCGATCTTGTTGAGCGTCCCGGTCGATGTGTCGAAGCTCAGGATCGCGTCGGTGGGCGCGTCCGCGGCGGTCCCGCCCGCGATGATCAGCCGCGAGCCGACGGCGGTCACCGCGGCGTATCGCAGGCCTGCCGGGAGGTGCCCCACCGCGCGCGGCGGCGCTCCCGGTTTCCACGCGAGGATCGTGTCGAGCGGGCTCGAGCCCGTGTAGCCGCCAACGATGTAAGCCGTGTCGCCGACAGCGGCGACGGCGACATCGGACGCGGGCGTCGGCAGCCTTCCGGCTGTGGTCACGGTCGCGCTCGAGGGGTCGTAGCGGAGGATGTGGTCGTAGCCGCTCGTGTAGCCGCCGCCGAACACGTAAACCGCTGGGCCGAGGACCGCGGCCTGGGCGTCGTGCTGCGGGGCGGGCAGCGCGCCGGCATGGCTGGCGGCGCCGGAGGTCAGCGCCTGGATCGAGCTAGTCGAGCCGCCGGTCGAGTCGATTCCTCCGAGGAGAAAGATGCGGCCATCCCCGAGCGCCGCGAAGGCCGGGTCCTGAACCGCGGCTCGTAGCGAGCCCGCCGGCGTCGTCGTGACGGACGTCAGCGGCTTGGCTGCACGCGGTCTCGAGTGCCGTGCGGTTGTCGAGTGGGCTGGCGTCGAGTTGGTCGGGCTCGCGGAGCCGCCACAGGCGGCGATCACGAGCACCGACGCAAGCATCGCCGCTGCTGGGAGGTTCCGGGGCACCTGCGCCGATCGTTGCCGCACCTTCCCTGCGCGAACCTTAAGCGCGGATTAGACCCGGCTCATCCGTCAGCGCGGCCCGCGTCCTGCGCCGAGGTGCGGCGGGATCTCGTACCGGCGCGTCGGAATGCGTGCCGAGCCCGGAGGCGGCAGCTGCAGCGATCCCCTCGCGGCGCTCGCGTGCGCCCCCTTCGAGGTCCAGCTGACGTTCACAGGTGGGAAGCGGAGCAGGGCCGACCATGTCGCGGCGTCGATGACGCCGCTGGGGCTGAGCCCATGGGAGGTCTGGAAGCTCTCGACGGCCGACTGCGTCTTCGGCCCGTAGCCGCCGTCGACCGTAATCCGAGCCCCGGCCTTCACGAGATGCTCCTGGGCCCAGACGACCAGGTCGCCGGCCGAGAGGCCGCCACGGGACTTGACGCTGAGCACGGGCATCTTCGGGTTGGGCTTGGCGGCCGCGCCCGACAGGTTCCCGATCGGCTGTGCGAGTGCGCCCCAGTCCCTCGAGCTCGTCTCCTGCCAGTCCCACCAGCTGACGTTCGGAGCCCCGTACGCCCGCGACAGCTGCCGGAACCGCACGATCTGGCTGGGCGACGGGTTCCCGGACGTCTCCCCGAGCGGCTCGATCGGACGGCCGTACGGGAGGTTGTACGTATACGTGTGTGAGTAGACGGTGTCGGGCGAGACCTGGATGTCGGGCCAATACATCTGCGGCGTGTTGTTCTGCGCTCCGCCCGGCCCGAGGAACACCGAGTAGGGAAACGACGGGTGGTAGTCGACGTACGGGAAGCCCGCGAGAGCGACCGGGTAGCTCGAGCCGATCAGCTGCCTGAGCTTCTTGATGTATTGCTGGGCCGCGACGTACTTGCCCTCGTATTCGGCCTCGGCGTCGATCATCAGGCAGTCGGCACCGGCCTGGACAGCAGTGGCGCCGACCTGCGCCTCGGCGATCGGGTTGTTGCCGTAGACGTACTGCCAAGCGCATACCTTGATCCCGGCGCTGTGTAGCTGCGACACGAGGTCGGAGTTGAACTGCGACCAGGCCCCGGTGCCGTCACCGGACTTGATCAGCAGCGTGCTGACGCCGTACCGGTGCGCGGCCGAGATGATCGACGACAGGCTGCCGCCGTTGGACTGCGACACGTACCAGATCCACATGCCGCGGGCCGACAGGGCCTTGGCGGCGCCGGCCGGGTGCGGCGCAGGGGCCGGCGAGCCCACGGTGGAGCCGAGCGTCGCGCCTCCGGAGGAGGCGGCTGAGGCCGCCGGCGCGGCCACGCACGCAGCCGCAATCACCGCGGCCAGGACTCGGAGGAGCCTTTGGAGCATCGGAGGCGCCACCGTAGCCGAGAACCCGTGACCCCGGAGCAAGTTGCGCTGCAAGCGGGAGGAAATCGACGCTGATGTCGGTGTGCGTGGTCGATTTTGCACGGACGTCGTGC
>DASXDA010000108.1:0-10546 GCA_036490875.1 Solirubrobacteraceae bacterium
GGGCGGTGGGGGGTGGCCCTCTCGCGACCTCCTTAAACCTTTAGGGTCGCGAGAGGGCCACCCCCCACCGCCCTTGCTTAAGCCTTCGGGGGCGCGGCGCAGCGGCCGACGCTAGGCGGACCGTGTGGCGCTTGCGAGAGCCTGAGAGGGCCCCCCGAAGCCCCTACAGCTCGAACCACGCGACCGTGCCGAGGATCACGTAGGCGGCGATCAGGGCCGTCCCCTCGAACACGGTCGCCTCCCCGTCACCGGTGATCTGCCAGATGATGAGCGCGGTCCCGAACAGGGCGCCCGCGTAGACCGGGGCCATCGCGAACGTGAGCGTCGTCGCCGTCAGCAGCGACACGAGCACGAGCGCGGGGAACAGGAACGCGGCGATCTGAGCGACCGAGTTCTTGACCACCGAGATCGCGAGCTCGGACTGACCCTTGTGGGCGAGCACGATCCCGGTCACGTTCTCGACCGCGTTGCCCGCGATCGCGACGATCACCAGGCCGGCGAACGCCTGCGAAATGTGGAGCTGGTGGATCGTGGGCTCGAGCGCATGGACGAACCAATCGGACACGAACGCCGAGGCCGTGCCGGCGACGGCGAGCAGCACAAACGAGACCGCCCTCGAAAGACGGGGCGGAGCGGCCGTATGCTCGCCCGGCACGCCTCCGCCCCCGAGGTACCGGCCCAGCCAAGTCGCGTAAACGATCAGGATCGCGACCGCCCCGATGATCGAGATCGTCTTGATGTGATGACTGGCGGGATCGTGGGAACCCGTGGCCAGCGCGACCAGGATGATGATGAACACCGAGATCAGCAGTAGCGTCGCCGTGTCATTCGGCAGCTTGGGGCTGAAGCGCATGAGCCCGTCGCGGGTGCGGTGGGCACCGGCAACGATCACCAGCCCCAGCACGAGCAACGCATTCGCCAGGATCGAGCCGACGATCGCCGTCTGCGCCACTACCAGCTGCCCGGCGTCGAGCGCGAACAGCACCACGAAGAACTCCGGCAGGTTGCCCAGCGTCGACTGCATGAACCCGGTGACGGCGGGGCCGTAATGCTCGCCGAGCTGCTCGGTGGCGAACGACACGATCCAGGCCAGCCCCGCGAGCGAGATCGCCGCGAGCACGAACGCGAGCACCGCCGAGACCCCGCCGGCGTACCGGGCGATGCCCGCCAGCCCCGTCGCCAGCGTGACACCGACCAGCAGCAGGCGCCCGTTCCTGGTCACCTGCCGGTCATCACCGTGTCGTCATCCGAGTAGGCCGGAGCGCAGCAGCACAGCAGCACCAGCGGCTCGGCTCCCCGGTTCCACAGCTTGTGGACGACCCCGGGTGCAATCACGACACAGTCGCCGGCGACCACCTCGCCCTCCTGCTCGTCGAGGCGCATCCGCCCCACCCCGCCGGTGAAGAAGTAGAGCTCCTCCGTCTTCGGGTGGTAGTGCTCGGCCGTCTCGCCCCCGGGCGGCACCACTGCCTCGGCGAGGCTCTGGTTCCGAGCCGGCGTCCACGACGGTCCCGCCATCTCCACGACAGTCGAGCCGTCCTTGGTGACGAACCGCTCGAGGTCCTCGATGTTTGCCTTCAGCATGTGCGCACTATTTCACCCGGTCGAACTCGCCGGTCTCGATGTCGTGCGCGACCTGCTGTTCGATCTCGTGCTCGCTCGTGTCGGGATCGAGGCTCCTGAGCTCCTGCGTCCTGCGGTTCTTGAACTTCAGGATCTCGAGCACGTAGACGAGGTAGACGCTCGCCGCGAGCGCCACCAGCGCGATCACGATCATCAGCGCCAGCCACCCGGCGCGGTAGTGACCGTGGTGGTTCGAGTAGGGGATGAACCGCAGCGCGATCGCGACGCCCGCGAGCATCAGCGTCCAGCCGTACAGGTAGGCGACGGTCTTGCGCTGGCTGAACCCGATCCGGGCCATCCGGTGGTGGAAGTGGTTGTCGTCCGCCGACCACGGCGCGCGCCGGTACTTGAGTCGCTTGGCGACCACGAAGCCGGTGTCCAGGAACGGCACCGCGAGGATCACGAGCGGCACGGCCAGCGCGACCACGGCGGGCGTTTTCAGCGAGCCGACGACCGCGACGACACCGAGCAGGTAGCCGAGCAGGTTCGCCCCCGCGTCGCCCATGAACACCGACGCGGGGTGGAAATTGTGGAACAGGAAGCCGAGCGCGGCGCCGGCCGTGAGCGCCGCGAGGATCGCCGCGCCGCCGACGCCGAGGTCGAACGCGATGATCGAGAACGCGATCCCGACGATCGCGCAGAGGCCGGCCGCGAGCCCGTCGACCCCGTCGGAGAAGTTGACCACGTTCATCAGCCCCACCAGCCAGATCACGGTGAGAACGCCGCCTACGTGCGGGAACTGGAGCGAGCCGATGAACGGGAGCGTCACATCTGTGACGACCGCCCCACCCACGACCGCAATCACCGCGGCGCCGATCTGCCCGACCAGCTTCACCAGCGGCGGCAGCGCGCGCCGGTCGTCGATCGCTCCCACCAGCGCGATCAGGCATGCCCCGCCGAGCACCACCCACGTGTGGACGGTGTTGACGCTCCCGGGCGGCTGGTGGGCGCCGCGCGGCAGCCTGATCGTCGCGGGCATCCACAGCGCGCTCGCGACGAGCACGCCGATCAGGATCGCGAGGCCGCCCCACAGCGGCGTGGTCCGCTCCGAGAGACCGCGCTCGCTGGGCATCGAGACCGCGTGGAAGCGCCAGGCCAGCCTGGCTGCGAATGGGGTCAGGACGGCCGCGACGACCATTGCCACCACGAAGGCGAAAACCGCGTCCCAGTAGTGCATGGGGGCTTGAAGCATCGCAGCCGCTCAGGACTGCGAGGCTCCCGGTCGCTCTAGACCGTCGCCGCGCTCAGCGTCACGTAGAGCGGGTAACGCTCGGCGATCAGCATCGTCTGCGAGGTCAACTCCGCCCGCGAGCCGCGGAAGTCCTCGGTACTCAGCGCCTCGCCGATGATCCTCCCGATCTCGGCGAAGTCCTCCTCCTGGAGGCCGCGCGTCGCGAGCGATGGCGTCCCGATCCGCAGGCCGCTCGAGACCGCGGGTGGGCGCGGGTCGAACGGGACCGCGTTGCGATTGACCGTGATCCCGACATCCGCGAGCCGGTCCTCGGCCTGCTGTCCGTCGAGCTCCGACTCGCGCAGGTCGACCAGCACCAGGTGCACGTCGGTGCCGCCGGTCAGCACGTTGACGCCGCCGCCGGCCCTCAGCAGCTCGGTCGCGACGGCCTTGGCGCCGACGAGCGTCCGCTCCTGACGCTCGCGGAACGCCTCGGACTGCGCGATCCGCAGCGCCACCGCCTTGCCCGCGATCACATGCTCGAGCGGTCCGCCCTGCTGGCCGGGGAACACCGCCGAGTCGACCTTCTTCCCCAGCTCCTCGGTCGACAGGATCAGTCCGCCGCGGCCGCCCCCGATCGTCTTGTGCGTGGTCGTCGTCACCACGTCCGCATACGGGACCGGATTCGGATGGAGCTCCGCGGCGACCAGCCCGGCGAAGTGGGCCATGTCGACGACCAGGTAGGCGTCGACGGAGTCGGCGATCTCACGGAAGCGCTTGAAGTCGAGGACCCGCGAGTACGCGGACCAGCCGGCCAGGATCACCTTTGGCCGCCGCTCCTGCGCGAGCCGCTCGACCTCGTCCATGTCGATCAGGCTCGTCTCGGGGTCGACGTGGTAGGCCGCGATCTCGTACAGCCGCCCGGAGAAGTTGATCTTCATCCCGTGCGTCAGATGGCCGCCGTGGGCCAGCTCGAGCCCGAGCAGCGTGTCGCCGGGCTGCATCAGCGCCTGGTAGGCGGCCTCGTTGGCCTGCGCGCCGGAGTGCGGCTGGACGTTCGCGTGCTCGGCACCGAACAGCTCCTTCGCCCGGTCGATCGCGAGCTGCTCGGCGATGTCGACCCACTCGCAGCCGCCGTAGTACCGCCGGCCGGGATACCCCTCGGCGTACTTGTTGGTCAGCACCGAGCCCTGGCACTCGAGCACCGACACCGGAACGAAGTTCTCCGAGGCGATCATCTCGAGCGTCCGCTGCTGACGCTCGAGCTCGCGCCCCAGCACGTCCGCGATCTCCGGGTCGACGTCGGCCAGCGGCCTGTCGAAGAAGTCGGGCGGCAACTCGACGCTCACTGGGCCCGACCATATCAGCGAGCGTGGCGGCCCTCCACGCGTCTAGATATCGCGCGCGTAGGACCGCGACAGCGGTGAGGCGGCGTAGTCGCCGTACGGCTCGATCGGCTCGTAGCCATTGCGCTCGTAGACGGCCATCGCCTCCGGCTGAGCGAGGCCCGTCTCGAGCTTGACCCGCTCCACCCCGAGCGCCCGTGCACGCCCCTCGACCTCGGCCAGCAGCCGATCGGCGAGCCCCGTCCCGCGCGCCTCCGGGCGCACGTACATCCGCTTGATCTCGAGAGTGCCGTCGTCCCGTCGGCGCAGTGCGACGCACCCGAGCTGACGCCCGGCGTCGTCTCGCGCGACCAGGAACGACACCACCTCCAGCGTGTCCGGACCGACGACCGACGGGTGACCGTCGCCGCGGTAGCGGCGGACCAGATCGGTGTTCAGCTCCCGCAGCAGGGATTGACTCTCGGGCGCGCCGAACGGCTCCTCCGAGACTGTGATCGTCATGCGCGCCCCACGATCACCGCCAGGTCGCCCTCCGCCCAGGTCACGCATACGTCGAACCCCGCCTCGCTCATCCACCGCGCCTGGTCGGCCACCGAGTCGGGCTTGTCGAAGCCGGGGGTGTACGGCGTCCGCGCGGCGGCGGGATCGACGGGCAGCACGAGGTCGGCGAGTACGAACCGGCCGCCGGGCGCGAGCGAGTCGCGGACCCGCCGGAACAACTCGGCCTTCTCGGTGCCGTCGAGGTGGTGGACGCACAGCGCGCTGGCGACCACGTCGAACGGGCCTTCTGGCAACCCGTCTTGGATCCGCCCGACCCGCAGCTCGACCCGCTCGCCGGGCAGCGACTCTCCCGCCGCCCGGAGCATCCCCTCGCTCTCGTCGATGCCGACGAACGCTGCGTCCGGATGGCGCTCGAGCAGGCGCCGCGCGGTCTCCCCCGTTCCCGTTCCGAGCTCGAGGATCCTCGCCGCGCCGTTACCGGTGGCGACCGTCAGCTCGTCCTGGAGCTGCCGGAAGAGCGGGACGTCCGTATCGATCATCGCGAGGTAGCGATCCGGGTCGAAATGCCACTGGCCTCCCAGCGCCTCGCGAAGCGCGTCCTCCTCGACGGCGCCGCTGCGGACGATCCTCCAGCTGCCCTCGGTCTCGTAGAAGCGCAGGTCGACCACCGTCGAAGACGTCCCTGGCAGCTTCCCGCCGTCGATCACGAGGTCGGCCGACTGCCGGAAGAACTCGGGGACCTCCGCGAGCCTGCGGGGGTCGGCGCCGCCGGCCCGGTTCGCGCTCGACTGGAGCACGGGCCACTTGACGCCGGCCAGCCGCGGGACGTGCGGTACGCGCACGCCGAGCGTGTCGGGGTCCTCGCCGCACGCGAGTGGGTAGCGATGCGCCGGGTTCGGCAGCAGCAGCGTGACGCCGCCCGGTAGCAGCCGGCTGATTCCCTCACGGGTCCGTTCGCCGACCTCCGGCAGCACCTCGAGCGCGACGTCGAGGTCGAAGAACATCACCGCCGACGGCTTCTCGAGCGACCGACGCTTGAGCAGGTACAGCCGCTCGACCGCGACGCGGTTGCCCGGATCGCAGGCGAGTCCGTAGACCGTGTCCGTCGGGAACACGGCCACGCCGCCGACGGCCATGCAGCGGTCGAAGGCGCTGGCCTCGCTCACTCCGCCCGACCCACGAGGCCCCGCCCCACCACGACCCGCTCGTGCCCCCCCAGATCCCGCAGGACCTCGCTCGAGCGGAATCCTGTGCGTTCGAGGAGGCGGCGCACCGCGGGAGCCTGTTCCGCGCCGATCTCCAGCGCCAGCAGCGGCAAGCCGCGCGCCTGCGCAACCAGCCGCCGGATCAGGTCGAGTCCGTCGGCGCCCGCATACAGCGCCGCCGCGGGCTCGTATCGCGTGATCTCCGGTGACAGCTCGGCATCCGCCTCCACATACGGGAGATTCGCGAGCACAGCGTCCACCGGGCCCGCGACCCCGTAGAGCAGATCCGCCCGCACAAGCTCCACCTCGAGCCCCAACCAATCCGCATTCGAACGGGCGACCGTCAGAGCGTCAACGCTGACGTCAGTCCCGACCACGTCGAGATCCGGACGCTCGTCCTTCAGCGCGAGCGCGACCGCACCGCTGCCCGTGCCGACGTCCACCACCCGCGAGCCAGGCGGCAGCGACAGCCCCACCTCGACGAGCAGCTCCGTCTCGGGCCGCGGGATCAGAACCCGTGGGTCGACCGCGATCGTGATCCGGCGAAACTCCTTGCGGCCGAGGATGTAGGCGACTGGCTCGCGGGCCACGCGCCGCTCCAGCAGCGCCTCGAACCGCTCGAACGCCTGCCGATCGAGCTGCTCGTCCCCGTCGATCAACAACCGCTCACGACCCACCCCCAGCGCCGAGGCGAGCAGCAGCTCGGCGTCGAGCCGCGGCGTCTCGGATCCCGCCTCGGCCAGCTTCGCCGTGGCCGCCGCGAGCGTCTCAGCCAACCGCCTGCTCTTCGAGCCTGCGTCGCTTCTCATCGTCCTGGAGGGCATCGGTCAGCTCGTCCATCTCCCCCATCAGGATCTGATCGAGGTTGTGGAGCCGGAGCCCGATCCGGTGGTCGGTCACACGCTTCTCGGGGAAGTTGTAGGTGCGGATCTTCTCGGCGCGCTCGCCCGTCCCGACCTGGGCCTGTCGCGACGCGGCGAGCTCCGCCTGCTGCTCGGCCAGCGCGCGCTCGTACAGCCGCGCGCGCAGCACCCGCATCGCGCGCTCGCGGTTCTGGAGCTGCGATTTCTCGTCCTGCATCGAGACGACGATCCCGCTCGGCTTGTGGGTGATCCGGACGGCCGAGTCGGTCGTATTAACCGATTGCCCACCCGGACCGGAGCTGCGGTAGACGTCGATCTGGAGGTCGCCTGGGTCGATCTCCACTTCGACGTCGTCTGCTTCGGGCAGCACCGCGACGGTCGCCGTCGAGGTGTGGATCCGGCCCTGTGACTCGGTCTCGGGCACTCGCTGGACGCGGTGCGTCCCGCCCTCGAACTTGAACACCGAGTACGCCCCGTCGCCCTTGACCGCGAACGTGTAAGAGCCGTCGCCGATCGCCAGCGGCTCGACCGTGAACCCGCGCCGCTCGGCGTACCGAGTCAGCATCCGGTAGAGGTCGCCGGCCCACAGCGCGGCCTCGTCGCCGCCGGCGCCCGGGCGGATCTCGACGATCACGTTCTTGTCGTCGTTGGGGTCGCGTTCGACCATCGCCAGCCGCAGCTCCTCCTCGAGCGTCACCACGCGGTCGCGAGAGGACTCGAGCAGCGCGCGCAGCTCCGGGTCCTCGCCGTCCTCGGCGAGCAGCTCGCGCGCGCCCTCGAGGTCGTCGCTGACGCGCCGGTACTCCGCGGCTAGCCGCGCGCCCGGCTCGAGCTCACGGTACGCGCGGCTGGCGTCGCGGAAGCGCTCGCGGTCGGAGATCACGTCGGGGTCTGAGAGCTGCTGCTCGAGCTCGGAGAAGCGCGTCTCGATCTGCGAAACGAGGTCGTCGATCATCGGTGATCGAGTGTAGGCCCGGACTACGCGGCGACCGGTTCCCGCTCGGGTGCGGGGATCAGCTCGTATTCGTTCGGGTCGAGCGTTCGCAGCCGCTCTTCGTACTCGCGCATGTAGCCGGGCCAGTTGGTCACGATCCGGCCGGTGCGGTCCCGGTACCAGGAGTCGCACTCGAGCCACGCGGTCCCCGCGAACCGCGCCTGCAGCTCACGGTCGCTGGCGGCCTCGACCGCCTCGCGCACCTCGATCGCCGCCGCGCCTCGCGCGCGCACCTGCTCGAGCGCCTGGCGGATGTAGCCGGCCTGGGTCTCCTCGTAGAAGATGATCGAGCCGCCGGAGGTGTTCGTGTTCGGGCCGTACATGAAGAACAGCGACGGGAACCCGGGGACGGCGATCCCGAGGTGCGCGTGCGGCCCGTCCGCCCATGCCTCGCGCAGCGAGCGCCCGCCGACGCCGTTGATCTCCATCGGGAACATGAATTCCGTCGTGCGAAACCCGGTCGCGTAGATGATGCAGTCGAGCTCGCGCTCGCTCCCGTCCGCGGTGACGATGCCCTTCTCCGTGACCCGCGCGATCCGGTCGGTGATCAGCTCGACGTTCGGCAGCTGCAGGGCCGGCAGGAACTCGGAGCTGAACAGGATCCGCTTGCAGCCGAAGGTGTAGTCGGGCCAGGCCTTCTTGCGGACCTCGGGGTCCTTCAGCTGCGAGCGCATGAACGCCGAGGACAGCAGCCAGCCGACCCTTCCCCACGTCCGCGGGTTGCGGATCATCAGCGTGATCGACTCGGCGTAGTTGTAGATGTATTTGCGCCTGAGCGTCTGGAGCGCCGGAACCCGCTGGAGCAGGTTCTTGAACCACTGCGGGTACTCGCGGTTGCGCCGCGCCATGAACCAGTTGCCAGTCCGCTGGAACACGTGCAGCTTCCCCGCCTCGAGCGCGACGTGGGGGATGAACTGGATCGCGCTCGCTCCGGTTCCGATCACCGCCACCCGCTTGCCGCGCATGTCGTACTCGTGGTCCCAGCGCGAGGAGTGGAAGCTGTGGCCCGCGAACTCGTCGACCCCCTCGATCTTCGGCACCGCCGGCTGGTGAAGCTGTCCGGTCGCGACGATCACCGCGTCCGCGTCCCAGCTGCGCCCGTCCGAGCTCGAGACGGTCCAGCGGCGAGCCTCGTCGTCCCAGCTGACCGCGCTGACTTCGGTGTTCGGCTCGAGCAGCCGGTCGACCCCGTGGTCGCGCGCGACACCCTGGAGGTAGGCGAGGATCTCGTCGTGGGGCGAGCACATCCGCGACCAGTCGCGCCGCTGCGCGAACGAGAACGAGTACAGGTAGCTCGGGACGTCGCAGACGCAGCCGGGGTAGGTGTTGTACCACCAGGTCCCGCCGACCGCGGGAGCCCGGTCCAGGATCACGATCTCGTCGAAGCCGCGCTGGCGCAGCTCGATCGCCGCGCCGATTCCACCGAATCCGGCGCCGATGATCACCACCTTCATCGGCGGCCCAGTTGCCACGGCCGAAAGCCTACGCGACTACTTCGACCCCGACCAGGTCGTCGCTCGACCTGGCCTCTGCGCCCTCGACCGCCAGCACCGCGTTCAGCGCCGCGATCGAGACCTCGAGCTGGCTGAGGTCGGGCTCGCGGGTGGTCAGCTTCTGCAGCTGCATGCCCGGCCACATCACCGCCCGGACCCAGGGCCGCCGGCGGTTGCGCCCGGCCCACTTGATCAGCTCGAACGACAGCCCGGCGATCAGCGGCACCCCGACGATCCGTGTGATCACCAGCAGCCACCACGCCGGCAGCCCGATCGGCGCGAACACGAAGATCGCGACGATCATGACCAGCAGCAGGAAGCTCGTGCCGCATCGGGGGTGCAGCCGCGAGTACAGCTTCGCGCGCGCTGGCGTCAGCTCGTCCTCGGCCTCGTAGCAGGAGATCACCTTGTGCTCGGCGCCGTGGTACTCGAATACACGACGGAGGTCCGGTAGCCGCGAGAGCAGCACCAGGTACCCCAGGAAGATGCTGGTGCGCAGCACGCCCTCGACCGCCCAGAAGGCGACCGGCGAGCCGAGCTGATCCTTGATCAGGCTGGTGACGCCGACCGGGACGACGAAGAACAGGCCGATCGAGAACGCGAGCGCGACGACGATCGTCCCGCCCCACACCTTGCTCGAGATCTGCTGCTCCTCCTCGGGGAGCTGGGCGTTGGCGGAGATCCCGAGCGCCCGCAGGCCGATCGCGAGCGACTCGACCAGCGCGACGACGCCGCGGATCACCGGCCAGCGGTAGATCCGCCGGCGCTTGGTCCAGGCGACCAGCGGGAACGACTGGACGTCGATCGGCCCGGGGGTCGGTCCGCCGAGCGCTCCAGCTCCCGCGCCGGGCTTGCGGACCGCGACCGCCCAGGTCGAGATGCCGCGCATCATCACGCCCTCCAGCACGGCCTGCCCGCCGAGCGGGGCGTCGCGCGAGGCCGTCAGCTGGGCCTCTCCCCCCCGCCGGCTCATCGAAGCTGCCTCGAGTTACGCGCCGGCGGTGTCGCGAGCGGGGCGTCGGCCCTTGGCCACGCGCCGCTGGAAGCGCTCAACGCGGCCACCGGTGTCGACCAGCTTCTGCTTGCCGGTGTAGAACGGGTGGCAGGCCGAGCAGATCTCAACGTGGATCTCAGGTTTCGTCGAGCGGGTCGTGAACTCGTTGCCGCACGTGCATCGCACATGCGCCTCTACATATTCTGGATGGGTCTCGGTCTTCATTGCTTAACAGTTTAGCCGCGCCGCGGGGTCGCCCAGCGCGCTCGCTACTGGGCACAGTCGCGGGTCTGCTGCTTGACGGTGCCGAGCGGCTTGGTCCCCGAGCCGAGCCACTGGAACGTCACCTTCAGGCG
>DASXDA010000109.1:0-44087 GCA_036490875.1 Solirubrobacteraceae bacterium
CCCGTTCCTCTGTAACCGTAGGAGGGTGTCGCGGATCGCGATCCTTCTCTGGATTCTTGCTCTCCTCCTCCTCGAGGTGCAGCACCTGAAGTGGATCTGGTGGGAGCACTGGGACTGCCGGGGCTGTTCCGTGAAGCACAAGGACTGCTCGTGCGGCTCGACACGCACCTGGATGATGTTTCTCTAGCGCTCTCACCCGGTTCTCAAGGATTTCCCGTACCCTCGGCGGCGGTTGAAGCGGGTCGTCTTCATCCTCCTTGCCGCGGGGGCGCTTCTCGCGCCGCTGCTCGCCTCAGCCGGGCATCCGAGCCGTAGGCACGTCTCGCCGAGGCAGGAGGCGCGGCTCGCCGCACGCCACGGGATCCACAAGATCCGCCACGTGGTGGTGATCATGCAGGAGAACCGGTCGTTCGACTCCTACTTCGGCACGTACCCGGGCGCCGACGGGATCCGGATGCGCCACGGCCGGCCCACGGTCTGCCTGCCAGATCCCGTCACCCGGCGCTGCGTGCGCCCGTTCCACGACCGCAACGACCGCAACCTCGGAGGCCCGCACAGCCAGGACAACGCGCTGGCGGACATCGACGGCGGCAAGATGAGGGGGTTCGTCGTCCAGCAGTCGACGGCGCGCACAGGCTGCGAGCAGCTGTTCAACCCGGCGTGCGGCCGGGGCGGCTCCCAGGGACGGCCCGACGTGATGGGCTACCACGACGGCGCCGAGATCCCGAACTACTGGGCGTACGCGAAGCACTTCGTGCTCCAGGACCACATGTTCCAGTCGGATGCGTCGTGGAGCCTGCCTTCGCACCTGTACATGGTCTCCGAGTGGTCCGCGCGGTGCCACGTCGCGAACGTCCCGGCGAGCTGCCACAACAACGACCAGTCCCCGGGCGACCCGCCCGACTTCCAGGAACACAACCTCGGGATCGACGCCCCACGCACTCCCAGCTACGCGTGGACCGACCTCACCTACCTGCTCCACAAAGCCCGTGTCAGCTGGGGCTACTACGTGTTCAAGGGGACCGAACCCGACTGCGAAGACGACGCGGTGCTGTCGTGCAAGCCCGTCAGCCAGGGGCCGTCGACGCCGGGGATCTGGAACCCGCTGCCGTACTTCACCACGGTTCAGCAGGACAAGCAGCTCTCCAATATCCAATCGCTTCAGAACTTCTTCACCCAGGCCAAGGAGGGGAAGCTGCCCGCCGTCTCGTGGATCGACCCGAACGGCACCGTCTCCGAGCACCCGCCCGCGCTGGTCAGCGTCGGCCAGAGCTACGTCACCGGCCTCGTCAACGCGATCATGCGCAGCCCCCAGTGGGGCAGCACCGCGATCTTTCTCGCGTGGGACGACTGGGGCGGGTTCTACGACCACGTGAAACCGCCGCGCCTGGATCAGAACGGCTACGGGCTGCGGGTGCCGGGGCTGGTGATCAGCCCGTACGCGCGCACCGGTTACATCGACCACCGCACGCTCAGCTTCGACGCGTACGTGAAGTTCATCGAGGATGACTTCCTCGGCGGCGCGCGCCTCGACCCCGCCACCGACGGCCGCCCCGACCCCCGCCCCGACGTCCGCGAGACCAAGCCGCAGCTCGCGAACATCGCGCGGGACTTCGACTTCAAGCAGGCCCCCCGCCAGCCGATGATCCTGCCGATCAAGCCGCGGACGGACCTGATCGCGCCACGCCCGACGGTGAGCCCGGGTACGCCCGGTCCGGTGAGGCGGCTCGTGATCAGGTCGATCTCCCGCTACCTCGGGCTGACGCCGCGCCGGCTGCGCGCGGAGCTCGCGTCGGGCGTGACGCTCCGGGCGCTCGCCCGGTCTCGGGGCAAGACGATCGCGGGGCTCAGGCAGGCGGTCAACCGCGACCTCCGGGCCCAGGTCGCTCAGCTCGTGCGGTAATCGGTCGCGCGCTCCCCGCCGGTGGCTTAGGCTAACCGGCAACCGATATATGACTGGTGAGACGCAGCCCGGCGGCAGGCGTCCCGCGCCCGGTGAGCTCGCGCTGGTCCAGGCGTTCATCAACAGCCACTACGACCTGGAGCTCGAGCACGGGGCGGACCTGTTCGCCACACCCGAGACGCTCACCGCGTGGCTCCGCCGCCGGGGGCTGCTCGCGGCCGGCGAGTCGGTCGGCCTCGGCGATGCGCGGCGCGCGGTCACCGTCCGGGAGGCGCTGCGCACGGTCGCGCAGGCGAACGAGAAGCAGGATAAAGGGGGCCTCGAGACCGCCCTGGTCGCGCTCGACGAGGTCGGCGGCGGCTGTGAGGTCGAGGTCCGATTCGGCGAGCGCGGGCCGCGGCTGGTCCCGGCCGGCCGGGGGAGCGTCGACCGGGCGCTCGCGGCCGTGCTGGCGATCACGGCCCGCGCGATGATCGACGGGCGCTGGGAGCGGCTCAAGGTGTGCCCCGGCGAGGACTGTGGCTGGGCCTTCTATGACACCTCTCGCAACCAGTCGAGCCGCTGGTGCTCGATGGCCGTGTGTGGAGGCCGCTCGAAGGCACGCAGCCACTACCGGAGGCATCGAGGAGCGGGCGGCTGATGCGGGCGACGCTGGCTCCGCTGCGACTCGTCGCGGCGCGCGTCCGGCGCCGACCGGGGCTGTGGCTGTGGCCGGCGCTGGGGATCGCGCTGGCGACCGCGTTCGCGGCGGCGGTTGCGGTCGAGGGAGCGCTCGCCGGCGACCGGGCCGCTCGCGGCGTGCTCGACCGGCTCGCGCCCGCGGAGCGGGCCGTTCGCGTGACCTGGCAGGGGCCGCTGACCGCGGCGCAGGCGCGTCGCGTCGCGGGAGCGCTTCGCGGGCTACCACTCGGAGCCCGGACCCGGGTGCTCGTGATGGATCCCGTTCGCCTGCGCGGCGTGGTCGTCCGGCCGGCCGCGATCGCACCGCTCGATCGCTGGCTGGCGGGCGGCGGGGCCGCGCCCGGACCGTGCCGCGCGGGCCGCTGCCCGATGTTGCTCGCGGGACCGGGTCAGGTGCCGGCCGAGCTGGCGGCGCCCGGAGTCCGGATCCAGATGACCGGGCCGGCGCCGATCAACTCTGCGGTGCCGCTCGGGTTCGTCCCCGCCGGAAGCGCGAGCCCGCCCGTGCTGCTGACCTCGGACATCGCCGGCCTGAACGCTCTTCCCGGCCTCGGCGGCATCTACCGAACGAGCACCACCCTGGCGCCGCTGCGCGCCGGCGACCTGCACAGCTGGCAGCTGGCCGGGCTTCAAGGCGTGCTCGCACGGGCGCAGGCCGCGGTCGGCCAGATCGGCACGCAGTTCAGCCTCAGCGGTCCGTTCGCCGGACTCGACGCCGCGCGAGCCCAGGCGCAAGCCGCTCCGCGCCGCCTGCTGCTCGCCGGCGGCGCCGCGATCTCGGTGCTGGCGCTGTTCGTCGTGCTGATCGGCGGCGCGCTCCGGCGAGACCAGCTCGAGGAGCTCGCGCGGCTGCGTAACGCCGGGGCGCGCGCCGGTCAGTCGGCGGTGTTCGTCGTGGCCGAGTGCGCGTGGGTCTCGGCGGTCGGGCTACTCGCCGGGGTCGGCGTCGGGATCGCGGCGTCGGCGGTGCTCGCGGATGCCGCCGGCGCGCCCGTCGGCGAAGTCCTCGGCCACAGCCTGATCGCCTGGCAGGGGGCGGCGGCGCTCGCCGCGGGATGGCTCGCGGCGACCGCGCTGCTCGCTGGGGCCGTGGTGATCAGAAGCGCGCGCGTGCTCGACGCGATCGCGCTCGCGGCGGCGGCGGCGCTGGTTGCAGCGGTCGCCCTGAGCCCGGGAGGCGGTGACGCGCCGGCGCTGCTGCTCGCCCCGCTGTGCTGCCTTGCTGCCGGAGTTGTCGTGTTCCGCGGCGCCGAAGCGGCGCTCCGAGCCGGCGAGCGGCTGGCGAGGCCGGGGCCGCTCGTCGTCCGGCTCGCGCTCGTCGGGCTCGCGCGCGCTCCGGGTCTGCCGTCGCTCGCGATCGCGTTCGTGGCCGTGAGTGTCGGACTCGGCGGGTTCGCGCTCGCGTACCGCGCGACATTGATCCGCGGCTCCGCCGACCAGGCGGAGGACCGCGTGCCGCTGGACGCGATCGTCGCGGCTGGGCCGGACTTCAAGACGCCGTCCGAGACCGCCCCGCTCGCGCGATGGCGGACGCTGGCTCGCGGCACGGTCGCGCCAGTGAGGCGGACGCAGGCGAACTACCTGAGCGGCTCGGGGACGGTCACGGTACCGGCGCTCGGCATCCCGGCGGCCGCGATCGACCGGCTCCACGGCTGGCGGACAAGCGACGGGTCGGCGCCGCTTCCGGCGCTCGCCAACAGGCTGCGGCCGGCGGGACCGGTCCGGAACCCGGGCCCCACGGTCCCCGTCGGCGCCGGTTCGCTGGCGCTGCGCGCGTACTCGCCGACACTGGCCGTGAGCGTGACAGCAGACCTCCGGAGCCCGGATGGCGCGATCCGCCAGCTTCCGCTCGGGGTCGCCGGTTCCCGGCCGCAGCTGCTCAGCGCCCGGGTGCCGCAGGGCCGCTGGGAGGTCGCGGCGCTCGAGCTCGACGAGCCCGGAGGTCTCGACATCACCAACGGCCACCAGAACGGCGAGAACATCGCCGCCGCCACCCAGGAGCGGGTGGGGCTGAAGCTCGGCCCGCTCGGGATCGCCGGCGGTCCCGGACGGCCTGCCGTCGACGTTGGCATCGGGGGGTGGCGCGGCGTCGGAGCCGCATCCGGATCGGGGGCGAGCGCCGGCGCGGGCGCGGCGACGATCGGCTTCGACACGACCGGCGCCGCGGGGATCGTGCGCCCGGCGCAGCCGAGCGACGTGCGGCCGGTGCCGGTGCTCGCCGATCCCCGGACCGCCACCGCGGCCACGTCCGGCGGATTGCTCGCACTGACGGTCGACGGCCTGCCTGTCCGCGCCCGGGTGGTCGGCATCGTCCGGCGGTTTCCGACGGTCGGCGCGGCAGCCGGTGGTGTCGTCGTCGCCGACGAGGCCACGCTCGCCGGCGCGCTCGACGCCCAGCTCCCCGGTCAGGGTCGCCCGGACGAGCTGTGGATCGCGACGTCCCATCCCGGGTCGCTGCGCCGGGCGCTCGGCCGGCCGCCGCTGGACCAGCTGAGCTCGACGTTCTCCTGGGACGTGGAGCGGCAGCTCTCGTCGGCCCCGATCGCTCGGGGTGTCGAGCGGACGCTGCTCGCCGCCGCGCTGCTCTGGGCGGTGCTCGGGGTGCTCGGACTCCTGACCGCGCTGATCGGCCCTGGCCGCGACCGCTCGATCGAGCGCGATCTCGAGGCCCAGGGGTTGGGGCCGCGCGCGCTGCGGCGCGAGGCCCGCGCGAGGATCGCGGTCGCCGGTCTGCTCGGCGTCGGCTGCGGGCTCGTGATCGCGCTGGTCCTGACGCCGCTGGCGGTGAGCGGGGTGCGCGCCGCGGTCACCCTCTCGGCCCCGGAGCCGCCGCTGGTGACGATCGTGCCGGTGGCGCAGCTGGTTGTATGGGCCGCGGTCGTGCTCGCGGGGCTCGCTGGCGCGGGGTGGCTCTGGACGCGCCGGATCGGGGCGGGCCGGCGGACGCAACCCGTCAGGCCGAGTGCGCTCGCGGGCCCCGAGGGGAAGCTGACACAGGGCGTCGCCCGATGACTCCCGCGGTCGACGTCAGGGATGTGTTCTGCGTCCACCGCACGGACGAGGGCGACGCCGCGGCGCTGCAGGGCATGAACCTCGAGGTCTCGGCCGAGGAGATCGTCTGCGTGCTGGGCCCGAGCGGCGCCGGGAAGAGCACGCTGCTGCGCGTGATCGCGGGACTCGAGCTCCCGTCGGCCGGGGTCGTGAACGTTCTCGGCACGGATGTCGGCCGGCTCGGCGGGCGCGCACGCGCGCGGATTCGGAACCGCTCACTCGGGTTCCTCGGCCAGCGAGCGGACGCGGCGCTGTCTCCGGCGCTGCCCGCCCGCGCCGCGCTCGCGCTTCCGCTCGCGCTTCGCGGTGTCGACGGGCCCGAGCGAGACCGCCGGATCGGCGAGCTGCTCGAGACCGCAGGCCTGAGCGACCGCGCCGGCGCGCTTGCGACCGCGCTTTCCGGCGGCGAGCGCCAGCGGCTCGCGCTGTGCGCCGCGCTCGCACACCGTCCCGCGCTGCTGCTGGCGGACGAGCCGACCGGCGAGCTCGACGACCGCGCCGCCGACGGCGTCCGCCGCCTGATCGTCGAGCTCGCGCGGCGCGAGCGGGCGAGCGTCGTGCTCGTCTCGCACGACCCTGGGATGACGCGTTTCGCCGACCGCACCGTGCGCATCCGCGACGGGCGAGTGGTCGAGGACGGACGCGACGCCGATGCCGCGCTCGTGGTTGGTCCCGGTGGCTGGCTCCGTCTTCCAGCGGGCGTGCTCGGGGACGCCGGGATCGGCCGCCGCGTTCGGGCGCGGCCGGTGCCCGGTGGCGTGCTGATCTCGCCCGTGGCCGGCGAGCCCGCGACGGTTCCGGCCCGGACGCGGCGTAGCGTTGAGCCGGTTGCGTGGAGCCCCGCCCGGGTCGCGCTCCGTTCGGTGGGACGGAGCTACCGGCAGGGCGCCGGCGAGCGCACCGTGCTCGACGGGCTCGCGCACGAGTTCGTCCCCGGTCGGATGACCGCGGTGACCGGCAGGTCCGGCAGCGGCAAGACGACGCTGCTGAGGCTGATCGCCGGGCTCGACCGCCCGGATGTGGGAGCGCTCACGCTCGACGAGCAGTCGCTCGACGAGCTCGACGCCGAGCGGCTGGCGGCGCTGCGCCGGCAGCGGATCGGCTACCTGCCGCAGGAGCCGGCCCCGGTCGGCTTCCTCAGCGCCGAGGAGAACGTCGCGCTCGTGCTCCGGGCGCGTGGTTGGGACGTGCCCGCCGCGACCGGGCGCGCGCGAGCCGTGCTTTCGCGGGTCGGTCTGGCCGAGCGGGCCGGACAGCGCGTGAGCCGCCTGTCGGCGGGCGAGACTCAGCGGGTGGCGCTCGCTCGCGCCCTCGCCGGAGCCCGGGGCCTGTTGATCGTCGATGAGCCGACCTCGCGGCTCGACGAGGCGACCGCCGGCGAGGTCGCCGGGCTACTCGCGGCGGCCGCCGCGGAGGACGGCCAGACGGTGATCTGCGCGACTCACGACCCGGCCGCGATCGGCCTCGCCGACGAGGTGCTGGCGCTCGAGCTTCGCGCCTGAGCCGGGAGCGCCTTAGCTGGGAGCGCCTTAGCTGGGAGCGCTAGGCCGCGGCGCGCAGGTGACCGACCGTGGCCTCCGCGATCGACGACGCGGTGATCGCGATCAGCCGCGCGAGGTCGGCCTCGGAGATCGACAGCGGCGGCATCAGCACGAGGACGTCGCCGAGCGGACGGACGATCGCGCCGCGACGGCGGGCCGCGAGCGTCACCCGATGGCCGAGCCGCGCGGTGGGGTCGTCTGACGCCAGCTCGATCCCGACCATGAAGCCACGCTGCCGAACCTCGGCGACGGCCGGCAGCACCGAGACGCGGTGGGCGAGCGTACGCGTGAGCAGCTCGATCTTCGGCTGCAGCCGGTCGAGCGTCTGCTCGCGGTCGAACAGCTCGAGCGTCGCGATCCCCGCCGCGCACGCGAGCGGGTTGCCCGTGTACGTGTGGCCGTGGAAGAAGGTGCGGAGATCCTCGGGGCGACCGAGGAAGCCGTCGTAGATCCGCTCCGTCGCAAGCGTCGCGGCGAGCGGGAGGTAGCCACCGGTGATTCCCTTGCCCACGCACAGGAGGTCGGGCGAGACGTCCTCGTGCTCGCAGGCGAACATCCGCCCGGTACGGCCGAACCCGGTCGCGACCTCGTCGCAGATCAGCAGCACGCCGTGCTCGTCGCAGAGCTCGCGGACGCGCCGGAGGTACCCGGGAGGCTGCATCAGCATCCCGGCCGCGCCCTGCACGAGCGGTTCGAGCACGACCGCCGCGACCGAGTCGCGATGCTCCGCCAGCAGCCGCTCGAGCTCCTCCGCGTCGCCCGCCGGCGCTTGCCAGGCGTCGAACAGCAGCGGGCGGTAGAGCGAGTGGAACGTGTCGATCCCGCCGACCGAGACTGCCCCGAGCGTGTCGCCGTGGTACGCGTTCTCGAGGCAGATGAAGCCCGTGCGCCCGCGCTCGCCGCGCTGCACCCACCACTGGTACGCCATCTTCAGCGCGACTTCGACGGCCGTAGACCCGCTGTCCGAGTAGAACACCCGCGTGAGGCCCGGCGGGGCGATCTCGGCCAGTCGCTCCGCGAGCTCGATCGCGGGCTCGTGCGAGAGGCCGAGCATCGTCGAGTGGGCGACGCGGCCGAGCTGGCCGCGCACCGCCGCGTCGATCGCGGGGTGACGGTGTCCGTGGACGTTGCACCACAGCGACGAGACGCCGTCGATGTACGCGCTGCCGTCGGTGTCGAACAGGTTGGTGCCCTCCGCGTGGTCGATCACGAGCGGGGGCTCCTCGTCGCACCAGGCCTGCTGTTGCGTGAAGGGGTGCCAGAGATGCCTGCGGTCCGCGGCGGCTAGCTCGATAGTGGTGCGCATGCTCGGCAACGTAGCTCTCTGCCCGGTCGGAACGGGCGGGCGATCCGGGCGGCGAATCGGTTCGCGCAGGCGGCGGGGCACGGCCGGCGGTCTGGCAGCCTATGGCGCCCTTGCGCCTGAACTCCTCGCCGGTCCGTCAACTGATCGCCGGGACGCTCGTCGTCGCCATCGCGGTCGCGATCGAGATCGCGCTCCTGTCCTCGTCGGCGGCCGGGCCGCCGCCCCGGTACCTCGCGTCGATCTTCCAGGACGACGACCACCTCGTGTACACGACGACGCCGGTCGCGACCCAGACGCTTGATCGGCTGCAGCGGTTGGGCGTCGACATGATCCGGGTGACGATGCTGTGGAAGGCGGTCGCGCCGCAGCCGACGGCCGCGACCGCTCCGGCGGGCTTCGACGCGGCCGACCCCGCCGCCTACCCCGCGGCCGCCTGGGCGCCGTATGACCGGCTCGTCGAGCTGGCGCGAGCGCACGGGATCACGGTGCTGTTCAACATCACCGCGCCCGGCCCGGTATGGGCGATGGCTCGCGGCGCGACGCCGCCGACGTATGCCGATCACTGGATGCCCTCCGCTGCGGCGTTCGGGCAGTTCGTCGCGGCCGTCGGGCGGCGCTACAGCGGCAGCTACACCCCGGCGGGCTCTCCGAGGCCGCTGCCGCCCGTGCGGGATTGGTCGATCTGGAACGAGCCGAACCAGCCGGGCTGGCTCGCGCCCCAGCTTCGATCAGAGGGCGGTTTGGCCGCGCCGGCGCTGTATCGGGCGTATGTCGAGGCGGCGTGGTCGTCGTTGTCACGCACCGGACACCGGACCGGCTCCGACACGTTCCTGATCGGCGAGCTCGCGCCGGAGGGGTGCGAGCCGGGTGGGCGGTGCGTGTTCGCGGGACCGAACCGGCCGATCCCGCCGGTCCCGTTCGTGCGCGCGCTGTACTGCATCGATTCGAGCGGCCGGCCGCTGGCCGGCGCCGCCGCGGTCAGCGTCGGCTGCCCGACCCGCGGCGATCCGCGCGCGTTCGCCGATCGCAACCCGGGCCTGTTCCGGGCGACCGGCTTCGCGCACCACCCGTATTCGTTCTTCCTCGCGCCGGCGGCGTCGATGCCCGATCCGAACTTCGTGCCACTGTCCGACCTCGCTCGGCTCGAGCGCGTGCTCGACGCGGCGTTCCGTGCGTACGGCGTCGCGCGCAAGCTCGACCTGTACCTGACGGAGTACGGCTACGAGACCAATCCCCCGAACCCGTATCGCGGCGTCCGTCCCACCACCCAGGCGCGCTACCTGAACGAGGCCCAGTACATGGCCTGGCGCGACCCGAGGGTGCGGGCGCTGTCCCAGTTCCTGCTCTACGACTCGCCGCCGGATACGCGCTTCAAGCCCGGCTCGCTCGGCTACTGGTCGACGTTCCAGACCGGCCTCGCGTTCCGGAACGGAATCCCGAAGCCCTCCTACGCCGCGTACCGCTTACCCGTGTTCGTGCCAAGCCAGACGGTCTCGTCGGGCGGGCAGGTGCTCGTCTGGTCGATGCTGAGGCCCGCAGCGGCCAACAGCTCGCATCAGGCAGAGGTGCAGTGGCGGGCCGCTTCGGGCGGGCCGTTCCGGACGCTCACGACCGCGAGCGTCCAGAACCCGACGGGCGCGCTCGCGGTCAAGGTCGGGGTGCCGGGCTCGGGCGTGCTGCGGGTCGCGTGGCGGGCGCCATGGGGTGTCGTGTACTACAGCCGCGGGGTTGCGGTCGGGGTGCGGTGAGGTGCTTCGCGAGGGCTGAGGGCGCGCGGGTCGGGCGGGGCGTGCGGGGCGTGCGCTCCGCACGACCATAACCCTCAAAAGCGACCGGACCGCCGTTGAGCTTTGTAGGGATGTGGCTCTATAACGACCACATCCCTACACGTGCTCCGACCGAGCCGGCGCTTTTTAGCGTTGTGGTTCGCCCCGGGGCGCTCAGGGAGGACGTGCTGCGTTATCGGCCCTCGCGCGCAACTCGCCCGGCTGGTCTCGTTCCAAGTGAGCGGTGGAGCTTCTTCGACCCACCACCGCAGTCCGAAAGCTCCGAGCGTCGGCGTTACGAGGTGCCCGAGTGGGCCGGGCCTCCGGGCGAACCACGCGCCTGGGGTGGTCGCGTTGGAGCTGGTGCGGGTGAACACCGGGCGGTTGGCGGTGTGGATCGGAGCGGTCGAGGTGTATCCGACAGGAGCGGCGCTGAAGGTCGTCCTGCAAGGGCGGGAGCCGGCGCGACCCGGCGTGGAAGCGGGGGAGGGAACCTGGCGGTTCGGCGTCCAGTTCGCCGACGGACGGAAGGCGTCGACATGCGGGTTGGGAGGGTTTGCGCGGCTTCACGTTCCCGCGCCGGGCCGATCGACGACCGCGACGTCGAGGAGCTATGCCCCCTGCCGGCGGCGGTGATCCGCCGGCCGGCCCGCTGCTCCGTCCGCGCGGCGCGAGCGCAAGCCGGACCAACTGGCACCGGGAGCACTGGCTCTGGCCGCTGCCGCCGCCCGGAGAGCTCGTGATCGCCTGCAAGTGGCCGAACGTAGGTCTCACGCTGACGACGACAACGACGAGCGCCGATTCGATCCGCGAAGCCGCGGCGGGCGCTCAGGAGCTCTGGCCGGCCGGGGACGTTCCACCGTGGCCGGGCGCGAGCACCGGGCGAGGGGTGACCACGACCCGATCCCGGGCCTACCTGTCCCCACCACGATCCGGTCCCGGGCCTACCTGTCCCCACGATCCGGTCCCGCGCCTACCTCCGCCCCCGAACGCGATCGACCAACTCGCCCCACCGGCCAGCGAGGCGATACCCCGCCTCGCCCCACGCGTGGCGCCACCGCAGCGTCCACTCGGGCTCCCACCCGCCCGCGATCGCGACCCAGCGGACTCCCAGGACCGCCCCGACCAGCAACGCCACCAGCGCCGTCACGACGATCGGTGCCGGCAGGCCACCGTCGGTGGGTGCGGTCAGCGACGCAGGGAGCGGCGCGCCGCCTCCGGCGTGCGCGCCGCGCGCCGACAGCACGGCTCGCTGAGCGGCGGCGCTGCAGGCACCGCTGGCGCGGGCGGCCAGAGCGTTCTGGACCGCGTTCGAGAAGTCGGCGAAGTACTGCTGCCCGTACGTGTCGATGCCCTTGAGCGCGGTCGACAGCTGGGCGCTCGAGAACCGGCACGGCGGGATCGTGCCGTCGGCCTGGTAGACGTGGAGCACATCGGTGTAGACGTTCGCGCGCGCCGCCGCGGCCGGCACCAGCGCCGACGCGAGCACCACCGCCATGACCAGTCGTCGCACGCGCTGAAGGTAGCGCTATGCCAGCCACCGTTCGAGCGGCAGGCGCCCGCCCGCCGCCGCCAGCGCCGCAGGATCCGGAGCCTCAAGACGCGGGAGCACCGACACCGTCACCTCGCCGAGCTGCTCGATCGTCGCCCTGTTCGAGCGCTCGATCTCGTCGGGCTCCGCCGGCCACGGGTTGAGCACGACGCCGGCGACGGAGAGTCCCCGCGAGCGCGCGGCCTCGAGCGTCAACAGCGTGTGGTTGATCGTCCCGAGCCCCGGACGCGCGACCACGACCAGCGGCATCGCGAGCGCGGCCGCGAGCTCGCGCATGTCGTAAACGGGCGCGATCGGAACGAGCAGGCCGCCCGCTCCCTCGACCACCGCGACCTCGCCGTCGTGGACCGCACCGCGAATCGCACGCTCGAGCTCCCCCGGCCGCACCGCCTCACCCGTCAGCTCCGCGGCCAGGTGCGGCGAGACCGCCGGCCCGTATCGCAGCAGCGCCACGTCGTCGGGGTCGAGCCCGGCGACCCGCGCCAGCTGCTCGTGGTCGGGTGGCCAGATCGGATCCGGCGGTTCGTCCAGTCCCGTGATCAGCGGCTTCAGCGGCCGCACCGCGAAACCGAGAGACACGAGCCCCGCGACGATCGCTGCGGACACGACGGTCTTGCCGACGCCCGTATCGGTGCCGGTCACGAACAGGCCGCGCACCCGGCGCGCCGGCGGCTCCATGCCCGCCAATTGCTAGGCGGCGAGCCGGTCGGGCCGCTCGACGTCGAACACGCCGGAGTCGGGCGCCGACAGCTCGGCGACCGCGCGCGAGCGCGGCTCGACCCCGACCGCCCTCACGGCGCCCGCGAGCACCCGTGCGGCCTCGCGCAGTTCGGCGGGCCGGTGCGTGGCCATCACGGCGAGGCGGAGCCGCGAGGTCATCGGCGGGACCGTCGGTGGCCTGATCGCCTGCGCGAACACGCCGCGGTCGAGCGCGAGCTCGCACGCGCGTACGGTCGTGTCGGCGTCGCCCAGCACGAGCGGCATGATCTGGGTGCGCGACCCGCTGACTTCGAACCCCTCGTCGGCCAGCCCGCTGCGCAGCGCCGCGGCGTTCGCTCTGAGCCTCGACACCAGCTCGGACTTGGACTCGAGCAGCTCGAGCGCGGCTAGCGCACCGGCAGCCGCGGGCGGTGGCAGCGCGGTCGAAAAGATGAACGTACGGGCGGTGTTCAGCAGGTAGTCGGCCATCTCGCGGTCGCAGGCGGCGAACGCTCCGTAGGAGCCGAGCGACTTGCCGAGCGTCCCGACGATCACATCGACTTCGTCCTCGAGCCCGGCCTCCGCGAGCGCGCCGCGTCCGCCCGGCCCAAGCGCGCCGGTGCCGTGCGCCTCGTCGACCAGCACTCGTATCCGGTGGCGTCGAGCGAGCTCGACGATCTCCGAGAGCGGCGCGATATCGCCGTCCATCGAGAACACGCCGTCGGTGGCGATCAGCGCTCCACGGCCTTCGGCCTGGCCGATCCCCCACGCCAGGTGGTCCATGTCGAGGTGGTCGTAGACGAACACGTCGGCTCGCGAGAGCCGGCAGCCGTCGATGATCGAGGCGTGGTTCAGCGCGTCGGAGAAGATCACGTCGCCGGGACGGGCGAGCGCCGCGATCACGCCGGCGTTGGCGAGGAAGCCGGACCCGAACAGCAGCGCCGATTCGCGACGCTTGAACTCGGCCAGGCGCTCCTCGAGCCGCCGGTGGATCGTCATCGTGCCCGACACCAACCGCGACGCGCCGGCGCCGACACCCCACCGCATCGCGGCGTCGGCGGCCGCCTGGCGGACCCGCGGGTGATCGGCAAGACCGAGGTAGTTGTTGGACGACAGCATCAGCACCGGCTTGCCGTCGAGCAGGACATGTGGTCCCTGGGGGCCAGAGACGAGCCGGGTGTGGCGATGGAGCCCGATCGCCTCGAGCTCGCTCAGCCGCGCCTCAATCTCGATCATCGTGGGCCGGAACATAAGACCCAGCGCGGACGGCTCTCCTCGGCAGGGGGTGACGGGCGTTTCGTGAAGGTCGCCGCCGCAGCGCCATCTGCGCCACGAGCGCCGTCCTCAGCGCGCGACGCATCGGCGACGAGCCGATCCGGCGGCGGGTGCTCCGATCAGGCGGCTTCGCGCGCGGATGCTTCGCGCGTGGAGCGGCCCTGGCCCGTGTTGGGGGCACCGTCGGGCCGCGGCGGGACCGAGCGCTTGTGCTCGAGGCGGAGCTGCGAGGCCGGGTCCCAGAGGCGAATCTCGAGCGCGCCCGCCGGCTCGACTTCGAGCGCCTCCGAGACGACGTCCGGCGTCTCGGGCGTGTCGCCCTCGAGCCACCCGGAGCGGTTGTCGGGCCGCGGCATCGAGCCGTTGTCCGGCTGGCGCGCGATGTTCAGCCCGAGCTCCTCGAACATCCCGCGGTCCTGGTCAGGGGTGTTGCCGAGCGTCGTCAGGAAGTTGCCCATCATCACGCCGTTCAGACCCGCCTTGATCGCGGTCTGCTGGAGCTCGCCGAGGTTCTCGACACGGCCGCCGCAGAGGCGGAACAGCGCGTCGGGGAGGATCAGCCGGAAGATCGCGATCCACTTGACCGCCTCCCACGGGTCCATGAAGTCGCGGTCGCCGAACTTCGTGCCCGGCCTCGGGTTGAGCAGGTTGATCGGGACGCTCGTGGGGTCGAGCTCGGCGAGCTCGAACGCCATCTCGACCCGCTGCTCGCGGCTCTCGCCGAGGTTGAGGATGCCGCCGACGCAGGTCTCGAGGCCGGCCTCTTTGACCGAATCGATCGTCCTGATCCGGCCGTCGTATCGGACCGTCGAGGAGACCTCGGGGTAGTAGGAGCGCGACGTCTCGACGTTGTGGTGGACACGCTGCACGCCCGCGTCCTTCAACGCGGCGGCCCGCTCCGCGGAGATGTGGCCGATCGAGACGCAGCGCTTCAGGTTCGTGTGCTCGGCGACGAGGCGGGCGCCCGCCAGCACCTTCTCGAAGTCCCGCTTCGACAGGCCCTGGCCTTGAGTGACCATGCAGAACCGGTGGGCGCCCGCTGCCTCGGCGGCGTGGGCGTGCTCGAGGATCTGGTCGGGCTCCATCATCGCGTGCATCGGCGTGTCGGCCTCCGCGTATTTCGACTGGGCGCAGAAGCCGCAGTCCTCCGCGCAGCCGCCGGACTTCGCGTTGACGAGCGAGCACATGTCGGTCGAGTCGGCGAACCGCTCCCGGCGCACGCTCCACGCCCGCTCTACGAGCGCACCGATCTCGAGATGGTCTTCGAGCTCGCCCAGGCGCAGCGCCTCGGCGCGAGTGATCAGCGGCGGCACGGGCGGAGAAGATACGAGCGGGGCCGGACGGTACGGCTAGCGGCCGCGCCACTCCGGGCGCCGCTTCTCGGCGAACGCCCTGACCGCCTCGCCGAAGTCCTCCGAGGACAGCGACGAGAGGCGGAGCTCGAGCAGCTCGTGCTCGACCTCGGGATCGAGCTGGCCGCGTCCCGCGAGCAGCTCGCGGATCACGCGTTTGTTGCCACGCTGGGCGATCGGCGCGTTGGCGGCGATCTCGACGGCGAGCTCGAGCGCGTCCTCGGCGAGACGCTCGCGCTCGGCGACGTAGTTAACGAGCCCCCAGGCCCGGGCGGTGCGGGCGTCAACCCGCCGTCCGACCAGGAACAGCTCGCGCGTGCGCGCCGCCCCGATCGTGTCGATGAACTTCTGGATACCGGTGTGCGAGTAGATCAGGCCGAGCTTCGCCGGCGGCATCCCGAGCGCGATCGTCCCGGCGGCGATCCGGAGGTCGCACGCGAGCGCCAGCTCGAGGCCGCCGCCGATCGCGTGGCCGTTGAGCGCGGCGAGCGTCGGGTATTCGTACGCCTCGACCGCGTCGATCGCCGCGGCGAACGGATGCGCGACCAGCCGGTCGGCCTCGTCGGCCAGGATCCCGTCGGGCAACCCGGAGATGTCGTAACCGGCCGAGAACATGTCGCCCTCGCCGGTGAGGATCACGCAGCGTGCGTCGAGCCGGGGGACCGTGGAGGCGAGTGCGTCGAGGATCGCGTGGTCGAGCGCGCCGCGGCGGTCCGGATTCGAGATCGTCAGGCGGGCGATGCCCGATGCCGGCTCGTCCACCCGGAGCCGGCCGCCGGCGTCGCCCTCCTCGCTGCCACTACTCGAGGACAACGAGCGTGTCGCCCTCGGAGACCGACTGGCCCTCCTCGACGACGATCTCCTTGACGACCCCGGGGTCCTCGGCCTCGACCGGCATCTCCATCTTCATCGACTCGAGGATCACGACCGTGTCGCCCTCCGCGACGTTGTCGCCCACCTTCACCTCGATCTTCCACACGGTGCCCGTGATGTGGGCCTCGACCTCGGCCAACGGACCAATCCTCCTGTGCTCGTGGATGTGTGCCCTCTGAAGCCGACCGCACGATAGTGGTTCTCGCAGTCAGCTCGGCCGCTCGAATGCGGGGGCGCTGATTGGGGGAACCACCGTGGTCTACGCGCTCGAACTCCCTCCAGTTTCCGGGATCCGTCCGCTACGCCCGGTTGACTTCCCGTTCACCCGAGGGTTCGATTGGGGTGAGGGAGATGGAGAGTCAGAGCTTGTTCATCAGTTCGTGCTCACGACGGGAGCTCGCCCGCCGTAAGCCGAGCAAGTCCGCGTGGCGGCTGCAGCTCACGGTCGCGCTGGTGTTGCTGATCGCAGCCGTGTTCGCGTTCGCGATCGTGCGGCTCGGCCTGTAACCGGACCGCTGGGGCATCGACAACGAGTGGACCCCTAGATTGACCGCGAGATGATCCTCGCGATCGATCAGGGCACGACCGGCACGACGTGCCTCGTGTTCGACCACGAGGGCGAGCTGATCGGCCGCGCTTACCGGGAGTTCGAGCAGTACTTCCCGCGCCCTGGGTGGGTCGAGCACGACGCGGGCGAGATCTGGACGGTGACCGAGGCCGTCGCCGGGGAGGCACTCGACGACGCCGGCCTGGTGCCCGGTGAGCTCGAAGCAGTCGGCATCACCAACCAGCGGGAGACCGTGTGCGTGTGGGACCCGAGCGACGGCCGGCCGCTTCACCGCGCGATCGTCTGGCAGGACCGCCGCGGCGCTGCACGCTGCGCCGAGCTGGTGAAGGAGGGACGCGAGCCGTGGGTGCGCGAGCGGACCGGGCTCGTGCTCGACCCGTACTTCTCCGCGACGAAGATCGAGTGGCTGCTGGCGAACGTCGACGGGCTCGCGGACCGGGCACGGGACGGCCGGGCGGTGTTCGGGACGATCGACGCGTGGCTGATCTTCAAGCTGACCGGCGAGCTTGCGACCGATCCGTCGAACGCCTCCCGAACCCTGCTGTTCGACATCCGTAGGGGTGCCTGGGACGGCGAGCTGCTCGAGCTGTTCGGCGTGCCCGAGCGGGCGCTGCCGACGGTGGGCGCGTCGAGCGGCGCGATCGGCGTGACCCGCGCCGAGGCGCTCCACGGCCACGAGGTACCGGTGGCCGGGGTCGCGGGCGACCAGCAAGCGGCGCTGTTCGGACAGGCCGCCATCGATCCGGGGCTCGGCAAGAACACGTACGGGACGGGGTCGTTCGTTCTCCAGAACGCGGGTTTCGAGGCGCCTGAGCCGGCGGACGGGCTGCTGACGACGGTCGCGTGGCGGATCGGGACCGGGCGTCTGGTGTACGCGCTCGAGGCTGCGATCTTCGTCACGGGCGCCGCCGTCCAGTGGCTGCGCGACGGGCTGGGGATCATCTCCGCCGCCGCCGAGACCGAGGTGCTCGCCCGCTCGCTCGAGGGCAACGACGGCGTCTACTTCGTGCCTGCCCTGACCGGGCTCGGCTCTCCCCACTGGGACCCATATGCCCGCGGCACGATCGTCGGGCTGACCCGGGGCACGGGTAGGGCTCACATCGCGCGCGCCGCGCTCGAGGCGATCGCCTACCAGACGGTTGACGCGGTGCGTGGGATGGAACGGGCGTGCGGGGTGCCGCTGGCGGAGCTGCGCGCCGACGGTGGCGCGACCGTCAACGACTGGCTGATGCAGTTCCAGTCCGACGTGCTCGGGGTCCCGGTGATCCTGCCCGAGGTGCCGGAGACGACCGCGCTTGGCGCCGCGTACCTGGCCGGGGTCGGCACGGGCCTCTGGACGATCGACGGTGTCCGCTCGCGGTGGCGCGAGAAGCGCCGGTTCGAGCCCTCGATGAGCGACGATCGTCGCGAGCAGTTGCTCGAGGATTGGCGCCGGGCGGTCGATCGCGCGCGGTCATGGGCGATCGAGTAGCGTCCGGCGCGTCACCACCGAAGGCCGACCGGGTATTGATCTGTAGATGCCGGACGTCGAGCTAAAGCCGCAGGTCTACAAGGACCCGCGACCGAAGGAGTACTTCGATCAGTTCCACGAGCGCGCCCGTGCCGGGAGGGCCGGGTGGACCTACGACGCAGTGCACATGATGGTCATCCCGTACATGCTCGCGCTGTTCAGGGCGCGAGCGCTGGCCACCGAGAACGTCCCGAACGGGCCGGTGATCCTCGCGCCGAACCACGGCTCGTTCATGGACCACTTCTTCACCGGGGCATTCATCCGACGGCGCGTCAGGTTCATGGCCAAGTCGCAGCTGTTCAAGGGACCGATCCCGATTTACATCTTCAGCCACGGCGGCGTGTTCCCCGTGCGCCGCGGCCATCACGACGAGGACGCGTTCCAGACCGCGTTCAAGGTGCTCGGCGAAGGCGACGCGATGGTCATGTACTGCGAGGGCGGCCGCTCGCGCACCGGGCAGATCTCGGACGAGGCGAAGCCCGGGATCGGGCGTTTGGCGCTCCAGACTGGGGTGCCGGTGGTCCCGACCGCGATCCTCAACTCGCAGAAGGTGCGCAACTGGAAGCGCCTCGAGTTCCCGAAGGTGCTGATCCAGTACGGCGAGGCGGTCAAGTTCCCGCTGATCGCCGATCCCACGCGCGAGCAGCAGCAGGCGGTGGCTGACTACGTCCTCGAGCGGATCCGCGAGCTGCACACCTCGCTGTCAGCGCTCGGATCCCGCGGCTCGATGCGCGACCTGAAGCGCAAACGCGCGCTCGCTACGCCGTCGCCACCTCCGCAGCCCGTTGAAGCCCCAACTCCTGGATCGCCGACTCACGCATCTTGAACTTCTGAACCTTTCCGGTGACGGTCATTGGGAAGGCGTCGACGAACTTGACGTAGCGCGGGATCTTGAAGTGGGCGATCTGGCCCTTGCAGAAGTCGCGTAGCTCCTCGTCGGTGAGCTCGCCGCCGGGGCGCACGATCACCCACGCCATCAGCTCCTCGCCGTAGCGCTTGTCGGGGACGCCGATCACCTGGACGTCTGCGATCTCCGGGTGGGTGTAGAGGAACTCCTCTACTTCACGGGGGTAAATATTCTCGCCGCCGCGGATCACCATGTCCTTGATCCGCCCGACGATCCGGACGTAGCCGTCGCCGTCCAGCGTCGCGAGGTCGCCGGAGTGCATCCAGCCGGCGGCGTCGATCGAGTCGGCGGTGATTGGAGGCCCACCCTCCCCGTTCCAGTACCCCCGCATCACCAGATAGCCGCGGGCGCAGAACTCGCCAGGCTCCCCGTGGGGGACGATTCGCCCGGTCGCCGGATCGACGATCTTGATCTCGGTGTGGGGCATCACCTGCCCGACGGTCCCGCACCTGTGCTCGAGCGTGTCGTCGACGCGCACGAACGTCGACACCGGCGAGGTCTCCGTCTGGCCGAACGCGATCGAGATCTGCTCGATCCCCATCTCGCGGTTCACCTTCTTCATCACCTCGACCGGGCACGGCGAACCGGCCATGATCCCGGTGCGCAGCGAGCTCAGGTCGTAGCCGGCGAAGCTCGAGTGGCCGAGCTCGGCGATGAACATCGTCGGGACGCCGTAGAGGCTGGTGCACCGCTCCTCGGCGCACGCGCGGAGCGTCGCCTCGGGGTCGAACGACTCGGCCGGGTAAACGATGCAGGCGCCGCTCGAGGTACACGCCAGGTTCCCGATCACCATCCCGAAGCAGTGGTAGAGCGGCACCGGGACGCAGACGCGGTCGCGCTCGGTGTAGGCGAGCAGCCGCGCGAGGAAGTGGCCGTTGTTGAGGATGTTGTGGTGGCTGAGCGTCGCGCCCTTGGGGAAACCGGTCGTGCCGCTCGTGTACTGGATGTTGATCGGCTCGTCGAAATCGAGCCGCTCGCCGGCCGCTCGGACCTCGTCCGGCGGCGCGCCGCCCGAGGCGATCTCGTCCCACTCCTCGGAGTCGAAGAAGATCGCCCGCTCGAGCTGCGGCAGGCTGGGGCGGACCTGGTCGACCATCGAGACGAAGTCCGAGCCCTTCACCTCCTGGGAGGCGAATAGCAGCCGGCAGCCCGACTGGCCGAGCGCGTACTCGAGCTCGCTGGTCCGGTAGGCGGGGTTGACGTTGACGAGGATCACCCCGAGCTTCGCGGTCGCGTACTGCACGAGCGCCCACTCCGCCCGGTTCGGTCCCCAGACACCGACCCGGTCGCCCTTCGACATCCCGCCGGCGAGCAGCCCGCCGGCGAGCCGCTCGACGGCATCGCCGAACTCGGCATACGTGTAGCGGAGCCCCTGCTGGCAGGAGACGAGACCGTCGGCATCGGGCACCCGCGCGATCGTGCGGGCGAGGTTCTGGCCGATCGTCTCGCCGAGGAGCGGCTCGGCGCCGGTCCCGTGGGCGTAGGACTGCATCGTGGGTTCTCCCCCTTCCGTTCGCCTGAAAGGATGCTAACCGTGAACGTGCTCCGAGACGGGCTTTTGGACGGCAGGGCGATCGCGCTGGTGGGGGACGCGCTGGCGCCGCGGCTCGAGCGGCTGGGCGCGCGGGTCGAGCCGGTGCCGGATCCCGACGGCGACGAGGAGCGCGTGGGGGAGTGGGCGCGCACGGCGGCGCCACTCTCCGCGCTCGTGTACGACGCCCGTCCGGCGTTCGGCTCGGGCGGAGACGCGGCGCTGACCGAGTCGCTCGAGCGCGGCTGGGTCGCGGTCCGCGAGGTCGCGACCGGGGCGCTGATCCCGGCGGAGGCCGGAAAGGTCGTGCTGGTCGGTCCACACGCGGGCGCTGGGCCGCGCGCCGAGGCCGCCCGCGCCGGGCTCGAGAACCTCGCGCGCACGCTGTCGATCGAGTGGGCGCGCCACGGCGTCACCGCGGCGATGGTCGCCCCCGGGCCGTCCACCACCGAGGCGCAGCTCGCCGAGCTCGTCTGCTTCCTCGTGTCCCCCGCGGGGGAGTACCTGACCGGGTGCCGGCTGGAGCTCGGCGCGACCGCCGTTTGATCCTCGGCGGCCGCGCGGCCGCGCCCTACTGCTCGCGGAGGATCGCGCCGATCCTCATCCGAGCCTGCGCGACCGCGGCGATCCCGGTCGCGACCGCCGTGCCGAGCACCGCCGCGCCGATCAGCTCGGCGAGGTAGCCCCAGGGGACCGCGAGCCGGTCGGGTGGCGGATCGAAAGCGTGCTGGAGCATCGCGACCAGCATCTCCGATAGCAACCAGCCGAGTCCGATGGCCAGCGCGATCCCGGCGACGAGCACCACCGCGGCCTCGCTCAGCACGAACGCGCGGATGTCGCGCAGACGCGCACCGAGCGCCGCCATCGTCGCGAACTCGTGCCTGCGCTCGCTCTGCTCGAGCGCGATGAACAGCGCCATCGCCGCCGCGGCCAGGAGCACCGTGAACACCTCCAGTATTCGGCTAATGCCGCGCAGGTCGACGGTCGTGATCGAGCTGACGGACTCCTTTGACTGCATGGCGATGTTCTTGACGAGCGTCCCGTCGGCCCGGGTCGCGGCGGCTACCCGGGCGGCGGTCGCAGTCGGATCGCTCGCTTTCGCGAACACCACGTTCGGTCCGCCCGCGCGGTCGGCGTTCTGCAGATACGGCAGGTTGGCGACCATGAACGAGTCGCGGGGCGCGGACGGGAATTCCTGAACGGTGCCGACGACGTGGAATGGGACCACGCGGAAGCGACCGGTCGCGCGGTCGAGCACCCGCAGCCGGAGCAGGTCACCGAGATTCAGCGAGTAGTCCGTGATCGTCTCCTTCGAAACGAGGATCCCGTCCGGATGGGTCCGCAGCCGTTGGAGCACCTCGGCCGCGGTGCCGCCGAGGAAGTAGGAGTCGCGGAGGCTGGTGGCGCGAGTGAACGTGGTCGGGTCGATCCCGAACGTGTCCTGCAGGTCCGGGCCGACGTACGCATAGGAGTGATCGACGGGGGTCGCAGCTTGAACGCCCGGGACGGCGGCGATCTTCGCCGCGAGGTTGTGCCGCGCGGCGACGCCGGGCGGCGCCGTCGCGGTCACGTCCGCGCCGAGCGTCAGCTGCGCGTCGACCGTCGTCTGCTGATTCCAGGTCGCGGTGAAGATCCCGAGGTTGACGCCGAACGCGAGCAGCAGACCGACGACGACCAGCCCGCGGTTGATCGCCGCGCCGCGCCGCGAGGCGCTCGCCAGCAGGAAGCCGGCGGGGCTGCTCGCGCGGGGCCCCGCGATCCTTGCGGCCGACCACGCGAGCGCGCGTCCGCGCAGTCGGACGAGCAGCAAAGTCGCCCCGATCCACAACAGCGCGGGCCCGAAGAACATGTAAACCGACAGCGACAGCGTCTGGTTCGAGTCCGGGTTGACGACCGCCGCGAAGCCGGTGCTCGCGGTCAGCCAGTAGATCAGCCCGCTGACCGCCAGCGCGAGGAAGTCGAGGAACAGCCGTTGCCAGAGCGGCTTGTGGTCTCGGAGCACGCCGCGGCGGCCGGCCACGATGCTCGCGCGCCAGACGGCGGCGGTCGCGCCGAGGCGCGCGGCGAGCGCGCCGCCGGTCGCGAGCGCGACGCAAACCGCCGCGGCGATCAGCCCTCTTGCCGGCGTGAGCCCGACCCCGCCGCTGATCAGCGTCTGCACCGCGGCGAGCGATACGGCCGTCCCGAGCAGGCCCGCCAACAGCCCGATCACCGCGCTCTCGGTCGCGGCGACCGCGACCAGGTGCTTGCGACCCGCGCCGCGTGCCCGCATCAGCGCGAGCTCGCGACGGTCACGTTCGGCGGTGCCGAGCGCCGCGACGTACGCGAGCCCCAGCCCGACCAGCGCCCCGGGTAGCGCGAGCATGATGTACATCGCCTCCGCGTACAGGGCGTCGCCGGCGGCGGAGTTCAGCTTGTCGCTGAGGTTGTCGACGAACTGAACCTGCCCGGGCAGCTCGCGCTGGATCCGGTTGACGGTCTGGGTCGACCGGGCGTAGGCCGCCGCCGGCGTGCCGCCGAGCGTGGACGGGTCGGCCTGCGCGTCGACCTGCCACTGGACGCCGTTCTGCGCTCCCGGGACCGTCGAGGAGCCGGGGCTCGCGGGGGTGATCGCCGGGAGCTCGGGAGCGATCGTGCGCGCAAACGTGTCGAGCGGCAGGATCGCGGCGTTCGACGGCGGCTGCGCGGGCGCCGGTCCGAGCTGAGGGTTGAGCGGCTGGAAGACGACGTCGGGGGCGGTGATCAGTGCGACCCCCGAGACCGTGAACGACTGCGGACGAGCCCCTGGCCGCGGCGTGATCGTCACGCGGTCGCCAATCCGCGCCTGCAACGTGGCCGCCAGCTGCTGGTCGAGCAGGATCTCGCCGGGCGCCAGACGCCCGTCGAGGATCCGATAGACGCCGAAGCTCTGGGCGTAGCCCGGCGGCACGGCCAGGACCGAACCCGCGCCGGCGTTCGAGACGCCCGCGGAGCCTGAGTGGGTCACGCCCGAGAACGGCGCCGTCGCGGCGGCGCTTGCGCCAGCTACGCCGCGCTGCCGTGCGACCTCGGCGGCGATCCTCTGCGCCGACCGATACGAGCCGACCGGACCCTGCCAGTCGAGTGGCACGCTGCGGATCGTCGACCCCGCCATCGTCCGCAGCGAGCTTCCGATGAACAGCAGCGTCGCTCCGAGCAGTCCCACCGCCGCCGCCAGCACCAGGATCCGGGTGACTGCGCGACCCGGAGAGCGGAGCAGGCCGGCGATCGCGAGGCGGGCCGCGACTCTCATCGCTCGAGCCGCACGTCGCCGACGAGCGCGCCGTCCTCGAGCGTGACGATCCGGTCCGCGCGCGCGGCGACGTCCGGGTCGTGGGTCGCGATCACCAGCGCGAAGCCGAGCCGTTCGTGGAGCGCCGCCAGCAGATCGAGCACACGCGAGCCGGTGTCGGAGTCGAGCTGACCGGTGGGCTCGTCGCACAGCAGCAGCTCGGGCCGCTGCGCGAGCGCCCGCGCGATCGCCACGCGCTGGGCCTCGCCCCCTGACAGCTCGGACGGGAGCACATCGAGCTTCGGCGCGAGGCCGACCAGCGCCAGCAGCCCCGCCGGATCCTCGTGCCGGGCGCTGACCCGTGCCGCGAAGGCGACGTTCTCGAACGCGGTGAACGTCGGCAGCAGGTTCGCGCCCTGAAACACGTAGCCGACCGTGCTCGCGCGAGCGGCGCCGCGGGCGGCCGCGTCGAGCGAGGACATCGGCTCCCCGCCGAGCCGGACCTCGCCGGCGGTCGGTATGACCAGCCCGCCGAGCACGTGCAGCAGCGTGGTCTTGCCCGACCCCGACCTGCCCACGAGGCCGACTCGCTCGCCGGCGGCAATCGACACGTCGACGCGCTCGAGCGCGGTCACGGCGGACTCGCCGCGGCCGTACACGACCGTCACCGCGCGGCATGCAGCGAGCTCCGCTCGCCGGGTCGCGACCGTCACGAGACCGCCCTGCCGTCGCGCATCTCGATCACCCTGTCGGCGGCGCGCGCGACCCGCTGGGAGTGCGTCACGGCCACCACCGTGCTCCCGAACGAGTCCCGCAGCTCGCCCAGCGCGTCGAGCACGAGCCGCTCGTTGCCCGCGTCGAGCTCGCCCGTGGGTTCGTCCGCCAGCACCAGCGGCGCCCGGCGCGCGGCGGCCGCCGCGATCGACACGCGCTGCTGCTCGCCCCCCGACAGCGCCCCGGCCCGCTGGCTGATCCGGTTCGCCACGCCGAAGGTGGCGAGCGCCTCGTCGGCGGCGTCGGGCGGGTTCGCGCGGCCGGCGAGCCGCAGCGAGACGAGCACGTTCTCCCGCGCGGTCAGCGCGGGAAACAGATTGCGTTGCTGGAGCACGATCGCGATCTCCCGTGCGCGGTACGCCGATAGCGCCGCCTCGTCGAGTAGCCCGAGCGAGCGCTCGCCGCCCCTGACCTCGCCGGCCGAGGGCCGGTCGAGCGCCGCCGCGAGTGCCAGCATCGTGCTCTTTCCGCACCCCGACGGGCCGAGCACGGCGACGAGCTCGCCGCGCTCGATCCGGAAGTCGAGTCCTCGGAGCGCCACCGTCTCGACCGGGCCCGAGCGGAAGATCTTGAACACGTCGTTGAACTGCAACGCCGGCCACGCGAGCGCCTGCTCGGGGCGCTCGGGCTCCACGTAGAGGTTCTCGACGGTCACTGCCAGCGGAAGCTCGAGATCATCATCCGGTAGGCGTCGACGTTGTCGACGCCCCTCGGGGTCCCGAGATCGACCGTGGCTCGCCTGCCCGAGGCCTCGCGCAGCTCGTAGCGATCGACGACGAGCAACACGGTCTTGCCCGTCACCGAGTTTGGTGCGCTTCGGATCGTGTAGGTCGACTTGATCGCGGCGCCGTTCTTCAGCCGCACCTGCGCCGGCGGCGTGAACGTCAGCGATGGGTTCGCCGCCTTCAGCCGCGTGAGCTCGGACGCAACCGTCGCCGGCGTCGCCGCCGGGGCCTTGGCGATCACGATGTGGACGACGTTGTTCTTGTCCGCGAAGGTGGTGTCGGCCGGGGTGCCGTTGCGCGTCCACCCCTCCGGGTAGGAGATGCGATAGCCGGCCGCGCGGTTGTGGAAGGTGAGGAACACCTGGGTGTCGGGGATGTCGCCGGTCGCGGCGGACGCCGCCTCGCCGGAGAGCGCGCCCACGGCCGAGCTCGTCGTGTTCGACGAGCTGGTCGCGGGGCCGGCCGTGCTCGTGAGGGCCGAGGCCGCGGAGGAGGTCGACGAGGAGGAACCGCCACAGGCTGCGCAGGCGATTGCGACCACGGCAGAGGCAATGGAGAGGATCAGTTGGCGTCTCATTGGCGGCCATGCTCCGGGAACGACCTGAAAGCCTCCTGAACGGTGTGGGCTGGAGCGATCGCTGGTGGCGGATACTGGACGGCGATGCCCGCTCCGAGTCTGCTTCTGCTCGAGGACGACCCTCAGCTTCAGGACGTGCTCGTTCGCAGCCTGCGCGCCGAGGGCTTCGACGCCCGCGCGGTCGGAACGGCCAAGGCGCTGCTTGAGCGGGTGGCGGCCCGCGTCCCCGACGCGTTCGTGATCGACATCGGGCTTCCCGACGCCGACGGCCGCGACGTCTGCCAGGCGCTTCGGGCCCGCGGGATCGACACGCCGGTGCTGTTCCTCACCGCGCGCGACGCGCTCACCGACCGTCTCTCGGGCTTCCGCGCGGGCGGCGATGACTACGTGTGTAAGCCGTTCGACATCGCCGAGGTGGTCGTGCGGCTGCAGGCGCTGCTGCGCCGTGCCGGTGACGGCACGGCGTCCGACGCCGCGGGGCTCGAGTTCGACCCGACCGAGCGCCGGGTCGGCCTCGACGGAGCGACCACGGTGCTGACGCCGACCGAGTTCCGGCTGCTGGCGGCTCTCGCGGGACGCCAGGGCAAGCCGGTCACGCGACCCGCGCTGATCGGAGCCGCGTGGCCCCACGGCGCGATCGTCCACGACAACACGCTCGACGTGTACATCGCGAGGCTCCGCCGCAAGCTCCGCTCGCTCGGCGAAGCGCCCGCGATCGCGACCGTTCACGGGACCGGCTACCGGCTCGAACAATGATCCGCCGCCTGCCCCTGCGCCGCCGACTGCTGCTGACCGTTATCGGCGCGGTCGCGCTCGCGCTGGTGGTGCTGATCGCGGCGTTCAACCTCGTGCTCCGCGATCGGCTCGATCACGAAGCCGACAGCGCGCTGTCGGCCCGGGCGACGGCCGAGCTGGCGCCGCTGCGGGTGGTCTCGGGCAAGCTCGCGGCACCCGAGACGCCCGACGCCGCCGCGCCCGACACGCAGGCGTGGGTGTTCACCGGCCGGCACGTGCTCGAGCAGCCACCCGCGGGCGCGGCGATCCAGCGGGCCGCCCGGCAGCTGAGCGCCGGGGCCGGGCGGACGTTCGACCCGCCGGGGACACATACGCGCCTATACGCCGTCCCCGTCGTCGTCCAGGGCCGCCGGCTCGGCACGGTCGTCGCCGCGATCTCGCTGCGGCCGTTCGAGAGCAGTGCCCAGACGGCGCTGATCGCGTCGCTGGTGCTCGGAGTTGCGCTGCTGGTGATCGTCGCGATCGCCGCCCGGCTGTTGATCTCCGGTGCGCTGCGGCCCGTGGCGAAGATGACGTCCCAGGCGGCGGCGTGGAGCGAGCGCGACAGCGAGCAGAGGTTCGACCTGGGCCCGCCCCGGGACGAGCTGACGCAGCTCGCGGCGACGTTGAACGGGATGCTCGACCGGGTCGCGAGCAGTCTCCGGCACGAGCAGCGGTTCTCGGCAGAGCTGTCGCATGAGCTGCGCTCGCCGCTCGCGAGCGTGATCGCCGAGTCGCAGCTGGCGCTGAGGCACGAGGGAACCGCGGAGGAGCAGCGTGCCGGCTACGAGCGCGTGCTGGCATCGGCGCGGCGGATGAACCGGACGCTCGACACGCTGCTGGCCGCGGCGCGGGTCGAGCACGCGCGCGCTTCTCTCACCGGCGACGCGTCAGAGGCCGCCCACGCCGCCGCGGACGGTTGCGGCGCGCTGGCGAGCGAATGCGGCATCTCGATCGCCGTCTCGGATCCGGTCGCTCCGGTCAGGATCGGGGTCGGCGTGGACGTCGCCGAGCGCGTCCTAGCGCCGCTGATCGACAACGCCTGCCGCTACGGGGCGACTTCGGTCGCTGTCGAGATCGCGCGGGCGAATGGTGCCGTCGTGTTCACCGTCATAGACGACGGGCCCGGAGTGCCGGCCGGCGATCGAGAGCGCGTGTTCGAGCCGGGCTGGCGCGACGGAGCCGCGCGCAACGGACACGAGCAGGGGGTTGGCCTGGGGCTGCCCCTGGCCCGGCGCCTCGCGCGGGCGGCCGGGGGAGACGTGTGGGCGGAGCCCGGCGACGGAGGCCGTTTCCAGGCGCGGCTTCCACTGATTGAAGCTGCGCGCCCGTGACAAGACTGCCCCGGATGCGACGGCGACGGACGGGTGCAATCGCGCTGACGCTCGCGCTGCTGCTCGCCGCGGGCGCCGGCGCCGCGATCGCGATCGCCGATCGGGATGACTTCACCGGCGGCGACCCGCCGCCGCAGCTCTCGGTGGGACCGGGCCACCGGCTGCAGGCGCCGACCCAGCCGGGGGCCGACAACGTCTACTCGCACACCCTCGCCGGGATGCTCACGCCGGTCACCCGCCGGGCCCGGTACCTGGTGTACGTCCCGGACTCGGCGGGGAGCGGCGTGTCCGTGATCGATCCGCGACGCTACCGGGTGATCCGCTACTTCCACACCGGCGCGGTCGTCCAGCACGTCGTGCCGGCGTGGGATCTGCGGACGCTGTACGCGACCAACGACATCGGCAACAGCCTGACGCCGATCGACCCCGTCACCGGCGCGCCGGCGGGTCCGAACATCCCGGTGGCCGACCCGTACAACATGTACTTCACGCCGGATGGGCTGCACGCGATCGTGGTCGAGGAGGGGCGTAGCGCGCTCGCATTCCGCGACCCGCACACGTTCGCGCTTCAGAAGACGGTCCACGTGAGCTGCAACGGCGTCGACCACATGGACTTCTCCGCCGACGGGTCGTTCGCGCTCGCGAGCTGCGAGTTCTCCGGCGAGATGGTCCAGATCGATCTGCGCACCGAGACCGTCGAGCGATATCTGCGGGTCGGCGGCAGTCCACAGGACGTCAAGCTGTCGCCAGACGGGCGGACGTTCTACGTCGCCAACCGGTTCCTGCCGCGGCGCGGCGCGAGCGGGGTCCAGCTGGTCGACGCGAGCACGCTGCGGGTCCAGCGGTTCATCCGCACGCCGCTCGACGCACACGGGCTGTACGTCTCACGCAGCACCCGGAACCTGTACGTGACCAGTCGCGCCGGCGGCGCGGTCACGGTGATCAACTTCGCGCGGCGGCGCAAGCTCGCGACCTGGCGGGTGCCGGGCACCCCCGACATGGGTGGCGTCAGCCCCGACGGGAGCACGCTGTGGCTCGCCGGCCGCTACAGCGGGGACGTCTACGCGATCTCGACGCGCAACGGGAAGGTCATCGCGACGATCCCGGTCGGGGTCTCACCGCACGGTCTGTGCGTGTGGCCGCAACCTGGCCGCTACTCGACCGGCCACACGGGCGTGATGCGGTGAGTATCGGCTGGTGGCGGGTGCCACACTCCGGGCGTGAGGAAGTGGGTGATCGCCGGGGTGGTGGTCTGTGCCGCGGCGGCGGCCGCGATTGCCGCCGCGCAGGTGCCGACGAACCCGGCGGCCGGCCGGACCGCCGCCGACCGGATTCTCGGTAAGGCGCGGCTGCCGACGGGTGCGTCCGCGGCGGCGAGCGATCCGTCGGGCGGGCTTCTCGCGGGTACGCCACATCCGGCGACGCCAGACCTCATTGACCTGCGTCGGTTCTGGCGCGTGCCGGGTGATCCCGCCGCGGTGTTCGTCGTACGTTCGCCGGGCGAGCGGATCCCGGCGGACGCGAGCTCGATCGCCGTCTCCGAGCGGGGCCTCAACGGCCATCGTTCCGGGTCGACCGGCTACCGTCGGCGCAACCCGGCGTGAGCTCGTGCCCCGCCGATACAGGTCCCTACGTGACGCTCAAGTTCCTGTCGCGGGGCGGCGCCGATCTCGCGACGGCGGTCATCGACGGCAGCGGCTGCCTCGGCGTCAGCCTCTCGATTCACGGCCGCCAGCAGCACGCACTTCACGGCAATGCCGCCCTGATCAAGCGGCTCTCGACCGCGCTCGGCCTCGAGCGCTAACCCGGCCCCTCCGCCCACGGCACGACGACGGCGTCCTCGGTCGGCGAGTCGCGCGCGACGACATATTCGGCCGGCTCCGAATCGGACACGTTCTCGAGCACGTGCGTCTCGCGAGGCGGCACGTACACGAGGTCGCGGGGCTCGAGCATCAGCTCGTGCTCGAGCCGGTCGCCCCACTTGACCCGGAGCGATCCAGACAGCATGTAGACCGCGCTCTCGCACCCCTCGTGGTAGTGCGGTCGCGACTGCGCTCCCGGGGGCACCCTGAAGACGGCCATGTAGATGTTGCTCGCGCCCGCCGTCGCCTGCGAGATCTCGGACCCCCCGACGACTCCGCGTGGGACCTCCCGATCCGCTCCCGGCTTGACGACCTTCATCGCGAGAACACTAGTCGGCGCCGCGCAGCTCGATCTGCAGCGGCGGTTGGGGCGCCGCCTCGTGGTCGACCTGGAGCGTCGTGTGGTGGATGTCGAAGCTGTCGAGCAGCACCTGCTGCAGCTCGCGGCGCAGCTCGTGGCAGTCCGCCCCCGCGCGCACGACCACATGCGCCGAGAGCGCCGGAAAGCCCGAGGTCACCTCCCACACGTGCAGGTCGTGAACCTCGACGACCCCCGGGTAGGCGGCGAGCTCGCGTCCGATCTGCTCGGGCTTCAGCCCGGCGGGCGCCGCCTCCATGAACACGCGGCCCGAGGCGATAAGGAGCTGCCACGACGCGTGCAGCATCAGCGCGACGACGACCAGCGAGGCGATCGGGTCGGCGCGGTCAAAGCCGGTCGTGAGGATGATGATCGCCGCGATCGCCGTCGCGATGAACCCGTACAGATCGGTGAGGATGTGGCGGAAGGAGCCCTCGACGTTGAGGCTGCGCTCGTGGTCCTTCTTGCCCGCCAACACGCGCGTCGCGGCCACGTTGACGATCACGCCGACGATCGCGACCACGAGCACGATCCCGCCCTTGACCGTCTCCGGGTGCACGAGCCGCGAGATCGATTCGTAGAGGAGCACGAGCGCCAGCACCAGCAGCGTCACGCCGTTGGCCTGCGCGCTCAGGATCTCCGCGCGACCGAGCCCGTAGGTCAGCGAGCCCTGGGCGGGCCGGACCGCGAGCCGCGCGGCCAGCAGCGAGAGCCCGAGCGCGAACGCGTCGGTCAGCATGTGCGCCGAATCGGAAATCAGCGCCAGCGAGGACGCGACGATCCCAGCCGCCACCTCGAAGACCATGAATCCGAGGATCAGCCCGAGCGCGATCGTCAGCGAGCGGCTGTCGGCATCGCGGGGGTCGTGGACGTGCCCCTGGGACATCAGTTGAGCGACGGGTCGGCCGGCATCCGCGCGACCAGCGCGTAGCTGCCTCCCTTACGGGTCAGGACCCGTGACCACAGCTCGCGCGGCTCGTCGCTGAAGGCGTCCTCGGCCGCTGCGGGCTCGAGGATCCAGTCGCCCCGCTCGAGCTCCTCTTCGAGCTGTCCCGTGCCCCAGCCCGCGTGCCCGACGAACGCCCGGCCGGCGCGCAGACCGGCCGCCTGCTCTTCCATCGCGGGGCTGGCGCCCAGCACGCCGACGTCGTCGAACGCGACCAGGGTTCCGTCGCCCGGGTCCTCGAAGCGGCCGAGCACCACCACGCCCGATGGCTGCACCGGCCCGCCGATGTAGAGCGGCTCGTCGGGATCGACGAGCTGCTCGATCTCGGGGACGGCTTCGCCGACGAGCGTCTCGGACGGCCGGTTCAGCACCAGCCCGAACGCGCCCTCGTCGGAGTGCTCGACGATCAGGACCACCGTCCGCCAGAAGTTCGGGTCGGTCAGCGCGGGCCCGGCGATCAGCAGCTGTCCGCGGGCCGAGTCCACCGTCACAGCCCCAGCGATCGGCCGAGCACTTCCTTCATGATCTCGTCCGTTCCGCCGCCGATCGGCCCGAGGCGGGCATCGCGCGCGGCCCGCTCCACCCAGTACTCGGCCATGTAGCCGTTGCCGCCGTGGATCTGCAGGCAGGTGTCCATCACGTCGAACGACGCCCGCTGTGTGGCCAGCTTGGCGATCGTCACCTCGCGCACCGCGTCCTCGCCCGCCACGTACCGGCGCAACGCCGAGTAGGTGACGTCGCGGCCGGCCTCGATTGTCACCGCGATCTCCGCCAGCTTGTGCCGGATCACCTGGAAGTGCCCGATCTCTTTGCCGAACGCCTTGCGCTCGAGCGCGTACTTCAGCGTCCGGTCGAACGCCACCTGCATCGCGCCGACCGCCCCGAGCGCCATCAGCAGCCGCTCCCACTGGAAGTTGGCCATGATCAGGTAGAAGCCCTGGTTCTCCTCGCCGAGCAGGTTCTCGTCGGGCACGAACACGTCGTCGAAGCTGATCATCGCCGTGTCGGAGGCGTGCCAGCCGAGCTTCTCGAGCGCGGTCGACTCGACGCCCGGTCCGCGCTCGACGATCAGGAACGACAGCCCGTGGTGGCCGCCCTCCTGCGTCGTCTTGACCGCGGTCACGAGGATGTCGGCGCGCACGCCGCCGGTGATGAACGTCTTCGAGCCGTTGACGAGGTACCCGCCGTCGACCTTTGTCGCCGTCGTACGGATGCCGGCGACATCCGAGCCAGCGTCGGGCTCGGTGATCGCGAGCGCCGCGATCAGCTCGCCGCGGATTCCCGGGACCAGGTAGCGCTGCTTCTGGTCCTCGGTCCCGAACCGGTTGATCGGCGGCAGCGCGATTCCCTGGTGGGCGCCGATCCCCGCCCCGAGCCCGCCCGAGCCACATCGGGAGAGCTCCTCGACGAACACGGCGTCGGCGATCACATCGTCGTCGCCGCCGTACTTCGCCGGGAACTTGAGGCCGATGTACCCGAGCTCGGCGAGCCGTCCGAACACCTCGTTCGGGAACCACTTCGCTTCCTCCCACTCGCGCGAGCGGGGATACAGCTCGGTCTCCACGAACCGGCGGACGGCAGCCCGGAACTCCTCGTGCTCGGCCGTGAACGGAGGGATCGGCCGCCGGGTGGCGACGGCGCCCGCGCCTGCTTTCTCGGCGAGGCTCATGCAAGGCGTACCGTAGCGACGGACGGCCGGATAGGGTTTATGAACTCCTGATGTCCAAGGACGGACTCAAGAGCTCGCTGCCGGTCCCGAACATGACCCAGCCGTTCTCGGGACTCGCCCCGAGGCCGTGGCTCAGGGGGTCGTCGTGGGGGGCGGTGCGGACGGCGGCGGCGAGCTCGCCGGGGGCGCGGGGTCTGACGCCGCGGGCGGCGGGCTCGCCGGGGGCTCGGCGGCGGGCGCTGCGTCCGCCAGCGGTGCGACGCCCGGAGGCGGGCCCGACGGGGTCGAGCCCGACAGCAGCACGTCGTGGTCGACGCCCTCTTTGCGAACCCTGAGGTCGACGTAGGTGACGTTCACCAGTGCCGCGTAGAACGGCGCGATGAACACCGAGACCACGATCCCGACGATGCCGTTGATTATCAGGTACAGCGAGACGCTGGAGACCCCGTGCGTGATCGCGGAGCCGATCACGCCGACGAGGAAGATCGCGACGATATAGAGGATCAGCCCGACGAGCAGGCGCCCGAACGTGGGCCACCAGCGGCCGGAGACGAGGCTCATGGAGCGGCTGACCGCGGACATGCCGCGCAGGCCCTCGAGCATCAGCACCGGGATCGCGAACGCGAGCGCGACGAACAGGTAGACCCCCGGGATGATCAGCAGCACGAATCCGACCCCGACCATCACGGTGACGATGATTCCCAGCCACAACAGCGACAGCAGCCGGTGCCTGCCGAACGCGTACGTGAATGACTCCTGAATGTCGGCCGGTCGGCCGAGGTAGGCGTCGAGCTGGAACTTGAACACGGCGCCGGTCGCCAGCAGGTACCCGAGCAGCGCCAGCACGCCCGTGGCGATCAGTCCGACGTTGTAGGCGGAGTTGCTGGTGCTCCCGAACGTGTAGAGCGAGCCGTTATGGACGAACACGCCGCTTGGGAGCGTCAGCCTGCGAATGATCACGATCAGCGCGTAGACCGGGACCATCACGACCGCGACCAGGGTCCAGAGCTTGACCGCGTTCTTGGAGTAGAGGTTGACCGCGGCGTCGAGCGTCTCGCCGATGTCCAGTGGTTTCAGCGTACGCAGCCGTCCCACCCCGCCTGATGCCGTCCCGGCTTCCATGACGGGCGCCACGATAACCGTCCCCGGGGACGGCGTGTGTTTTTTTGAGGCCAGCTAGAGGCCGAAGGAGCGGCCGATCACTTCGAGCATGATCTCGTCGGTGCCGGCCCCGATCCGGTTCAGGCGCATGTCCCGCCAGACCCGCTCGACCCCGTACTCCTTCATGTAGCCGTTGCCGCCGTGGATCTGGATGCACTCGTCGGCGACCTCGACCGCGATCCGCGACGCGTACAGCTTGGCCATCGAGATCTCGCGAACTGGGTACTCGCCGTTCTGGAAGCGCCACGCGGTCGTGTAGACCATCTGCCGGGCGGTCTCGATCTTGGTCGCCATCTCGGCGAACTTGTGGCGGGTCACCTGGAAGTTGCCGATCGGGCGGCCGAACGCGGTCCGCTCCTTGGCGTACTGGAGGGTGCGCTCGAACACGCCCTGCGCGCCGGCGACGCAGCCGGCGGCGCCGATCAGCCGCTCGCCCTGAAGCTCCCACGAGATGTGGTAGAAGCCCTTCCCGATCTCGCCGAGCGTGGCGTTCGCCGGCACGCGGACGTCCTGGAACGCGAGCAGCGCCGTGTCCGATGCGTGCATCCCGAGCTTCTGCAGGCGCTTCTCGCGGATCACGCCGGGCAGGTTCATCGGGACCAGGAACAGCGTGATGCCGCCGTGGCCGGCGTCCGGATCGGTCTTCGCGACCAGCACGATCACGTGGGCGCGGTGGCCGTTGGTGATGAACGTCTTCGAGCCGTTGATCACCCAGTCGTCGCCGTCGCGGACCGCGCGGGTCTTGATCCCGGCGACGTCCGAGCCGGCGTCGGGCTCGGTGATCCCGAGGCACAGGATCGCCTTGCCCTGGATGGCGGGCACGAGCCACTCCTGCTTCTGCTCCTCGGAGCCGAACTTGAGGATCGGCGGCATCGCCATGTCGGTCTGCACCGCGAGGCCCATTCCGAGCCCGCCGCAGTGGGCGTGGCGAAGCTCCTCGGCGAGCACCAGGCTCGAGTAGTAGTCGCCGCCCTGGCCGCCGTACTCGACCGGCTTGTCCAAGCCGAGGAACCCGAGCTCCCCCATCCGCTCGAACACCCAGTCGGGGAAGGTCGTCTCCTCCCACTCCTCGGAGTGCGGCTGGAACTCCTTGATCACGAAGCGCCGGATCGAGTCCCGGAGCTGGTCGTGGTCCTCGGTGAAGATGAAGTGCTTGCGCTGAGTCGCGAAGTCGGGCTTGAGAACGTCGGCGGTGGTGGTCATGCGCCGGACGCTAACAGTAAGACGTTCTACTTTCTACTTTTGGGGTCGCGCGCGGGGAACTTTGGCGTTTGGCCGCCAGGGGGTGGCGGTGAATCCGCATTCATCGCGTTGGGGGCTTAGGCTTCGGCGCCCGATGGCCTACGAGACGCTTCTCTACCAAGTCGCCGACGGCGTCGCGACGATCAGCCTCAACCAGCCCGACACGCGCAACGCGTTGTCCGACGATCTGCTCCGCGAGCTCACCGAGGCCTTCGAGCGGGCCCGCGACGATGACGCGGTCCGGTGCGTCGTGCTCACGAGCACGCACGACCGAGTCTTCTCCGCCGGCGCCAACCTCGGCGGGTTCGCGGCGGACGTCCCGCTCGTCCACAAGCACTTCTCGACCGAGCGGTTCCCGAACCTGTTCAGGGTGATCGGCGAGCTCGGCAAGCCGACGATCTGCGCCGCCAACGGGCACGTGCTCGCCGGCGCGCTCGGGATCGCGCTCGCGTGCGACCTGATCGTCGCGCGCCAGGGCGCGCGGTTCGGGACGCCCGAGATCAACGTCGGGCTATTCCCGTTCATGATCATGGCGCTGATCTACCGCAACGTGCCGCGCAAGAAGACCAACGAGCTGCTGCTGCTCGGCGAGCAGATCTCCGCAGAGGAGGCGGAGCGGATCGGGATCGTCAACAAGGTCGTCCCGGCCGATGAGTTCGACGATGCCGTCGGCGACTGGGCGCGCAAGCTCGCCTCGAAGTCGCCGGTGATGATGCGGCTCGGCAAGGACGCGATGTTCCGCCAGCTCGACATGCCGTTCGAGGAGGCGCTCGACTTCCTGCGCTCGCAGCTGACGATCGCGTTCTCGACCGAGGACATCCAGGAGGGCGTGCGCGCGTTCTTCGAGAAGCGCGAGCCGAACTGGCGCGGTAGGTAGCGAGGGCGCCCCGGGGGGCGCCCTCGAGCGGGTTCGGGGGCCGTTGCCGCCGGTCAACCCGTGCCGCGAGCGGGCGATGCTATGCCGCGGCGGTCCACCTGGGAATGCCCCTTCTCAGGGTGGTCACGCGACGATCCCAGCCGGTTCACACGCGACGCACCGAGCGGCCGCGCTGGACGGGGAGCGCGACCGCCGGCACATCGGGCTTGCGGCCGCGACCAAGCGCCCGCGCCGGTCGCGACCACCTACCCGACCCCAGCCCTGCGAGCACTGGACGCCTGCTCGCTTGCCAAGGTTGTTTCTCAACATACCCTGCAATCGGACGATGAAACATCCGTTCGCCTCGGAGTGCTGTCCGGGCGCTGACACGCTGGCTCGGGTTGTCGCGGAGAAGTGGGGAGTAGTACGTTCCACTTCTCGCTATGGCGACCGACGCCCCCTCCACCAGCCTGCTGCGGCCGCTCGCCGAGGATCTGCATGCGCGGCGCGAGAAGATCAAGCTCGGCGGCGGCTCCGAGAAGATCGAGGCGCAGCATGCCCGGGACAAGCTGACTGCGCGGGAACGGGTCGACCTGCTGATCGACGAGGGCACGTTCGTCGAGCTCGGGATCCACGGCCGGCCGCACTCCTCGCAGCGGGCGATGGACGGCCGCGACGCGCCGGCCGACGGCGTCGTGACCGGGTACGGCAAGGTCGACGGCAGGCTCGTCGCGGTCGCCGCATACGACTTCACAGTGATGGCCGGCTCGATGGGGATGACCGGCGAGCTCAAGGTCTCGCGGCTGCGCGAGCTCGCGCTGACCAAGCGGATCCCGATCGTGTGGCTGCTCGACTCCGCGGGCGCCCGGATCCAGGAGGCCGTCGGGTCGCTGTTCGCCGGCTCTGGTCACCTGTTCCGCGAGGAGGTCGTGATGAGCGGCGTCGTCCCGCAGGTGGCGGCGCTGATGGGACCGTGCGCCGCCGGGACCGCGTACATCCCCGGGCTCTCGGACTTCGTGCCGATGGTCAAAGGCCGCGGCTCGATGGCGCTCGCGGGACCGCACCTGGTGCGGGCGGCGGTCGGAGAGAACGTCACCCAGGAGGAGCTCGGCGGCTCGCGCGTCCACTGCCGGAAATCGGGAGTCGGGGACCTGGAGGTGGCCGACGATCCCGAATGCATCGAGCGGATCAAGCAGTACCTGAGCTACTTCCCCGCCAACTGCGAGGAGCACCCGCCGATCGTCCCGACCGACGACCCGGTCGACCGTGGCGACGAGGAGCTGCTCGACGTGCTGCCGGAATCCAACCGTAAGCCGTACGACATGTACGAGGTGATCCGGCGGATCGTCGACGACGGCGTCTACTTCGACATCAAGCCGCAGTTCGCGAAGACGCTGATCACCTGTTTCGCACGGTTCGGGGGCCGCGCGGCCGGAATCGTCGCCAACCAGCCCAAGCAGCTCGGGGGCATCCTCGACAACGACTCCTCCGACAAGGCCGCCCGGTTCATCAACCTGTGCAACGCCTTCAACATCCCGCTCGTGTACCTGATGGACGTCCCGGGGTTCATGGTCGGGACGAAGGTGGAGGAGGCCGGGATCATCCGCCACGGGGCGAAGATGCTGTACGCGACGGCCAACGCGACCGTCCCGAAAGTGACGGTCGTGCTGCGTAAGGCATACGGCGCCGGCTATTACGTGATGAACGGGCGCGCGTTTGAGCCCGATGTGATCGTCGCCTGGCCGTCCGCGGAGATCAGCGTGATGGGGGCCGAGGGCGCGGTCGAGATCATCTTCCGCAAGCAGGTCGAGGCGGCCGAGGACCCGGCCGCCAAGAAGCAGGAGCTGATCGACAACTTCCGCAAGATCATCGACGTCTACATCGCCGCGGGCAACGACATGATCGACGACGTGATCGACCCGCGAGAGACGCGGGCAACGATCTGCCGGACGCTCGAGCTCGCCGCCACCAAGCACGTCGAGCGCCCCTGGAAGCGCTCCGGGGTGGTCCCGGTTTGACGCGGCCCGCCGTCTCGGCGGTGCTCGCGGCGCTGGCGGTCGGGGGCTGCGGCTCGACCACACACTCGACCACCACGCCGGTCAAGTCCGGCCCCGGCCAGAAGACGTTCAGCTCGCCCGGCATGGCGATCCACTTTCAGTATCCGGCGAGCTTCCACAAGGTGGAGCTCGCGCAGTCCAAGCGGGTCGCGGGCAACACCGGCAACGCGACCCACGTGGCGGTCGGAACCGGGCCGTTCGACCTGCTGATCGTGACCCGCTTTCCGAAGCGGCCGATCCCAGTCACCGCCCAGAACATCGCCAAGCTGAAGCTGCAGTTCGACGCTGCGGTCAGCTCCGCGCTGGGGCGGCATCTGTCGGCGACGGTCGCGACGATCGGCGGGCAGCCGGCGCTCTCGTATCCGCCGGCGCCCGTGGTCGGGCTGCCGGTCCGCGCGACCAGCCGGATCACGAACGTGTTCGTCGACGATGACGAGTACGAACTCAACTGCCAGTACACCCCGAGGGCGGCGGCGACGATCACCGCGGCCTGCAACGAGATGCTCAGGACGCTGAGCGTCGGGAGGTGAGCCGATGGCTCTCGAGGACCCTGTGGTGATCACGTGCGCGATCTCGGGAACGATCGCCAACCGCGATCAGTGCCCCGCGATCCCGTACACGCCCGAGGAGTACGCCGCCGAGGCGCGGCGGATCGTGGACGAGGGAGGAGTCCACATCCACATCCACGCGCGCACGCACGACGGCAGCCCGAGCTACGAGATCGAGGACTTCCAGGCGATCAAGGACGCGATCACCGAGGAGGTCGGCGACGCCGCGATCATCAACTTCTCGACCGGGACGATCGGAGTACCCGTCGCCAAGCGGGTCGCGTACCTCGAGGCATGCCGCCCCGAGGTCGCCGCCCTGAACATGGGCTCGCTGAACTACGCGAAGTACTCGTCCAAGCGCAAGGACTTCGTGTTCAAGTTCGTGTTCGCGAACCCGTTCGACGAGATCATCGAGCTGCTCGAGGCGATGCGGCGGCTCGGGATCAAGCCCGAGCACGAGTGCTTCGACGTCGGCCATGTCGGCTCGCTGACGCCGCTCGTCGACATGGGGCTGCTCGACGCGCCGCTGCACGCGGACTTCGTGATGGGCGTGGTCGGCGGCGTGCCGGCGAGCGCCCGGAACCTGGCGACGATGGCCGACAACATGCCCGCAGGACGCCACCACTGGGGCGTGATCGGGATCGGCCGCGTTCAGTGGATGCTGGTCGCCGCGGCGCTGACGCTCGGCGGCTCGATCCGCGTCGGGCTCGAGGACAACTTCTATCTCCCGGATAACCAAATGGCGCGCTCCAACGGCGAGCTGATCGCGAAGGCGCGGCAGATGACCGAGGAGGTTGGGCGCCGGCCGGCGACCGTGGCCGAGGCGCGGGAGCTGCTCGGCGTCAGGTCGCCCGCGGCGGCAGCCGGACGACTCACGCCGGCCCCGGCCGTGGCGAGCCCGGATGGCGAGCGGGGCCAGGCGTGAGCGACGGATGAGCACCGGCGCCGCGAACGGGATGCTGAAGATGTCCGAGCTGGCTGAGCGCTCGGGTGTCAGCGCGGCGACGATCAAGCACTACCTGCGCGAGGGCCTGCTGGGCGACGACGGCGAGGTCGTCAGGACCTCGCGCAACATGGCCTACTATCCGCTGGACTTCGTCGACCGGGTCCGATTGATCAAGCGCCTCCAGGAGGAGCGGTTCATGCCGCTGCGGGTGATCCGCGAGCTGATCGAGCGCGACCCGGATCGGGCGGTGCGGATGATCGAGCTCGAGGACCGGATCCTCGAGCTGGCGATCGAGGCGCGCGAGACCGGCCGGATCTCCCGCGCGAAGGTGCGCGAGACCTACGAGGTCCCGCAGAACGTGCTCGTGCGGCTCGAGGAGCTCGGCGTGCTGACGCCGACCGCGCGGGGTTACGACGCCGACGACGTGTCGATCATCGAGGCGATCTCCCGGTTCCGCGCCGGTGGCTACGAGGAGGACATCGGGTTCACGGTCTACGACACGCTGCGCTACCGCGAGGCGCTCGAGCCGCTCGTCGAGGAGGAGGTGCGGGTGCTGCTCGATCGGCTGGCCGGGAAGGTCGACACCGAGCGCGCGGTGTCGATCATCTCCTCCGGCGCCGAGCCGCTCCGCGGGTTGATCGGCGCGATGCACTCGAAGCTGCTGCTCGGGGAGCTGCGGCGCCAGCGGGGCCTCGGGTAGCTGCTGGTCCGGCCCGTCTCGGTCGAGCAGACCCGCCCGCTTCGCCAGGCGGTGCTGCGGCCCTACCAGACGCTCGAGGAGATGGCCGAGTCCGAGCCCTCCGACGCGTTCGCCGTCGGGGCCTTCGACGGGGACGAGCTGGTCAGCGTCGGTCTGGTCGGCCCGGAGGGCGACCCTGGCGGGTGGCGGGTGCGCGGGATGGCGAGCGCCCCGCGGGCGCGCGGACGCGGGGCGGGCACCGCGGTCCTCGACGCGCTCGTCGAGCACGCGCGCTCGCACGGCGCCGGCCACGTCTGGGCGAGCGTTCGAATCCCCGCCCGGAGCCTCTACGAGCGGGCGGGGTTCGTGGCTGACTCGGACGTGTACGAGCTTCCGCGCATCGGGCCGCACGTCCTGATGAGATTGTCGATGCGATGAAGCAGCGGATCACGGTGATCACGCTCGGCGTCGCCGACCTCGAGCGGGCGCGGCGGTTCTACGAGGCGCTCGGCTGGAGGACCGGCGCGGCGCCGGCCGACGACGTCGTGTTCTTCCAGGTCGGCGACATGGTGCTGTCGCTATGGGGCCGCGCGAGGCTCGCCGAGGACAGCTGCGTGACCGACGCCGGAGGATGGGGCGGCGTCACGCTCGCGCTGAACGTCTCCTCGCCGGCAGAGGTCGACGAGGTCACCGACGAGGCGCGCGCCGCCGGGGCGACGATCGGCCGCGAGCCCGAGGAGACGTTCTGGGGCGGCTACAGCTCGGTGTAGCTGAGCAGCACCCGGCGGGTCGCCGAGACGCTGGGACGCCCCGGCGGCCGGACGATCGCGGTGACGCCGAGCGACAGCCGGCCGCCGCGACGGAGCGCGCGCTTGGCAGTCGGGCCGAGCGCGACCGCGAACCGCACCGTTCCAGCGCGCAGTGGCGTCCTCGTGAGCCGTCCGACTCGTCGCCCTCCGAGCCGCAGATCGACCTCGAGCGTGCCTCCGGCCGCTGGGCGGGAGAGCCTGACCGAGCCGTGGACCCCCGTGCCCCGCTGTCGCGAGGCGATCGAGATCGCATTCGCGGGCCTTCCGCCCAGCGGCGAGCCGGGCGGGCCCTGGACGACGACCCTCCCGGTCATGAACGGGTGCTCGTCGCAGTGGAATTGGTAGATGCCCGGAGTCACGAACGTGCAGCTGCCGCTCCAGCCCATGCCGGTCGGCCTGTGCGGAAGCGGGGGCACGCGACCGGAGGGCGCCCCGGCCGTCTGCGTGCAGCTCGCCGGGCGCGCGCCGGTGCCGAAGTCGGCGTTGTGGAAGCTGTGCCCGGTCGGATACGAGAAGCCGACGGAGGAGCCGGGCGCGATCGTCACCGTCGTGCTCTTCGCGACGGCGGTCACCATCCAGGCGTAGTCGACGGCGGTGAAGGAGGGCGCGCTGCCCGCGGCGAGCACGGGCACCGCGGCTGCGCCGGCGCCGAGCACCACCGCGACCGCGAGTAGACCCCTGCGTACCCTCACGGTCGAAAAGACGCTCTTGCGTCTAGGTTCCTTCCTCGCGGGACTCACCACCACGCGTCGTGCTCCTCCATCACCCCGTAGCCCTCGGCCAGCCGGGCGCCGCCCGGCAACTCGCCGGAGAACGCCCCGAACGGCTGGCGGTACGCGCTTCTGAGAAGCAGCAGGTTGTCGCGCCGCTCACGGACCGCCTCGGTCACGAACCGCAGGCCGTCTACGCGCTCGAGCTCGTCGCCGAACGCGGATGGGCCGGGCTCGGTCGGACGGCCGTCGACCCAAACGGTCCGCTCGCTGTCGCGGGGAGGATCGTTGACGCCGCTGACGAGGTTCCACGCGAGCTCCCGGCCGTCGCCAGCGCGGCCGACGCCCGCCGACCACCGCCACCGCGTGTGGCGCTGGTAGTAGCCCGCCGTGTCGTCGACCACGGCCCGTGCGTCGAGCGGTATCTCCCGGCCCTCGAGCTGGACCGCTCCCTGTGCGCCGATGCCGCCCTGCTTGCGGGTCCAGGCGTAACCGGCGCCCGACGCGCACACGGTCTCGATCCCGGCGACCTCGGCGAGCTCCAGGTCGATCGCGACGTCGCCGTCGGTCACTTGCACGCGCCCGGGTGAGAGCCGCACGCGTCCGCGGCCGATCACGGTTCGCTCGCGCAGTGTCTGCCTCTCCCGGTCCCAGACCGCCCAGAACGACTGGCGGGCCGGACCGATCCTGACCGCGGCCGCGCACAGCATCACCTGCGGCCCGAACACGCCCACGTAACGCCAAGCCTTCAGCGGGCGGAGCCGATCGTGGCCGGGCATCGGGCCGGGCGGCAGCGCCAGCACGTCCAGCGACGGCGGCCGGGGATCGCCGAACGTCCCGCGATACGGAAGTGCGGCCGTCGGAATCGGTGGGGTGGCCACGCGCCCACCCTAATGGCAGGCTTGGGGCGCCGCCGGACCCGGGCGCGGCCCACATGGGCCTGCGTGCCGCCCGAGGTGACGGGGTATCCTGGGACTGACTGACCGGTCAATCAGGCGAACCGGGACCGCCCCAGGAGAGAGAGATGCCGTGCGCGTCGGCGCCGTTCAGCTGAATTCCACCGACGATCTCGACCGCAACCTCACGTCGGCCGACAGGCTCGTGCGGGAGGCCGCCGCGCGCGGCGCGGAACTGGTCGTGCTGCCTGAGAAATGGAGCGTACTCGGTACCTCCGCACAGATGGCCGCCGGCGCGCAGCCACTCGACGGCGCCTGCGTTACGTGGGCGCGCTCGACCGCGCGCGAGCTCGGGATCGACCTACTCGCGGGGTCGATCGTGGAGCGCGTGCCGGGTCAGGAGAAGACCGCCAACACGAGCCTCCACATCGGTCCGGACGGCGAGATCTGTGCCGTGTACCGGAAGATCCACATGTTCGACGTCGAGGTCGACGGGGTCCTGTACGCGGAGTCCCGCGACGAGCAGCCCGGGAGTGAGCCGGTCGTGTCCGAGCTGGCCGACGGGGCGGTGCTCGGGATGAGCGTCTGTTACGACGTCCGCTTCCCCGAGCTCTACCGGATCCTCGCCGTGCGGGGCGCCCAGGTGATCGCGATCCCGAGCGCATTCACGCTCGCGACGACGCGAGACCACTGGGAGGTGCTCGTCCGCGCCCGCGCGATCGAGAACCAGTGCTTCGTGGTCGCCGCGAACCAGATCGGCGCCAGCGGGGCGGGCAACCGTTCCGGGGGAAGGTCGCTGATCATCGATCCATGGGGCCTGGTGCTCGCGACCGCGCCCGACGAGGAGACCGCGGTCGTCGCCGACCTCGACTTCGAGAACCAGCGGGCGATCCGAGCGAAGCTGCCGGTGCTCGAGCACCGCCGGGAAGACGCGTACGGGTGGAGCGCCTGATGGCCGCGCCTGCGACCACCGACAAGCGCCGCGTGATCCTGGACGCCGCCGTGCGCGTGTTCGCCCGCCAGGGCTTCCACACCTGCCGTGTATCCGACATCGCCGACGAGGCGGGCGTCGCCTACGGGCTCGTCTACCACTACTTTCCCTCGAAGGAGACGATCCTCGACACACTCTTCCTGGAGCGCTGGGACGTGATGCTCGCGGCGATCGCCGAGACCGAGAAGACCGACCGCGCGCCGCGCGAGAAGTTGCGCGCGATTGCCTCCTTCATCGTCGACTCCTACCGTCATGACCCTGACCTGATGAAGGTGATCATCGTCGAGGTCACGCGCGCCGCCAACACCTTCGGCCGAACCCATCTGGCCAACATCCGCGAGGCCTACGCGCGGATCGCCGCGATCGTCGCCGCGGCCCAGGCCGACGGCAGTTTCCGGCGTGAGATCA
>DASXDA010000110.1:0-16711 GCA_036490875.1 Solirubrobacteraceae bacterium
GCGAAGATGCCCCACCTGCTGGTCGCGGGAACGACGGGCGCCGGCAAGTCGGCGTGCGTCAACGCGATGCTGTCGTCGATCCTGCTCCGCGCGACGCCCCACGAGGTCCGGTTCGTGCTGGTTGATCCCAAGCAGGTCGAGCTCAACCACTACGAGTCGATCCCGCACCTGCTGACCCCCGTGATCACGAGCCCGCGGATGGCCGCCAACGCGCTCCAGAACCTCGTCAAGGAGATGGAGCAGCGCTACGGGATCATGTCGCTGGCGCGGACCCGGTCGCTGCCGGAGCTCAACCGCGTCCGCGAGAAGCGGGACGAGCCGCACCTGCCGTACATCCTGTGCGTGATCGACGAACTCGCGGACCTGATGATGGTCGCCCCGGCCGACGTCGAGGACTCGATCATCCGGCTGGCGCAGAAAGCGCGCGCGGTCGGCATCCACCTGGTGCTCGCGACGCAGTCGCCGCGCGTCGACGTCATCACGGGGATGATCAAGGCGAACGTGCCCTCGCGGATCGCGTTCGCGGTCTCCTCGCAGACCGACTCCCGCGTGATCCTCGACCAGAACGGCGCCGAGTCGCTGCTCGGCCAGGGCGACATGCTGTTCTCGCCGGTCGGCACCTCCAAGCTCCAGCGGATCCAGGGGGCGTACATCGACGAGCCGCAGATCGAGGAGCTGACCGATACGTGGCGGCGTCAGGGAGAGCCGGAGCTTCACGAGGAGCTGCTCGAGGAGGTCGAGTCCGAGGATTCGGGCGGCTCCTCGGGCGAGGAGGAGTTCCACCCCGACGAGGATCCGCTGCTCGAGGAGGCGATCTCGCTTGTCGCGCAGATGGGGACGGCGTCGACATCGATGCTCCAGCGCCGTCTGCGACTCGGCTACACGCGTGCCGGGAGGCTGATCGACATGCTCGAGCGGCGCGGGATCATCTCCGGGTACGAGGGCTCGAAGCCGCGCCAGGTGCTGATCACCGAGGCAGACCTGCCGCGGATCCTGTCGCACCTCAGCGAGGCTGATGCTCAGACGAGCGCTGCGGGCGCACAGCCCGAGGGACGCTGATCTCCGGGTGCCGCCACCGGGCGCGTAGAGAGGGCCCCGCCCACTAGCCTTCGGGGCGATGACCGACATCGGTTCGACACTGCGCGAGGCGCGGATGCGGGACCGGATCGACATCAGCGAAGTCGAGACCCGCACCAAGATCCGCGCTAAGTATCTGCGCGCGATCGAGAACGAGGAGTGGGACCTGCTTCCCGGTCCGGTCTACGCCAAGAGCTTCCTCCGGACTTACGGCGACTTCCTCGGGCTCGACTCGAGGATGCTGATCGACGAGTTCAAGCGCCAGTACGAGCGCCCCAACGACCACGACACCCGTCCGTCTACCTCGATCGCTCGCGAGCGCGAGCGCCGGCGCCGCGGACCGAGGTTCCCGGCGTGGGCGCCGATCGCGGTCGTGGTCGCGGTGATCATCGGGGTGCTGTACCTGGTCGGCAGCGCGACGCAGTCGGGCCCCAGCTCGCCGAGCGCCCACCGCCCGGCCCATCACCACCCCCAGCATCACGCGACGCCGGTCCGGACGACCACGGCCGCCAAGGCCACCGACGTCAAGCTCGAGCTGACGCCCACGAGCACGGTATACGTGTGCCTGGTGAACGGCTCCGGAACCAAGCTGATCGACGAACGCACGTTCACCGCCGGCGACCAGATCCCGACGCAGACCGCCTCGACGTTGCTGCTCACGCTCGGCAACGCGGCGGTAAAGATGAAGGTCAACGGTAAGTCGGTGCCGGTCGCTGCGTCCTCGAGCGCGATCCGGCTGATGCTCACGCCGACGGCCGTCAAGCACATCCCCCTGTCCCAGACCCCAACATGTCCGTGAGCCCCCCGCGCGCCGGCATCCTCGTGACGGGCACCGAGGTGCTCACCGGAATCATCTCCGACCGCAACGGACCGTGGCTGTCCCAGCGGCTGCGGGAGATCGGCGTCGACGCGGCGATGATCGAGGTCGTCGGCGACCGCCGCGACGACCTGCTCGAGGGGCTTCGGTTCATGGCGTCCGAGGGGATGGCGCTGATCGTCACGAGCGGCGGGCTCGGGCCGACCGCCGACGATCTGACGACCGAGGTGGTGGCCGGCTTCACCGGCCGCGAGCTGGTGCTTGACCCCGCGCTCGAGCGCCGGATCGAGCAGATCCTCGAGGGGATCATGCGCCGCTGGCCGAACCTCGACCGCGAGGCGATCAGGGTCTCGAACCGCAAGCAGGCGATGATCCCGGAGGGGGCGACGGTGATCGATCCCGTCGGAACCGCGCCGGGGCTGGTGGTAGCGCCGCGCGAGGGGACGCGTCCGACGGTGGTCGTGCTGCCGGGCCCGCCGCGTGAGCTGCAGCCGATGTGGGAGACCGCCAAGGGCATCGAGGCGTTCAAGGCAGCGATCGCCGGCGCGACCACGTACGAGCGGGGGATCCTGAGGCTGTTCGGGATCCCGGAGTCGGAGATCGCGAACACGCTCAGGGCCGCCGAAGCAGAGGGATTGGAGCTCGAGCCGCTCGAGATCACGACCTGCCTGAGGCGCGGCGAGATCGAGGTCTCGACCCGCTACGAGCCGTCCGGCGCGGCGGACTACGAGGCGCTCGTCGATTTCATCCGCGATCGCCACCGCGACACGCTGTTCTCCGAGGACGGCGCGACCGTCGACGCGCAGGTCGCCGGGCTGCTCGGCGACCGCAAGGTCGCGATCGCCGAGTCGGAGACGGGCGGGTTATTGGCCGCGCGCCTGACCGAGCGTCCCGGCTCCTCCCGGTACTTCGCGGGCGGGGTCGTCGCGTATTCGAACGAGGCGAAGGTGTCGCTTGTCGGCGTCGACGCGGCGCTGATCGAGCGGCTCGGGGCGGTCTCGGCGGAGGTCGCGGAGGCGCTCGCCCAGGGCGCGATCGACCGGTTCGAGGCGGATTTCGGCATCGGGATCACCGGGATCGCTGGACCGGACGGCGGCACCGAGGAGAAGCCGGTCGGAACCGTGTCCTTCTCGGTGATCGAGCGCGGGGGAGAGCGGATCACCCGCTCGACCCGGTTGCCCGGCGGCCGAGCGGACGTCCGCGACCGCTCGACGACCGTCGCGATGCACCTGCTTCGCCGGCTGCTCGTGGGCGATGCCGGCGGTTCGCTGCCGGGAGGCGCGCCCGCCTCGGCGCCGACCGCGCGTTGAGCGACCAGCGGGCGCGGCTGTTCGTCGCGCTCGAGCTGACCGAAGCGGTCAGGGACACGCTCGCGCAGTGGCGCGCGCTGATGGTCGCAGAGGGGGGCGGGATCCGGGCGGTCGCCGACGAGAACCTTCACGTCACACTCGCGTTCCTCGGCTGGAAGGGGCTCGAGGACCTCGACGGGATCGCCGAGGCGTGTGCGGTTGTCCGCGGACGCGGGGCGCTCGAGCTGTCGCTCGGCGAGGCGGTCGTGCTTCCTCGGCGCCGGCCGCGGGTGCTCGCCGTGTCGCTCGCGGACGACACCGGCGCGCTCGCCGCGACGCAGTCGGCCGTCGCGGAGGCGCTCGCCGCGGGCGGCTTCTACGAGCCCGAGGAACGTCCTTTCCTCGGGCACGTGACCGTCGCCCGCGCGGGGCGCGGCGCGCGCATCCCCCGGAGCGCGGTCGTCTCCGAGCCCCCGCCGCGACTCCCGTTCCGGGGAGCGGAGGTGGTGCTCTACCGCTCGCACCTGCGCGGCGCCGGCGCGAGCTACGAGGCGCTCGTGCGGATCGGCCTCGAGCCGAAGGGGACGTCGGTCAGCCGGTGACCGGCTGCAGGCCCGTCGAGCTGTTCGCGCGGTACTCGAACAGCGGTCCGATCGCCCCTGTGGCCTTGAAGTACTCGACCTTGTTGCCCTGGACGGGATACACGAGCCACCAGAGCCCGTGTCCGGAGACCGGGTCGACCATCACGACGAGGTAGTGGAGCTGGGAGACCGGAATGTGTCCGGTGGTCGAGATGCGGTGCGCGAGCGCGGCCGGGACGCCGACGCTGACCTGCGAAAGCCGGAACAGCTTCGTGGCGCCGGGGCTGCCGCCGCTGCTGTCCTGCTGGACGCGGCCATTTGCGTCGGCGTAGAAGTTCACCTCATTGCCGCCCTTGACGGCCGTGATCGACATGTACCCCGGGTACAGCGCGAAGTTGTCGATCTGAGCGTTGGCGCCGAGCGCGGCACGCGCCTTGCCGAGGGCGCGGGAGAAGTTCGCGGTGCGGAACAGCGACACGTGATCGCTGGCCTTGATCGAGCTCGGATCGACTGAGCTGGACGAGCCGCCGTCGCCGGAGAAGCTCGAGCCGCCGCCAGAGGACCCCGACACCGTCCCCGAGGAGGTCGCGGGAGTCGTGTGGATGCTCCCGGACACAGTCGTCGACACGGCGACCGCGCCGATGACGGCGGCGGCCCAGACGAGGAGCGCGATCGTCAGCCGCACGGACGACCCCTATAGCTGCTGCAGCAGCTTCGCCTTCGCATTGGCGAACTCCTCGTCGGTCAGGTTGCCCTGCTCGTGCATCGTGGCGAGCTTCGACAGCTCGTCGATCGCGTTGCCGGAGGCCGCCTTCTGGACGGCCTGCAAGCCTGGGATCAGGTTGATCGGGGTGGGGCTCGGCACGCCCATGCTCGAGCTCGAGCGGGAGCTGGAGAGCGTCACGCTCGGCGGCGCCGAGAACGTCGTCGCGGGCTGGGGCGAGGAGGAACTGCGCGAGGAAATCTTCGTCTTTCCGTAGTGGACCTGCTTTGGGCTCGTCCCGCTACGGAGCGAGCTGCGGAGCGAGCTCAGCGCCCCGACCAGCACGGCCACTCCGGCGACCACCCCGACCACCGCGAACGCGCCGCCGAACGCGGCCGCGAACACCTTCGTGCTGCTCTTCGCGGTCGAGTCGAGCACCAGTGACAGCGCTCCGAACCCGATCGCCCCGAAGATCCCGGCGAACAGCAGGCCGATGCTGCCCGCCATCAGGCCGCCGACGATCCCGCCGATGATCCCGACGAACACGAACGCAAACCACCAGCCCGTGCCGGTCGGGCAGGTGGGGACGGGCCCGTAGTTGGCCGAGTAGCCGGTCGAGGAACAGGTCCCGGTCGAGACGAGGTGGTGGATCCCGAAGCCGAGCAGCACTGACGCGAACAGCACGAGCGCCACCCCGATGATCCGGACCGGTGTCAGCTGATCTGCCAAGTCTCACCCCTGACTCGCATCGTGCGGCCAACCCTACGCCACGGCAGCGGCGCCGACAGTACCGATCCAGTCTCGAACCAGTCTCGGCCCGTCGGAGCCGCGATCTCCCGGACGAGCGTGGGGGCGGGTCAGTACGGCTTGACTCGGTAAAGCACGTCCTCGCCCTTGCGGACGGCCTCCTCGTCGACCGGCGGGCTCACGGGGGCGGGGTCGTCCCCGGGCCTCACGGTCCCTCGCCGATCGTCAGTCCCGCGTCTGCCGGCGAACTCGACAGTCGACGAGCGCTGCCGAATGTGTGTCTCTTCTCTCTCGCTCATCCGTTCAGTCTCACCGGCGTCGAGCCTCCCAAACATCCCGGTCAGGATCGCCGCCTGCGAGCCCCGACTTGCCGCGTGGATAGTGTGGGGGCCTCGATCCCTATCCATCTGGCCAATGCCCAAGCTGGTGTGCCCCCGCAGGATGCCCGACCGATGCCCGTGACCGCGATCATCTCCTACGACGGAACCCCGAACGACGACGACGCGCTGGCGCTCGGCAAGCGGCTGACGCGCGCCGGGATCCAGCTCGCGCTCGCGTACGTCCGCCACTCGCACGAGTTCGACCCAGGCCGGGAGGAGCTCGCTCAGCACGACGCCGAGCAGCGACTTGAGCGTGGCGCCACGCTGCTCGGGGACCCGTCCGTGCCCCGGCACGTAGTCGTCGGCGCGTCCACCGGCGACACGCTCGGAGAGCTCGCCGAAGCCGAGGGCGCGCCGCTGATCGTGTTCGGCTCTGACTACCGGACGCCACCGGGCCATGTCGAGCCGGGGACCTCGGCGCAGCACCTGCTCGACGGCGGGTCGGTGGCCGTCGCGATCGCCGCCGCCGGGCTGAGGACCACTCCCGACGGGGCGATCGGCTCGATCGCCGTGCCGCTCGCCGGCGCGATCAACGACGTGGCCAGGGACACGGCCAACTCGCTCGCCCAGGGCCTCGGCGCGACGGTGGTCGAGTCGTCGGTTGACCCGGTCGACCTGATCGTCGTCGGCTCGCAGCCGGATGCCCAGGCCGGCCACGTAGTGATCGGTGGGGACGTGCGCACCGAGCTCGATAACGCGCGGGCCTCGGTGCTCGTGCTCGCGGCGAATACCCCGATCCTGCTCTAGCTCCCCGGCACCCGCGCGAACCGTCCCGCGCGATAATCTCTGACTTAGGTCAGAGAAATGCCAGAGGACGCGACGATCGCGCAGGTTCGTAGCTTCAACCGGACCGTGACCCAGCGGGTCGGGGCGCTCAACGACCGCTACCTCGCGCGAGACCGGGCGCTCGGTGCCTGCCGGGTGCTATGGGAGATCGGCACAGAGGGCTGTGAGGTCCGCTCGCTTCGCGCGCGGTTGGAGCTCGACTCCGGCCAGACGAGCAGGCTGCTGCGGGCGCTCGAGGACGACGGCCTGATCGAGCTGAGCCCGAGCCCAGCCGACGGCCGGATCCGGGTCGCGCGGCTGACCACGAGCGGGCTCGCCGAGCGCGCCGAGCTTGACGACCGCAGCGACGAGCTGGCGAGGTCGATGGTCGCGACGCTGGACGACCGCCACCGCGCCGAGCTCGTCAGCGCGATGCGCGCCGTCGAGCGCCTGATGACCGCCTCGATGGTCGAGCTGCGGTTGGTCGATCCGGCCGGCGCTGACGCACGCGGCTGCCTGCGCGCGTATATCGCCGAGCTCGACCGCCGCGCCGAGGTCCCGTTCGATCCCGCGAAGGGGACATCGGCTGAGCCGCACGAGCTGCGGCCGCCGGCGGGCGCCTTCCTGGTCGCGTACCTGCGCGACGACCCGATCGGCTGCGGCGCCCTCAAGCACCACCAGGGCGGGCCTTCCGAGATCAAGCGCATGTGGGTCGCCGAATCCGCCCGGGGGCTCGGCATCGGCCGCCGGCTGCTCGAGCGGCTCGAGCAGCTCGCGCGCGACGGCGATGCCCCCGCGGTCCGCCTGGACACCAACAAGGCGCTGGTCGAGGCGATCGCGATGTATCGCTCGTCCGGGTACCGCGAGATCCCGCGGTTCAACAGCGAGCCGTTCGCCCACCACTGGTTCGAGAAGACGCTGCGCTAGTTAGGAGCCCCGCCGGCGCAGCCGGAAGCGCATCAGCACCACCAGGCCGGCCGAGGCGGCGATCCCGCCGAGGATGCCGCCAAAGAATCAGGTGTCGAGCCGGGCGTCCATCAGATCGCGGAGCTCGGCCGCGTTGCGGACCGCGTAGTCGCGGTAGCAGTTGTTCATCAGCAGGTGGGTCTCTCGAGCCTCGGGCACGTGTTCGGCGATCGAGGACGCCAGCTGCTCGAGCTCCTCGTCCGAGTACAGGTACCTGAACCGCTCGGCAGCGCTCCTAGAGGTGTCCGACCAGGTGTTGTCCGAGCGGCCGTGGAAGCGGACCATGAGCAGCTCGGGATTCGTGACGGCGAACAGTCGCGGCAGCCCGGACACCGGTGGCGCGTCGACGCCGACGAACACGATCCCCTGGTCCTCGAGCGTCGCGAGCGTCCGCTCGCGGTCGCGCTCCTCGGCGGTCCACATCGGCGAACGGAGCTCGACCGCGATCCGGTAGTTTGGCAGCCGCTCGCGGAGCGCCTCGAGCTCGGTCCGGTTATCGCGCCGCGGCACGAACCACGGTGGGTACTGGAACAGGATCGCGCCGAGCTTCCCGGCGTCGTGGAGCGGCCTGAGCGCCGAGCCGAACCGGCGCCACGCCTCGTCGATCCCGTCGGCGCCGAGGTGATGTGCGTAGATGTTGCGCTTCTCGGCCGCCTCCGGTGGCAGCTGCTCGCGCAGGTCCTTCCACAGCGACCCGGGCCGCGTCGGGTGACCGGTCAAGAGCGAGTACGCCTTCACGTCGAAGCTGAACCCGGCCGGCGTGCGCTCGGCCCACAGACGCGCCTGCTGCTCGGCCGGCGGCGCGTAGTAGGTGGAGTCGATCTCGGTCAGCGGAAACTGCGCCGCGTAGAAGCGCAGGCGCTCCTCTGCGGTCATCGTCCGCCGCGGATACCACTCGGCCTCGGACACCAGCGTGCGGTCGGTCCACGAGCAGCTGCCGGTGCGCACCTCGTGCCCGCCGGATGCGACGACGGGACCCAGCCGGTCGCCGTCCTGCGCGCTTTCGCCGCTGCCCATCACGCTTGTATGCTGCGCGCCGTGACGGGGCAATTGTCGCGCTGGCGGGTGCCCGCCGCTGCGCTCGGCAATCCGCGCCGCCCGCGGTCGCGCTGTCCCGGCCGACGTCGCGCGCGGGCAGACGGTCACGCTGACCGTCCGAGCGGTGCTACCTGTCGGCGGCGGCCGCCTCGTGTGGGCGCCGTGCTCGCGGCCGACCGTCTCCTGGGACTTCGACGTCGAGCTCGACTGACGCGGGGCGGTTGCCAGAAACCGTCGGGCGCCGCTAGCATCACCGGTGGGCCGGAGCTGTCAGGATCGACAGGAGGGCGAGATGGACATCAGGGGGCAGGTTCTGGGCGCGGTGTTGCCGCGAGCGCGATGGTGGGTCGGCGCGACCGTGGCCGCCGTGGCGTGTGTGGCCGCCTCCGCCGCGTCGGCGGACTATCCCCGCGTGGACAAGCAGATTCGGGCGACGACCGTGTATCCAGCGAACCGCCCGACCGACCTCCCAATCGACTCGATCATGATCCACGACACCGAGACCTCCTACCACGGAACGGTGCTCGCGTTCACCGGCCCGACCTCGGTGTCGGCGGCGCACTACCTGGTCGACGGGCAGACCGGCTCGACCGACCCGGCGGTGACCCAGTTCGCGCCCGACAAGGACTGGGTTCGCTCAGTCAACAACTGGTGGTTCAACGAGACCTCGATCGGGGTCGAGCAGATCGGGTTCGCGGTCGCTCCGGCCGGCTATTTCACCCAGCGGCTCTATCAGCGCTCGGCCGATCTCGTCGGCTGGGTGGCGTGGAAGTATCAAGTCCCGCTGGATCGCGCGCACATCCTCGGGCACGACAACATCCCGAACTCGATCAACAACCCGACGGTGCAGCACTGGGACCCGGGTCCGTCCTTTGACTGGCCGTACTACATGGACCTGGTTCGCGCCGCCTACGAGCACTGGTCGCGCGGCGCAGCGCCGCCGCGTCCGGAGATCCCGGAGCAATACACGAACCGGAGCTCGAAGATCCGGATGATCACGGTGGGCCAGGATCTTGCCTCGGCCCACGACTGGTTCCTCTGGACCTCGGGAGCTCAGAACAACTACACGAACGTCTACGCCGGGCACAGCGGGCCGGCGCTCGACACGCTGGTCAGGGGCGCCAGCGACCCGGCGACGTTCGTCCCCTCGGACAAGATCGGCGATCCCCCGACGTACAACAAGCTCGACTTCTCGTGCGACAGCTTCCCCTGGGCGATCGTGCCGAACACGCCCGACGTGATCTCGCAGGTCTCGGCCGGCGACCTCCGCGCCAAGGCGCCGTCGGGACAGGAGTTCGCGCTGCTGGCGACGAAGAGGGTCGACGGAGTCCTGTACGACAAGATCGACTTCAACGGCACCGCAGGTTGGGTCCGAGACTCCGATACCGCCGACGGCTGGGGCGCGCTTGTGAGATTCCGTGGGGGAGAGCACTCGACGACGCTGTTCAGCGGCCCGGAGTACCCGACGAACTACCTCGGCAGCTCGATCGACACGCGCATCTGCCCGGACACCGAGAACGGGTTCAGCAGGGCCGGGCAGACGTATGTCGCGCAGGTCCGGCGCTTCTCACAGGGCCGCTTCTGGTACCAGATCGGCTACAACCACAGGGTCGCGTGGGTGCCCGCAGACGAGGTCAAGGTCCTGGCCGCTCCGGAGCACGGCGCGCCCCATCGTCGGCTCGGCTGAGCTCACCGCGACCACGTCGGCCACCCGCGGGGCATGCTCTGGTCGGGCAGGCCCTGGAGCAAACCCGACGGCGCTCCCACCATCTCGAGCAGCTGATTGAAGTCCCGGCCGTCGATCGTCGACCAGCCGCCGGGGTCGCCGCACGGGCACTGGTGTCCGTCGGCGATCCCGAGCGCCTCCGGGCCCGGCCCGGCCGCCCATCCCATCTCGACCCACGGGTAGCCCGAATACAGCGTCGCGATCTGCTGACCGGCCGTGATCCGCTGCCCGGGATGGACGGTGACCGAGATGTGCTCCGCCGTATAGACGTACTTTCCGGCGAACGGTCCCGCCGTCAGCCGGTAGACGACGATCCCGCCCCCGGGCCAGCAGCTGATCGCCCAGCAGCTCGACGGGCCGTCGTCGTTGTCGGTGGCCATCGATACGACGCCGTCGCCGAGCGCCAGAAGCCGACCCGAGCCGCCGTAGTCGACGCCGAGGTCGATCCGCCGGGAGTACAGGCCGCTCACTGCCCTGACGGGGTTGACGTACACGAACACCTCGTAGCGGACGGTCGCCCGGGCCCGGTTGCCGCTCTTGTCGGTGGCGGTCACCGCGAATCGCTCGGTCCCGGGCCTCGTGGTGGCGATCGGGTGTCCTCGCCGGATCGTCCCGTTGCACGCGGCGATCGCGCTGGTGACGCCGCCCTCATCGCACCGGAAGCTGGCGAGCACGCGCGACCCCTTGAAGTATGAGCCGTCGCGAGCCGGGGAGACGATCGTGATCGTGGGGAGCGCGAACTCGTACGCGCCGATGTCACACGCGCGACCCTCGGGCCGGCGCACGCCGCGCTGATCCTCGGAGGGACAGCCCGCCCGCCTGCGGGGGCCACGGTCGATCGCGTCGCTGCGCGCGCCGAGCGCCATCGTCTCGGTCGCGCCGCCGTTGTCCTGCAGCGGGCCAAGCTCGGGGTTGCCGTGCCGACCGGGGCACGTCCTGTCGCCGTAGACGAGGTTGTGGCCGCCGTCGGCGATCGCGGTCCCGGGTATCGCCGAGCAGCCGCCGCCGATGTTCGACGCCACGATCGAGGTCTTCAGCGTGAGCTCGCGCGCGCGGGCGTGCGACGAGGCGAACAGGCCGCCGCCGGCGCCGGGCGTGCTCTCAGATGGGCCTCCCGGCCCACCGCTGCCGGCGCCGTTCTCGGCGATCGTGGCGTTGCGCATGACGGCTGATCCGCTCGTGACCGCGACGGCTCCACCGTCGCCACCGCCGCCTCCCGGGACCGTCGGACCGCCGCCCGACCCGCCCGCGCCGGCGAAGTTGCTCACGAGCGTGCTGTCGGCGACCGACAACCTGCCGCGGGCGCCGAAGATGCCGCCCCCGAGGCCGCCGGGTCCGCCGGGTCCGCCTGGGACTCCGGAGCCGCCCGGACCCCCGGGCCCGGCGCGGTTGTCGTAGATCGTCGACGACGTGATCGAGAGCGAGCCCTGGCTGTAGATCCCACCGCCGTTGCCGCCGGCCCCGCCCTGGCCGCCGACCCCTCCGGGACAACCGCCGACGCCCGGGGCGGCCCGGTTGCCGGTGACGGCAGCGTGGTCGAGCGCGAGCGTGCCGTCGTTGAAGATGCCCCCGCCGCCGGCGGCCTGGCCCGCAACGCAGGCCGTGGCACTCGGTGGGCGCCCACCCGTGAGCCTCAGTCCGCGGAGCGTGACGCTCGCACGGCTCGCGACCGACAGCACCCGGTCGCCGAGAGCCCTCGCGTCGATCACCGTCGACCGCGGGCCCGCGCCGGCGATCATCAGCGCCGCGGTACCGGTCACATCGAGGTCGCCGGTTCCGTCGTCGTCTGATCCGGATGGCGCGATCGTCAGGCTGTACCGTCCCGCGCGGAGCAGGATCGTGTTCGAGCGGCGGCCGGCCGTGCCGCAGCCGGTCGGCCTCCGGGGCGAGTTCACGGTCGCGATCGCCTCGCGCAGTGAGCATCTTCCGTGACGGGCCGGCCCGTCCCTGAGCGTGTTGACCGTGAGCGTGGCCGCTGCGGATGTGGCCGCGCTCCCGAGCGACGCGCACGCGGCGACCGCGACGGCGAGGATTACCGAGCTCTGGCGATCAACCCGCAAGTTCGGGGATTTCAGCACACCCATCGGCGTGGCCGGCCGGGCGCAGGCCTCCACCGTCGGGTCGTGGCGCTGGTGTTACGCTGCGGCGCGCATGCCCGGCGACACCGTCTTTGCCTCCGAGCTCAACGAGCAGATCGCCAACGAGTTCGCGGCCCATCAGCAGTACGTCGCGTGCGCGGTCTACTACGAGACCGAGACGTTGCCGCAGCTCGCCGCGTTCTTCTTCCGCCAGGCGCTCGAGGAGCGCACCCACGCGATGATGATGATCCAGTACCTGCTGGACACCGGGGCCGAGGTCACCACCCCCGGGATCGCCGCGCCGCGCACCACCTTCGCCGACGTCGTCGAGCCGGTCTCGATCGCGCTCGGGCAGGAGCGCGAGGTGTCCGAGCAGATCAACGCGCTCGCTTCGACGGCCCGCGACGAGCGCGACTTCGCCGCCGAGCAGTTCCTCGCGTGGTTCGTCTCCGAGCAGATCGAAGAGGTCGCGACGATGAGCGACCTGCTGGCCGTCGCCGAGCGCTCACGGGACCGGGTCGCGGAGATCGAGGACTACCTCGCGCGCGAGCATCCGGGGGAGCAGGGACCGGATCCCGCCGCGCCCCGGCAGGCCGGAGGCCAGTAGGCGCCCGCGGGCCGCTCCGGCGGGAACTCTCGTCACATCAGGGCGAGCTGGCCGCGGTGGCTCCAGAACGTCGCCCTTCCGGCGCCGGCGGCTTCGAAGTCCAGCAGCTGGCGTTTGCGATGAAGGCCGCCGCGATAGCCGGTCAGCGAGCCGTTGGCTCCGACCACGCGGTGGCACGGGACGATGATCGGCGTCGGCGTCGCACCAATCGCCCAGCCGACCTTCTGCGCGGCGGACGCCGGGCGCGTGCCGGTGTGGAGCGTCCCCGACTCGCCGACGTCCAGCTGGCGGGCGAGCCCGCCGTAGGTGGTGGCGCGGCCGTAGGGCAGCTTGCCTAAGGCGTGCCAGACCTGCCGCTGGAACGGCGTCGCAGGTAGGTCGAGCGCGAGCTCGAACGTCTCGCGCTCTCCGGCGAAGTACTCGTCGAGCTGGTCGTGGACGTCGCGAAACGAGCCGGGATCGAGCTCGGCAGGGTCGAGCGCCGGCGCACGTCCGGGGAAGTGCAACTCGCGCAGGCCGATCCCGGCTGCGATCAACGTGAGCGGCCCGAGCGGGCTCTCGTAGGTGCTCCAGACCATGTACGGACCTTTCTCGTTGGGGGATCCGGACGCCGCGTCGATCGCGGCTTGTAGTCGATCAACGGTGCGGCGGCGCCGTTCGTGAGGCCCGTCGCCGGCCGCGCGTTGTCGCTCGCGGCGGGTCTCGCCCTGGGCGGGATCGAGCGCGCGAGGGTGTCGCAGCCGCGCCTGCTGGCGTGCCGTAGGAGCCGCGCTCCGGCGAAACGTGAGCGTCAGATACCTAGAACGTCATGCACGAACCGCACGGCCATCGTCCCGTCGCCGACCGCGCCAGCTACGCGGTTGGCTGCGCCGGAGCGCACGTCACCCGCCACGAACACGCCCGGCCGCGTCGTCTCGAGCATGTGCGGCTCTCGGTCGGACACGGGCCACCGCAGGTGCCCGTCGTGCTTCGCCGCATCTGCTCCGCACAGGATGTACCCCTCGGCGTCCACCGGGAGCATCCCCGTAATCGCCTCGGTGCACGGATCCGCCCCGATCATCACGAACATCGCCGTGGTCGGCAGCTCGCGCGTGCTGCCGTCGCGCCGGTCGACGAGCGTGACGGACTCCACGGTTGCCGAGCCGTGGACCCCAACGACCTCGGTCTCGGTCATGACCTCGATCCGGGGTGAACGTTTGAGGCGATCGACCAGGTATTGGGACATCGTCAGCTTCAGCGTCGGACCGCGGACCACGACGCGAACGCTGCGCGCTCTGAGCGCGAGGTACGCCGCGGCTTGCCCAGCCGAGTTGCCGCCGCCGACGACGACCACATCCTCGCCACGGCACCGTTCGGCATCGATGCCCATCGCCGCGTGGTAGACGCCGGCCCCGCGGAAGCGATCGACACCGTCGGCCTGCAGCTCCCGCCAGCGCGCGCCGGTCGCGACCACGACCGACCGAGCGAGCACGTGCTGCCCGTCATCGAGATCGACCCTCAGCAGGCCGTCGGGCCCATCGGCCAGCTCAACCGCGCGATGGAAGCTCGACAGCACCGCGTCGAAACGGCGCGCCTGCAGCGTCGCCGCGCGAGTTAATTCCGTGCCGCTGATCCCCGTCCGGAAACCGAGGTAGTTCTCGATCCGCGTGCTGGTACCCGCCTGACCGCCCGGCGCCCAGGCCTCGGCCACAAATGTCCGTAAACCCTCGGAGCCGCCGTACACGGCCGTGGCCAGCCCCGCCGGCCCGGCACCCAGCACGACCAGATCGAACCGCTCGCCATCGACCTCGGCTCGCAATCGAAGCGCCCGGGCAACCTGTGCCGCCGACGGATTGCGCATCACCTCGGTGGCGTGCACCAGCACCGGGGTCTCCGAACGCGCGATATCGAGCCAGTCGAGCATCCGCGCGCTGTCCTCGTCGGTGTCGACGTCATACCAGCGCACCGGCAGCAGATTGCGCTCGAGCAGGTCACGAACCTCGAACGCCCGCCGCGAGCCCCGCGGCGCGATCAGCCGCATGACCCCGTGGCCCTCCGCCTCGTGCCACGCGCGCCGCGCCAGCAACGTGGCAAACACCTGCTCGCCGAACTCCGGCCAACGCGCGACCAGCTCGCGCAACCCACCACGGTCGAACGCGATCACGTCGGTCGGCTCGACCGCGACGCAGGCGCTGAGCGTCGGCTCCCCCGTAAATGCCGCGATGTCGCCGAGGTACGTGCGGCCGTCGGCCTGCGCGATGTAGACGTCCTTGCCGGGCTTTCGATCGACGAACTCGACCAGCCCGCGTTCGATCACATAGAACGGCGCGTCTCGCTGGCCGTGCTCGTAGAGGACGTCATCCGGCTGGAAGCTCCGCCTTTGCCCGCGCTTTGCCAGCCACTGAAGCTTGCCGTCCGAGAGGCGCGGAAACAGCACCCCGTCATTCAGATCGGGGAACCGATCGCTCCGCACCACCTCCGTCGTCGCCACACGCCGAGGCTACAGCGCTACCCATGCCCAGCCTACGGACCGAAATTTGCAGCTCCGTACCACCCTCGTCGCAGATTTGTGACGATTGCGTCTTGTTCCGTTGCAGGCCCCGGATCTACGGTGCCGTTCCGTCCGGTACCGCACGTACCGTGGCCGGTTCGAACGCATCGAGACAAGGAGCCCGTGGGAAAGATGAGCGAGCAAGAGAAGGGCGCGAGCCAGGACGCGGCGGGCGACGCCAAGCGTCAAGCCGCCCTCAAGGGCGCGCTGAGCCAGATTGAGAAGCAGTTCGGCAAGGGCACCGTGATGCGGATGGGCGACCCGGGCGCACGCGTGGCCTGTGACGCGATCCCCACCGGGGCGCTGGCGCTCGACCTCGCGCTGGGGATCGGCGGGGTCCCGCGGGGCCGGGTCGTCGAGATCTTCGGCCCGGAGTCCTCGGGTAAGACGACGCTCGTCTACCACATCCTCGCCGAGGCGCAGAAGCTCGGCGGCGTGTGTGCGTTCGTGGACGCCGAGCACGCGATGGACCCCCTGTACGCGCAGGAGATCGGCGTCAACATCGACGAGCTGCTCGTCTCACAGCCAGACTACGGCGAGCAGGCGCTCGAGATCGTCGACATGCTGATCCGGTCCGGCGCGGTCGACATGATCGCGGTCGACTCGGTCGCCGCGCTGACTCCGCGCGCCGAGCTCGAGGGCCAGATGGGCGACCAGACCGTGGGCCTGCAGGCGCGGATGATGTCGCAGGCGATGCGGAAGCTGGCCGGCACGCTGAACCGCACCCAGACCCTGTGCGTGTTCACCAACCAGATCCGGGAGAAGGTCGGCGTGATGTTCGGCTCGCCGGAGACCCAGCCCGGCGGCCGTGCGCTGAAGTTCTACTCGTCCGTGCGGCTCGACATTCGCCGGATCGAGACGCTGAAGGACGGCACCGAGGCGGTCGGCAACCGCGTCAAGGTGAAGGTCGTCAAGAACAAGGTGGCGGCGCCGTTCAAGCAGGCCGAGTTTGACATCGAGTTCGGCAAGGGCATCTCGACCTCGGGCTGCCTGATCGACTACGGCATCGAGCACAACATCATCACCAAGTCCGGCTCGTTCTTCTCCTACGGCGAGGAGCGGCTCGGACAGGGGCGCGGCAACGCGAAGGCGTTCCTGGACGAGCACCAGGACATGGCCAAGGAGATCGAGCGCAAGATCTACGAGGTGCTCGGGATCGGCCGCGATCTGGTCAAGCCGATCGAGAGTCGCGAGGACGCGCAGGAGGCGCCGCTGGCTGCCGTGGAGTCGGTGGAGGGCCGAGCCGCGTGAGCAGCCGGGCACTCGAGCTCGCCTACCGCTACATCAACCGCCGTGAGCGAACCGTCGCCGAGGTTCGTGAGTACTTGATCAAGCGTGAGATCGAAGCCGGCGACGCCGATGCTGCGATCGAGGAGCTGAGCGAGCAGGGCGCGCTCGACGACGAGC
>DASXDA010000111.1:0-67829 GCA_036490875.1 Solirubrobacteraceae bacterium
CTCGACCTGCTTGGGATCAACCAGCACGAACCGGACCTCGTGGGGCGTCGCGCGGAGCAGGATCGACGACAGCATCGCGTTGACGCACGCCGACTTGCCGGCGCCCGTCGTTCCCGCGACCAGCAGGTGGGGCATCTTCGCAAGGTCGGCGCCGATCGCGCGGCCGGCGATGTCCTTGCCGAGCCACACCGTCAGCGGTGACCAGTCGTTTGGCGGCTCCTGGAATACGTCGCCGAGGTGGACGATCCGCCTGCGCGCGTTGGGCACCTCGACCCCGACCGCCTGCTTGCCGGGAATCGGCGCGAGGATGCGGATGTCGGTCGCCGCCAGCGCGTACGCGAGGTCGTCCTTCAGCTGCGCCACCTTCGCGACCTTGGTGCCGGGCGCCAGGCGAATCTCGTAGCGCGTGATGTGGGGGCCCGTGACCCGGCCGATCACCTTCGCGTCGATCCCGAAGTGCCCGAGCGCCTCGAGCAGCGTGCGGGCGGTCTGCTCCTGCCCCTCGGTGTCGGGCTTGGCCGCGTCGCCGGTCGAGCGGACCAGGAACCGTCCCGACGGCACGCGCCATGCGAAGTCGGGGTCGTCGGTGACGCTCGCCCGGTACCGCCCCTGAGGCGTCAGGTCGGCCGGGTCGGGGGGCTCGTGCTCGTATTCGGTCTCGGGCTCCGGCAGCTCGTCGGGCTCCTGCTCGAGCTCCGCCTCCGGCTCCAGGTGCAGCTGCTCATGCTCGTCGGGGTCGTGGTCCACCGGCGGCGGCGCCTCGACGTGGGTCGCCCGCACGACGAGCTCGGACGTGTCGGGCTCCGGCGGAAGCAGCGGCTCGCGTTCGCGCTCACTGAGACGCTCGCGCGGAGCGGAGGTGGTCTTTGAAGGTCTGCGGACGACCGTTGCGGCGAGCTCTCCGGTCGAGCGCTTGACCGCGTTCACGGAGGTCGCGACGCCGGCGCCGGTCAGCAGGATCACGCCCGCGATCAGCAGGAACACGGCGAGCACGTTCGCCCCGACGGTCGAGATCAGGTGCATCGATACCCACAGCTCGCCCTGGCCGATGACACCGCCGCGCTGCTCGAACAGGTGGATGTCCCAGAAGTTCGACCCGTGCAGCATCCCCGGCCCGAGCCCGAGTGTCCCGGCCGCGAGCGCCAGCGTGAGCGCCGCCGTCAGGCAGATCACGCCCGCCCGCAGCGGACGGGTCGGAGGCCTGAGCTCGCGTGCCAAGAGCAGCGCCCCGGCCAGCACGAGCGCCACCGGCACCACGTAGCCGAGCGCCCCGAGTAGGAAGCGGAAGGCGGTGATCGCGCCCTCGCCGACCGTGCCACCGGACCAGTGGAAGTAGGCGACGCCGCCGAGGAAGATGCCGATCGCGATCAGAGCGATCGCGAGGATGTCGACGTGATGAGGCTCGAGATCGAGCCTCCGAAGCGGCAGCGAAGGACGCGCTCCCAGGAGTGAGCGCGTGGCGCGCCTCGTGGGCGGCTTCTTTCGCTTGCGGGCGGCCATCTCCGAAGAGATGGCTTCGACGGCCGCATGGCGGCTCCTGCCCGCGACGCCGGGCGCCTCGCGCCCTACTATCTGGGGCAGATGGCCGACTATGAACGTTCCGCACGCGTGCTCGTCGTCGAGGATGACGACGCGATCGCGCAGGTCCTGCAGCGATCGCTGCGACTCGAGGGCTACGACGTCAAGGTCGCCGCCGACGGCGTGATCGCGCTCGAGGAGGCGCACGCCTTCCTCCCGGACCTCGTGATCCTCGACCTCGGCCTCCCGCGGATGGACGGGATCGAGGTGGCCAAGCGGCTGCGGGAGTCCGACGACGTCCCGATCCTGGTGCTGACCGCTCGCGACGCCGTCGAGGCCCGCGTCGAAGGGCTCGACGCCGGAGCCGACGACTACCTCGTCAAGCCGTTCGAGCGACAGGAGCTGCTCGCGCGCCTGCGGGCGCTGCTTCGGCGGCGTCCGCCGCGCGGCCAGGCGGCGCTGACGGTCGCCGACCTGCGGCTCAACCCGGACACGCACGAGGTCGCCCGATCGGGCCGGAGAATCGATTTAACTCAGCGAGAGTTCGAGCTGCTCGAATACCTGATGCGCAACGAGCGGATCGTGATCTCTCGCCAGCGGCTGCTGGACGAGGTTTGGGGTTACGACCCGTTCTCGATGACGAACACGATCGAGGTGTTCGTCTCAAACCTTCGAAGGAAGCTTGAAGCAGGTGGCGAGCCTCGGCTCCTCCATACGATCCGCGGCGCGGGCTACGTTCTCCGCGTATAGGTCGTTCCCGATCCGCTGGCGGTTGGCGGGCGGATCAGCGGCACTGACGTTCGTGATCCTCGCGGCGTTCGCGGTGCTTGTGGGCGTCCTCACCACCCGCCAGGTGCGCAACCAGTTCAACGACCAGGCCGCTACTGCCGCTACTCAGCTGCGCAGCGAGCTGAAGCTCAGGTTCCTGCCGAACGGAGCGCTCACGTGCAACACGACCGTGAGCCTGAGCGATTACGTGAGCGCCGAGCGCGCGCAGATTCGGATCTTCGACGGCGACACCGGCGATCTGCTGTGCACGCAGGACTCGATCAGGATCAAGGGCACCAAGCGGCCACCCCCGACGCCGGCGTTCTCGCCACCCGAGCGCGCCGGGACCTACCAGGCGCTCGGCTACCGCGTGGTCGTGCCGAAGAACATCAGGGTCAAGCCCGAGGGAGACGTGCATCTGCTGTACGCAGTACCGCTGTCGGATCTTGATCACACGCTCAACAAGGTCCAGCTGTTCCTGCTGCTGGGCGTGCTCGGCGGCACGTTCCTCGCGCTGCTGGCCGGCCTCGCGACCGCTCAGCGGGCGATCCGCCCGATCTCCCAGCTGACCGACGCGGCCCGTGAGATCGAGCGCACCCGCGACCCGAGCCGCCGCATCCCCCACCCCAAGGCCGATGACGAGGTCGCCGAGCTCGCACGCACGCTCGAGGGGATGCTGAAGGGGCTCGACGAGGCCCGCGGCGTCACCGAGGCGAGCCTTGAGCGCCAGCGCGAGTTCGTCGCGGACGCCTCGCACGAGCTGCGGACGCCGTTGACCAGCGTGCTCGCGAGCCTCGAGCTGCTCGCCGAGGAGCTCGACGGCGAGCAGGCGGACACCGCCAGGACGGCGCTGCGCTCGGCGCGGCGGATGCGCCGGCTCGTCGGCGACCTGCTGCTGCTGGCGAGGGTCGATGCCAAGCGGACGCAGCGGCGCCAGCCGGCGCGGATGGACAAGGTCCTGACGGACGCGGCGTCCGAGGTCGGGCCGTTCGCGGAGGATCACGTGCTCGAGATCCACCCCGATCGAGCGATCGTCTCCGGGTCGCGGGACGACCTCCACCGGCTGGTGCTCAACCTGATCGAGAACGCGATCAAGCACACCCCGCCGGGGACGCACGTGCACGCCTCGACCGGGACGGCGAACGGCGAGGTGCTGGTCGTCGTCGAGGACGACGGGCCCGGGATCCCGGGCGAGCTTCAGGGCCGGATCTTCGAGCGGTTCGTCCGCGGTGCGGGCGACCGCGGCTCGCACGCCCGCGACGGCGCGTACGGGTCCGGGCTGGGGCTGTCGATCGTCAAGGCCGTCGCCGAGTCACACGGCGGCTCGGTCGTGGTCGAGCACCCCAACAACGGAGGCGGGACCCGGTTCGTGGTCCGGCTTCCCTCCTACGGGATGCCGCAGGCGGTCAGGGTTCAGACCTCGACCACGACCGGCAGCACCATCGGGCGCCGCCGCAGCCGGTCGTAGACGAACGCGGCGAGATCGTCGTGCAGCTCCTCCTGGAGCAGGTCGATCTGCCTGATCCCCTCGCCGACCGCGCGCTGGAGCGAGCGCTCCACCGCGTCTCGGATCTCGTCGAGCAGCCCGTCCGCCTGCTCGACGAACGGCACGCCCCGGAAGATCACCTCCGGATCGACGACCGATTCCCCCGTCTGCTCCGAGACCGTCGCGACGACGATGAAGATCCCGTCGTCGGAGAGCATCCTGCGGTCGCGCAGCGCGACATCCGCGGGATCGCCGATGTCGACACCGTCGACGAAGATCATCCCCGACTGCTCCGGCGTGCCGAACGCGGCGCCGCGCTCGTCGATCTCGAGCGGCAGCCCGTTCTCGCCCTCGAACACGTGGTCCGGATCGATCCCGACCGCGATCGCCAGCTGAGCGTGCAGGTGCAGCCGCTTATGGTCGCCGTGGACCGGCATCACGTACCGCGGTCGCAGCAGGTTGAGCATCAGCTTCAGCTCCTCGGTGTAGCCGTGGCCGGAGGCGTGGATCGGCGCCTCACGGGGGGTGATCACGTCGCAGCCGATGTGGTACAGCCGGTCGATCGTCTCGCCGACCGCCCGCTCGTTCCCCGGGATCGGTGTCGCCGAGAAGACCACGGTGTCGCCGCGGTGGAGCTTGATCATCCGGTGGTCGTTGTGGGCCATCCGCCGCAGCGCCGAGAGCGGCTCGCCCTGCGACCCGGTCGAGACCACGACGATCTTCTCGTCGGGCCAGTCCTCGACCTCCTGGGGCTGGATCAGGATCCCCTCGGGGAACTCGATGTGCCCCAGCGAGCGTCCGATGTTGACGTTCTTGCGCATCGAGCGGCCGACCAGCGCGACCTTCCGGCGGAGTGCCCCGGCGGCGTCGATCACCTGCTGGACGCGGTGGATGTTCGACGCGAAGCTGGTGACGACGATCCGCCCTTCGGCGCGGGAGAAGACCTCCTGAAGGTGCCGGCCCACGCCGCTCTCCGACGGGGAGAACCCGTCGCGGTCCGCGTTGGTCGAGTCGCCGCATAACAGCAGGACCCCGTCGCGGCCGAGCTCCGCAAGCCGCGACACGTCCGCCGGCAGCCCGTCCACAGGGGTCTGATCGAACTTGTAGTCGCCGGTCAGGACCACGCGCCCAAGCTCGGTCCCGACGACGACCGCGCACGAGTCGGGAATCGAGTGGGTCATGTGCACCAGCTCGACCTCGAACGGGCCGAGCGTCAGCCGCTCGCCGGGGTCGAGGTCCTCGAGCGGCGCGTCCCGCAGCCGGTGCTCGTCGAGCTTCGACCGTGCCATCGCGATCGTCAGCCGGCCGCCGTAGACCGGCGGCTGAGCGCCCAGCTCGCGCAGCACCCAGGGTAGCGCGCCGAGGTGGTCCTCGTGTCCGTGGGTGACGACGATCGCCTCGATGTCGTCGACGCGCTCGCGCAGGTAGCTGAAGTCGGGAAGCACGAGGTCGATCCCGAGCATGTCGGTCGTCGGGAACCGCAGGCCGGCGTCGATCACGACGATCCGCCCGTCGTACTCGACGACGGTCATGTTCTTGCCGATCTCGCCCAGGCCGCCGAGCGGCAGGACGCGCAGGGTGCCGGCGCTCACGCTTCGGCTGCTTGCAGCAGTCCGTGCCGGTCGAGCATTGCGCGGATCACCCCTGTCTCGCGCTCGTCCAGCCCCACGTAGGGCAGCCGTGTCCCGCCGACCTCCAGGCCGATCATGTTCAACGCCGCCTTCGTGGTGCACGCGAGCGGCGCGACCACGAGGTCGCGGTATACGTCCTGCAGGCTCGCGTCAATCTCGCGCCGGCGCTCTGGCTCGTCGACCATCCGGCGCAGGTCCTCTCCGAACAGGTGCGCTGCCACGAGGATCCCGCCGGGCTCCCCCATGTCAAGCACGGCTGCGAAAACGTCGTCGTTGCCGGCGTAGATCTGCAGCCCGTCGATCTTCGCCAGGTTGTCGTCGTTGGACTGCTTGACGCCGACCACGTGGTCGAGCTGCGCGAGCTCGGCCAGCAGGTCGTTTGGCAGGTCCAAGCCCGTCCGCTGAGGGATGTTGTAGAGCAGGATCGGGACGCCGCTGGCGCGGTCGACCTCCTCGTAGTGCCGGATGATCCCGCGGCGGCTGGGGCGGTTGTAGTACGGGGTGACCGACAGGATCGCGTCGGCGCCGAGCTCGGTGATCCGCTCCGTCAGGTGGACGGCATGACGGGTGTCGTTCGAGCCCGCGCCGCCGATGATCGTCGCGCCGGGATGGGCGGGCCGCGCTTCGAGCACTCCCAGCTCGATCACTCGCAGCTGCTCCTCGTCGGTGAGCGTCGATGCCTCCCCCGTTGTGCCGCATAGGACGAGGCCGTCCGAGCCGTGCTCGAGTAGGTGGTCCATCAGCCTGACCGTGGCCTCCTCGTCGACGCGCCCGCGCGCGTCGAACGGAGTAACCATCGGGGTCAGGACTGCTCCGAGCTCGACGGGCATGGAGGGATTATCGCAGTGGACCGCCCGACCGCGGGACGCGGTTAACTAGGTGGGAGATGAGTTTCAGGGACGTGCACGCTCGGCGCCAGGAGCGAGAGCGCGCGCGGCGAGCGCAGGTTCGCCGCAGGCGGATCGCGGCGCTGGGGACATTGCTCGTCGTCGTGCTGGTCGCTGCCGGGATCGCGATCGCCGAGGGCGGCGGGTCTTCGGGCGCCCCGAAGCAGGCGGCGGCGCCCGGTCATTCCGGCGGAAACGCTCGCTCAGGCGGGACGGGAACGACCGCGGGCTCGTCGACGGCGGCGGCCAAGGGCACCGGCGTGCCGGGCGACGCGACCGTGCCGATCCTCATGTACCACGTGATCAACCCGCCGCCGTCGGGGGCGCCGTTTCCGAGCCTGTACGTGCCCGCCGATGAGTTCGCGCAGGAGATGGAGGCGCTCAAGTCCGCCGGCTGGCACGCGGTGACGATGGATCAGCTGCGCGCCAACTGGAGCCGCGGCGTACCGCTCGGGCCCGGCAAGCCCGTCGTGATCACGTTCGACAACGGCTACGCCTCCCAGTACACGAACGCGCTGCCGGTGCTCAAGCGGCTCGGCTGGGTCGGCGTCGAGAACATCCAGCTGCTCGGCCTTCCGCCCGAGCAGGGCGGCCTCACCGACCAGCAGGTCCGAGGGCTGCTCTCGGCCGGGTGGGAGCTCGACACCCAGGGAATGACCCACGCCGACCTGGTCACGCTCGACGCGGCCGGCCTCCAGTACCAGATCGTGCACGCGCGTCAGCTGCTCCGAAGCCGCTACGGCGCCGCGGTCAACTGGTTCTGTTACCCCTCGGGCCACTACGACGCGACGGTGATCAACGCGGTGAGGAACGCCGGTTTTGTCGGCTCGACGACCGTCGTCCCGGGCTGGGCCGGCCGCTCGAACGACCCGTACCGGCTCCCCCGCCTGCGCGTGGTCGGCGGGACCAGCGGTCCGGCGCTGCTGGAGCAGATCGCCGCGATCCAGCACGACACCGCTCCGCCGACGTCCTACGGCGGCGGCGGATCGGCCTAAGCGGAGATGCTCGCCCCACCGCTGATCCCCGCGGCCGCGCTCCACCTCGCGGAGGCGACGCCGCCGGTGCTGGCGTCGCTCGTGTACCTGTTGCTGTACGTGCAGCGCGTGCGCACGCTGGCGCGGGAGCGCCGGGCCGTCGACCCATGGCGGGTCGCGTCGTTCTGCTTCGGGGTCGCGCTGGTGACCGCCGTCCAGCTGCCGCCGTTCGACGACCTCGCCGATCAGATCCTGGTCGCGCACATGGTCCAGCACATCGTGATCGGCGACATCGCGTCGCTGTTCATCGTGCTCGGCCTGACCGGCCCGGTGATCCAGCCGCTGCTGCACATGCGGGCCACGCGCCCCCTGCGGGTGATCGCCACCCCCGCGGTGGCGCTCGGGCTGTGGGCGGTCAACCTTTACGTCTGGCACGTGCCGTTCTTCTACCAGGCGGCGATCAACCACGACCTCGTCCACGCGCTCGAACACGCGTGCCTGCTGTGGTTCGGCTCGCTGCTGTGGTTCGGGCTGATCGGGCCGCTGCCGAAGCCCGCGTGGTTCTACGGCTGGGGCGCGCTCGGGTACGTGATTCTCGTGCGGTTCGTCGGCGCCGTGCTCGGCAACGTCCTGATCTGGTCGCAGACCGTGTTCTATCCCGTGTACCGCGCAACCGACGCCGCCCACGGGCTGAGTCCGCTATCGGACCAGAACCTCGCCGGGGCGGTGATGATGGTCGAGGAGTCGATCCTCACGATCCTGCTGCTCGGCTGGCTGTTCTTCCGATTGGCCAAGGCGGACGAGGAGCGCCAGTCGCTGCTCGACCTCGCCGCCCGGGAGGGGATCGAGCTGAGCGACGAACGGGCCGCCCGTGCGGCGAAGGCGGGGACCGCCGATCAGCTCCGCGAGCGGATCCTGAAGGCCGCCCACGACGGCGCCGGGGCGACCGGCCTCGGACCGCCTGGCCCCGAATCCGAGCCTGCGCCGGCAGGTAGAGTGGCGGCCCGGAGAGCTACCGAGGGAGATTCACATGGCGAGCCTGCTTGACCTGACCGTGCAGGGCGACGTGGGGACGATCACCGACGAGTCCCAGCTACCCAAGATCAAGCTGATGGGGCCGCTCGAGCTCTACCGGCTGTGGGAGCGCCAGGGCTGGGTCTCGCACGCGATCTCGCTCGAGCAGGACCGCCGCGACTGGGAGTCGATGGACGAGGAGGAGCGCGAGTCGATGCTGTGGGGACTGTCGGCGTTCTTCGTCGGCGAGGAGCGGGTCACGAACCAATTCTCCGGGCTGGTGATGGCCGCCGAGGACAAAAACGAGGAGGCGTTCCTGCTCACCCAGCAGGTCGACGAAGCGCGCCACGCGCAGCACTTCAACCGGGTCTATGAGGAGGTCTTCCTCTACGACGGCAGCTTCGAGGACCGGCTCGAGCGCGCCCGCGAGGACCTCAACGACGACTACATCGCGCTGTTCGACGGCCATCTCGTCGACGCCCACCAGGCGCTGCTGGCGGACCCGTCCAGCGTCGAGGCGAAGGTCGACTTCATCACGATCTACCACATGGTGATCGAGGGGACGCTCGCCCTCACCGGCCAGCGGTTCCAAACCGGGCGGCTCGAGGACCGCGGGATCATGCCCGGCCACCTCGAGGGGTTCAAGAAGATCGCCCAGGACGAGCACCGGCACGTCGCCTACGGGACCTGGTTCCTGCAGCAGAAGGTCCGCGATCCCGAGCTCGCCAAGCGCGTCCAGGACAAGCTCGCCGAGACGCTCCCTGCCGCCGCCGGGGTGCTCGTCCCGCCCGGCTATCAGCTCGGCGACGAGTACGAATACCTCGGGTACACCAGCCAGGAGATGAACGAGTTCGCGTTCACCGCCCTCTCGCGCCGGCTGAAGGTGATCGGGGTCGGGCTGCCCGCGTTGACGGTGTAGCGGTTCGGGGGGCGGGCGGCGTTGATCGACGCCTACTCGCCCCTGCCCGCCGATTTCGCCAACCCGGTGTCAGCGCCCGCCGCCGCCCGCCAGCAGCGGCACGAGCACAGCCGCGTTCGAAATCCCCAAGCCCGTCACCGCGTCCCACCCCGGCCGACGCTGTAGCCGGCGAACGTGCGGCCGAACAGAACGGTGTTGCTGCCACGCGTCACGTCGTGAAACGCGCGGCGATAGCTCGGTCCGCTCGCGATCGCGTTCGAATCACAGCAGGTGCTCCAAGCCGATCACCGGCCAGTCGGTGAGGCCTCCGACGCGCCTGACCGCGAGCAGTACGCCGGGCATGAACGACTCGCGGTCGATCGAGTCGTGGCGGATCGTCAGCGTCTGGCCGAGGTCCCCGAAGATCACCTCCTGGTGGGCGACGAGCCCTGGGAGCCGGACCGAGTGGATCGGCACCTCGCCGAGCTCGGGCGCCGCGCCGGCGATCAGCGCTGCGGTCCGGGCGGCGGTGCCACTCGGCGCGTCGACCTTGCGGTCGTGGTGGAGCTCGATGACCTCGGCCTTGGCCATGTGCCGCGCGGCCTGGACGGCGAACTGCATCATCAGCACGGCGCCGATCGCGAAGTTCGGCGCCACGAACACGTTCGCGGCGGACCCCGGCGGACGCTCGAGCTCTGCCGGGTCAAAGCCGGTCGTCCCGATCACCACGTGCACGCCGCCCGCAAGCGCCCTGCTCGCGTTCGCGAGCGCGGAGTCTGGGACGGTGAAGTCGACGAGCACATCGGGACCGGCTTCGAGCGCCTCGGCGACGGTGCTGCCGAGCGCCGGGTCGGCGCGCGCGACGAGCTCCATGTCGTCGGCGCCCTCGACGGCGGAGCACACCGCCTGGCCCATCCTCCCCGCGGCGCCGGCGACGGCGACTCGGATCACCGGCGCGCCTCGGCGACGGCCGGTCCGATGGCGGCGAGCGCCTCCTCGAAGCGCTCCTCGTCCGGACCGATTCCCGCCGCCGACAGCTGCTCCGGCGCCCATAGCTCTCCGACCAGCGCGCCCAGATCTTCGAGCGTCACCGCCTCTATCCGCGCGACGACCTGATCGATCGACTCGAGCGGCGCCCCGGCGAGCAGCTCGGAGCCGAGCCGGTTCATCCGCGCGCCGGTCGACTCGAGCGCGAGCACGACCCGGCCCTTGAGGTTCTCCTTGGCGCGGTCGAGCTCCTCGGGCGTCGCAGGCTGCTCCTGCAGCCTGCGCAGCTCGGTGCCGATCACGGCCATCGCCTCGCCGAGGTTGTCCGGCCGCGTGCCGAGATAGATCCCGACCTGGCCGGTGTCCTGGTAGGCGCTCGTGAACGAGTAGACCGCGTATGCGAGCCCCCGCTTCTCGCGCACCTCCTGGAACAACCGCGACGAGGAGGTACCGCCGAAGATCGTGTCGAGCACGCGGAGCGCGAACCGGCGGTCGTCGTGGCGCGAGATCCCCGCGCCGCCGACGGACACGTGGAACTGCTCGGTGTCCTTGCGCTCGAACCGCCGGTTCGCTCCGAGCGGCTCGGGCGTGGACAGCCGCCCCGGCGGGCGGTCGCCCGCGCCGGCGGGGCTGGTCCGCTCCTCGACGAGCGCGACCAGCTGATCGTGGTCGACCGCCCCGGCCGCCGCGATCACGACGTTCCGCGGCACGTACCGGCTCGCGTGAAACCGCGCAATCTCGTCGGGCGGCGTATCGGCCACCACCGGCGCGCGGCCGATGATCGCGCGACCAAGCGGATCCTCGCCGAACACCGCCTCGCCGAACACGTCGAACACCTTCTCCTGGGGATCGTCCTCGTACATCGCGATCTCCTCGAGGATCACCGCCCGCTCGGAGTCGATGTCCTCGAGGGAGGGCCGGAAGACCATGTCGGCGATCACGTCGATCGCCTCCGGCAGGTGCTGGTCGATCACCCGGGCGTAGACCGACGTCGACTCCTTGCCGGTGCCCGCGTTCAGCTCGGCGCCCATCGCGTCGAAGATCTGGTCGATCTCGACCGAGCTGTACTTCGGGGTGCCCTTGAACAGCAGGTGCTCGAGCAGGTGCGACAGTCCCGCCTGCTCATTGGTCTCCGTGCGAGACCCGGTGCCGATCCAGAATCCGAGCGAGACGGATCGGACGGAGGGCATCGCCTCCGTCACGATCCGTACGCCCGACTCGAGCGTCGTCAGCCGGTGCTCGGCGGCCACCGCGAGCTAGGAGCGGGGGCGCTCCGGGTCGCGGTCGCGGACCCGGCCGCCTCCGTCGCCGGAGGGGCCACGGTCGCGGTCGCGATCGCGGTCCCGATCACGGTCGCGGTCGCGGTGGCCACGGCCACCGCGCCCGTCACGGCCGCCGCGGTCGCCGCGGTCACGACCGCCGCGCGACGGCGGACCGGGGTCCCCGGTGCCGACCTGCGCGAGCTCCTCGACGCTCTTGCCGGCGACATCCGGGTCGTCGGCGAGCCGGAGCCCGATGCGACCGCGCTCGCGGTCGACCTCGACCACGCGGACGCTGAGCTCGTCGCCCTTGCCCAGGACCTCCTCGACCGACGCGATCCGCCGCCCGGGGGCGACGTTCGAGATGTGCAGCAGGCCGTCGGTGCCCTTTGAGAGCTCGACGAACGCGCCGAACGCGGTCGTCTTGACGACCTTGCCGGCGAACTCGTCGCCGACCTCGACGTCCTTGGTCATCGACCGGATCCGGTCGACGAGCGCGTCGCCCTGCTCGCCGCTGGCCGCGTAGACCAGGACCTGGCCGTCCTCGGCGACGTCGATCTGGGCCTCGAACTCCTCCTGCAGGCCGCGGATCGTCTCGCCGCCCTTGCCGATCAACAGCCCGATCTTCTCGGGGTCGATCTGGATCGTCGAGATCCGCGGGGCGAACTTCGAGAGCTCTGTCCGCGGCGTGTCGATCACCTCGCCCATCTTCCCGAGGATGAACTCGCGAGCGACCTTCGCCTGCGCGAGCGCGTCGCGCATGATGTCGAAGGTGACGCCCGTGATCTTGATGTCCATCTGCAGCGCGGTGATCCCGCTGTCGGTCCCGGCGACCTTGAAGTCCATGTCGCCGAGGTGGTCCTCCACGCCCGCGATGTCGGTGAGGATGATGTAGTCGTCGCCCTCCTTGATCAGGCCCATCGCGATCCCCGCGACGGCCTTCTTGATCGGGACGCCGGCATCCATCAGCGACAGCGTCGAGCCGCAGACCGAGGCCATCGAGCTCGACCCGTTGGACTCGAGGATGTCCGACACGACGCGAATCGTGTACGGGAACTCCTCCTGGCTCGGGATCATCGGCACGAGCGCCCGCTCGGCGAGCGCGCCGTGGCCGATGTCGCGGCGCTTGGGGCCGCGCATGAACCCGGCCTCACCCACCGAGAACGGCGGGAAGTTGTAGTGGTGGAAGTACCGCTTGGAGGTTTCCAGCCCGAGCGTGTCCAAGCGCATCTCCTCGCGGGTGGTCCCCAGCGCGACGACGCTCAGCGCCTGCGTCTGGCCGCGGGTGAACAGCGCCGAGCCGTGGGCTCGCGGCGCCACCCCGACCTCGACCGAGATCGGCCGAATCTCCTCCGACGAGCGGCCATCCGGGCGCTTCTTCTGCACCGCGATCCGCTCGCGGATGATCGCCTTCTCGAGCTTGTCGAACGCGCGCTGGGCCTTCGCCCGGTACTCCGCGTGCGTCTCGGCCTCGGGGTCGCCGGAGTACTGCGTCAGCACCGCCTCCTCGACCTCCTTCGAGGCGGCCTGGCGCTCGAGCTTGTCCTCGACCTGGGTGGCCGCGTCGAGCGCGGCGCCGTGCGAGGTCTTGATCTGCTCGTAGAGCTCGCTATCGACCTCTGGCGGCTGCACCTCCATCTTCGGCTTGCCGGCCTTCTCGGCGAGCTCGCGCTGCGCGGCGCACAGCTTCTGGATCTCCTGCTGGGCGATGTCGAGCGCGTCGAGGATCTCCGCCTCGGGCACCTCGTTCGCCCCCGCCTCGACCATCAGGATCGCCTCCTCGGTTCCGGCGACGATCAGGTCGAGATCGGTGCCCTCGAGCAGGTCCTCCTCATTCGGGTTGACGACGAAGTTGCCGTCGATCTTGCCGATCCGCACCGCGCCGACGGGCGTCGGGAACGGGATGTCGGAGATCATCAGCGCCGCGGAGGCGCCGTTCAGCGCGAGCATGTCGTAGGGGTGCTCGTGGTCGACCGAGACCGGCAGCGCGACGAGCTGAGTCTCGTACCGCCAGCCCTTGGGGAACAGCGGCCGGATCGGTCGGTCAATCAGGCGCGCGGTGAGCGTCGCCTTCTCCCCCGCGCGACCCTCGCGCTTGAAGAACGAGCCGGGAATCTTCCCGGCCGCGTACATCCGCTCCTCGACGTCAACCGTCAGGGGGAGAAAGTCGACATCCCTGAGGTTGCCCGCGGTCGCGGTACACAGAACCATCGTGTCGCCCGCACGGACGACTACTGCGCCGGAGGCCTGCTTGGCCAGCTTGCCGGTTTCGAAGGAGATCTCATCCCCCGCGATCTCGACCGGCACGCGTGTGACGGCGTCAGACATATTCAGTTTCCTTCCTGCTCCACCGTTCGGTAGGCGGAGTTCTTCTTGTTTTGTTTCTTCTTATCCGAACGTCGTAAGGGTAGCGGGCGCCGTGGTCTACGGCGCAAATCCGCGCTTCGACGTCGTCTCGGTCAGCGCTTCGGAGGGGCGTCTGCCCCCTCTTTCGGTGACGTCGGTCACATTAAGTGGACCGGCCGGTCCGGTTGTGTTACCGTAACCGGACCGCTGAGTTCCATTTTAGCGAGGAGGACAGCCCGCATGGTCGCCGAGACCGCCGTCGCACCGATTTCCGCCCCCGCCCGGTCCACCAACCGCTGGGTGGTCCTCGTGATCGCCTGCCTGGCGCAGTTCATGGTCGTGCTCGACGCCACGATCGTGAACGTCGCGCTGCCGTCGATCCAGCACGGCCTCCACTTCTCCCCCTCGAACCTCCCGTGGGTGGTCAACGCCTACACGCTGATCTTCGGCGGCTTCCTGCTGCTCGGGGGCCGCGCGGCCGACCTGCTCGGCCGCAAACGGCTGTTCGCCGCGGGGATCGTCCTGTTCTCGTTCGCTTCGCTGCTGAACGGGCTCGCGCAGTCGCCGACGATGCTGATCGTCGGCCGCGGCCTCCAGGGTCTCGGCGGCGCGCTGCTCTCCCCCGCCGCGCTTTCGATCATCACGACCACCTTCACCCGCACCGACGAGCGCACCCGCGCGCTCGGTGTGTGGAGCGCGATCGCCGCCGGCGGCGGTGCCGTCGGCCTGCTGCTCGGCGGCGTGCTCACTGACCTCGTCTCGTGGCCGTGGATCTTCATCGTCAACGTCCCAGTCGGAATCGCGGCGTTCATCGCGACCCTGCGGTACGTGCCCGAGTCCAAGGCCGACCTTGCGCACCGCACGTTCGACCTGCGCGGCGCCGTGACCGTGACCTCGGCGCTGATCGTGATCGTGTTCGCGATCGTCAAATCCACCGCGTGGGGTTGGGGCTCGCCGAAGACGATCGGGCTGCTGGCAGCCGGACTCGCGCTGCTCGCGGTGTTCGTGGTGCTCGAGCGCAGCAGCCCCGCCCCGCTCGTGCGGCTGAGCATCTTCCGGATCCGGACGCTTGCGGTCGCCGACGTCGTGCTGCTGCTCGTCGCATCCGGGATGTTCGGGATGTTCTTCTTCGCGTCGCTGTATGTGCAGGAGATCCTCGGCTACAGCCCCCTGAAGGCCGGGCTCGCGTTCCTGCCGGTGACGGTTGGAATCGTGATCGGCGCGGGGCTCGCGCAGCAGTTCGTCCGCCGGATCGGCGTCCGCAACGTCGCCCTCCTCGGGGTCTCGCTGGCGACCGCGGGAATGATCGTGCTGACCCAGCTACCGGTGCACGGCACCTATGTCGGGGACCTGTTGAGCGGGCTGCTGCCGATGAGCATCGGCATGGGGCTCACGTTCGTGCCGATCACGCTGCTCGGCACCGGCGGCGTCAAGGACGAGGACGCCGGTCTCGCGTCGGGGCTGTTCAACACCGCGCAGCAGGTCGGCGGGTCGCTCGGCCTCGCGATCCTCGCGTCGCTCGCGGCGAGCCAGACGAGCAGCCTCCTGCACGGATCCCCCGCCGCGAGCATCCCGGCGGTGCACACGGCGGCGCTGGTGTCCGGCTACCACGTGGCGTTCGCGGCCGCCGCCGCGATGCTCGGAGCCAGCGCGCTGATCCTCGTGCTCGGACTGCGCCGGCGCCACGTCGAAGCGATCGACACCGAGATGGTGCCGGTGGCTGCGGCCGCATAGGAGACAATGTGACGATGCCGACCGAGGAGAGGCAGCTTCGCGCGGATGCTGCGCGCAACCGCGCGCGGCTGATCGAAGCGGCGACGTCCCTGTTCCGCGAGCGCGGCCTCGAGGTCGGTGTCGCCGAGATCGCCGAGGCGGCCGGGGTCGGCCGGGGAACGCTGTTCCGGAACTTCGCGTCCAAGGAGGACCTGATCGCGGCAATCGTCGCGGAGCTGATGGACGAGGCGTGCGAGCGCGGACGCGAGCTGCTAGACGCTGCCGATGCCGACGGGGCGCTGTTCGAGTTCCTCGCGGAGATGCTCGGCCGCCAGCAGCACGACCGTGCGGTGACCGACGCGATCGATGACACGTGGCTCGCGCGCGAGGAGATCCGCGATGCCCACGCGGAGGTGGTCGGCGTGCTCGACGCGCTGGTGACCCGGGCCCAGCGGGAGGGCACCGTTCGGGGCGACATCGGCGCGATGGACGTGCTGATGCTGTTCAAGGGCCTGTGCTCCGCGGCGGCGGCGTTCGCCCACCTCGACTCGAGCCTGATCGACCGCCAGATGGACCTGCTCCGGGCGAGCATCACCGCCGATCCCGTGGCGACCCCGCTCCGCGGCCGCACTCCGACGCTCGAGCAGCTCGACGCCGCCGAGATCAGCTAGGCGGCACGAGCGCCGCGAGCTCGATCCGGCCGCTCAGCATCCGGCCGCCGGCGAACACGGTCGGCGTCGTCACGACCCCGGCACGGACGCCGGACTCGAAGTCCCGGCGCACCCGTGCCTTGAGGGCGTCGCCGCGGCGGTCGGCGTCGAACCGCTCGAGGTCGAGGCCGAGTGTCCGCGCCCGCGACCACAGGTGAGGGTCCTCCAGCCGCCCCTGGTCGGAGAACAGCAGCTCGTGCATCTCCCAGAAGCGGCCCTGCGCGCCGGCGGCCTCGGCTGCGCAGGCGGCGGCCCACGCCCGCGGATGGCTGGAGCGGACCGGGAAGTGGCGGAACACGCGGCGCACCTGGACCCGCGCCAGCTTCGCGCTCAGCGCCGCGCAGAACGGGCACTCGAAGTCGGCGTACTCGATCACGAGCGGGGCGTCCTCCGACCCCCGCACATGATCCCCCGGCCCCGGCGGCGGGACCGGCGCCGAGCCTAGGTCAGGCGGCACCCGATCCGGCTGCCAGGCCATCGAAGATCAGGTTCGCGCCGGGGAGCTCGCCCGGCGAGGGCGCCAGGTAGCTCCACTGGACGACGCCGTCGGGACCGACGATCACGAGCGCCCGCTGGGGAAAGCCGAGCTCGTGGTAGGCGCCGAAGGCCCGGCACGCCGCGCCCTTGGGCTCGAAGTCGGACAGCTGCTCGATGCTGACGCCCAGCTTCTGGCGGAAGGCCGTCTGCGAGTAGGGCGAATCGCAGGAGACGCCGTACAGGGTCGCGCCCTTCGCCGTCATCTCATCGACCACCTCGTCGTACAGGTTCAGCTGGTCGGTGCACACCGGGCTGAACGCGAACGGATAGAAGACCAGCACGGTGGTCTTGCCCTCGAGGTCGGCGTTGGTGAACTCGCTGCCGTCCTCGCGGCGAAGTGTGAACTCGGGAGCGGGTTCCCCCGCCTCGATCACCGGCGAAGCCCTAGTTCTGCGACGACCGCGCGGTAGCGGTCGAGGTCATCGCGCCGCAGGTAGTTCAGCAGCCGGCGCCGTCGCCCGACGATCATCAGCAGCCCGCGGCGGGAGTGATGGTCCTTGCGATGGAGGCGCAGGTGCTCGGTGAGCTCGTTGATCCGGTCGGTCATCAGCGCGATCTGGACCTCGGTCCTGCCGGTGTCCGTCTCGCCCTCGCCGAACTTGGCGACCAGCTCCTGCTTGCGTTCCTTGGTGAGCGTCATGCGGCCGATCAGGCTAGCAGGCCGCCGGGGGGGATTCGCAGAGCTCGCGCGTACGCTCGACGTCGCGCTCCATCTGCTCCACCAGCGCGTCGACCGAGTCGAACCGCCGCTCGCCCCGCAGACGGGCGATGAACTCGACCGTCAGGAGCTGGCCGTAGAGGTCGACGTCGCGATCGAGCAGGTACGCCTCGACGAGCACGGCCCGCCCGGTGCCGAATGTCGGCCGGACGCCGACGCTGACCGCGGCACAGGCGCCGTCGGCGCGGGCCGCGTACACCCCGTGGCCGGGGCACACGAGCGCCTCGTCGGGGACGATGTTGGCGGTCGGGAAGCCGAGCGTCCGGCCTCGCTTGTCGCCCTCCACGACCTCGCCGCGCAGCTGGAACGGCGATCCGAGCATGACGTCGGCGAGCTCGACGTCGCCGGCTGTGACGAGCGCCCGGATGTGGCTCGAGGAGACGACCTCGCCTTCGATCTCGACCAGCGGGACGACCCGCGTCTCGAATCGCGGATCGGCCGCGAGCACCCGCGTGTCGCCGGCCGCCCGGTGGCCGAAGCGGAAGTTCTCCCCCACCGACACCCGCGTCGCGCGGAGCGACTCGACCAGCACCTGGTCGATGAACTCCTGGGGGCTCTGGGCCGCGAACTGCTGGTCGAACGGAATCACGACCAGCTCCTGCACCCCGAGCCCGGCGATCAGCTCCGCCTTGATCTCGAAGCTCGTCAACAGCCGCGGCGCGGCCTCCGGCCGAACCACCTGGAGCGGGTGCGGCTCGAACGTGAGCACGGTGTCCGAGTGGTTGATCACCTCGCGGTGGCCAAGATGCACTCCGTCGAACTCTCCGACCGCGACCCTTCTGGGTCGCGGCTCCGCATCGCCGAGGATCGTCACCTTCATCGGCGCGGAAGCCTAGAGGCTACGGTCGGTCCGGCGAGATCGACCGCCGGTCGGCTCCTGAATGCCGCCGATCTGGGCGATTTCTTTCATATAGACATAGTTATCGCCCAAGATGCAATTGATACAAGCCTGGTCGGGTCGGGCGAGAGCGTCAGGTCGGGTCGGGCGAGAGCGTCAGGTTCGGGTCGGGCGAGAGCGTCAGGTTGGGATCGGAGGCGAGAAGCCGACGACCGGCTTCCAATCCCCGCCGTCCGCCTCCGCCAGGGCGATCAGGCCCTCGTCCCCGATCAGCCGGACCGTGTCGGGGAAAGCTACGTCCACGGACACCCGGCGCCCGTGCCCCACCGCCCGGGCCAGCTCGCCCTCCAGACGCACCGATGGCAGGAACTCGAGCGCCCGCGGCAGCCCGATCAGCACCTCCGGGTCGGCCATCGCGACCTCGAAGGGCCCGATCGCGGTCCGCCGCAACTCCTCGCAATAGGCGTCGCCCAGTTCCGCGATCAGCGATCGTACGTACGTGCCGGACGAGCACCCGATCTCGAAGCCGCGGCGGTCCCCGTCGCGCCATCTCTCCTCGAACCGGTAGACCTCGATCTCGCGCTCGGCGAGCTCGAGCTCCGGGTTCCCGGCCCGCGCGAGCGCGTACGCGCGTCGGCCGCCGACCTTGACCGCCGAGTACGCCGGGGGACGCTGGCGCAGCCTCCCGGTCGGCAGCGCGAGGTCGCCGTCGGGGACGACACCGGTCTCGACGATCTCGCCCTCCGGGTCGCCGGTGGTCGACGTCGCGCCGAACCGGGCGGTCACCGAATACGCCTTCGGCAGCGCCATCAGGAACCGCTGCACCCGGGTCGCCCGGCCGACGAGGATCAGCAACAGCCCCGTCGCGAACGGGTCGAGCGTGCCCGCGTGACCGACCTTGATGCTCCGGCCGCCGAGCGCGCGGCGGACCTCGGCTACCGCTTTGGCAGAGCTGATGCCGGAGCGCTTGTCATACAGCACGACTCCGTCGGGCCGCGCTGCGCCGTCGCTCACGACGCGGCGAGCTGCCGGTCCACCTCGCCGCGCAGGAACTCCACCAGCTGATCCCAGCCCATCGTCGTCGTGAACCCGGCGGCCTGGCGGTGCCCGCCGCCGCCCTGGGCGCGGGCGATCCGGGAGACGTCGACGCGGTCGTCGGAGGCGCGCAGCGAGACCTTGCGTAGGCCGGCGCCCTCGCCGTCGCTCACGCGGTCGCGGATCAGCGCCGCGACGGCGGTGCCCTCGACCGCCCGCAGGTGGTCGATCACGCCCTCGGAGTAGCTCTCCTCGGCGTCGGACTCCGCGAAATCGCGGGCGTTCAGTTCGGTCACCGTCAGCAGTCCGTCGTCGTAGCGCGCGACCTTCGCGAGGCCGCGGGCGAGGAGCGCGAGCTTGCCCAGCGGGACGCCCTCGTACACGCGGCGGTAGATCTCGTGCGGGCTGACGCCGGCGTCGATCAGGTCGGCCGCCATCAGGTGCGACCGCGAGGTCGTGTTCTCGTACATGAACCGGCCGGTGTCGGTGATCAACCCGACGTAAAGCGCCTCGGCGATCGACTGGGTCGGCTCGACGTCGAGGTCGCCCATCAGGTCCCAGACGATCTCCGCGGTACACGAGGCCCCGGGGTCGACGAGGTTGACCGTGCCGAACTGGGTGTTGTCGTGGTGGTGGTCGATGTTGACGATGTGCATTCCGTCGCGGCGCAGCGCCTCGGCCGCGTTGCGCTCGAGGTTCCCGCAGTCGAGGAACACCACCGTCCGCTCGTCGACGTCCGCGGGCGGCGAGGTAATCAGCCCGGGCGGAGCCAGGAACCGGTACTCGCTCGGCAGCGGCAGGTCGCGCTCGCCGACGAACGGGCTGCTGTCCTTGCCGAGCGCGGTCAGGATCTCCTGCATCGCCGCCAGCGAGCCGAGCGCGTCGCCGTCGGGGTTCTCGTGGGTCACGACGATCAGCTTGTCCGCCGAGCGGAGCTCTCCCAGCACCTGCTCGCGGTTCGAGCTCGATCCATTTTCAGTCATCTGCCGACTCCCTCAGCAGTTCGTTGATCCGCGCGGCGTTGTCGACCGTGTCGTCGTACTCGAACGTCAGCTCCGGCGTGCGCTTCAGCGTCAGCTCCGACGCGACCCGCGATTGCAGGAACCCGTGCGCCGAGCGCAAGCCCTCGATCGACTCGGCGCGCGCGTGCTCGTCTCCGAGCACGCTCACATACACGCGGGCATGGCGCAGGTCCGAACTGGTTTTGACGGCGGTCACGGTCACAAATCCGACGCGCGGATCCTTCAGGTCCTTCGAGATGGCGTCGCTGAGAACGGCACGCATAGCCTCGTTCACGCGACGCATGCGTCCTGTGGCCATCCTAGCCACCCATCGCCCAGCGCGCTGCAATCCGGTGCCTCATCGGAGGTCCTCCACGGAGGCGATCAGCCGCTGCACCCGAACCCCGTCGGGGCATCGCGAATCGAGCCAGCGCTCGACCTTGTCGGCCGCCGCCGACAGCGTCTGCAGCGACCCGCCCGTGAGCGCTGCCGTCAGCCGCGCCCGCTGCCACAGGTCGTGGTGGTCGACCTCGGCGACGGCCACGCCCATCCGGGTCCGCAGCTGCGCCTTGATCGACGAGAGCTCCTTGCGCTTGCCCTTGAGGCTCGACGCGTCCGGAAAATGCAGGTCGATCAGCAGCACCGCCACGAATCCGCTCTCCCCGTCGGGAGCCACGGCACGGCTCCCCACTAGACCAGCGCGCGCTCGACCTGTCGCGTGGCGTAGGTCTCGAGGACGTCGCCTTCCTTGATGTCGGCGAAGTCCCTGAGCACGATCCCGCAGTCGAACCCGGCGCTGACCTCTCGCACGTCGTCGTTGAACCGCCGCAGGCTGGCGATCTCGCCGTCGTAGACGACGGTGCCGTCGCGGACGAGCCGCACCTTGGAGCCACGGGTGACCTTGCCGTCGAGCACGTGGCAGCCGGCGATCGTGCCGACGCGCGACGCCCGGAATGTCTGGCGCACCTCGACGGTGCCGAGCGTCTCCTCGACCTCCTCGGGCGCGAGCATGCCCTGCATCGCGTCGCGGAGCTCCTCGATCGCGCGGTAGATAACGGCGTAGTGACGGATCTCGACGCCCTCCCGCTCGGCGACCGAGCGCGCGTCGCCGACTGGACGGACATTGAACCCGAGGATCACCGCGTCGGAGGCGGCGGCGAGCATCACGTCGGACTCGGTGACGCCACCGACCGCGTTGCGGATCACGTTGACCGAGACCTCCTCCTGGGGCAGCTTCGCGATCTCGTCGGCGATCGCCTCGAGCGAGCCGGCGACGTCGGCCTTCAGCACCAGGTTCAGCTCCTGCAAGCCGGCCTTGAAGATGTCCTCGAGCGAGATCTTCTTGCTCGAGCGCCGCGCGAGCGCCTCGGTCTTCAGCCGGGTCTGGCGCTCGGTCGCGAGCTGGCGCGCGAGCCGCTCGTTCTGCACCACGCGGACCTGCTCGCCTGCCTCGGGGACGCCGTCGAACCCGAGCAGCTCGACCGGCTCGCCGGGCGTCGCCTCGCGGACGCGCGTGCCGAGGAAGTCCTGCATCGCGCGGACCCTCCCCCAGCGCGCTCCGGCCACCAGCGCGTCGCCGACGTGCAGCGTTCCGCGGTTGATCAGCACCGTCACGACCGGGCCGCGTCCCGGATCGAGCTTTGACTCGATCACCGAACCGGAGGCGGGAGCGCCGGGGTTCGCCCGCAGCTCCTCGACCTCGGCCATCACGATGATCGTCTCAAGCAGGTCATCCAGCCCATCCTTGGTCTTCGCGGAGACGTCGACAAACTCGGTGTCCCCTCCCCACTCGACCGGCTGCAGCCCGAGCTGGGTCATCTCCGTCCGCACGCGGTTCGGGTCTGCGCCCTCCTTGTCGATCTTGTTGACCGCGACCAGCATCGGGACGTCGGCCTCCTTGGCGTGGTCGACGGCCTCCTGCGTCTGCGGCTTCACCCCGTCGTCGGCGGCGACGACGATCACGGCGATGTCGGTGACGCTCGCGCCGCGGGCGCGCATCGCCGTGAATGCCTCGTGGCCGGGCGTATCGAGGAAGGTGATCGTCTTGTCCTCGTGGTGAACCTGGTAGGCGCCGATGTGCTGGGTGATCCCGCCTGCCTCGCCGGCCGCGACCTCCGTCTGGCGGATCGAGTCCAGCAGCGAGGTCTTGCCGTGGTCGACGTGGCCCATGATCGTCACAACCGGCGGGCGCTCCTCGAGCTCCTGCTCCTCGTCCTCGAAGATCTCCTCCTCGACCGCCTCGTCCTCGACGTGGACGATCTCCACGTCCTTACCGAACTCGGCGGCGATGACGCCGATCTCCTCGTCGGAGAGCGTCTGCGTCAACGTCTTCATTTCTCCAAGCTGCATCAGCTTCTTGATGATCTCGGCCTGCGAGACGTCGAGGTACTCGGCGACGTCCTTGACGGTCGAACCGGAGTTGACCTTGATCGCGGGATCGGCGACCGCGGTCTGGGTCGCGGGCCGCGATGCGGCTTCCTCGTCGTAGGTGCCGCGCCGGCGACGACCTCGCCGCTGGCGGCGCGGGGGCTGGCTGCTCTGGGGTGGGCCGCCGCCGGGGGCCCGGCGCGATGCCTGCGAGTCGATCACGACGCGCCTGCGGCCGCCAGCGGAGCCGGGAGCGCGCTCTCCCTGGAGCGAGTCGCGCGTCGGCCGCTTGTGCTCGGCTGGTTTCGCCGCGGCAGACTGCGCGGACGCCTGCGGCGCACCCTGGGCGGGCTGCGCGGGCGCGGACGGCTCGGCGTTCGGTTCTGGGGCAGAGACGGTGGCCGCGGGCGCGGCCTGCGCCTTCGTGGCGCCGCCGCCGTCCGACAGGACCTTGCTCGCGACGTCCGCGTCGACGTTCGAGGACGCAGCCTTGACGTCTACGCCAGCGGCCTTCAGGCGCGCCAGAACGTCCTTCGAGGACAGGCCTCGCTCCTTGGCGATCTCGTGGACGCGCTTGTTCATTCGGCGCTCTGTGCCCCCTCACCAGCGGCCTCGACGGCGGCCGGCTCGACCGCGGCCGCGGCGACCTCGTCGCCCTCCTGGTCGGCGAGCGCCTGGTGGGCGGGGAGGCCGCAGTAGCGCGACCCGGGCAGCGCCGCGTTCGGGCAGCGGCGGCCGTTGCCCAGGATCGCGGCGCAGCGGCCCTGAGCGTCGTCCTGGTCGTAGCCCTGCGCGGCCTCCTCAGCCGCGAACTCGGTCTCCGAGCGGATGTCGATCCGCCAGCCGGTCAGCCGCGCGGCGAGCCTCGCGTTCTGGCCCTCGCGGCCGATCGCCAGCGACAGCTGGTCGTCGGGGACGATCACCGTCGCCTGCTTCCCGTCGTCGTCCACAAGAACTTCCCTGACCCGCGCGGGCGACAGCGCCTTCGCCACGAACCGGGCGGGCTCGTCGTTGTACGGGATGATGTCGATCTTCTCGCCGCGCAGCTCGGACACGACCATCCGGACACGCGATCCGCGCGGCCCGACGCAGGCGCCGACCGGGTCGACGCCGTCGACGTGCGAGACGACCGCGATCTTCGAGCGGTAGCCGGGCTCGCGGGCGACGCCCGTGATCTCGACCAGCCCGTCGGCGATCTCCGGGACCTCGAGCTCGAACAGCGACTTGATCAGCTCGGGGTCGCGGCGCGAGACGATGATGCTCGGGCCCTTGGTCGAGTTCGACACGTCCTTGATCACGGCCTTGATCCGCTGCGAGTGGTCGTAGCGCTCGCCGTCGACCTGCTCGGACTTCGGCAGCAGCGCCTCGACGCGCTCGCGGAGCTGCACCAGCGTGTAGCGGGAGTCCGACTGCTGGACGATGCCGGTGATCAGCTCGCCGACGCGGTCGCGGTACTCCTCGAACATCATGTCGCGCTCGGCCTCGCGGATCCGCTGCAGGATGACCTGCTTGGCGGTCTGCGCCGCGATCCGGCCGAAGTCGTGCGGGGTCACGTCCTCGGTCTCGATCCGGTCCTCGTACTCCTTGAGCTTCTCCATGTCGAGCTCGGGCTCGGGCGGTTCGCGCAGCTCGCCGGTCTCGGGGTCGACAGTCGGCTCTTGGTCGACGGTCGCGTCGACGAGCAGGTGCTCCTCGAGCTCCGGCGGGATCTTCAGCTCCCAGACCTTGAAGTCGCCGCTGTCGCGGTCCATCTCGACCTTCGCGTACTTCGCCGCGCCGGGCGTCTTCTTGTAGGCGGACAACAGCGCGTCTTCCAGCGCCGCCATCAGCTTCTCCGAGGAGATGTTCTTCTCCGCTGCGAGCCCCCGCACCGCTTCTACGATTTCGCGTGACATGCTTCAGTCTCCTGGGATCAGGTTGGAGCGGGCGATCCGCTCGTAGGGGATCGTGACGACACCGTCGCCGGCCGCGATCGTGACGTTCTCGTCCGAGGCGCCGACGAGCTCGCCGGTAAGGCTCCCCCGTCCGTGCTCGGCCTGGGCCCCGTCGCCACGCAGTCGCACGCGGGCGCGCCGACCGAGGAATCTCGTGTAGTGCTGCGGCTTGGTCAGCGGGCGGTCCTGCCCCGGTGAGGAGACCTCGAGCGAGTAGGAGTCGCGGTAATCGCCGAGCCGCGCGGATACGCGCTCGCACAGTTCGAGCGTGACCCCATCGGGATGGTCGATGAACAGCCTCAGCGTCGGGCCGGGTGGGCCTCCAACTACCTCCGCCAGCAACAGCTCGATCTCGGGCTCGGTCGTCGCGAGCCGCGTCTCGATCTCGGTCTGCAGTGCTGTGACGGTCAATATCTCCTCCAGATAACTCATAAAAAAAGCGGGCTCGCGCCCACTTCGGGTACTACCACCGGGGCACCCCGGCGCGACTGCTGTGAAACCCAGGTTAGCACCGATGAGGTGCCCGGCGTGAGCTCTACGAACCGGCGGCAGCCGCCGCCGCCCGGGCCCTGGCGCGGTCCCGGTAGATCCGGTAGTCGCGCCTGGAAGGCTTCATGCACGCGGCCAGCGCGAGCGGCTTGCGCGCCTCGGCGTGGCGGCCGAGCATCTGCAGCGAGCGGCCGAAGCAGAACAGCGCGAAGTCGTCGGTCGGCGCGCGGTCGATCACGGCCTCGAACTCCACGGCCGCCTGCTCGTAGTCACGGGCGCCGAACAGGGCCCGACCGAGCGCCTCGCGGATCGAGGTCTTGTCGGGGTCGAGGTCGCGGGCACGCGACAGCGGAATCACCGCCTGGTGGTTGTGCCCGGCCTCGAGCAGCGCGGTTCCGCGCGTGAACAGCTCGTATACGTCATCCATCGCCAGTGGAGTTTAGGCGTGCCCCCGGCGTGCCCGGCGCGGGGGCAGCGCCCACATCGCCCGCAGCCGGCCGAGCGGCCCGAGCCCCATCCGCAGGTACGCCCGGAGCGCCCGGCGCTCGGGCGAGGACGGCGACTGCGCGCCGTCGCCGAATCGCGCGCGCCGCAATCTCCGCACGTACTCGGCTGCCGGCGGCGAGGACCTCAGCCTTCGCTCCAACACGAGCAGCGTCGCGTCCGGCCCGAGCGGCCGGCCGGCCCGCGCGAACGCCCGCTCGAGCTCGGCGAGCTCGGCGTCGTCTCCCCTGAGCGGGCGCGTCATGTACGCGAGTGCCGCGAGCAGGCCGGCGACCACGATCAGCGCGATCGCGAGGCCGGGGCTGTTGCCGGGGGCCGGGGATCGGCGGCCGGCCGCCGTGGTGGCCGGCCTGCTCGCGGAGACCGGCCCGTGCCCGTGGCCGGACGGCTTCGGCGCGGGCGCGCTCGCGCCCGAGCCGGTGCTGGGTGCGATCGACGAGTGCCCACCGAGCGCCGGCGCCGCGGTCGGGGTCGGGTCGAACCTGACCCATCCGTAGCTCGGGAACCACGCCTCGACCCACGCGTGCGCGTCGAGATCGGAGACGGTCCACTGACGGGTCGCGCGGTCGTAGTTCCCGGGGGTGAACCCGACCGCCACGCGGGCCGGGACCCCTCCCATCCGCAGCAGCAGCGCCATCGCGCCGGCGAACTGCTGGCAGTAGCCCGCGCGCGTCCGGAACAGGAAGCTCTCGAGCGGGTACGCCGCGGGCACCGGATTCTCGTTGTAGACGAAGCCCCGCGCGAGATAGCCCTCGACCGCGTGGACGTACGCGAGCGGCGACACCGACTCCTGCCGCAGCCTGGTCGCGAGCGCGTACGCCTGCGAATACGGAGATGACCGCAGCACCGGCCCGGGATCGGCGCTCGCCGGACCGTATGCGGCGGAGCGCGTCGATCCGAACGGCGAGAACACGACCTGCTGCAGCTGCCCGGCGAATGGCGGCGGGTCGGGGACGTAGATCGTCAGGTAGCCCGGCAGCAGCTCGGCCGGGTAGTCGGTCCCCGCCGTCGCGAGCTCGGCGTCGCCCGGATGCGGCGAGTAGGTCGTGATCGAGTAGCTGTCGCCGGGGACGAGCTCGCCGTTGGCGGTCCACGTCCCGGGGGTGGGGCCCGCGACGAACGGTTTGGCCAGGTGCGTCGGTGGGCCGGCGGTGCCGGCGGCGACCACCTGCGAGGTGACCATGTCGCTGAGCGTGACCTGAATCGTCTGCGTCCACCGGCGACGCGCGGCGCGGCTGATCGAACGGGACGGGTCCTGGTTGCCAGGGACGTCCCCGAGCACCCAGCCCTTGCCGCCGAAGAGGTCGAGGTCCTCGGCCTTCCAGTAGTCGGGGTGGGCGGCCCTGACCTGCATCACGGCCCGGCCGCTCCGAGGCCAGTTGAGCGGCCCGTACCCCTGCGACCAGTCGAACGACTCGGACTTGACGGCGAGCTTTCCCCACAGGGTCCGGTAGTCGAGCCACGGCTTGCCGCTGTCGATCGCCGGGGCGATCGCGAGCGCCGCGATTCCCGCGACGGCGCACAGTCCGACCGCGGCCGCCACGCGCGTGCGCTCGATCCGCTCGCCCCAGAGGAACGCCGCGAGCAGCACGAACAGGATCAGACCCTGCAGGTACGGGAACTGCGGCTCGATGATCGTCGACGGCAGCGCCGCCAGCACGATCAGGGGAAACGCGGCCGCTGCCCGGCGGGCGCCGCTCGGCTCGCCGGGAGCGAACGCGAGCATCGCCGCCGCGTCGATCACCAGAATCGCGGCGCCGAGCACGAGCACGAGCCGGACCCACTCGTCGACTCCCGCGTACGGAACCGCGACGTTCGGCAGCGCCGACAGGCCGTCCCCGATCGCCGAGACGCTGACCGCGACCCGCGCGTGCGTGACCCAGCTCAGCGGGATCCCGGAGATCGGGAAGATCGCGATCACCGCCACGACCGTCACCAGCGACGCCAGCCAGACGCTTCGCCTCCTGAGGATCGGCCCGCACGCCGCCAGGGCGAGCGCCAGTGCGATCAGGCCGACCAGCCGCCACGTCGGCGCACCGCGATCGAGCGTCGCCCACCGCTCGACGCCGAACGCCGCGAGCGCCCCGAACGTCGCCAGCCGGATGAGCGGACGCTCGCGGCGGGCCTCGCCTCTCAGCCGGGGCGCGGCCTCGTGGCGCCCGAGCGGCGGCAGCAGCGCGACCTGGGGACTGGTGCTCATGCCCGGTCCTCGCTGCTCATGCCGCCTGCACCGGCTCGGCCGTCCTGCGCCCGTCGACAAGCAGCGCCCGGCACCCCGCGACGTCGAACACCGACCGGTAGCGAAGTCCGCGAGCGAGCTCCGCGGGCACGACTATCACCGATCGCGTCCGCAGCTCGAGCCCCGTCCGATCGAGCTGGTCGGGGCGCGACGCCATCACGTAGAAGACCGGTCCGGGGTGCGGTCGCCCCCCGAACGCCGGGGCGGGCGTGTCGGGGCCGCCCTCGATCAGCGCGAGACGCGCGTGCGCGCCCGGCCAGGCCGCCAGGTCGCCGCCGAGGCGGATCGGCCGTCGCTCGCCGGGCAACAGCAGCTCGCACCCGGACCTGCGCGCCAGCTCGAGCGCGAGCGACGCGGCGGCTCGGACAGCCGCGTCGAGCAGTTCGTGCGGGCCCGACGTCCGCGCGTCGAGCACCACCATCGGGCCGGTGGCCGCCTCCGTGCGCAGGCGCCGCTCGAGCAGCCCGGCACCGCGGGCGAGGGCCTGCCAGTGAATCCGCGACGCCGGCGCGCCGGGCCGGTAGGGCCGCAGTCCGTCGACCTCGGTCGCCGCGAACGCCTCCGACGCAGCGGCATCCGCCGGCGCCTCGGGGTGGGCGCCGAACTCGTCGGCGAGCCGGCCGACGCGCTCGGTCCGCGGGAGCACGAGCAGCTCCTCGCTCCCGCCACTGCCAGCCTTTCTGACCCGCGTGAGGCCGAGCGGGTCCTGCAGAGACAGCACGGGCTGCTCGAACCGCCGCCGGCCACGACGCGGGAACCGGGCGACCACGCGGACGGTCGAGCGCTCGTCTCGGCCCACCCCGCCGCGGGCGCTCGAGAGCGTCATCGTGCCCCCGGTGAACCCGTCCAGCACCTGGCCGCCCGGCAGCCCGAGCCGGCCGCGACGGACCTCGATCGTCGCCTCCAGTGGCTGGTCCTCCTCGATCCGGTCGCCGTGCAGCCGGCGAGTGACCGACGCGCCCCTTGAGGCGAGCCGGATCCACGCCGGGATCACCGCGCCCAGCACGACCAGCGCCGCACCGGGCACGAGCACGACGGGGGCGTCAAACGTCAGCGCCGCGATGATCAGCGCCAGGCCCGCGAGCAGCACCCGGCTCACGCTCGCGCCGCCTTACAGCGCTCGCACCGAGGCGATCGCGTCGGCGACGACATCGCTGGCCGCCCCCCGGGAGGAACCCGGCGCCAGCACCAGCCGGTGCGCGAGCACCACCTGCCCGAGCGCCTGGACGTCGTCCGGAAGGGCGTGGTCGCGGCCCTGGAGCATCGCGTGGGCCTTCGCCGAGCGCAGCAGCATCAAGCCCGCGCGGGGGCTCGCGCCGAGATCCACCCGCGGGTCCTCGCGGGTCCGCCACAGCACGCGCACGACGTAGTCACGCAGCGCCTCGGAGGCGCGGACCCGGGTCGCGGCCTCCTGGGCGGCGAGCACCTCCGCCGCCGTTACGACCGGCCGCAGCGCCAGCACTCGGTCGCCGGCCTCGTGGTCGGCCAGCATCCCGGCCTCGGCGCCCGGCGACGGATACCCGAGCGAGATCCGGATCATGAACCGGTCAACCTGGGCCTCGGGCAGCGGATAGGTGCCCTCGTACTCGATCGGGTTCTGGGTCGCGAGCACCAGGAACGGCCGCGCCAGCTCGTGCGTCTGGACGTCAACCGTCACGCGCCGCTCCTGCATGCACTCGAGCAGCCCGGACTGGGTCTTGGGCGACGCGCGGTTGATCTCGTCGACGAGCACCACGTTCGCGAACACGGGGCCGGGGCGGAACTCGAACCGGTGCTCGCGCTGGTCGTACACGTTCGTGCCGATCACGTCGGCCGGGAGCAGGTCTGACGTGCACTGCACTCGGGCGAACTGGCAGTCGATCGACCGCGCCAGCGCCCGCGCGAGCGCCGTCTTGCCGACGCCCGGATAGTCCTCGATGAGCATGTGGCCCTCCGCGAGCAGCGCGACGAGCAGGTGCTCGAGCGTCTCGGGCCGCAGCTGGACCGCCTTCGCGACGTTCTCGGCGATCCGCCGCCCGACCGCGGCGTGTGCCTCAAACTCTTGCGGCGCTACCGGGGCGCGCTCCGGCGCTTCCATGCTCCTCCTCTCGCTTCTGCGCAAGCCGGCGGCCGGCCTCGTCGAGAACCTCGTCGGCGACCTGCTCCTTGCTGGCGCGTGGCACCCACCGCTCCTCGTCGGCGCTCACGATCACGACCTCGTTCGCGTCCGCGTCGAAGCCGATGTCGGTCCGCGAAATGTCGTTCACGACTACGGCGTCCAAGCCCTTCGCATGGAGCTTACGACGGCCATATGCCACCGCTCCTTCCCCATGCTCCGCCGCGAACCCGACCAACACCTGGTCCGGCCGCCTCGATTGCGACAGCGCCGACAGCACGTCCTCGGTTCGCTCGAGCTCGATCGGGGCCGGCGCGCCGGCGTCCTTCTTGAGCTTCGCGGCGAACGGCGCCGCGGGCCGGAAGTCGGCGACGGCGGCGGCCATCAGCAGCACGTCGGTGCGCTCGAACTCCTCCGCACACGCGCCGGCGAGCTCGGCCGCGGTCTGGACCGGGACCACGCGCACGCCCGCCGGCACCGGCACCGCCAGGTTGGCGGCGAGGAGCGTGACGTCGGCGCCTCGCGCAGCGGCCCGCGCCGCGAGCGCCACGCCCATCCGCCCGGAGCTGCGGTTGCCGATGTAGCGGACGCTGTCGATCGGCTCGCGGGTCCCTCCGGCGGTGACGAGCACGCTGACGCCCGACCACCGATCGGCGGTTCCGCTCCCAGCCGCCGCGGCGGCGAGCAGCGCCTCTGCCGCACTCAGCAATTCCGCGGGTTCGACCAGGCGCCCGACGCCGCGCTCGCCAGGGGAGGCGAGCTCGCCCACCGCCGGCGGGATCACCGTGATCCCGCGCTCGCGGAGCGTGTCGAGGTTCGCCTGCGTGGCCGAGTGCAGGTACATGCGGTCGTTCATCGCCGGCGCGACCATCACCGGGCACCCGGCCGCGAGCGCCGCGGTCGTCACGAGGTTGTCGGCGAGCCCGTGCGCGAGCTTTGCGAGCGTGTTCGCGCTCGCGGGGGCGATCACGTACAGGTCGGCGCCGTCAACCAGCGCAAGATGGCTGATCGGGGCGTGCTCCGGCGGGGGATCGCCGGGGTAGGCGCCGCGCGCGGGATCGGGCTCGAACTCGCTCGTCAGCACCGGCGCGCCGGTGATTGCATCGAACGACGCCCGGCCCACGAACCGCTCGCTCGCCGGCGTCTGGATCACCCGCACGGCGTGGCCCGACTTGACCGCCAGCCGTGCGAGCTCGAGCGCCTTGTAGGCAGCGATCCCGCCGCTCACGCCTATGAGCAATCGGGACATCGCGCCTCCTGCGCCCTTTCCGCCCCCTACCGGTACTGGTACTTCAGCTTGCCCTGTGCGACCTCTTCCAGGGCGATCGTCAAGTAGTTCTTCGAGCGCGTGTCGACCATCGGCGGCGGGAACTCGTCGAACGTTCCCTCACCAAGGTTGTGGTAGTACGAGTTGATCTGGCGCGCACGCTTCGCCGCGACGATCACGCTCGCGTAATCGGAGTCGACGTGGTCGAGCAGCTTGTCGATACGTGGGGAAATCAAGGCGGTTTTCCTCTTTCTGGTGGGAGCGACAGAGATTAGCGACCGCCGAGACCCGACCTCACGATTGCCGCCAGCTCGTCGGTGGCCCGGTCGAGGTCGTCGTTGACGACCACGTGCGCGAACTCCGGCCGCGCCTCGAGCTCGCGCTCGGCGGTCCGCAGCCGCTCGTCGACCTGCGCGGGCGTATCGGTTCCCCGCGCGAGGAGCCGCTCGCGCAGCGCCTCGCGCGTCGGCGGCGCGATGAACACGGCGACCGCATCGGGCAGCGCCTGCCGAACCTGCCGCGCCCCCTGGACCTCGATCTCGAGAATCACCGGGCGCGCGTCGCGCAGCCGGCCGTCGACCTCGTAGCGCAGCGTGCCGTACCGATTCCCGGAGTACGTGGCGTGCTCGAGGAAGTCGCCCGCGTCGGCGTGCGCCTGGAACAGCTCTGGGCTGAGGAAGTGGTAATCGACGCCGTCGCGCTCACCGGGCCGCGGGGGCCGGGTGGTCGCGGAAGTCGACAGCTCGAGCTCCGGTATCCGCTCGCGCACGCGCGAGATCAACGTCCCCTTCCCCACCCCAGAGGGGCCGGTGATCACAAACACCCGAGCCACCGTCTGCGCCGGCGCTGATGCTCAGCGCCGGCGCATGAACGCAACTAGCTCGTTCCGCTGGCGCTCCGAGAGACCGCCGACCGTCTTGCTCGGTGAGATCTTGCACTGGGTCAGGATCTTGTTCACCTTGACGCGGCCGTACTTCGGCACCGCGAGCAGCAGGTCGAACACCTTGGCGGTCTCCAGGTACGAGGGCGGGCCCAGCAGCAGCTCGTCGATCGGCTGCCTTCCCGCCTTCAGGTCGCGCTTCAGCTGAGCCCTACGACTGCGAATGTCATTCGCCCGCTGAAGCGCTTCCATGCGCTGGTTGTAGGAACGCTCCGGCGCAACGGTGGGCTTCGTGAGCGGTTCGCTGACCGGCGGCATGGGCGGCGACTATACATCTTGCGGCTGGCCGATCAAGGCAAATGGGCCCAATTCGACTCAACCTCATGTTGAGCTTCAGCATTGTCGAGGATGGTTGCGGCAATCATCCGTAGTTTGCAGGATGTTTGTTGTCGACTTCTCAGCCTGAGATAACCTCCCGACAGTGGTTCCGCCGCCCAGTTGCCCGCGTCGGCGCGTGTCACTTGATGGGCCCGAGTTGGGCGGTGAGCCCGGCCTCGTTCCCGCGCATCACGCCTCTCGACGTCTCGTTGGGTCAGACCGACGGGCTCGGCCGGCTAGACCGGGCTGGCGGCCAGCAGCCGATCGAGCTCGCCGGCGATCCGGAGCGCCGCCGCAGGGTCGCGAAAGCTCTCGGTCCCGACCGCCACCAGCGTCGCCCCCGCGCGCATCAGATCGTGCGCGTCGCGCCCACTCTGGACGCCGCCCATCCCAACCAGCGGAACGTCCACGGCCTGCGCGACGGAACCCACCTGAGCGAGCGCGATCGCCTTCACCGCGGGTCCGGAGACGCCGCCGGTGCCGCCGCCGAGCCACGGCTCGCCGGTGCCCGGGTCGAGCGCCATCCCCCTGAGCGTGTTGATCAGCGACAGCGCGCTCGCTCCAGCCGCTTCGGCCGCCCGCGCAACGGCCGGGACGTCACTCGCGTTCGGGGTCAGCTTCACGATCAGCGGCTTCTCGGTCAGCGGCCGGACACGCTCGAGCAGCGCCGAGACCTCCCATGGGTCCGCGCCCATCACGAGGCCGGTTTCGACGTTCGGGCAGGAGACGTTCAGCTCGAGCGCCGCGACCTCGGGGCGGGCGCCGAACGCCTCGACCAGCGTCGCGACCTCGTCGCGCGTGAAGCCCATCACGTTGACGATCAGCGGTACGCGGAGCCGCGCGAGCTCCGGGAGGTCTTCCCCGGTGAACCGCTCGAGCCCCTTGTTCGGCAAACCGATCGAGTTGATCAGGCCGACCGGGAGCTCCCACAGCCGGGGCGGCGGGTTGCCCTGGCGCGGCGCGACCGTGACCGTCTTGGTGACGAGCGCGGCGAACGGAAACCGCTCGATCAGCTCGTGGCCGAACGCCCGGCGCGCGGCGATCGCGTCGAATGTTCCCGAGCCGTTGACGATCGGGTGGCCGAGCTCGATGCCGCAGAAGGAAACCGTCATCGGAGACCGCTCGGCTGCGCCTCGCTCCCGGCCACGTCACACAGTACGGCCGCGTCGAGCACCGGGCCCTCGAGGCACAGGCGGATGTAGCCCTCCCGGGTCGGTACGACGCAGCCGAAGCACGCCCCGAATCCGCACGCCATCCCGGACTCGAGCGCGAGCTGCGCGGGCGCTCCGTGCTCTGCGCACATCAACCGGACCGCGTCGAGCATCGCGGGCGGGCCGCACGCGTAGACCTCGAGCTCGTCCGCGGCCCGCTCGAGCTCGGTGAAGAGCAGCTCGGTGACGAGCCCGTGATGGCCGGCGCTGCCGTCGTCGGTGGCGATCCGTGCTCCGGAGAGCAACGCCGCGCCGGCGGCGTGGGACGCGTCGCGGAACCCGAGCAGCGCCGGCATCTCGGCGCCGAGCTCGTCCTGGAGGATCGCGAGCGGCGCGATCCCGACGCCGCCGCCGACCAGCAGCGGCCGGCGCGCCTCGCGCGGCCATGCGAATCCCGCGCCGAGCGGGCCGACGAGCAGCAGCCCGTCGCCCGCGCCGAGCTCGCACAGGCGCCGGGTCCCGGGGCCCACGTCCTCGACGAGGAACTGCAGCTCGATCGCGCCGGCGTCGGCCGGCGACGCCCGCAGGACGCTGAACGCCCGCGGCAGGAATGGCCGCTCGCCTTCTCCCCCGCCCCATCTGCTCGACGCGGTCAGCATGTAGAACTGGCCGGGCTGGGGCGCGGGACCCCCGAGGTCGGTGCACCGGATCACGACGTACGCACCGTGAGTCTCGGAGGCGGTGACCGCTGCGAGCCGTCGCCCGAACGGCGCGAGCGAGCGCGCGGCGCTCAAGGCGCCACCGGCGTGCCGGCGCCCAGGCGCTCGCCGCCCGAGTGGACCTCCTGCAGCGAGAGCACCTCGGGGGCACCGCGCCGCGCAGCCGAGATCGCGCGGGCGGCGGCGATACCGCCGGAGATCGTGGTGATACACGGAATCCCGTGGGCGATCGCGGCGGTGCGGATCTCGTAACCGTCGGATCGGGCGCCGGTGCCGACGGGAGTGTTGATCACGATGTCGACGTCGCCGCGCTCGATCCAGTCGACGACGTGCGGCGAGCCCTCGCCGATCTTGTTGATCGCCTCGGCCGGAATCCCCTGCCTTCGGATCGCCTGCGCGGTGCCGCGGGTGGCGATGATCCGGAAGCCGAGCTCGTCGAGCAGCGCCGCGAGCCCGGTGGCGGCGGCCTTGTCGGAGTTCGCGACGGTGATGAACGCCGTGCCCGTGTCCGGGAGCATGGCGCCGGCGGCCGCCTGGGCCTTCGCGAACGCGGTCGGGAAGTCGCGGGCGATTCCCATCACCTCACCGGTCGAGCGCATCTCGGGGCCGAGCAGCGAGTCCGCGCCCATGAACCGGTTGAACGGGAGCACCGCCTCCTTGACGCACACGTGGCCGCCTCCTGCGCTCCATCCCGTCGCTCCGTCGCGCTCCGTCACCTCGGGGAGGTCGAGGTCGGCGAGCGTCTCGCCGAGGACGACCCGGCACGCGAGCTTCGCGAGCGGCAACCCGATCGCCTTCGAGACGAACGGGACGGTCCTCGAGGCGCGCGGGTTCGCCTCGATCACGTGCAGTCCCTGCTCGCCATGGATCGCGAACTGCACGTTGAGGAGCCCGACGACGCCGAGCGCATGCGCGATCCCAATGGTCTGCTCGCGGATCTGCTCGATGATCTCGATGCCGAGCGTGTGCGGTGGCAGCACGCACGCGGAGTCGCCGGAGTGGATCCCGGCCTCCTCGACGTGCTGCATGACCCCGGCGACCCACACGTCGGTGCCGTCGCAGATCGCGTCGACGTCGACCTCGATCGAGTCCTCGAGGAACCGGTCGAGGAAGATCGCGGCGTCCGGCTTGGTGCCGACCCGCTCAAGGTAGTCGCGCAGGCCGTCGACGCTGTAGACGATCTCCATCGCGCGGCCGCCGAGCACGTAGCTCGGCCGCACCAGCAGCGGGAACCCGACCTGGTCGGCGCACGCCAGTGCCTCCTCGGGCCCGCGGGCCGTGGCGTACGGCGGCGCGGTGTATCCCAGCTCGTCGAGCAGCGCCCCGAAGCGGGCGCGGTCCTCGGCGAGGTCGATCGCGTCGATGCTCGTCCCGAGGATCGGCACCCCCGCCTCGTCCAGCCCCGCAGCGAGCTTCAGCGGCGTCTGGCCGCCGAACTGGACGACCACGCCTTCGGGCTGCTCGATCTCGCAGACCGCGAGCACGTCCTCGAGCGTCAGCGGCTCGAAGTACAGCCGGTCGGAGGTGTCGTAGTCGGTCGAGACCGTCTCCGGGTTGCAATTGATCATCACCGCGTCGCGACCCGACTCGCGCACGGTCTGGACCGCGTGCACGCAGCAGTAGTCGAACTCGATCCCCTGTCCGATCCGGTTGGGGCCCGAGCCGAGAATCACGACACTCGGGCGGTCCCCGCGCTCGACCTCGTTCGCCGGGTGGGTTCGGGTAGGCCGCTCCCAGCTCGAGTAGTAGTAGGGCGTCCGCGCCGCGAATTCCGCTGCACAGGTGTCGACCGACTTGAACGTCCGCTCCCCTGTGGTCGTCTCTTCCTCGAAGACGAGCTCCTGCAGCTGCCGCAGGAACCAGGGGTCGATGTCGGTCCGGCGCTGGACCTCGTCCACCGGCAACCCGCGGCGCAGCCCCTCGAGCAGCAGGTCGAAGCGGTCGGCGCCCGGGACGGCGATCGCTTCTAGCAGCTCGCCGTCGGACCCGAACGTCGGCTCGGTGTCGAGCTCGCGGGAGCGCACCGCCTTCGCGAACGCCTGCTTGAACGTGCGGCCGATCGCCATGATCTCGCCGACCGACTTCATATGGGTCGTCAGCCCGGCCTCGGCGCCGGGGAACTTCTCGAACGCGAACCGCGGCCACTTGACGACGCAGTAGTCGATCGCTGGCTCGAAGCTGGCGGGCGTCGCCTTCGTGATGTCGTTGGGGATCTCCTGGAGCGTGTAGCCGACCGCCAGCCTCGCGGCGATCTTTGCGATCGGGAACCCCGTCGCCTTGCTCGCGAGCGCGCTCGAGCGCGACACGCGCGGGTTCATCTCGATCACGACGATCTCGTCGGTCGCGCGGTTGACCGCAAACTGCACGTTGGACCCGCCGGTCTCTACCCCGACCGCGCGGATCGCGGTGATCGCCTGGTCGCGCAGCAGCTGGTACTGCTTGTCGGTGAGCGTCTGTTGCGGCGCCACGCACACGCTGTCGCCCGTGTGGACGCCCATCGGGTCGAGGTTCTCGATCGAACAGACGATCACGACGTTGTCGGAGTGGTCGCGCATCACCTCGAGCTCGAACTCGCCCCAGCCGAGCACCGATTCCTCGAGCAGCACCTGGCCGATCGGGGACGCCCTGAGGCCGCGGCCGACGACGGTCGCGAGCTCGGTCGCGTCGCGGACGACGCCGCCGCCGCTGCCGCCGAGCGTGAACGCCGGCCGGACGATGAACGGCAGCCCGATCTCGTCGATCGCCGCCTCGGCGTCCGCGATGCTGACCGCGATCGCGCTGCGCGGGACCCGGAGCCCGGCGCCGGTCATCGTCTGGCGGAACAGGTCGCGGTCCTCGGCCCGCTGGATCGCGTCGTAATCGGCGCCGATCAGCTCGACGTCGAGCCGCTCGAGCGTCCCGTCCTCGTACAGCGCCTTCGCGAGGTTGAGCGCCGTCTGGCCGCCGAGCGTCGCGAGCAGCGCGTCGGGACGCTCGCGCTCGATCACCTGCGTCACGGGCCCCGGGAGCAGCGGCTCGACGTACGTCGCGGTCGCGAGCTCCGGGTCGGTCATGATCGTCGCCGGGTTGGAGTTGACGAGCACGACCTCGAACCCCTCCTCGGCGAGCACGCGGCACGCCTGCGTCCCGGAGTAGTCGAACTCGGCGGCCTGCCCGATCACGATCGGGCCGGAACCGATCACGAGGATCTTGTGGATGTCGTCGCGGCGGGGCATCGTGGCTACGCGGCCTCGCGGATCTCCTCGACGAACCGGTCGAACAGGTGAAGCGAGTCGTGCGGCCCAGGTCCGGCCTCGGGGTGGTACTGGACGGTCGCTCCCTGGACGTCGCGGAGCGCGAGACCCTCGACCGTGCGGTCATAGAGATTGAGGTGCGTGAGCTCGGCCGCGCCGAAGTCGGTCTCCCAGCGAACCGCGTCATCGCCGTCGATCGTCTTCGAGCCGCCCGGGCCGAGCACCGCGAAGCCGTGGTTCTGGCTCGTGATCTCGACCCGTCCAGAGACCAGGTCTTTGACGGGGTGGTTGGCGCCGTGGTGGCCGAACGGCAGCTTGTACGTCTCGAGGCCGACCGCGCGGCACAGCAGCTGGTGGCCGAGGCAGATGCCGTACACCGGGACGCCGCCGATCAGCTCTCGGACCGTCTCGACGATGTAATCGAGCGCGCCGGGGTCGCCGGGCCCGTTGGCGAGGAACACGGCGTCGGGATCGTTCGCTCGGAGCTCGCCGGGGCTCGCCGTGCACGGATGGAGCTCGACCGTCGCGCCGCGCGAGCGGAGGTTCTGCACGATCGAGAGCTTCACGCCGGTGTCGATCATCGCGATTCGAGGCCCGCCCTCCCCGGAGCCGCCGAGGATCACCGGCTCGCGCGGCGTCACCTCGCGCGCCAGATCGCGGCCGGTCATGTCCGGCTCGGCGTCGATCAGCGAGCGTGCCTGGGCCTCGTCGACCGCGCCGTCGAACACTCCGCCCTTCATCGCGCCCCGGTCGCGGATGTGCCGCACGAGCGCGCGCGTATCGACGTCGGTGATCGCCGGAACGCCGCAGTCCCCCAGCCACCCGAGCCAGCCGCGCTCGAATCGACCCCGCCCACCCGCGTCCTCGCTGTCGACCGCCGCGCGCATGATCGCCGCGCGCGCGTGGATTCGGTCGGATTCCATCGCCTCCGCCGAGACGCCGTAGTTGCCGACCATCGGGAACGTGAAGGCGATCAGCTGGCCCGCGTAGCTCGGGTCGGTCATCGCCTCCTGATAGCCGGACATCGAGGTCGTGAACACGATCTCGCCGACCGCGGCGTCGGCCGCGGCGCCGCATGCGATCCCGTCGAACCGGGCGCCATCCTCGAGCAGGACGTAGGCGGGGCGATCGTTCATCGGCCCGCGGCCGCCCCGATCGGCACCGGCTCCCTGAACGCGACCGCGCCGGCGGCCACCGTCAGCAGCACCTTGCCGCGTAGCGTGCGGCGATGGAAACAGCAGTTCTCAGAGCGGCTCGCGTAGCCGTCCCGGCCGACCTCCCAGCTGGCGTCGAGATCGACGACCGCGACGTTGGCGGCCTCGCCGGGCGCGATCCGCGGGATCGGCAGCCCGTAGAGGGCGCCGCCGGAGGTCATCCGCTCGACCACGAGGCCGAGTTCGAGCTCTCCCGGGAGGACGAGCTCGGTGTAGAGAGCGGCGAACGCCGTCTCGAGCCCGGTCGTCCCCATCGGCGCCTGCTCGAACGGAACCTCCTTCTCGTGCCGGGCGTGTGGCGCGTGGTCGGTGGCGACGCAGTCGATCACTCCGCTGCGCAGCCCGTCGATCAGCGCCCGGCGGTCGAGCTCGGTGCGCAGCGGCGGGTTCATCTTGAAGCGGCTGTCGAGCGTCAGCACTACCTCGTCGGTGAGCGTCAGGTGGTGGGGTGTCGCCTCTCCGGTAACCGCCGCGCCGGCCTGCTTGGCGCGCTCGAGCGCCTCGACGGATTCGACACACGAGAGATGCTGAAAGTGCGCTCGGGCTTGCTCGTAGGAGGCGAGCGCACCGTCGCGCGCGATCATCGTCGACTCCGACACAGACGGGATTCCGGCCAGTCCGAGCCGCGTCGAGATCGCACCCTCGTGCATCACGCCGTCCCCCGAGAGCGCCGGATCCTCCTCGTGCAGAGCGATCACGCCGCCACAGAGCCGCTGGTACTGCAGCGCCCTGCGCAGCACGCCGGCGGAGACGACGGGCTTGCCGTCGTCGGTGAAGCCGAGCGCGCCGGCGTCGATCAGCGCGGCCATCTCGGTCAGCTCCTCGCCCCGCAGCCCGCGCGTGATCGACGCGAGGAACCCGACGGGGACGTTGGCCTCGCGTCGAGCCCGGTCGACCAGCGAGCCGACGATCGCCGCGTCGTCGACCACGGGGTCGGTGTTCGGCATCGCGATCAGCGCGCCGAAACCACCTGCCGCCGCGGCGGCCGTGCCGGTGGCGAGCGTCTCCTTGTACTCCTGCCCGGGGGTGCGGAGATGGACGTGTGGGTCGACGAACGCGGGGAACGCGTGCCTACCGGTCGCGTCGAACAGCTCACCGTCCTCGGTTGGTTCGAGCGATCCGGGCGGGCCGAGCTCGGCTATGACGCCATCGCGGATCATGATGTCGTGAGGCTCGTCGAGGCCGGTCCGCGGGTCGAGCACGTGGGCACCGCGTACGAGCAGCTCCGACGGCTGGCGCTCGCGGTGGAATAGGCGCGACCCGCTCACGCGCGCCTCCGCTCGGCATCCAGCCTCGTCAACCTGGAGGGCACGTGAGTCATCCGGCTGCGACCGCCGCCAGCATCGGCGAGCCGACCAGCAGCTCATACAGCACGGCCATCCTGACCGCCACGCCCGCCTTGACCTGCTCGCCGATCAGCGCCTGCTCGGAGTCGATCGCGTCGGCCGACAGCTCGATCCCGCGGTTGACTGGCCCCGGGTGCATCAGCAGCTGTCCGGGTCGCAGGCGGGCGGCGCTGATCTGGTAGCGCTCGGCGTACTCGCGGAGCGACGGCAGGTACGAATCGCGCATCCGCTCCTGCTGCATCCGCAGCACGTACACGACGTCGGCCTCGTGGAGGCGGTCGAGCGTCACCTCCGCCTCGCAGCCGAGCGCTTCGATGTCCCTTGGGATCAGCGTCGGCGGGCCGCACACGGTGACCGCCGCGCCCATCCGCTGCAGCGCCAGGATGTTCGAGCGCGCCACACGGGAGTGGAGCACGTCTCCGACGATCCAGATCCGGGCATCCTCGAGACTGCCGAGCCGCCGGCGCAGCGTGAACGCGTCGAGCAGCGCCTGGGTTGGGTGCTCGTGCTTGCCGTCGCCGGCATTGATGACCGACGCCGGCGTCCAACCGGAGACGAGGTGGGCCGCGCCGGCGTGCGGCGAGCGGATCACGATTGCCGCGGGTTCGTACGCCGACAGCGTCTGGACGGTGTCCTTCAGCGACTCGCCCTTGTCGACGCTCGAGCCCGCCGAGCGGATGTTGACCACGTCGGCGCTGAGCCGCTTCGCCGCGAGCTCAAAGCTCGAGCTGGTGCGGGTCGACGCCTCGTAGAAGAGGTTGACGACGGTCCGGCCGCGGAGCGCCGGGACCTTCTTGATCTCCCGGCCGGAGACCTCGGCGAATCGCTCGGCCGTGTCGAGGATCCGCTCGATCCCGGCGCGGTCGAGATCCTCGATCGAGATCAGGTGGCGGCCGATCTCTGTCATGCGGCCTCGCGGCGGCGGGCGGGGCCGAGCGTGACCTCGTCGCGTCCGTCGAGCTCCGTGACGTGCACGTTGACGCGCTCCTGCCTCGAGGTGGGGATGTTCTTCCCGACGTAGTCGGGGCGGAGCGGAAGCTCGCGGTGCCCGCGGTCGATCAGCACGGCGAGCTGGACCCGGGCCGGCCGGCCGTAGTCGAACACCTCGTCGACCGCGGCCCGGACGGTGCGGCCCGTGTAGAGGACGTCGTCGACGATCACGATCGTCCGGCCGTCGATCGGGAAGTCGAGCTGGGTCGCGTGCACGACCGGGGCGCTCGGCCGGATCGCGAGGTCGTCGCGGTAGAAGGAGATGTCGACGAACCCGAGCGGGACGGCGGTGTCGAGCAGCTCGCTGGTGAGCGCGTGCAGCCGCTGGGCCAGCAGCGCGCCTCGCCGGTGGATCCCGACAAGCGCGATCGCGCCGTCCGGGTTCTTCTCGATGATCTCGTGAGCGATCCGCACCAGCGTGCGGCGCATGTCATCGCGGTCGAGCACGACCGTGGCGGCTTCCAACTTGCTCCTTCCTGGCCTCTCGGGACCGGGTTAAAGGACCAACTCGACTGAGGGTATCAGCGGTCTCGGCGGATCTCGTACAGCACGTGCGGGATCCCGATGTGGAGGATGTCGCGGTCGTACGAGAACCCGGACTTCTCCATGACGCGGCGCGAGGCGACGTTGTCCGGAGTCGTGAACGCGACGATCCGCTCGAGGTCGAGCGGCCCGAACCCGGCGTCGATCGAGGCCAGCGCGAGCTCGGTCGCGAGCCCCTGGCGCCACCGCTCGGGGACGACCGACCAACCCACCTCGACCTCGTCGAGGTCCTTCACGTAGGTGGTCCATTGCAGTCCCCCGCGGCCGACCATCTCGCCGGTCTGGCGGTCGCGCATCATCCACATCCCAAAGCCGTACCGCTCCCAGTGGCGGTGCTTGTCCTCGACGCTGACGAGCACGTCGCGCTCGCTCGGCGGCTTTCCCCCCGGCCAGCCGGTGGCAGCGACCCGCGGGTCCCGCAACAGCGTGGAGACCTCGTCCAGATCCTCGAGGCGCAGCCGCTCGAGCACCATCCTCGGCGTCTCGATCCGCTCGAGTCCGCCCCGCCCGGTCATGGCGAGGGATCTGCGAGCGGCTCTGGCACCTCGGACTCGGGGTCGCGCTCGGCGCGTCCCTCCCATCGGACCAGCTGCGGCTCGCCCCGTTCGGCGAACGGGATCTCGATCGTGTCGAAGTCCCGAGGCAGGACGGTGTCGGGGAAGATCGCCGTCGCCTCGTCCCGCAGGACCCGAGGCGGGTAGCGCGTCGAGAAGTGCGTCAGCGCGAGCAGCCTGACCTCGGCCTCCAGCGCGACCGTCGCCGCCTGCGCCGCCGTCGAGTGCATCGTCTGCCCGGCGCGGTCGAGCTCGTCCTCGGCGAACGTCGCCTCGTGGATCAGGACGTCGGCCGCGTGCGCGGCGACCTGCAGCGCGTCCGACGGCGCGGTGTCGCCGGAGATCGCGAGCTTGCGGCCCGGTCGCGGCGGGCCCATCACCTGGCCGGGCGAAACGCCGTTGACGGGCTCGCCGTGCTGCAGCCGGCCGAAGTCGGGCCCCGGCGCGATTCCGAGCGCGGTGGCGGCTGCGGGGTCGAACTCCCCGGGCCGTTCGTCCTCGTAGACGACGTACCCGAACGCTCGGCCCCGGTGCGAGACCGGGACCGGCGCGATCCGGTAGCCGTCGCGTTCGAGCACGTCACCGGGCTCCAGCTCGACCAGGTCGAGCTCGTAATGGACGCGCCCGGCCGCTCTGAGCGCGAGCGCGATCAGCTGCTGGAGTCCCGGCGGGCCGTGGATCGCGAGCGATCGCTCGCGCGCGCGGAGGTCGAACGTCTTCAGCAGGCCCGGCAAGCCGAGCCAGTGATCCGCGTGGAAGTGGGTGAGGAACACCTCGTCGAGGTCCGTGAGCCCGACCGACCGCACGAGCTGGCGCTGCGTGCCCTCGCCGCAGTCGAACAGGATCCGGTCGCCGCCGCGCCGCAGCAGGAGCGCGGGCAGCCCGCGGCGCACGGTCGGGATCGACCCGGACGTGCCGGCGAAGAACACCGAGAGGTCCATCGGCGAGAGTGTGTCAGTCGAGTACGACCAGCTCGAACGCCGGCTTGTCGCCCTCGACCGTCGCGATCGCCATCGTGTGATGGGGCGCACGACGCCGCTCGGTCGGGCTCCCCGGGTTGAGGATCTGAAAGCCGTCGGTCGTCTGTTCGTGGAGGGGGATGTGTGAGTGGCCGAAGACGACGGCGTCTGCTTGCGGGAACTGGCGTCTGAGGCGGTCGAGGCGGCCCTTGGACGGTCCGGCATCGTGGATCACCGCGATCGTGGCGCCCGCGATGTTGAGCTCGGCGGTCGCGGGGAGGGCGGTGCGTGTTTCGCGGTCGTCGACGTTGCCGTGGACGGCGAGGACGGGGGCGTAGCCCTGGATCTGGCTGAGGAGCGAGAGCGTGCTCAGGTCACCGGCGTGGACGATCAGGTCGGCGGCCTGGAGGCGGCGCACGCACTCATCCGGGAGCCGGCGCGAACCCTTCGGCATGTGGGTGTCTGAGATGAGCGCGAGTCGCATGCCGTTCGGAGCTTGCCTCAGCTCAGACCGCCCGGCGGCGACGCTCAGATGACACACCCCCGCTCGCCGCCGGAGGTCTGCCGTCTGAGCCCCGGAATCCGACGCTCTGACGACACACGTCCTCCCACGGCGGGGGGTGTGTCGTCGCAGCGTCGCGCACTCAGGGTGTAGCGACCGGCGCCCCCCGGCTTCGCGCTAGCCTTCGCCCTCCCGCGCCCGTAGCTCAGTGGATAGAGCGCTGCCCTCCGGAGGCAGAGGCCGCTGGTTCGAATCCAGCCGGGCGTGCTTCGCGGGGCCGCGCACACGTACGGTGCCCGGCGTGTCAGGATTGCGGGGAGAGCCGTAGGGCGGCGAATCGCCGCCACCGTGTCTGAGAGGAGAGGACTCGGATGACTGACACGACATCGACCCCGATCGCGAAGACGGTCGCATCACTCGCCGGCTCGGCCGCCGAGCGGTTCGCTTCGAACATCGCCGCGCGCTATCGAGACGGCAGCGAATGGCGGGAGCTCAGCTACGCCGAGGTCGGCAAGGCGATCGAAGAGCTCGCGTTGGGGCTGGTCGACCTCGGCGTCGAGCCGGGCGACCGGGTCTGCATCCTCGCCAACACGCGCCTCGAGTGGACGCTCGCGAGCTACGCGATCTCGGCCACGGGCGCGGTGATCGTGCCGGTCTACCCGACCAACTCTCCTCAGGAGTGCAAGTGGGTCGTGGGCAACTCGGGCGCCAGGGCGATCATCGTCGAGGACGAGGGACAGCGGCAGAAGATCGATCAGGTCCGCGACGAGCTGCCCGACCTCGAGCATGTGATCGGGATCGAGCAGGGCGCGGGCGAGATGACGCTCGACGAGCTGCGTGAGCGTGGCGCCGGCGGCGAGCGCGCCGAGCTCGCCCGCCGCCAGGACGCCGTCGAGCCCGACGACGGCTGGATCATCATCTACACGTCGGGGACGACCGGTCCGCCGAAGGGCGTCGTGCTAACGCACCAGAACGCGATGCAGGTCTGCCACATCGTCGAGGTGCTCGAGTTCGTGAAGCCCGACGAGACGACCTTCCTGTACCTGCCGCTCGCGCACATCTTCGCGCTGCTCACGCAGCTGGCCTCTTACGACCAGGGCACGACGATCGTCTACTTCGGCGGCGACACGAAGCAGATCCTCGCCGAGGTGATCGAGACCAAGCCGACCTACCTTCCGTCGGTCCCGCGGATCTTCGAGAAGCTGTACGCCGCCGCCACGAAGATCCAGGAGAGCGCATCCCCCGAGGACAAGGAGCGCTTCCGGCAGGCGATCAAGCTCGGCGTGGAGGTCCGGCGCCGGCAGCAGCGGGGCGAGCCGGTCCCCGACGAGCTGCAGGCCCCGTTCGACCAGGCAGACGAGCAGATCTTCTCCAAGGTCCGCCAGCTGTTCGGCGGCCAGGTGCGCCAGGCGGTCAGCGGCGCGGCGCCGATTTCGCGGGAAATCCTGGAATTCTTCTATGCGGCCGGCGTACCCGTGATGGAGGGCTGGGGAATGACGGAGACCACGGGTGTCGGCACCGTCGGGACGCTCGACGACTTCAAGTTCGGGACGGTCGGCAAGCCACTGCCCGGCGTCGAGATCCGGATCGCCGAGGACGACAACGAAATCCTGATGAAGGGGCCGAATGTCTTCAGGGAGTACTGGAAGAACCCCGAGGCGACAGCCGACACGTTGATCGACGGCTGGCTGCACACGGGCGACGTCGGCGAGCTCGACGACGACGGCTTCCTCAAGATCACCGGCCGAAAGAAGGACATCATCATCACCGCGGGCGGCAAGAACCTGACCCCGGCGAACATCGAGAACGACCTCAAGCAGTGCCCGTTCATCTCGCAGGCCGTGATGTTCGGCGACCGCAAGCCGTATCCGGTCGCGCTGGTCACGCTCGACCCCGAGGAGATCCTCCCTTGGGCGAAGGAGCACGGCTTGCCAGAGGATCTCGCGGCGCTCGCCGAAACCGAGCAGGTGCAGGAGATGATCCAGCGCGAGCTCGATCGCGCCAACTCCAACTACGCGCAGGTCGAACAGGTCAAGCAGTTCAAGATCCTCGACCACGACCTGGCGATCGACAGCGGCGAGCTGACCCCGACGCTGAAGGTCAAGCGCAACGTGGTCTACGACCGCTACGGCGATCTGTTCGAGTCGATGTACGCCTGAGGCGTCCGCGTTCGCGGTTACCGTGCCGCGCCGATGGAGGCTCACGAAGCGGTGTCGATCATCGTCCGCCGTCGCTGGCTGCTCTATGGCGGCGGCGCGGCGGGGCTCGTCGGCTTCGCCATTCTGATCGCCGGCTTCGCGGCCTGAGCGACTGCCGCGGAGCGGCGCGACCTAGATCGGCGCGGGATTCGGGTCCGGCGGCAGCGGGATCGGGCTCGGAGTCGGCGTCGGTGGGACCGGGTCGGGCGGCCGTGGTGCGGGTGCCGGAATGCCCATGGGCGATGCCTACCCGACGGGCACGTGTAGCAACCCGAGCAGCGTGGGTAGGAGAACCACGATGCGACTCCTGCTGCTGACGACAGAGCCAGTGACCGCCGCGCAGGTGCGCGACGTCCTCCCTGGCGACGCCGGGCCCGAGGACTCCGAGGTGATGGTGGTCGCGCCCGCGCTGCAAGCGGACGCGCTGCACTTCTGGATGTCCGACGCGGACGACGCGATCGCGAAGGCTGACCGCGTCCGCAGCGAGACGGTGCAGCGGCTAGCCGAGCAAGGCGTTGCCGCGAGCGGCGACACCGGCGAGTCGGACCCCGAGCAGGCGATCGAGGACGCTCTCCAGAGCTTCCCCGCCGACCGGATCGTGCTGTTCACCCACCCCGACTCCAAGCGCGCCTACAAGGAGGACCTCGACGCGAAAGAGCTCGAGCAGCGCTTCGGGGTCCCGGTCAATCACGCCCTAGTTTCCTGAGCCGAGCAACTTCAGCAGCAGCTCGGCGTTCGCGGGCGCGAACCCCTGCCAGTCGTTGTTGAAGTAGGCGTAGACGTCGACGCGTCGGCGCCAGCCGCCGATCCTCTCCGCCCATTCGTCGATCTCCGAGCCGGAGTAATTCCCGCCGCGGCCACGGTGGCCGTAGTGGAAGCGCACGAACGTCCAGTCGGCGGTCAGCTCGTACGTCTGGAACGGGCGCGACGGGTGATCGCCGATCGTCAGCGCCACCCCGTGAGAGCGCAGTGCGTCCATCACCTCCGGAGCGAACCAGCTCTCGTGCCGGAACTCGATCGTGTGACGGCCGAGCGGCAGCAGCTCGAGCCAGCCGTGCAGGCGGTCGTCGTCGCGGCGGAAGTTCTCGGGCAGCTGCCACAGCACCGGACCGAGGCGCCCTTCGTCGATCAGCGGCTGCAGGGGCTCGTAGAAGCGGGAGATCCCTTCGTTGATGTTCACCAGCCGCCGCACGTGCGTGAGGTAGCGCGAAGCCTTGACCGCGAACACGAAGCCGGGCGGCGTCTGCTCGACCCACACGGCGACCGCGTCCCGTCGCGCGAGCCGGTAGAAGGTGCTGTTGACCTCCACCGTGTCGAACAGCTCCGCGTACAGCTCCAGCCACCGCCGCTTGGGCTCGCGCTCGGGATACAACCGGCCACGCCAGTCGTCGTACATCCAGCCCGAGCAGCCGACGCGTACCTCCGTCATCGCCCGGGTACCCGATCGAGATGAGTGACCATCCCGCGGCGCCGGTTCCGTCGCCCCCCACGGAGGCGAACCTCCGCAGCGCGGTCCAGGAGTGCCGCGCCTGCGATCTGTGGGAGCACGCGACGCAGGCGGTGATCGGCGAAGGCGCGACCGACGCGAGCTTGATGCTCGTCGGGGAGCAGCCGGGCGACAAGGAGGACCTCCAGGGCCATCCGTTCGTCGGCCCCGCCGGCGCCGTGCTCGACCGGGGCCTCGAGCAAGCCGGGATCCCGCGCGACGAGGTCTACATCACGAACGTCGTCAAGCACTTCCGCTACAAGCTGCGCGGCAGGCGGCGGATCCACCAGACCCCGGACCGGTGGCAGGTCACCGCTTGCCTGCCCTGGCTCGAGGCCGAGCTCGCGATCGTGAAGCCTCGTGCGCTCGTGCTGCTCGGGGCGACGGCGGCGCAGGCGCTCCTCGGCTCCCAGATCCGGATCGGCAGGGACCGCGGCCGCCCGATCGACTCCGACCTCGCCGACCTCGTGACGATCACGACTCATCCGTCGGCGATCCTCCGCGCGCAAGACGCCGTTCGGAACGCCGCGATGGATCAGTTCGTGTCCGATCTGCGGAGCGTCGCGGGCTGGCTGGGATCGCGGCCGTCCTGAGCGGCCACCCCGGGCCGCTGGTGCGACGGCAGGTCGGCGGCCTCGGTGATCAGCCGGCTGCCGCGACCCCGGGTGACGTAGCTGTCGGCCCACTGCAGCAGCACCACGATCCGGTTGGCAAAACCGATCAGGTAGTAGATATGGACCACCAGCCACGCCAGCCACGCGAGCCGCCCGCTGAACCGGAGCTTCCACACCTCGGCGACCGCCTGGTCGCGTCCGATCGTCGCGAGCATTCCCTTGTCGCGGTACCGAAACGGCCCGACCTCGGGCCCGCCGGCGAGCCGCGCGGCGATCGCCTTCCCGGCGTAGCGGCCCTGCTGCATCGCGACCGGCGCGAGCCCCGGGTAGGTCTTCGGCGCTCCCGAGCCGGGCTCGCGCACATTGACCATGTCACCGAGCGCCAGCACCTCGGGGTGGCCCGGGACCGACAGGTCGGGCTCGACCGTCAGCCGCCCTGCGTGATCGACACCGGCGCCCGCGGCATCGGCGAGCAGCTTGGCGACCGGCGAGGCGGTCACGCCCGCGGCCCACACGACCGTCCGGGTCGGGACCCGGGTCCTCGAGCCGCGATCGTCCTCGACGGTCACGAACTCCGGACCGACGTCGACCACCGTGTGTCCGAGCATCAGCGTGACGCCGAGCTGCTCGAGCGACGTGGCGGCACGGTCGGGCAACGGATCCGGGAACGCCGCCAGAACCTTGTCCGCGGTCTCGACGAGCAGCACCCTGGCGCGTCGAGTGTCGATCGCCCGGTACTCGCGCGGGAGCGTGTCGTTTGACAGCTCGGCGATCTGGCCCGCCATCTCGACCCCGGTCGGCCCAGCGCCGACGACGAGGAAGGTCAGCCACGCCTCCTGCTCGTCGGGCTTGAGCTCGGCAGCCTCGAACGCGTGCAGGATCCGCCCTCTCACCTCGAGCGCGCTGTCGAGCGACTTGACCTCGAGCGCCACCGAGCGCCAGTCCTCGTGGCCGAAGTACGAGTAGTCCGAGCCGCCGGCGACGACGAGCTGGTCGTAGGCGAGCGTGACCCGCTCGTTGCTGTCGGGGTCGGTGACGATCAGCCGACGCCGCGCGAGGTCGAACTCCGAGACCTCCCCCAGCAGCACCCGGACGCGGTCTCGCCGCCTGAACACGTGGCGCAGCGGGATCGCGATCTCGCCCGGCGACAGCGCACCCGTTGCGACCTGGTAGGAGAGCGGTTGAAACAGGTGGTAGTTGTTGCGGTCGATCAGCGTTACCTCGGCGCCGGCCCGCGCGAGCGCCTTGGTCGCCTGCAGGCCCGCGAAGCCGCCGCCGACGACGACGACGTGGCCGGGGTGGGTGGCCGTGGAGGCGGTCATCGAAATACGCCTACGGGGGTGCGGCGAGCTGGAACTCGTCGGCGTAGCGGGCGAGGAAGCCCGCGGGATCCTCCGCCGCCGCGCCGCCGTAGGAAGCCTCCATCTCGAGCACCTCCTCCCCGAGCCGGACGAACCGCAGCCGGAAGCCGTTCGGTCCGTCGAGCTCCTGCCCGTCGTGCGGCATGCCGTGACACTACCCGGATAGGTCAGGACGCAGGCAGCGCGACATACGTGCCGGCGGCGACGCCGGATCACCCCGGTAGTGTCCGCGCGGTGACCGCGGAGCTCTACTGGTTTGCGCTCTCGCACCCCGCCCAGGCGTCGCGCAAGGCGCTGCAGCTGAAGGGCATCGAGTTCGAGTCGGTCAACGTGATGCCGGGGATGCAGCGAGTCCACCTGAGGCTCGCGGGCTTCCACGACGGCACCGTCCCCGCGATCAAGCTGGACGGACGCCGCGTCCAGGGTTCGATCGCGATCGCGCGGGCGCTCGAGCAGGTGACGCCCGATCCACCGCTGTTCCCGCGCGAGGAGAAGCTCCGCGGACGGGTCGAGGCGGCCGAGGCGTGGGGCGAACGGGAGCTCCAGCCCGTGCCGCGGCGGATCATCCGCTGGGGGATCGTCAACGACATGGGCCTGCGCAGGTGGCTCGCGACGGAATCCGGGCTGCCGGCCCCTGCTCTCGCTGCGCGGACGGGCGGCCCTGCCGCCCGCTACTACGCGCGCGCGGTCGGCGCCAACGAGGCGGCGGTCAGGCGCGACCTCGAGCAGCTCCCCGCGTTGCTCGACCGCGCCGACGAGCTGCTCGCAGATGAGACGCTCGACCTCGATCGGCCGAACGCCGCGACGTTGCAGGTGCTCGCGAGCGTCAGAGCGCTCGACGGGTTCGCCGATCTCGCGGATGAGGTACGCGACCGCCCGTCAGCCGCCGCGGCGCGCGAGCTGTTCCCGGCGTTCTCGGCCGACCTGCCGGCGTTCATCCCGGACGGCTGGCGCTAGCGCTAGCTCACGGACAGGCGCGCAACGTGCGCGTGGCGACGCGCCGGTGGCCGGTGCGCCCGACCGTCACGATCCGGATGCGGACCGGCCCGGACCCTAGCCCGACGAGGTCGAGCTTCAGCGCGCGGCGGCCACGCGCGATCACGTGCCGGCCCATGGCCGCGTAGCCCGAGCGTGTTCCCTTCGGCATCGCAATCCGGACCACACCGCCGTCGGTGCACCCGTTCGGGGCGACCGCGCCGTAGCCCGGCGGAGCGGCGGATGGATCGACGGTCGGGAGCTCGATCGCGATCTTCGAGAAGCTGACCGTGCCGGTCTCCCGCTGCGCCGCGTACGCGACGGTGCTGGCGGTCAGCTGCAGCGTGAACGTCTGCCCCGGCGCCCGGGTGGCGGACAGGACCTCGAGCGGCTCGCCGAACGTGTGGGTGGCACCGTCGAGGGTGATCGGTACCGGCGTGATCTGGTTGCCGAGCACGAGCCCCGTCGCATCGTCGACGACCTGTGCGAACACCCGCGCCGAGGTGCCGTTCTCGCCGCTCCCGGTGCCGGAGTAGGTGATCGTCAGCTCTGGCGCCCCGACCACCAGCTGCGTCGTGTGCGGCGCCGGGATCGTGACGTTGACCGCGCTCGCGGCCTTGGCGGGTGTGATCGGCGCCGCCACCGACGCGGTCGCGCTCGCTCCCTGCTTCGGGACCACGGGGCCGGAGCCGCCGGCGTTCGTGATCGGAAGCGTGCCCGATCCCTGCGCGCTGATCGGCGTGCCGGGGGCGAGCGGGTAGTCGCCGCCGGTGCGCTCGGCGCCGTTCTCGTCGACCCACTCGAACGTCGGGCCGGTGCTGACGCCGCGCTCGCGCCCCAGATAGCGATCGAGCCACGCGATCGTGTCCTTGTCGATCAGCGACGTATCGCCGGGATTCGTGAGGCAGATCCCGTGGCCGCCGCAGAACCAGAGCATCTTCACGGGGACGCCGTCATGGCGCAGGATGGAGTAGTTGGTGACGGCCTCCTGCAGCGTGAACAGGTTGTCGGCGGTCCCCTGGATCAGCAGCGTCGGGATCTTGATCTTGCTCACCAGGCTCCCGGGACCGCGGGTCGCGTAGAAGTTCACCTCCGCCGGGGTCAGCGGCCGGCCCGAGAGCCCGGTCTCATACGACTGGTCGATCATCGGGTCGAGGTGGCCGTTGCCCTTCCCGAGGACGTACAGGATGTTGGCCCAGCCCTGCTTGACGGTCTGCTCCTTGTACAGGCTCGTGACCAGCGAGTTCCACGCGATGTCGGGCACGATCGCGTCGATCCGGGGGTCGATCGCGGCCGAGTCGAGCTGGATCCCGCCGCCGTACGAGCCGCCGACCATCCCGACTCGCGGGTTGCCCGGCGCGTCGAGCAGCGCCTGTGGCTGCTTGGCCAGCCAGGTGATGATCGCGGACACGTCTCGTCCCTCGTAGGCCGGGCTGTCGCTTTCGACCATCCCGCCAGAGGAGCCGAACCCACGCGGGTCCCAGGTGACGACGTTGAACCCGGCGCGGAGCATCGTGCCGACGCCTGGAATTCCGGTCGAGGTGTCTGTCGAGTCGGTCGTGCTGGTGTCGCCCGGCGAGCTCCAGCCGGGCCCGAGCAACACGGTCGCGTTCCGGGCACCCGGCCCCAGTCCCGGCGCCGGGAAGTAGTTGACGTGGATCTTCGTGCCGTCGAACGAGCTGACGGTGGTGCTGTCCGCGAGCGCCGTGCCGGCGGATGCGCCGATCGTCAACGCGAAGGCGATCAGCCCCTTCAACAACCGGTCCCCCATCCGGGAAACCGTATCAGCGGGCCTGGCGGCCCTCGCCGGTAGCGGCGAGCGGGTGCGGTTCTAGAGCACCGAGGCGTGCGAGAGCAGCGCGAACAACGCGACAAGCACCAGGAACAGGATCAGGTAGCGAGCGAACGACTTCGCCCACCTGGGGGTCTCCGCGTCGGGGTCGACCGACATCAGGTAGCGCTGTTCTTCTCGGATCGTCTGGTTGCAGTGGGGGCAGATCATCGTGGGGTCCTTTTCGAGTTTCGGGTACGACCAGCCGGGCGGCACCTGTGCGCCCGACACGGCACCCCCTAGGGCGAACACTCGATTATGCCGGTAGGCACCGAAAAGCGGCGAAGTAGCGCTCGGCCGGCCGACCGAACCCCTCAAGCGGCTGGGCGGAGCGCCTCGAGCTCGCGATTCTGGGCCAGCTCAGTGAGCGCCCGGCGCTCGAGCTTGCGGACCGCATCCTGGGAGATCCCCAGCCGGCGGCCGGTCTCGCTCAGCGGCGTTGGGTCGTCCCCGTTGATCCCGTAGCGGAGCTTCACCACCTCGCGCTCGCGCTCGGGAAGGCTGTCGACCGCCTTGCGCAGCGCGTCCCCGCGCAGCGAGATGTCGACCTCCTCCTCGGGTCCGCGCTCGCCGCTCGGCAGCAGCGTGCCGAACGGCGTCTCCTCCTCTTCGCCGACGGGGCGGTCGAGGCTCGTCACCACCCGCGCGGTCTCCCTCGCTTCCCGCACGTCGTCGGGGGTCAGCTCGGCCGCGGTGGCGATCTCATCGTCGGTCGGCTCCCGGCCGAGCTGGGCGGCGAGCTCGCGGTGGACGCGTGCGATCTTGCGCTCGCGCTGTCCGAGGTGAACGGGGATCCGGATCGTGCGCGAGCGATTGTCGAGCGCTCGCTGAAGCGCCTGCCGGATCCAGAACGTCGCGTAGGTGGAGAACTTGTAGCCCTTGCGCCAATCGAACTTCTCCGCAGCGCGGATCAGACCGAGAATCCCCTCCTGGATGAGGTCGAGCAGCGGCATGTCGTGACCCTGGAATTTCCGTGCGTTGGAGATCACGAGCCGCAGGTTCGAGTTGACCAGTTGCTCCTTGGCCTCCAGGTCGCCGCGCTCGATCCGCTGCGCCAGCTCGACCTCCTGCGCGCGGGTCAGCAGCGGGTAGCGCCGCACCTCCTGAAGGAACAGCGCCATCGCGTCGGTGGTCTGCTGCGCCAGGTCGTCGATCACGTACGTGGTCTGCTCGACCCCCGGGCGCCCGCAGTCGTCGCGGACGTCGATCCCGCGCGCCTCCAGGGTGTCCTGGAGCCGCTGGGCATCGTCATCCCCGAGGTCCGCCTCCTGTACCAGCTCGCTCAGCTCCGACAATTCGATACACGGCTCCCCTCGTGCTTCGCTGCGCGCGATTAGTGCCTCGGCGAGCCGCCCGAGCGAGTCCTGAGTGGAGCTGTCGCCTTCTTCGGCCACTCCGTCAGCCTACCCGCCGCAGATCGTTCCCGCCCCGTCGAACTCGAAGGCTTGCCGGGGTGCATATCGCTCAAACGTGTCGGGTAGCAAGCACCGAACCCAAACCGAAGGGAGCAAGCCGATGAGCCTCATCGACAAGATCACCGGCCGCGCGAAGAAGGCCGCCGGCGACCTCGCCGGCGACCCGGGCCTCCGTAACGAGGGCCGCAAGGAGGAGCGCAAGGGCGAGGCCAAGGAGGAGCTCGTCCGCGACCAGCAGCGGACCGAGCGCAAGGCCGAGGAGGTCGCCGAGATGGAGCGCAAGACCTCGTAGCGGCGGCCCGCACGGACCGATGGCGATCGCGGTGCTCGACATAGACGGAACGCTGGTGGACACCAACTACCAGCACGCGCTCGCGTGGTTCCGGGCGTTTCGCGCCCACGGAATCGTGCTCGAGCTGTGGCGGATCCACCGGCACATCGGGATGGGCGGCGACCAGCTTGTCCGCGCGGTCACCGACGACAGCACGGAGGGAGAGCTCGGCGACCAGATCCGTGAGGCCGAGAAGCGGCACTACCTCGCGCTGATCGACGAGGTTGAGCCGATGGACGGATCGCGGGAGCTGATCGAGGCCCTCAAGCGCCGGGGCCATAAGGTCGTGCTCGCGAGCTCGGCCAAACAGGATGAGGTCGATCACTACCTCGACCAGCTCGACGCGCGCGATCTCGCGGACGCGTGGACGACATCGGCGGACGTCGAGGCGACCAAGCCGCGGCCCGATCTGGTCCAGTCGGCGCTCGAGCGAATCGGCGGTGCGGCCTCCGAAGCGGTGATGGTCGGCGACACGCCGTGGGACGTCGAAGCCGCATCGCGTGCCGGGGTCGGGGCGGTGGCGGTCCGCACGGGCGGCTTCGGCGCCGACGAGCTTCGCGAGGCGGGCGCGATCGCGATCTTCGAGTCGGTGCAGGAGCTTCGCGAGCGCCTCGACGAGACGCCGCTCGCGTAGCCCTCAGGACGCCGGGGTAGACCCAGAGGAGCACTTCGAACTCGCGCCCCGGGAGGGAGGCCCGAGATGGACGAGCTGAGGAATCAACGCGAGCAACGGGCTACCGCGGTCCAGGACAGACAACCCAGCAGGCAGGCTGAGCGGCACGCAGAGCGTGCGCGGCGCCAGGTCGCCCTGCGGCGGGCCGAGCAGTCGGGCGTCACCGGATGGGTCGCCGACCGCGCATCCGAGTGGACCCTGGACGGCCCGGACTTCGACTTCCTCGAGCTCCAGAAGTACTTCTGGAACCCGTTGATGGACTACTGGTTCCGGATGGAGATGACCGGCTGGGACAAGCTGCCGGACCCCCCGGCGCTGCTGATCGGGATCCACTCGGGGGCGCCGCTGCCGTGGGACGCCTGGACGGTGGGAATCCAGTGGTGGCGGCGGCACGGGCGGGAGCGCCCTCTGCATGGCACCGCGCACGACGCGCTGATGGCGTTTCCCGTGCTCGGAGCCTACTTCCGGAAGATGGGCGTCCTGCCCGCGGCGCCCGACAGCATCTCCTCGGCGCTCGCCTGCGGCCGCGACGTGGCGCTGTGGCCGGGCGGCGACCGCGACGCGCTGCGTGCGTGGACCCGGCGCGACGACGCGCTTCTGGCGGGACGGACCGGGTTCATCAAGCTTGCGATCCGCACGGGCGTCCCGATCGTCCCGATCTCGACGGTCGGCGGTCCGGACTCGATGCCGGTGCTCGCCACCGGCAAGCGCTTCGCGAAGCTGCTGGCGCTCGACAGGGTTGCGCGGCTGAAGATGTTCCCGATCGCGCTTCAGCTTCCGTGGGGGATCTCTCCCGCGCTGCTGCCCGAGATCCCGCTGCCGACCAAGATCCGGACGGCGTTCCAGGATCCGATCTGGCTCGACTCAGACCCCGAGCGCGCCGACGACGGCAGGTACGTCCGTGACGCGTACCGCGAGGTCAGCGCGTCCATCCAGGATGGGATGGACGCGCTCGCTCGGCGGCGGCGACTGCCGCTGTTCGGCTAGGGGCTACGCCCGGCCTGTGGCGATAATCGCCCGGTGCCCAGTCGCCTCGCCGACGACGACGAGCTGCGCGTCGCGCTGCTGAACCCGTGCTACTGGCCCGAGGTCCGCCGGGGGTCGGAGCGCTTCGCCCGGGAGCTCGCGAGCGGCCTGCTCTCGCGTGGCCAGCCGACGTCGCTGATCACGAGTCATCCAGGGCGCCCCCGGCGCTCGGTTGAGGATGGTCTGAGAGTGATCCGCCTCCCCCGGCCGCCCCAGGCGTGGCTGGTCAGGCGGGGGTACGAGGCCTACTTGACCCACATCCCGCTCACCTACCTGGCGCTGCGCTCGGAGCGCTACCACGTCGCCCACGCGCTGTATCCGACCGACGCCCTCGCCGCGGCGCGCTGGGGACGGCGGACCGGGCGCCCGGCGTTGCTCTCGTACATGGGAATCCCCACCCGCCGCTGGCTCGACGCCGCCAGGGGGCGGCGCAGCGTCCTCTCGCGTGCCGCGGAGGGATGCGACGCGGTCGTCGCGCTCAGCGAGTACGCCGCGAACGAGTTCCGCGAGTCGCTCGGGCGCGAGGTCCGCGTGATCCATCCCGGCGTCGACCTGCGCCGGTTCGGACCGGCCGATGCGCGCGCCGAGCGGCCGACGATCGTCTGCTCGGCCGCCGTCGAGGAGCCGCGCAAGAACGTCCCGCTGCTGCTCGACGCGTTCGCGCTCGTGCGCGAGCGCCTACCCGAGGCGCGGCTCGTGCTCTCAGCTCCCCGCGATCGCGGCGCGGCCGCGCGTGCCGGGATCGGCGCACACGCCGACGCGGCCGGCGTGGAGTGGCGCGACCTCGACGACGAGCGCTCGCTGGCGCGGGCGTACGGCGAGGCCTGGGTCGCGGTGCTCCCCGCGGTCGACGAGGCGTTCGGGCTTGTCCTGGCCGAGGCGCTCGCGTGCGGAACGCCCGTGGTCGGGTACGCCGGCGGCGGCATCCCCGAGATCGTCGACCGCGACGGGATCGGCCGGCTGTTCGACCGCCTCGAGCCCGAGCCGCTCGCCGACGCGATCCTCCCGACGCTCGACGCCGCGGCCGACCCGGGGACCGCGCAGCGCTGCCGCGCCCACGCCGAGCGGTTCTCGACCGAGCGCTGCACCGAGCGTTACCTGGCGCTCTACCGCGAGCTCGCCGCAGCACGATGAGGATCCTCGCGGTCGGCAGCATGTACCCGCCGCATCACCTCGGCGGGTACGAGCTCGCGTGGGCGTCGGCGGCCGCCGCGCTGCGCGCCCGCGGGCACGAGGTCCGGGTCCTCGCCACCGACTTCCGGACCGGCACCGGCGAGCCCGACGAGCCGGACACGTTCCGCGAGCTCCGCTGGTACTGGCGCGACCACGACTGGCCGCGGATCTCCTGGCGCGGGCGGATCGAGCTCGAGCGCCACAACGCCGCGGTGCTCGACCGACATCTCCGCCGCCTGGAGCCACAGCTCGTCACGTGGTTCGCGATGGGCGGCATGTCGCTCGCACTGATCGAGCGCGTGCGGCGCGCGGGGGTCCCGGCGGTGGCGTTCGTGCACGACGACTGGCTCACGTACGGGCCGTCGGTCGACCGGTGGACCGCGCCGTTCCGGGGTCGCCCGCGGCTCGCGGCGATGGCCGAGCGCGTCACCGGGCTGCCCGCGGCGGTCGACCTCGACGCCGCGGTGCGGTGCGTGTTCGTGTCAGAGACGGTCCGGTCACATGCGCGGGCGGCCGGCTACGCGCTCCCGGGAAGCTCGGTGGCGCACTCGGGCATCGGCCGAGCGTTCCTCAGCCCGCGCGCGCCGATTGATTGGGGGTGGAGGCTGCTGTACGTCGGGCGGATCGACGAGCGCAAGGGCGTGCTCGACGCGGTCGCCGCGCTCGCCCAGCTCCCTCCGGAGGCGAGACTGACACTCGCGGGCCAGGGCGACCGGCGCGTGGTCTCCGAGGTTCGGGCGCTCGCAAACCGGCTCGGCGTCGCGGACCGCGTCCGAGAGCTGGGGCCGACGGCCCGATCGGGGCTCGCGGACGTCTACGCCTCCGCCGACGCGGTGGTGTTCCCGGTCCGCTGGGAGGAGCCGTGGGGGTTGGTGCCGCTCGAGGCGATGGGCATCGGCCGGCCCGTGGTCGCTACCGCCCGCGGCGGGTCGGGCGAGTACCTGCTCGACGGGTCCAACTGCGTGACGGTGCCCCCGGCGGACCCGGGCGCGATCGCCTGGGCGGTCAGGCAGCTCGCCGGCGATCCCGATCTCCGCACTCGGCTGCGCGACGGCGGGTTCGAGACCGCCCGCGCGCACACCGAAGCCGCCTGGGGCGACGCCGTCGTAGCGGAGGTCGAAGCGGCCGCGTACTCAGCGGACGTGGCCGCGCATCACGCACCGTAGGCCGCGCCACGGGCCGCCATCGGTCGGCGGCAGCTCGAACCGGCGGCCCACCTCGATCCGGTCGAACCCCGCCGCGAGCAGCATCCGCTCGATGCTCGCCTCGCTCAGCAGCCACCAGCGGAACTGGTCGATCCCATCGAACTCCGCGAGCGCCCTGCGGCGGGCGAACGGGAACCGCTTCGCGGGGTTGCAGACGATCGCGCTGCCGCGGCAGACCCCCAAGATCCGCTGCACCGCGGTGATCGGGTCCTTGAGATGGACGAGCAGGTCGCCGCAGAAGACGAGATCGAACAGCCCGATCTCGGCGGGGTCGAGCTCGTACACCGAACGCTCGATGCGGTTCGCCGACGACCCGCGCGCGCCGCTGACGAGCGCAAACCGCTCGGCCTTCGTCTCGTCGAGCGCGGGCTGTATCCGCTCGCGCCACTGCCGCGGCCAGTCGAGCTCGTCGACGGCGCCGACGTCGGTCGCGACTACCTCGGCGGCGCCACGGCGTTCCATCTCGAACGCCCAAAACCCGTCCATCGTGCCGACGTCAAGGCACCGCATACCCTCGAGCGACTCGGGGAGCATGTAGCGGTCGACCACCGGCCGGTGGTCGAACATCCCCGGCGTCACCACGCCGTCGCCGAGGTCGATCGTGTGGTACCAGCCGTAGCGGGCGACGGCCTGCGCGATTTCGTCGTCGACGTTCGTCACGAGCGCGGCCTGCGTGAGGCGATGCCACACATCCAGTCGCGCATCGGTGGGCGCTGCGGCGGACGGCGGAGCGCGGTACGGCGGATCTCGCTGAAGCCGGCGGTCTCGAGCCACGCCTTGAGCGTCGCCCAGTTCGGGCGCCACCAGTTGAACGGGGTCTCGAGCGTCTGCAGACGCGCGATCGGCCGCCGCGGGTGAAGCGCCGACAGCGACAGCGACACGGGCTCGAGCTGGAACAGCTCGCCTCCGGGCTCGAGCGCACCAAACACCCGCTCCAGCGCCAGCACTGGATCGCGGACGTGAATCAGGAGCGCACCCATGAACGCCACGTCGACGGCTCCGCCGATGGCCTCCGGCGTCAGCTCGAGCACGTCGCAGACGACCCGCCTGGCGCTCGAGGAGAGCGCCTCCGCGGCGAGCTCGAAACCACCACCAAGCTGGACGTCCAGCGCTCGCACCTCGCGCTCGAGCCGCTCGCGGTTGTTCGGCGGCCACTGCGCCGCCTCGACCCGCGCGACGTCGATCGCGACAACGTCGGCGCCGCGGCGTTCCATCTCGAACGCCCAGAACCCGTCGAACGTGCCAACATCGAGCGCCCGCTTGCCATGGAGATCGTCTGGGAGCACCCGGGAAGCGATCTGGCGGAGATCCACCTGGCCGGGGGTCACGACCCCCGGCTCGAGCTCGAGCGTGTGGTACCAGACCCGGCGGGCGCGCAGCGCCTCGCGTACCTCCGTCATCGCGGCGAGCGTATCGCTTCGCGCGCGCCATTCAGGTGGGCGCGAAGCCACTGACGGTTGAGCCGCACGACCGCCCCGAACACGTTCAGCAGCGCCGTCGCCAGGGCGCCGGCCCGGCCGCGCCGACGGGCGATCAACGCGTAGGTCTCGGTCATGAAGCGCGCATCGCGCTCGGGGCCGAACGCGGGCCGCGTCGCGGCGCCGGAGTCGTGCAGCACGCGCGCGGTCGGCTCGTACCACGTCACCCAGCCGCGGTCGCGAAGCCGCCACCCGAGCTCGAGGTCCTCGGCGAACAGCCACTGGCGCTCGTCGAATCCGCCCGCCTGCTCGAACGCCTGGCGCCGCACCAACAGGCACGCCCCGATCGCCCACGGGACCGCGCGCGGACGGTCCGGGTCCCAGTAGCCCTCGAGGCATAGTCGGTCGGCCGACCGGGCGCTCAGACGGTGGAGCCCGAGGTTGAAGGCGGTCGTGAACCAGAGCGTCGGGAACGGGTACACGGAGTGCTCGGTTGCGCCGTCCGGGCCGATCAGCCGCGGCGCGACGCACGCGATCCGCGGGTCCGACCCGGCGGCGAGCAGCGCCGCGAGCGCGCCCGGCTCGAGCGCCACGTCGGCGTTGGCGACGAGTAGCCACTCCGACTCGGTCCTCGCCGCGACCAGGTTGACCGCGCGGCCGAACCCGAGGTTCGAGCCGGGCTCGACGACCTCAGCCCACGCTGCGAGCGATCGCGCCGCCTGCGCCGAGCCGTCGCTTGAGCCGTTGTCGACGACCCAGGCACGGAGCCGGCCGGCCTCGACCTCGGGTTCGAGCGAGCGCAGGCAGCGCTCCAGGAGCTCCCGCGTGTTCCACGAGACGACGGCCGCCGTCACCGCCACCAGCGCCTCCCGCGATCGGGCGGGCCGACGGCGTCCTCGAGGAACCCGTCGAGCTCCCCGGCGGTCCACATCAACCGCTCAAGTGCATCGAACCCTCCTTCCCACCAGAGCGTCTGGACTCGCTCGTCCGGTGGGACACCGTCCATCGCGCCCTCTGGCAGATGGCTCCCATCGCGGTTGACGACGTGGTGCTTGAACACGAACTCGAGCTGCTCGGTGTCGACGATCACGAGCCAGCGGTGGTGCCCCCACCCCACCCACGGTCCTTGGATCCCGTACGTGAGCTCCTCGCGCAGCGCGGGCACCTCGATGTAGCCGCCGCTCGCGACCCGCTGCAGCTCCGCGCAGACCCAGACCGGGTCACGCACGTCCTCGAGCGTGTGCGAGCACACGACGAACTCGAACTGCCGGTCCGAGAACGGCCATGGCTCCCGGTCGCAGATGTCGCGCTGCACCCAGGTGTCGGGGCCGAACCGCTCGCCGGCGCGGTCGCCGTCCCACCCGAGCTGGCCGCGCGCGTGGAAGGGGAGCGCGTCGATCACCCAGTCGGCGCGCGGGAACGGGCGTGCGCCGCCGCCGACGTCGAGCACCAGCGCGTCGTCGCCGACACGCTCGGTGATCGAACTCGCGCTTTGCTCGAGCATTCCTGACGTTTCCTAGACTGCGCGCCGATGGCGGCGAGCTCCGATCGTACGGCTCCTCCCGACGCCCGCGCCGCGGTCGCGACCGTCCCAAGCTGGTACCACACGATCGAGGTCGCCCCGGGGGTCCTCACCCCGGGCATGTTCGATCTGCGGCCGATCGTCGACCGGCTGCCGTGGCCCAGCGTCCGCGGCAAGCGGTGTCTCGACGTCGGCACGTACGACGGATTCCTCGCGTTCGAGCTCGAGCGCCGGGGCGCGGCCGAGGTCGTCGCCGCCGATCTCCCGGGGTACGAGCACTGGGACTGGGAGGTGCACGCCCGCGAGCGCGGGCCGGAGTACATGCGGTGGGTGGCGGGGCCGAACGTCGGCGGCGGCGTGCGGGTCGCGCGCGAGCTGCTCCGATCGTCGGTCAGGCTCGAGCAGGTCAGCGTCTACGACCTCGACCCCGCCACGCTCGGCTCGTTCGACGTGGTCGTGTGCGGGAGCCTGCTGCTCCACCTTCGCGATCCGCTGCGGGCGCTCCAGGCGATCCGCTCGGTTTGCGACGGGACGTTCCTCTCCACCAACACGGTCGAGCTGGGGCTGACGCTCCTGCATCCCAGGCGGCCCGTGTTCAGGCTCGACGGCACGAGTGGGGCAACTCAGTGGTGGCTCGCGAACCGCAACGGCAACCGGCAGCTGCTCCGCGCCGCTGGATTCGAGCCGCTCGAGGAATCCGGCTTGTACGCGATCCCGTTCGGGCCGGGCCGTCCGCCGCCGGAGCGGGGCGCGGTGCCGATCATCGGCCGGCTCGCCAGACGCGCGCTCGCGGGCGGCGACGGCGTGGTCCACCACGCCGTGCTCGCGCGGCCTCGGTAGCCCGCTCAGAGGACCGGCGAGCCCGAAGCGACGCTGCCGCGGATCAGCGCCGCCGCGCCGACCGCGTCCGCGAGAAGCTCGACCGGGGCGAGCGCCGGTGCGCGCCGGCCCCACCGGCGAGTGTCGTTCGCGAGCAGCCACGCGTACGGGGCAGCGGCGATCAGCGACAGCGGTCGCCGGCTCAGCAGCGCGAGCGCCACGCCGACCACCCCGAGATCGAAGCTCGCCGAGCGCCTGCTGAGGAACAGACGGCGGTAGAAGAAGCTCGTCCGGAGCTCTGGCACTTGCGCCGCGAGCGCCGGGAACATCGCCACCCTGGCGCGCTCGGCGAGGAACCCTTCCGGGCCGCGGGCGAACACCTCGTGGTATGCGAGCGCCCGCTCGTCGAACCCGGTTCGGGCGCCCGCGCGTCGCGCGCGCCAGCCGAACAGCACGTCCTCTCCGAACGGGGCGGCCTCGCCGCGACCGCCGGCCTCGAGCCCTGCGGGGAAGCCGCCGACATGGTCGAACAGCTCGCGCGTGACGAACAGGTTCGCGCTCTCGAACAGACCGTGAGCGCCGGTGACGGCGAGCGTCCGGTCAAACGGGCCGAGCGTCGCGTCGGGGTCGGGCAGGACCTTTCCCTGGACGAGGTCGTGGTCGCCGACCGCTGCAACTCCGCTCGCCAGCCATTCGGGGGCGGGGCGGCAGTCGGCGTCGAGGAACGCGAGCACCTCACCGCGGCTGGCGGCCGCGCCGGCGTTCCGGGCGGCGCCGGGGCCGTCGCCGCGGGGGCGGCGGATCACGCGGGCGACGATCTCGCTGCGCTCGGCCAGCTTGGCGGTGTCGTCGCGCGATCCGTTGTCGACGACGATCACCTCGAACCGGCCTCCCAGCGTCTGCTCGCCGAGTCCGGCCAGGGTCTCGGGCAGCGTCATGCGCGCGTCACGCGCGGGCACGATCACGCTCGCTCTCATCCGGGAATCGGAGCGGCGCGCGCCTCTCGACGGAAGACGTACGAGAGGGCTTCGCGGATCAGCGCTCCCTCGAACAGCCAGGTCGCGAGCAGGGTCACGAACAGGTAGACGACCAGCTCGACGATCGCCATCGCGCCGGTGCGCGGGCCGCTCTCGAGCTGGCGGATCAGCAGCACCACGAGCACCGCCGGGACCGTCGGGAGGATCGCCCGCCACGCGTGGCTCGCGAACGAGAACCCATGGAACATCTGCGAGAGGTACCAGCCGCGGAACACCAAGTGGACCGCGGCCTGCGCGGCGAAACCGACGGCGAGGCCGTCGAGGCCGTAGGCGAAGAGCAGCGGCAGCCCGACCGCGACGAACGCCGTCGTCGACGCCACCGCGGCAACCGCGATCGGGACTGTCCGCGACCGCGCGCGGAAGTAGTCGTCCCAGTTGAACGCGATGTGCGCGACCGCGGCGACGACGCCGGTGACCTGGAGCAGCACCAGCGCCGGTCTCCACTTCTCGCCGATCACGAACGTGATCAGGTCGCCAGCGAACAGAGTCAGGCCGAACCCGAATGGCATCGCCCACATCAGCGCGACCCGGTTGACCTTGACGAACGACTCGCGCAGTAGCTCGACCCGATTCTGGACCGCGCAGATCGCCGGGTACAGCGTCCCGCTGACGAGGTCGTCGACCCTGGTGGTGAACGCGCTGATGTTCGCCGCGACGGCGACGGCGCCGACCCCGGCCAGCCCGAGGTGTGCGTTGGTCGCGATCGCGGCCGCGTTGGCGACGACGACCGACGACAGCACCGCGAGGAAGATCGGGGCCGAGAAGGCGAAGTACAGCTTCACCGACCCCGGTTCGTAGCGCCATCGAAGCGGGTACGGCGACGTCCATGCGGCGACGGCCGCGCCCGACCACGCGCCGGCGACGACCCCGAGCGCGAGCGCCCAGTAGCCGAGCCCGGCGATGGCGAGCCCAATCGCGACGACGAATCCGACGATCGGCTCCACCGTGAGCAGTGACCGCTGGCGGACGAAGTGCATCCGCCGGTACGCGACCCAGATCGGCGCCTGCAGCGCGCTCGCGACCATCACCGTGATCAGCACCAGGCCGGGTGGGACCAGGTCCCAGTGGCCGTAGACGATCGCGATGATCGGGAGCGCGACGAGCATCGGGATGATCGCGATCCCGGTCGCGATCGACTCGGCGGTGAATGCGCGCTGGAACGCGAGCTCCTGGTCGGCCTCCTCCTGCTGGATGTACTTGTCACTCACGCCGACGAACTTGAGCTGCGCGAGCACGCCCAGCGAGACGACCAGCACCCCCCACACGCCATAGTCGGTGGTGGTGATCAGCGCGGCGAGGATCAGGCCGCGGATCAGGCCGAGCGCGCTCAGGCCGACGTCGAACGCGCTGTTGACCAGGACGCCGCGGGCGGCGTAGCTCCGGAGCGCGACGCCGCGCGTGTCGATGCTCCTCGTATCGGCCACGCGTGCGCGATCGTAGCGACGGGGCGGTGGAGGGGGGCCGCCATGTCGCGGGTGCCACTAATGTTCACAACTCAGTGAGGAGGAGGCCAAACGTCCTGCTCGTGGTGCTGGATGCGCTCCGCCGGGACGCGATCGAGCCGCACGGGGCGCCGCCCGGCTCGACGCCCGCGATCGCCGAGCTGGCGCGCCGCGGGACGGCCGTCCCGCACGCGTACGCGACATCGAGCTGGACGCTGCCGTCGCACGCATCGCTGTTCGCCGGCCGGCTGCCGCGGCAGCTGGGTCTAGGCCAGGCTCCGGACGGCTCGCCACAGGGCGCGCGTGGCGTGATCGAGGGGCTCGGCGAGCGGCTGCTGCCGTCCGTGCTGCGCGCGGCGGGGTACGAGACGCGCGGCTTCAGCGCGAACCTGTGGGCCTCGCCACACGTCGGCCTCGACACCGGCTTCGACGAGTTCGTGTACGCGATGCCCGACCGCGGCGGCCGAATCGAGGCGATGCTCTCCGGCGGCCCGCGCGCGGGCGTCGCGTGGGCGCTCGAGGGACTGCGGGCGCGCTCGGACAACGGCGCCGCGCAGCTCGGCGACGCGCTGCGTGGCGCGATCGACGAGTGGTCGGGCCGCCCGACGTTCTGGTTCGCGAACGTGTGCGAGTGTCACTCGCCGTGCCTGCCGCCCCGGCCGTGGAACGACCTGTTGGCGGTCGATCGAGTCCGGGCCGCGATCGAGGCGCGCAAGCACCTCAGCTTTCAGGCCTTGTGCCTGTCCGCCGCGGGCCGCGCGACGGTGCCCGCGGAGGCACTCGGGCGGATGCGGCATCTTTACGCGCGGGCGGCGGCGTACCTCGACCGCTGGCTCGCGGACGTGCTCGCGGCGCTCGACCGTCGGGGAATCCTCGACCAGACGCTGGTGATCGTCACGGCCGACCACGGCGAGAACTTCGGCGAGCACGGGCTGGTCGGCCACGGGTTTGCCGTCAACGAGGCGCTGATCAACGTGCCGCTGGTGATCGCGGGCCCGGGCGCGCCGAGCTCGGACGGCGCCCTCAGCCTCGCCTCGCTTCCGCGGATCGTCGCCGAGGCCGCCGGGATCGAGGAGCATCCGTGGCCGTCGGAGGAGCTGCCCGCCGGGGTTGCGGTCTCCCAGTACGACGCGATCGGCTCGCCCGACCATCCGCGGGTGATCGAGTTCGCGCGGCGCTGGGACCTCGACGACGAGGCGGTCGCGCGGCTCACCGCGAGCTACACCGCGGTCACCGACGGCCGGCGCAAGCTCGTCCGCCGAAACGAGGACGAGCTGCGGCTCTACGACCTCGAGCGCGATCCCGACGAGCGCGCGCCGCTCGATCCGCACGGCGTCGGCGGCGACTTCGACGACCTGGTGGCGGCGCTCGAGCACCCCGCGTTGGCGATCGGGTCAGCCGCTCCGCCAGCCGCCGCGGCCGCGCCGAGCGCGGAGGAGCTCGAGGCGCTCCAGCAGCAGATGCGGCTGCTCGGATACGGCTAGCGGCTTTATAGGAGAATCGGGGCCGTGCCGGCCTTCGAGTACGTCCGCGTCTATCGGTTCGCGCCGGCTCCGGGTTCGGAGGCGAAACCCGAGACCGCCGCCTTCTTCCCCGATGGATCGGAGCGGGAGTACCCAAACGCGTTGGCCGCGCTGAACGAGCTCGGCCGCGACGGGTGGGAGCTGGTGACCGCGACCCAGTTCGAGACGGGCGGCTCGTCGACGACCCAGCTCTACCTCAAGCGCGAGCTCGTCACCTAGGGCACTAGCGTACGAGCCCCTCGACGAACGGCACCTCGAGCACCTTTTCGTGCGCGATCGGGCCGTGCCCGAAGTAGCCGTCCTCGCCGAACAGTTCGCCGTGGTCGGAGGTCACGATCAGCCAGGTGTCGCCAGGCAGCCGCTCGAGCAGCGTCGCGAACACACCGTCGAGGTACTCGAGCGCCGCGACCTGTCGCTCGTGGAGCGACTTCAGCCGCGCTTCATCGAAGAACTCGGGCTCGGCCTGGGCGGCGTCGTCGGCAGCGTGGTGCGAGCTGATCTTCTTGAACACGCCATGCACGCCCGAGATGTGCGGCAGGTCGCTCGAGTCCTGCCCCGGCCTCGCGTACGGGTAGTGGGTCTCCCCCACGTTCAGCAGCCAGAACGACGGCCGCTCCTCGTCGAACGACAGCTGCTCGACGATTGCCGCCATGTCGTTGTGGGTCGGCATCAGCTCGTAGGAGTCGAAGTCGCGGTTGATCGGCGTGAACCGGTTGAGCACCGGCATCGAGACGCGCGCGTGGGTGCGGTAGCCGAGCGTGTGCTTCAGATACGTCGGCAGGAAGATCGACGGCAGCAGCTTCGAGAAATCGATCTCGCCGACTCCGAGCCGCTCGGTGTAGCGCCGGAAGTCCCGCTTGTAGTACTCGGACGCGTACACGTGTGACGGGCTCTCGTGGGGCATCAGCCCCATCAGCAGGTTGTAATGCGACGGCGCCGTCCACGACGCGTAGCTCCACCGGCGCTCCACCTCACCGAGCTCCGCCAGGCTCGCGGGCGGCGCCGCGACCCAGCTGTCGTAGCGCAGGCTGTCGAGCACCACCACGACCAGGTTGCGCGGCTTGGGGCCGCTGGGTGGACGCTCGGCCACGGCGAGGGAATGTAGGAGAATCCGGCCCGTGCCGGAGCCGCTCGTGTCGGTCGTGGTGTCGACCTACAACCGGCCGGAGCGGCTCGCGCGGCTGCTTGCGAGCCTGCGGGATCAGGAGCTCGCGGCGGATATGTTCGAGGTGATCGTCGTCGACAACGGCTCCTCGGGCGAGGCGACCGCGGCCGTGCTCTCGCAGGAATCCGGGAGACCCGGTCTGCAGCTTCGCTCGGTGCGCAACGAGGTGACGGTGGGGCCGGCCGGCGGGCGCAACAGCGGCTGGCGGGTCGCGCGCGCACCGCTGGTTGCGTTCACCGATGACGACTGCGCCCCCGACGCCGGCTGGCTCGCCGCCGGCGTGCGGGCAAGTTTCTTGACCCCGGGCGCGGTGATCCAGGGGGTCACGCGGCCGGATCCACGCGAGCTCGACCAGGACGGCCCGCTGTCGCGGACGGTGCGGGTCGAGACGTTGGGGCCGCAGTACGAGGCGTGCAACATCTTCTACCCGCGCGAGCTGCTCGAGGCGCTCGCCGGGTTCGACGAGCGCTTCGGCGCGCGTCCCGCGGGCGAGGACACCGACCTGGCGTGGCGCGCGATCGAGCGCGGCGCCCGGACTGCGCTCGCGCTTGACGCGGTCGTATTTCACTCCGTGGACCGGGTCGGGATGCGCGGCATGCTGCGGTTCGCGAGCCGGTGGGGCGCGGTCACCCGCCTGTTCTCCGCTCATCCCCAGACACGCGCGATGCTCCACCGCCACGTGTTCTGGAACGTGTGGCACTACCTGCTGTGGCGCTCGGTGCTGTCGCTCGCCGCGCCGCGGCCGGTGCGGCGGCTGATTCTGACGCGCCACATGCTCGAGCTCCGCAGGCGGGCTCGACGCGAGGGCGGCGGGCCGTGGCTGATTCCCTTCCTGCTCGCGTACGACGCGGTCGAGTGCTGGTCGATCGCGCGCGGCGCGATCCGTCACAGAACGCTGGTTCTGTGAGGGGAGTCTTGGGCGATTTTGACC
>DASXDA010000112.1:0-6621 GCA_036490875.1 Solirubrobacteraceae bacterium
CGAGCCGATTCCAGGCTCCGCTCCCTGCGGTGCGTGTCCGGCGTGCGGAAGTGCTCGATCACCAGGCTCGTCACGACATGCCTCCTCGAAGGTCGGCTGTGGTCTGCCGGTCTCGATAGGTCGAAGCTCGCCGTCCCCAAGGCACTGGTGCTACTTCGACGAAACGTACGTCTGAGCCAGCCGGATCGCCTGCAGGCGCCCGCCGAGAAACTGATGGACCTCGCGGATGGCGATCGCGCCGTCGCCGACCGCGGCCGCGACGCGCTGCGTCGAGCCGCTGCGAACGTCACCGGCGGCGAACACCCCGGCCAGGCTCGTCTCGAGCAGCTGCGCTGAGCGCCTGGCGCCGTTTTCGCCTTGCGGCGGCGGGCCCCCGGCCGCGGCGTCCGGGCCCGTGAGGATGTAGCCACCCTCGTCGAGGGCGACGGTGCCCCGGAGCCATTCCGTGTGCGGTTCGGCTCCGATGAACACGAACAGCGCGCGCGCGTCGATCCTGCTGCGCTCTCCCGTCTTCGTGTCCTCCACGATGACCCCCTCGAGGGCGTCGTCGCCGATCAGCTCGCGGACCTCGCAGTGCGTGAGCACCTCAACCGACGGCGTGCTCGCGATCCGGTCGACCAGGTAGCGCGACATGTTGTCCTCGAGGTCCTCTTCGCGAACGACGAGGCTGAGGTGCGGCACGTAGCGCGACAGCAGCAGCGCTGCCTGTCCCGCCGAGTTGCCGCCGCCGACCGCGACGACCGGATCGCCCCGGCACAGCTGCGCCTCGATCTGCGTGGCGGCGTAGTGGACGCTCGTCCCCTCGAACTTCGCCAGATCGGCGACCGGCAGCCTGCGGTAGCGGACGCCGGTCGCGATCACGACCGCCCGGCCGATCACAGACTCGCCATCGGGCAGCTTCACGCGCAACGTGCCGTCGAGCGCCTCGAGCCCGACAGCTTCACCGGGAACGGTGATCCGGGCACCGAACTTCTGCGCCTGGATCGTCGCGCGCTCCGCCAGCTCCGCGCCCGAGATCCCCGCCGGGAAGCCGAGGTAGTTCTCGATCCTCGACGACGTTCCCGCCTGCCCGCCGGTCGCCAGCGACTCCAACACGACCGTCTCGAACCCTTCCGAGGCACCGTACACCGCGACCGCCAGGCCGGCGGGGCCGCCGCCGACGACGATCAGGTCGCACGTCGCCTCCGATGCGCTCGGCGGCCGCAGGCCCAGCGCGCGGGCGAGCTCCGCGTTGCTCGGGTTGCGCAGCACGTGGCCGGGACCGAGGAGCACGATCGGACACTCCTCGGGCGCCAGGCCCAGTCGCCTGAGGATCTCCTCGGCGCCCGGATCTGACTCGAGGTCCACCCAGTGGTGCGGGAGCCGGTTGCGGATCGCGAAGTCGCGCAGTCGGCGCGTGTCGGGCGAGTAGCGGGAGCCGACGATCCGAAAGCCGATCCCCAGCCCGATCAGGATCGCGCGGCGCATGATCAGGGCCCGCAGGATCTGATCGCCGAGCACCAGATCGTGGGTGACGATCTCCCGCAGCCGCTCCTGCGGGACCACCAGCACCTCGCCGGGCTCGCGCACGACCGCCGAGACGAACACCGCCTGGCCGGTGACCAGGCCGAGCTCGCCGAGGAACCGCCGCGGTCCGTGAACGCCGATCACTCGCTCGCCGGCCCCCGACTCCTCGACGATCGCAACCTTCCCCTCGAGGATCACGAAGAAATCGCGGTTGCCGTCGCCCTCGCGGTAGAGCACGTCCCCCGGCTTGACGCGTCTGCGCTCGCCGACCGTCTCGAGCGCGGCGATCTGCTCATCGCTCAGCCGCGGGAACGCCCCGTAGACGTCGGGCGACTCGGTCAGCGCCAGCGGCTGCGTCGCCGTCACGGGGCCGTCGGCTCGGTGATCGCGCTCATCTCTGTGGAGCTCCTCGACAGCGGGAGTTAGGCCGCAGCGCGGGCGCATCAACTGTTTCGTGACGGTCGCCTTGATCCCGATCCGGCGCGTCCTAGCTGCACCGATGCGACAGGAGGCTCCCGCCCGGCGGAGCCTCGAACGACGAACCACGGAGGAGCAATGGCGACAACATTGGTAGAGCCATTCACGCCTTGGCTGCGTGAGCTCGGCCAGGTCTTGCACGACCAGGGGACGGTGGGCGCATTCCTTCCCCCGGCCGATCTGCTGGTCGACGATGACGGAGTCACCGTGTACATGGACGTGCCGGGACTGCGGTCGGACAACCTCGAGATCGAGCTCGAGAACGACGTCCTCACGATCCGCGGTGACCGGCCGTTTCCCTACGCCCAGGACAACGGAAGGGGTCCGGTGCGGAGGATCGAGCGCGGATTTGGGCGCTTCGAGCGCACGCTGCGCGTGCCTCGGGGGCTCGATCCGGAAGCGATCGACGCGGCCCTGTCCGACGGCGTGCTGACCCTGCGGATCCCGAAGCCCGAGACGATGCGCCCGCGCCGAGTCGAGATCAAGGCGCAGGCGAACGGCGCGCGCCAGGAGGTGAGCGCCGGCCAGCGCGAGAGCGCGACGGTTGGCGCGTGAAGGCAGGTCGCGGCCGTCCGCGCCGCCCGGCGGCGGGCGGACGGCCGGGACCGCCAGTCGGCTGGCGGCACGCCACCGCGATGATCGCCGCGAACGCGTGCGGGTCGAGGCTCGCGGCGCCGCGGGTTCGTAGACCTGAGGCGATCAGCGGCGTCCGGGCGCGGGCGGCGGTCGCGGTCCCTCGAGCTCGTGCATGGCGAGCAGCGCTGCCCCAAGCACGCCGGCGCGCACGCCGACCACATCGCTCATAGTCGCGATGCTGCCGCGGCGTCGAGAAGCACGAGCACCTCGCCGACCAGCGGCGCCAGCATCGACGCGGGAACGCGCAGGTCTGGACAAGCGCCCGCACCGAACGCGGCCGCGACCGCGTCGGCCTTCTCGGCCCCGGTGACCAGGAAGACGACGCGGGCGGTGGAGGCGAGCGCCGGGAGCGTGAGCGACACCCTCGGGACGAGCGGCGGCTGCCCGGGGCGTTCGATCCCGACCGCCAGACGCTCGCGCTCGAGCAGCGATTCCTGGCCGGGGAACAGCGAAGCGGTGTGGCCATCGGCGCCGAGACCGAGCAGGACGAGGTCGAACCGGGGCGGGCGCGCGCCCTGGAGCCGCCGCTCGTATTCATCGGCGGCCGCACGCGGCCCGAGCTCCCCCCGGATCCGGTGCACGTCCGGGCGGGCACCGCCATGCAGTCGGCTGAGCAGCGCCGTCTGCACCATCCGGTAGTTGGAGCGCGCATCCTTGGGAGACACGCAGCGCTCGTCGCTGAACCACACGGTCGCCGTGCGCCACTTGACCGGGTCGGCCGCTGCTCGCTCGTACGCTGGTCGCGGCGTCGTTCCCCCGGCGAGCACCAGCCGTCCACCCGCGCTCGCGGCCGCGAGCAGCAGCTCGGCGCAGACGGCGGCCGGATCGGGCAGAACCCGTAGCGCGGTCATGCCCGTAGACGTAGGCCGTCCGGCTCCGCTCGCCAGAGCCGATCGGTCGTCGCTTGTGCGCCGCCGCGCTCGACCTATCGCGAGCGGTGTGATCGATCAGGCCTCGATCGGCGACGTATTGCATGCGGTGGGGATCGTCATGATCTGCGTCGCCCTCACGCTGGCCGAATTCCTCGCCGTGGCGCTGCTGGTCGCTCCTCGCGCCGTCGCGCGCAAGCTGCTCTCGCTGCTTCGAGCGTTTCTCCGGCGCGCCGCGTGGATCGTGCGCGCGCCCTCGCCGACGCGTGAGCCGGCGCGTCCCTCCCGGGAGGGAACCTGATGCCCGCGCAGGGCACGATCATCGCCTGTCCCAACTGCGGCACGAAGAACCGCGTGCGCCCGAGCCCGTCCGGGATCCCGCGCTGCAGCGTCTGCCACACGGTGCTGCCCTGGATCGTCGACGCCGCCCCCGACAGCTTCGATGAGGAGATCAACGCGTCGGTACCCGTGCTGGTCGACTTCTGGGCGCCCTGGTGCGGGCCCTGTCGCATGGTCTCGCCGCTGGTCGAGCGCGCCGGTCGCGAGCACGCCGGCCAGCTGAAGGTGGTCAAGCTCAATGTCGACGAGGCGCCGGACATCTCCGACCGCTACCAAATCCGCGGCATTCCGCTGCTCGTCCTGTTCCGCGGCGGAGCGGAGGTCGACCGGTTGGTGGGGGCCGTCCCGCAGGCGCGCCTGAACGAGTGGCTTGAGCCGCACCTGGCCCCGGCCGGCGACCGTGCGTAGTTGAAGGAGCCAGCGTTGGCGGCCTCGGCGGTGGCGCTGGATCAGCCCGCGGGCGGCCCGCGCGGCGAGCTGCCACCCGCCGAGCTGACGCTGCGGATCGGGCTCGTGGCGGCACCGGGGCTGGCCTCGGCGCTGACGGCGGGAATCGCCGAGGAGCTTCGGGCGCACCTGGAGTCGGCGTTTCCGTCCGTCCGCTGGGCCCCGGAGATCCTCACCGAGCATGCGCTGGTGATCCCGCCGGCCGGGGTCGCCGAGCTCGTCGAGGCCGTCCGCCAAGAGCTGCTCGACCACGACTGGGCGATCTGCGTCGGCGTGACCGACCTGCCCCTCTACCTCGACGGCCGGCTGATCGTCTCCCACGTCAGCGTCACCCACGGCGTGGGCATCGTCTCGCTGCCAGCGCTCGGGGCGCTGCAATTGTCGCGCCGGTTGCGTGAGCAGATCGTCGAGGTGATCGCTGAGCTGGTCTGCGAGGATCCAAGTCGGTCTCTCGCCGGCACCGCCGACGGGGGAATGAGCGAGTGCGGTGCCCGCGCGCAGCGCGTGCTCGAGGAGCTGGCGCGGCGCGACGGCACCAGCCGGCGTCTCACGCCGTTGTTCGTGATCCGGGTAGCGGCGCGCCACCTGCGATTGCTGCTCGGGATGCTCCGAGCCAATCGGCCCTGGCGGCTGGCCGCCGGCCTTCACCGCGCACTGTTCGGTGCGTTCGCCGTCTCCGCGTTCGCACTCCTCAGCCCGGATGTGTGGCGCATCGCCGAATCGCTCGAGCCGGTGCGGCTGGGACTCCTCGCGGCCGCCGCGATAGTCGGAACGGTGCTCTCCCTGATCGCCGGTCACCGCCTGTGGGAGCACGGCGGATCTCCGGAGTCGCGGCCCCAGGTCGTTCTGTTCAACCTGGCCACCACCCTCACGGTGGCTTGCGGCGTGCTGGTTCTCTACGTCGCCCAGTTCGTGGTCTTGCTCGCCGCCGCGTTGGTTTTGCTCAAGCCCAACGTGCTGGCACACGCCGTCGGGCACGGCGCCGGCGTGGCCGACTACGTGAAGCTCGTGTGGCTCGCGGCGTCGCTGGCGACTACCGGCGGCGCCCTTGGAGCGGCGATCGAGTCCGACGACGCCGTTCGTGAGGCGGCCTACGCCTATCGGCCAGCGAGAGGCGCCAAGGGCTCGGCTCCGTGACGGCGTGTCGCAGGGGAGACGCCGATGAGCTTGCGCGCGCCTGCTCCCGGTCTAGAGGTACCAGCAGGTCACTGTGGTGGCCGAACATGAGGCCCGCGGTTAGGTCTCTCCTCTCCTCCTCCGGCGGGCGGAACGGTGTCGTGCCGGTCCGCCCGCCCGCGGGTCACGGCGCAGCACGGTGCCGAACGAGACGTGCGGCGCGTCCGTCATCGCTGACGGCTCAGACGCGGTTCGCGATCCAGTCCCACGCCCGGCGTACCCGCGCCTCGAGACCTGCTTCCCGCCGATCCGGCGAATGCCGCGCCGGTTCGATGCTCGGATCGTGCAGCTGTTCCCGGTTTACCGACAGCAGCACCCCGCGCTCGCGTAGCTCTGCGATCTGCCCTGCGTCCGCATACAGGTGGCGGCCGGGGAGCGGGTAGGTGTGAATGATGATGCCCTTGAAGATCCCGCCCACCGCCATCACGTGCTCGACGACCCCGACGCGGCTCCCTGCGCGCTCGTAGACGGGGGTCCCATCCTTCACCGCGAGGTAGGCGATCGCGGGGCCGAGCTGATCGGGTGCGGGTGGAGCAGGCTTCATCATGGTCCGCTGATACTGGTGTTAGGCCGGCGACCGACGCCGCCAATGCGATCGCTCGGAGGCGGTGGCGGCCGAAGCTAGCGGCCGAGGTATCGCAAGACGGCGAGTACGCGGCGATGATCGTCGCGATCGGGCGGCAGGCCGAGCTTGCCGAAGATGCTCGTGATATGGCGCTCGACGGCGGCGATCGTCACCACCAGTCCGCTGGCGATGGAGCTGTTGGACCGCCCCTCTGCGATCAGCGCGAGCACCTGGCGCTCGCGGGCGGTCAGGTCGCCGATCGGGTCTGGGTTCTCGTGGCGGCCAGCTAGGCGAGAGACGACGCGCGGGTCGATCGCCGAGCCCCCGGCGGCGACTCGGCGCACCGATGCCGTGAAGTCTTCGACGTCGCGGATCCGCGTCTTGAGCAGGTACCCGAAGCCTTCCGGCTGCTCGCCCAGAACCGCAAGCGCGTATCGCTCGTCGGCGCGTCGGGACAGGGCCATAACGGCGGTGCGGGGATCGAGCGCGCGGATCCTCCGGGCGGCCTCTACACAGTCGCCGTCGCCGCCGGCCAGCGGCATGTCGATGTCCACGACCGCCACGTCGGGGTGGTACGCCCGAGCCTTGCGGCTCAGATCATCGGCG